>NZ_JBSXOD010000053.1:0-658406 GCF_056859255.1 Sulfitobacter sp. L-8
GTCGGCGCAGAAAAAATGGCGAAAGCTCGACGGGCAAAATCGCCTGCCCGAGATCATCCAAGGGATTGAGTTCCGAGACGGGATCCGCCAACTTCAAACCGCCGCCTGATCAGGCGTCACCAACTTTTGCCAATATCTCCACTTGGATGGCCAAATTCTCGAAGCCGCAGCGCGTGAGCGATCAGGAGGCTGAGGTCAGGCGGCTCAAGAAGGAGCTGGCCCGCGTGACGGAGGAGCGGAACATCCTAAAAAAAGCGGCGGCGTACTTCGCGAAGGATGCAAGGTAAAGTACGCCTTCATTGCCGCCAATCAGGATCAGTTTAGTACCCGACCGATGTGCGGGATGCTGGGCGTTCATCCAAGCGGCTTCTATGCATGGGTTAAAGAACCGTTAAGCCAGCGTGCGTTGGAGGATGAACGTCAAACCAAGCTGGTCAAAGACGGCTGGAACGAGAGTGGCAAGATTTACGGCTATCGCAAAATCTATGACGACCTGATCGACATGGGAGAGGCCGTCTCAGAGAACCGTGTTGCGCGTTTAGCCCGTCTTGCAGGCATTCGAGCGCAGATTGGTTACAAGAAGAAGCCCGGCGTCTATGGCGGCAAGCCATCTATCGTCGTGGACAACACATTGGATCTGCAGTTCGCCATCGATGCGCCAGATCGAGTTTGGGTAACGGACATCACCTATCTACAGACGCATGAGGGCTTTGCGTATCTTTGCGTGGTCATCGACCTGTTCTCAAGACGTGTCGTCGGTTGGGCTATCCAGTCACGACAAACCTCGGAACTCGCAGTTCAGGCTTTGCTCATGGCGATCTGGCGACGCAAGCCCGGTCCAGGTTTGTTGATTCACTCTGATCAGGGCGCACAATTCACAAGTCGTGAATGGGCCGCGTTCCTGCGCGAACACAATCTGGAGCACTCGATGAGCCGCCGGGGCAATTGCCAAGACAACGCAATGGCCGAGAGTTTCTTTCAGCTCCTGAAGCGAGAAAAGGTCCGACGCCGGAAATATCGGACACGTGACGAAGCACGGCGAGACGTCTTTGAATACATCGAGCTGTTCTACAACCCGAAGCGCAAGCACACGAACAACGGCATGCTGTCGCCCGTTGACTTCGAACAAAGACAGCTCAAACTAGAAAATGCAGGTGTCTAGGAAAGTAGGGGCACCTCACTGATCTGGTTTATATTCTTCCGCACCATGACATTGCTTGGAGTATGTAGTCACCGGTGCGCGTTTGTCGATGTATACCGAGACGCCGTAGTGCACTGCAAGAAAGTGGTCCCCGGCGCTTGCGAAACTCAACAAATTTATCAAGTAAAGTGAGATTACTCTCGTCTAGGAACGGCGAAATATGACCTAAAAAATTTACGTTTCGGTCTATCCAATCAGAATAATGGCGTCGGTAAATTAACTTCGCTCTCCTAACCACGTTGGACCTGGATGCGCCGAGCACATTATTCGAATGCTGCCGATAAAAAACCCCGGGTTTTTCGTCATGAATAATGTCAAATCCAATGCCGGTAACCGCAAGATAAATACACCAATCGTGGAAGGGCAAATCCAGTTCTCTTGTTAGAGCAAAAACAGTTTGAAGGTAACATGAGATAGCCGGAGGCATTACCAGGATGTTTCCTCGTAAAACGTTTTGAACAAGAGCATTTCCAAAATCATACGAGCGATGATGAAGCGGTGAGACACCAACTGGTTTCCCGATAGAATTGATATAAACGCAACGGCCCGCATATATTTGAGCACCGGTTCCACGTCCGATCATCTCAATAGCACGGTGCAGCTTGTGCGGCATCCAAATGTCATCCTGATCTGCAAATGCAATCCAGGATCCTGCAAGTTCGGGTCGAATCAGCAATGACAGAAAATTTTGCGCGCAACCTTTTTGCGGGCCGTGAAATAAGCGAATATACCGCTCAGGATTATCCGATATTACGTCCGATACTATCCGCAACGTGGCATCGCTTGACCCGTCATCGCTGATCCAGAGGCTCCACTTGCGGTAGGTTTGATTCAGAATGGAGTTCAACTGTTCAGATATCCAAGCCTCACCATCCTTGGTACACAGCAATATGTGGATATGCGGTAGTAAAGGCATTATGTTAACCAATTTGATTAGGTGACATCCGCAAAATATGCGCACTGGAATTAACATTATGTGAGTGAACATTTGAAATGGTACATCTACCATGAATAAAAAACACTCAACATTGACCGGTGCAAATGTCACGCATACAATCCGCAAGGTCCAAAAAATTCGCGAACGCGAAGAGGCATTGAAGCGCGTCCGCGAGCAGCGGATGTTGACAAAGCCTGGGGCTTTGCACCCAACAGAAAAACAAGGGCAGGTTCTCCCTCTTCCGACGCAACCAATTCGCGCCGCCCCAGAACCTGTGGCACCCCCCGCACTACGCGCACGAATTAAATTACGCCATCGCCTTGTTTTTATTAGTTTTTTCGCATGGGTTGCGGTACCTAATCTTTTTTCAGCCTGGTATCTGTGGGAACGCGCAGCTGATCGATTTATATCGGTTGCAGGATTCTCTGTTCACACAGAAGATGTTAGCTCTGCCGTGGAAATGCTGGGAGGTATTGCAAAACTTTCTGGTTCGGGTTCTTCAGACGAAGATATCCTTCAAAAATTTATTCAAAGCCCCGAGATCGTGGAGAAAGTCGATGCAGCAATAGACCTCCGTCAGATATGGGCGAAGGGCGAGCCGGATAAAGACCCTATATTCAGCTATCACCCGCCCGGCACCATCGAGGATTTGACTGATTTTTGGAGCCGGATGGTTACAGTCTACAAAGACAGCAGTACGGGTCTGATTGACCTTGAAGTACAAGCATTTAATCCTGCCGATGCCCGAGCCATCGCATTGGCAATTTCCCATGAAAGTTCCGATTTAATTAACAGACTGTCGGATATTGCCCATGATGATACCACACGCAATGCAAGAGAGGAGCTAAGGTCTGCTACAAAACATCTGAATGTGGCTCGTGATGCTGTTTCTCAGTTCCGTAACAAGCATCAAATCATTTATCCGGATGCTCCATTGCAAATTCAAAGTGGCGTACTCACTACGCTGGAAACAGCTCTAGCTGACGTATTGGTCGAAATTGATATGCTAAAGCAGATTACGACTGCAAATGACCCTCGATACAAGCAAGCGACGCGGCGGCGAGCAATAATAGAGAAGAGGCTCGTACAGGAACGGTTAAAACTTGGGGCCGGAAATAGAGCGACCAGGAATCCTGGTGTTTTTGCCGACATCGTAGGAGAGTACGAAAATCTAACTGTTGGTTTACAGATTGCGGAGCAGGCATATGCCTTGGCGCTAGCGGCATATAACAGTGCTTTATCTGAATCACGTCGAAAAACAAGATACCTGGCAACTCATATCAACCCAACACTACCGGAGGCATCGCTGGTTCCGAATCGGCCGATGTGGCTGGCCTTTACGGTTACATTCAGCCTGGTGACCTGGTCGATCATGGTATCGCTTGGTTACTCTATAAGGGACAGACGTTGAGTTCATGATAACGCTTAAAGACATGACCAAATATTTTTATTTGCGGGGTCATAAAAAGGTAATCGCGGAAAGCGTCAATGTTATTTTCCCCACCGGTGCGTCTGTGGGCTTGCTGGGCCGAAATGGGGCCGGAAAGTCGACATTACTTAAGCTTATGGCCGGTACCTCCAAGCCCACCTCCGGCAAGATAATACGGCAAGGAACGATCTCTTATCCTGTTGGATTCTCAGGTTCGTTTCATCCGGACCTGACCGGAACACAAAATACACGATTTATCGCAAGGATTTATGGTGCTGATACGGACGCATTAGTTGATTATGTTCAAGATTTTACAGAGCTAGGATCGCAATTTCACGCGCCATATAGGTCTTACTCATCTGGTATGAGATCCCGCTTAGCCTTCGGCGTTTCGATGGGCCTGAAATTCAACACGTATTTGATTGACGAAATTACCGCTGTCGGTGACGCGGCATTTAAAAGAAAAAGCCGGGAAGTGTTTAACGAGCGCATGAAAGTGGCGGGCTTCGTTTTCGTCAGTCACTCCGACGAGCTTGTTCGCCAGATGTGCACCGCGGGTGCGGTAATCGAGAGGGGGGAGCTAAGATATTTTGACGATGTTAACGAAGCAATAGAGCTTCACAAGTACAACATGCAAGCGTGAAACATGCAGAAAGAAGTTTCGTGAAAGACAAACAGTTTCCTGACGATGTTAAAATGTTGTTCTGCATTGGTGCTCAAAAAGCCGGGACAACATGGCTTTTCCACCTTCTTCGCCAAAGCAAGCACATTCACTTCACGAAAAACAAAGAGCTGCATTACTTTGACGTTATCTATGGCAAAGCAAACCAATTGCATGAAGCGAGGATTAACGCGGTAAAAATGTTGGCACATAAGCTCGGCAACGAAATTGGCGCGTACAACGACAATCATCTAGACGCCCTGATAGATTTGTCGCAATTACTAAGAATATACTCCAACCATGATGGTGACCACCAAGCCTATGTTTCCTACTTATTAAATGACCATTCTGATCAAGACGTAATTGCGGATATTACACCGGCGTATGCGATACTTGATCGCGCCGGATTCACAGAAATGGGGCGCATCGGTTGTGCCAAGTTCATCTTCATACTGCGTGATCCAGTGGATCGAATGTGGTCTCAAATCCGTATGGCAGTCGGGTCCCAAAACCATCAAGCCGAATCATTCCAACACGCTTGTGAGCAACGAGCCAGGCAGTTGATTGCAATCAATCGTTTAGCCAACATCGAGCGCGGGAATTATCAACGAACCATTGAGGAGCTGGAATCAGCAATACCCTTGGACCGCATTAAATACATTTTTTATGAAAACTTGTTCTCAGAGAACACTATTTTTGACATTTGCGAATTTATCGGTGTGCCTGCTCTTTTTGCTCAGTTTGAAACGCGCCAAAATGTCGGTATCGAAGCCGTACTTCCCGAAGACTTGAGACTAGAGTTTAAACAAGCTCTGCAACCACAGTATACTTATTGCCGTGAAAAATTTGGGGCCACCCTTCCACCGTCATGGTGCAAAGCGCTTGAACCCTGCCTTTCGTTCAAAGCCGATGCGATAAACTCGTGAAAGATGCTCCGTAAATTGGAAACGTGAATGCCATGATTACATTAAGCTTGGCCACAACACGCGTTATCTCAGCGCTTATGCTACGCGAAATGTCCACTATGTATGGCCGGTCGCGGGGTGGTTATATCTGGGCGTTGGCTGAGCCCGTCTTGGGTATAGTATTACTTTCGGTGATATTCTCTATCGGGTTCCGCACCCCGCAGTTAGGTACAAACTTTCCGATGTTTTATGCGACTGGGCTTATTCCATTTCTGACATTTAATGACGTCAGCACCAAGGTTGCGCAGTCAATAAATTATTCACGCCAATTGCTTACCTATCCCTGCGTCACTTTTGTAGATGCCATCGTTGCCCGTTTTCTCTTGAACTTCACTACCCAGCTTGTAATTGGGTTCGTTGTTCTGGTTGGCATAACCTCTGTATTTGAAACCCACACTTCCATGGAAGCGGGTCCTATTCTGCTTGCTATTGCAATGGTAAGTGTTCTTGCGCTTGGTGTCGGTACATTAAATTGCTTCTTACTTTCATACTTTCCGGTATGGCAAAGAATCTACGGCATAATCACGCGGCCGTTATTGCTTGTTTCCGCTGTCATATTCACGTTAGAAACTGTGCCGCAACCCTACCGTGATTGGCTTTGGTTCAACCCGCTTGTGCATGTAATAGGCAGTCTTCGCGCGGGTTTTTATAACAGCTATGACGCCGTATATGTATCGCCAATTTATGTTTTTTCAGTCTCATTAGGGCTTATTCTATCTGGTCAACTTCTGTTACACCGCTACCACAACGATTTATTGGAGCTCTAAAAATCTTGAGTTAGCTGATCAACACCGCTTACACTCATGAAATGTCAAAATCTCCATCGAACGTGCTAATCGCTTCGACATTCAATATACTGAGGCTATTACCGTTACCGAAATCCAACGTAATGTATTCGGTTTGTGCTTCTCTCACATAGGTATCAAGTTGAGACGCTGAAATTGCCCCTCCTCCCCATAACCCTGATTCCAAGACCAGCTTATCAATTCCATCCTGAAAATTTAGTATCGTGTCATTGCCAACGCCATAAATGAAACGATCGGCGCCAATTCCCCCTGCCAAGATATCGTCGCCTGCGCCACCGTCCAATACATCGTGGCCTGCGTTACCCTTTAACAAATCGTTGCCTGCACCCCCGATCAGGACGTCCGACCCGTTATCGCCTTGCAATGTGTCACGACCAGATCCGCCGTTCAACGTGTCGTTGTTTATACCACCCGCCAGCCTGTCGTTTCCGCCGTCGCCTTCCATCTTATCCGCTCCAGCGTTCCCAAAAAGCTGGTCATTACCTCCGCCGCCGAACAAAGCATCACTGCCAGCGCTGCCTCGCAATTGATCTTCGCCTGTTCCTCCCCATAGGCTGTCGGCGTTCAGACCACCCGTTAGACGGTCGTTGCCTGCGTCGCCATAAAGCTTATCTGCGCCATTATTGCCCGATAGAATATCATCGCCATCCCCTCCGCCTGCAGCGTCGAACCCGTCGCCTGCAACAATCACGTCATCCCCCGCGCTCCCGCGGATCGTGTCCCAGCCTATTCCGCCCCATATGCGATCGGCACCTTCCCCGCCTTCGGCTACGTCATTACCGGCATTGCCGTAAATCGCGTCATCGCCTGCCCCGCCCTTGATCAGATCACCGCCGCCGCCGCCCGAAAGCTCGTCATTGTCCTCACGACCCTCAATTAAATCGTCTGCGTCCCCGCCCGACAGTATATCTGCCTGCGGAGTTCCAATTAGGGAGAGAGGGGCAGCAGCAGCGGGTGCAGTGTAAGAGTCCGGCTGATCCGGCAGCACCCAGTCAGGCATGAACCGCGATTGGCCGACAAGATCAAGTGTTTGTATCTGATCAGTGGTCAAGGGGCTGCCATCCGCAGTTTTCAGCTCCAGTGTCTCAGCACCGAATGAAATGACACCCCCATCGGCTGTGCTTTGAAATGCAACCTGTGAATTACTGCGCAAGAACGACCAGCCCGAAAGATCTATCCGGTCTTTGTTGAGGTCGAAGTCGGTAATGGTATCAATCGTGCCATCATTGCTAAGCACAAACAGGTCTCGTCCCTCACCCCCGGTCAGTACGTCGACCCCGGCACCGTCGCGAATTATATCATCACCCGCTTGCCCTACGATCTCATCATTGCCGGTTCCACCGTATAGATAGTCATCACCTGTAGCGCCATTCAACAGATCCGCAGCAGTCGTCCCGCCGATGATGGGACCTCTTGATGCGATATCGAGGGTAAACACGCTCAATCCAGCCTCGGCACCCGACGCTACTGCAAGATGCAGTGCAGAGCCCTGTAACGTTAAGCTAAGCGCCGAAACCCCGCTCATCGTTGTTCCTGTTCCATCGGCAATCGAGGTCAAGTGAAGCAAGCGGCCATCTTCAAGCAGCTCGAAAATTGAAACGCCGTCATCCCCGCCCGCTGCTGCCACATACCCCCGGCCATTATAACTGGCGGTGTCGATCGTGTGCACGCCATCAAAGCGGGTGTCGCGTGTGTCGATTATGTGATCTGTCAATCGCAACGATCCGTCAGACCCTAATCGCACGACGCTTAAAGTTGAACTATCAGCCGCAGCCATCACTCCAAAGGATTGCCCGCCGACTTCGACAAATGCGGTCGCCGTTGGGGATGCGATCCCGATACCATCCTCGCTTGAGATTCGGGAAACTTCTCGTGGTCGACCGTCTGACCCGACCGACATTGAGATCAAGGCGTTATCCGCATCTGACGCCACCAGCAAGAAAGGTGCCCCCCCGGCATAGGCCACCGTCATCCCGGTTAATGCTGACTGCGACGCATCACCAGGATCGCCCCCTTCTATCACAGAGGCCTCGCCGGCACCGTCCATCTGCCAAACGCCTACCGTATCTGACCCACGTGTGATCCCATACATGAACGTCAGCCCATTCACCTCGATAGAGGCGGTCGCGAGCAGTTGAGCGGGCAATGGTGCACCAGTAACTTCGGAAACAGCAAGAAACGTGCCATCGTCCGCGATACCGATCTGCGTAAGAGCGGCGTTTTCCGCACCAGTGAGATACAGCTTGCCATCCACGAATTTAAGCGTGTTTTCCGTCCCCACCTGGGCCTGCCCGGCAATCGGGCGACTGTCGAGGAACATCAATCCGCCGTCAGCTTCAATCCGATAGGCCAGAAGGTCCCCGCCGCCGTAGCGAGATGTCGTATACAGAACTGACCCGAGCGACGATTCAGCAACGACGATGTCAGTAACGCCGGTTAGAAACTGATCCGTACGTTCGGGTAACGTGCCCTGATGGTCAAATTCCATCAATGTCATTCCTTTATTTCCAGTTCAGAAATGACATTGAGGCAAAAGAATTAACGCGCGCTTCCAGTTTTAGGGTAAAACCAATGCGTCTGTGAACAATCTAATTCAATCGTGAACATTCTCACGCATATTGCCCTCCCGTCTGGGTCGTGCCTGCCATATCGCCCGGCAGAGTATTCCCACCAGCAACAATGACACCGTTGGTCGAGAGATCGTATCGCTTACCCGTCGCATTTCCGGTAAAACCCTGTCCGGAAATTCGCGCGACACTTCCTTCTGAACAGTTGATGTATGCGTCGCTGAATGATGGGATGTCTTGCAGTGTGACGGGTTGAGCTGATCCATCGTACAGTCCGCCTTCGGAGACACGCAGGTGATAGGCAGCACCTCCCTTGATTGCATAACCGCCCCCAAGAACGACCCGGCCACCTGCAATGTCCATATGTCCGCCTGCGGGCCCGAAAGTTACCTCATCAAGAATAACCTCGCCATGTCTTGCAACGGTTACCACGGCGTCTGCGGTACTCGAATTTTGCAGTCGCACCCGCCGTAACAACACTTGACCTGACGATACGACGATTGCCCTCTCGGTCGCTTCGATCGTTGCTGCGTCCGGGTCGGCGCTGTTTCCCTGAATAATTAACTTACCACCGCCTATTAATCCCGTTCCAACACTTAAAACCTCTGCCAAAGCATAGGTGCCCGGCGCAATCTCAATGGTAATATCGTGGCCTCCGGTATCTAGACCAAGAGCCGCGGCCAGTGCTCTGGACAATGACGCGAACGCATCCGAGGCTTGCCCCATCCCGCTTCCGGTGTCACTGCCTTGTATGGCATCGACAAAGAAGCTGCGCGGCCCGGTCAGCACCTCGCGCCAGCCTGCCACGCCTGTTGTAACCTGTCCCGTTGCTCCATCGACCCGCAATGCTTCTGTCCAGACCACGCCGTCACTGCTGACCTTCAATGCGAAGTCGTCATCATTCACCAATCCAAGCTCAGCCCGCCCGCTAAACCCGGTTTGAAATACCAGACTGGCTGTATCGGCTGCGGTCGCTTTGTTAACCTTGACCTGATGACTTGCCCCGGCGTTGTTCAAAAGTACCGCATCCGAAGACACGACCATCCGATTATACGCATCGTAGTCCGCCCCTATTCCCAGACCCTCAACGTTGCCCAGCCTACGTGCTTTCCACACCGACCCGTCAAACACCACCTCGTTGTTCTTTCCCGCCACCTGCGCGACCCATCCCTTTTTCGGTACGATAAATCGCCAAGCAGCGTCGCTGAATACCGCGATGTTTTGGTCCTGCCCTGCCCAGGCAGCTTGGCCATTTTCAGCAACCAGATAACTGCCCCCTTCTTCGGGCGTGGCCGGGGGCGAATTCTGATCATGAGTCAGCACCACAAGCTGAACAATGGCATCCAGCAACCGTAACGCTTCATTATGGGTGACATGCTTTTGGGCTTGCGAGGGCTGTATGTAGGGCATCTTTAAAATGGGCGAGGTATCGGTCACAATCTGGCTCCGTCAGTTGGTTATCCGCAAATTCCGAAGCTGAGCCAAAGGAGTTAACCACCTGTTATAACGCCGGTCGATCATCTGGCGTTTGCCTGGGCCTCCAATCAATGCTTTGCTGCCGGCAAACAGGAGACCCCAAAATGACGCACGGCCTGAAAATAGAAACCTCGGATCAAATCACCACGATTACGCTCGACGACCCCGGTACACTGAACGCATTGACACCAACGTTGGCAAAAGCGCTTGCGGATGCTCTGACCAGCGCTGAAACAAGCAGCCGCGTGGTGATACTGACCGGATCATCGCGTGCATTTTGCTCGGGTGCAAATTTACAAGGTGACGGGGATAGCAATTTGCAGAACTCTGATGCGGGTTCTGCACTGGATCACGCATACAACCCGCTTATGTTGACCATTCGCAATCTGAACATACCGCTGATTACCGCCATTTCTGGTCCCGCCGCGGGTATTGGTGCCTCGATCGCAATGGCGGGTGATATCGTTATTGCGGGACAAAACAGTTATTTTCTCGAAGCTTTCTGTCATATCGGTTTGGTACCCGATGGCGGCGCGACTTGGATGCTGGTGCAGAATGTGGGCCGCGTGCGTGCCGCCGAACTTGCCTTGTTGGGGGAAAAACTCCCGGCGCAGCAAGCATTTGACTGGGGAATGATAACACGGGTTGTAGAAGACGCTGCCGTTATGTCCACCGCGCAAGAATATGCGAAACGCCTTGCCAAGGGTCCGACCCATGCGTTGGGGCTGATGCGCAAGCTGCTATGGGCCGCGGGCGATGCCAGTTTTGAAACTCAGCTCGCCGCAGAAAGTAGCGCCCAAAGCGCCGCGGGCCGGCATCCGCACTTTGCAGAAGGTGTAGCGGCCTTTCTTGAAAAGCGAAAAGCGAATTTTGACTGAGGAAATATTCATGGCCGGCCCCTGAGTGGGGTTACGCAGCATTGGATATCTTGCTGCGGTCTCGCACACGCATCGCTGTCGGCCTGAAATCGGAAAAGGGCATATCGGCGTTACGTGACCTGATCGCGACCGCTGATCGGTTGGTGCAAGGGTTCCGACAGGACGTGATGGCACGGTTAGGCTCAGGCCCCGATGATGTGGTGTGCATTGACCCCAACCATTTCTATGGCCGAATGACAGGATGTGGCCAGACAGGGCCTTATGCGCAGAGGGCCAGCCACGATATAAATGACATCGCGCTCAGCAGGGCATTGCATGCTTTTGGCCGCAAAAGGTGAAAATCCTACTCCACTGATAGGAAAGTTGGATTCCGAGGTGCATTTTTGTAACGTCGCTGAAACCAAGGACGAAAAATTTCGGCTCTATTGGGGCAATAGAATCACGGGTCTATGTTCAACTGCTTGCCGTTGCAGAACATGCAGACGCTAAGGAAGTCTACCCTCAAATCGATCCCCGGCATCGGGATTTGATGCGAGAGAAGCTTGCAGCAGTCATTATGATAAACACCCGTGCTGATTGCGGTGCACTTATGGTCGGTAAGGACGCTTGCTATGCTCCGGTCCTGTCTCTGTCCGAAGCCTCGGAGCATATACAGGATCTGTTACGCAATACGTTCGTGCGGTATGACGACGTTATCCAATCAGCCCCTATTCAACATTGTTCATGCGCGTGCCTGTCATGTCTGACGGCTATATTCATGCGGCGCAGATCGGGCTGGTGTCGGATACGATGAAGGCCGGATACAATGCACCCTTGCCGATGGAAGCTTATCTTAGGGTAAATAGGCACATGCGTATACTATATCAGCGGCTGACATTTCGGCCTTAAGCGGGTACAATGGCTTTACCGAGGGTAGCCTGACCATCCACCTGAATCAGGGTCGATGATGTGACGTATCTGCCAAAAGCATAAAAAAGGCACAGCTCTATGACGGTATTGATCCCCGCTTGGGTAAACGAAGCGCTTACCCCCGTAGAAAAGCTAGAGGTTCACCAGCGCGGCCTGCGACATAAAGCGGTTTCTGTGTTCGTGATGCGAAACAATGAAACTCTAATCCAACGGCGCGCGTTGGAAAAGTATCACACACCCGGCCTTTGGGCCAACGCGTGTTGCACCCATCCTCATTGGGACGAACCCGCACTGGCGACCGCCCAGCGGCGACTGCAAGAAGAGCTCGGGATTATCGGTCTGCACCTACATCACCGCGATAGGGTCGAATATCGCGCCGATGTGGGCGGCGGTTTGATCGAACACGAACTGGTCGATATTTATGTGGGCGAAGCAACCGCCTTGACGGCCATCGTGCCCGACCCGACCGAGGTAATGGAAACTGCTTGGGTGGATCTGGATGATCTGGCCCGCCAGACTCGTGAACACCCCGAGCGTTTCACACCTTGGCTTCGAATTTACCTCGACGAACATATGAAAAGTATTTTTACGTCTGCTATCTGAAATCAGCGCTCACCGCGCGTCGGAAAGGATCATGTCTGAGGCTTTTTCGGCGATCATTATAACCGGCGAAGCAGTGTTGCCGGAAACGATTTTAGGCATGATTGACGCGTCCACCACTCTTAGCCCCTCGATCCCGTGTACTTTAAGCTGCGCATCGACCACTGCCTTATCGTCACTGCCCATCTTGCATGTACCGACTGGATGAAAAATCGTCGTGGCGATGTTTCCGGCCTCTCGCAGCAGATCCTCGTCGCTCGCAATGTGGGTACCGGGCAACATTTCCTCGGGCGCGTATCTTCTCAACGCCTTTGCGGTCATCAATTGCCGCGCTTGTTTGATGGATTGCACCGCCACCATTCTGTCACGCTCTGTGCTAAGATAATTCAGCCGGATATCAGGCTGTAGGGTCACATCCCGGTCATTAATATGGGTGTGGCCCACCGATTCAGGTCTCAGGTTACAGACTGACACCGTAATCGCCGGAAAGGGGTGAAGCGGATCTCCCAGCTTATCGGTGGAAAGCGGTTGAACGTGATATTCAAGATCGGGAGTTTCAAGGCTGGGGTCGCTTTTGGTGAACATTCCGAATTGGCTCGGAGCCATGGAGAGTGGGCCGCTTTGGGTCGTAGCGTACTCCAGACCAATTCTAATCTTGCCCCAGAGACTATTTACCGTTTCATTTAGGGTCTTGGTGCCGCTGACTTTGTAAACAGTACGTATCTGCAAATGGTCCTGGAGGTTCTCCCCCACCCCTTTCAGCTCGTGATAAACTGGTACACCTAAATTTGCTAATCGATCCGCTTGCCCGATACCCGATAGTTCAAGCAGCTTTGGCGAATTTATCGCTCCTGCCGCCAAAATGACTTCGGCGCGCGCCTTCGCCTGCAAAATCTGTGTATCACGCTCAAACTCGACCCCCACCGCGCGCTTGCCTTCGATCATTATCCGACGGGAATATGCTCCGGTCATCACCTTCAGGTTTTTGCGCTTCATGGCCGGTCTCAAGAACGCTTTTGTGGTGTTCCAGCGCACCCCGTTTTTCTGGTTCACTTCAAAAAAACCAGACCCCTCATTCGTGCCCCCATTAAAATCGGCAGTAGGCTCTATTCCGAACTCTTTCGCGCCTTGCTGTACAGTTTCGAGCACCTCCCAACGCAACCGTTGACGCGCGACTTTCCATTCACCGCCCGCGCGATGATGCGGTTGGTCAGGATCATGATGATCTTCACTTTTTAGAAAATACGGCAGCACATCGTCCCAGCCCCACCCCGCGTTACCCATTTGTCGCCATCCGTCATAGTCCGCGGCCTGACCCCGCATGTAGATCATACCGTTTACGGACGAACAGCCTCCCAACAGTTTCCCGCGCGGATAGCTTAGAGTGCGGCCATTCAAACCCGGTTCCGGCGCAGTTTTCATCATCCAGTCGGTACGGGGGTTGCCGATGCAATAAAGATAGCCGATGGGCACATGCACCCAGTGATAATTGTCGCTTTTTCCTGCCTCAAGCAGCAGCACACTTACCTTGGGGTTGGCCGACAACCTGTTTGCCAAGACACATCCAGCCGTACCGCCGCCCACGATGATATAATCAAATTCCATTTTTGTCCCCCGACAGGCCGCATCCTGAATAGCGGCATCTTAACCGGGGGCATTTTCGAAACAACTGCATAAGTTCGGTGTGGACCGTTAGCGCTAACTAGCCTAAATGTCATTAGACGCTATAAAACGAGGCTAGTTATGATACTGTGCTGCGGCGAAGCATTGATCGACATGATTGAAGCCCAAGGTGCCTATACGCCACACCCAGGCGGAGCGGTTTACAATACTGCCATCGCATTGGGTCGGCTGGAAAGATCCGTCGGATTTCTCTCTGGCCTGTCGAACGACGTTTTTGGCACCCTATTGCGCGAAGGCTTACAGGCGAGTCACGTCGATACGTCGCATGTGATGTTTTCTGACCGTCCGACGACGCTCGCCTTTGTGCGGCTGGTCAACGGAAACGCCAGTTACATGTTTTATGATGAAAACACCGCTGGCCGTTCGTTGGATAAATCCTCTCTACCGGCTATCCCCGCAAATATTTCAGCCATGTATTTCGGTGGCATCAGCCTGATCGGTCTGCCAGCTGCTGATTTCTACTCTGCTCTTGCAAAGCGAGAGGCGTCGGCTCGGGTGATCATGATGGATCCAAATATTCGTCCATTGTTCGTTACAGAACCCGAAATTTACCGAGAGAGGCTGAACCAGATGATCGCTTGTTGCGACATACTGAAAGTTTCGGACGACGACCTGCACTGGATCGTCTCCGGTAACGCTACACTGAAGGAAAAAGCGTTAGCTATACGCGCCCTAGGTCCGAAAGTCGTGATCGTGACCAAAGGCAGTGAAGGATCAGTGGCCTACTTATCCGATGATAAAAGCGTCGAGGCCGCCGCTCACAAGGTTTCAGTCGTCGACACTGTAGGCGCGGGAGACACGTTCAACGCTGGCGTTTTAGCCAAACTATCCCAACTGGGCCTTTTGACAAAAGAAGCAATAGGCTCGCTGGATGCTGACGATATGCTTGCCGCGCTCCGTTTCGGTAGCGAAGTTGCATCCATAACGGTATCCCGGCCAGGCGCAAATCCACCGGTGCTGGCAGAACTTTCACAAGGGCTCAGCTAGATTGGTATCGTCTGACGGCGTGAATATCATAAATAGACCCCTACTGGTCCGCCGCACATGAATTTCACCGGTGCCTGCATTGATCAGCTGGGGCTGTTGTGGGCATTTGTCCGGCGTTTCCAGGCAATTGATCGCCTGACGGCCTGTGAGTTGTTGCAATCGAAACGGAAGCGCCTTCGACGATTGGATACCTGATTTCTTGGCAGAGGCAATTTGCGACGAATCGCCGTATATGAAGACGTCGCCATCGGTTTTCGAAATTTCCTGCGCAAGGTGTTTGGTATCTGCCCGCCAATCGTTGTGTTGTCCGTAAAACATAAAGATTTCAATAAAGTATACGCCGACAATCAAAAGGATCGCATTGCGGCCCATGCGTCCCGCCCACCCTTCGGTTTGACTTAAAATTTCTACGGCACGCACCATGGCCATTGCAGCAAATACCCATGCAAAGATGAACGCACGCGGGGGCACGATGACCCCAAGCTTGAGAACCTGAACCACGACCAATGCAATTCCCACTGACAGGCCCGCCATCAGATACAGCCCCTCAAGCCTCGCATATTTGTAAAAGACGACAAATGCTGCCGCCAGCATTGCCGGAATGAACCCGATCAGCGGTGCAAAACCAAACCCATTCCTGTGAAACACGATTTGGAAAGTTTCCCCAAGTTTGGGCAGGTTTGCGACTATACCGCCAAGGCCGTGGGCGGCGGTTGGCTCGCGCCAGTTGGCGACCGGAACTCCGAAAACACCGTGAACCTGCCAATTGATCGCATAAACAGTCACCACTGCCAGGGCAAAGCTGGCACAAAACAGCAGCATCAACCCGAACAGATCTCGCGCCGACCGATCTTCGGTTTTGGCAATGCATACTGCCAACAATAGAAGCGGATACGTGGTGTAGGCCATGAAGCTGATAATCACGAAACCCGGCAGTAGAACGCGTAATGTTCTGCCCGAGACACGACATGCCAGCATTGCAAACAGGGCGACAATCGCAAGTCCTGGCATCAACGTATTGAACCACATTGAAATCAACATGGCGGACGGCGATACCATCATCAGTAACGCCAATACCACAGTGAACCAGTTCGCACCCTTGGGGCCTGTAAATACAACTGCAAGCGCGGCAACGAATAAAGCCCAAAAGGTTTGATAAACTGCAAAATTCAACCAAGCCGGGGTTATGGCTTCACGCAGGTGCCAGATATAATTCAGCCATCGTCCTTCATGCAGAGTCTTGTTCCAAAATGCAGGGGCGTCAGCAAAAAGCGCAGGATAGTCATCATGGCGGATCATCGGATCAGCCAGATTGAGGCCCGACATAATCATGACGCTCACCAGTATCACCAGAAAGGTCGATCCCAACGCAAGATGCTGAGACCGGCTCGGGTATTCGTGCGATAGTTTTTCTGCCAATGTCATGCGGACAGGCGCGCAGTAGATTTTGAGCGTCGTGCAAGCATTGCTAAAACGGTTGCGCGTAGCTGCGCGATAGATGTCACCACCGCGCGAGGGAGAATTCTGACGACAGCCAACCGTAACCGCCAGCCAAGATTCCCCGCATTTTTGACCCGTGTCCCTTTGGGAATCTCGGTTGCCAGCACATCCATCGGCAAGCCCTCGCGCCCCGCTGCGTTAACATACAGGATCGAATTATAGCGGTACCAGGGTGCCACGCCCTTCGCGGTTTTCAAATGAGGTCTGACGCAGTCAAAGGCGACGTATCCCCGTGCAGCGAACAGATCCTGCCAGAAGGACAACGGCTGTTCGTTGATGTGAAATTCGCCACCCTGTCCCGTCACCGCTGCGGAAAACAACACCCGGTCTGACGCTTTCGTCAGGCTGTCCACCAGCGTCTCAGAGGCCTCTGTAGGCAAATGTTCACCGACCTCAAGACTTTGAGCAAGATCATAGCGGTGTGGGGTCGTGACGGGTGCAGTCAGATCGGCAGCCAGAAAATCGCTTGGGGCCACTGCCAACTGATCACGGTTCACATAGTCACCATCGACAGCCAAAACCGTATCAACGCCAGCGCTTTGCCATTGTTCCAGCCACACGCCACGCCCACTGCCCAGGTCAATCACACTCGACGGCTTCAGCTTCGGAAACAACAGCGCAACCAACGGCTTTGCAGAGGCGCGGGCACTTGCGTTGATGTAATCAAAGAACGTTTCATTATAAATATGGCTCATGATGTCATTTCCGTTTTGGAAGAGGTCGATGCAAAAACCCAGAGAGTCAAAATAGCGAAGTTTTGGAGGGGCAGGAGCGCGATCACCAGCACCGCGGCCGTCCAGTCAGCGAGATCGAACAGCGCCGCCATTGGTCCGGTGATTAGGGTCGATGTCAGAAATCCGAACCAAACCATGACACCGAATCGAATGATCTGATTTGCGTCGCACAGCTTGCGTTCGAAAGTGAAAGCCGCCTGACAGAGATATTGGAATATGACCGCGATCAAGAACGCGGTGCCGTTGGCGATAACCTGTGACAGCCCAAGCGTCAGTAAACCTAAGTAAAGCAACGTGTAGACTGCTGCTGTAGCAAGACCGGCCAAGGAAAACCGCACCAGTTTTTGGCGAAATACGGGCATCAGGCGCGCAACCGTTGGGCGACGGGCGCAATGTCGCGCGCTTCCTCGCTTACAAAGTACAAAGGCCGGTTTTTTGCTTCGACATACAATCGCCCGATGTATTCACCCAAAATACCAAGCGTCAGTAACTGCACGCCGGAAAAAAAGCTGATTGCCAACACCACAGAGGCCCAGCCCGGTGCTGTCTGATAAATGATAAGTGAATAGACAACATATACGCCGATCAGCGCCGCCATTAGCAGGCTTACAAAGGATAGTCGCGTGGCCAGCCTCAGCGGTTTGGTTGAGAATGCCGTCATGGCATCAATCGCAAAACGGACCATCGCACGTAGCGGATACTTGGTCTCTCCCATCTCACGAGGGCTGCGAATATATTCAATTCCTACCTGTTTAAACCCGGCCCAGGCAAACATGCCCCGGATAAACCTCGCCCTTTCCGGCATCGCCAGAACGGCATCCAGTGACCGACGGTTAACCAGGCGAAAATCGCCCGTATCCTGCGGGATCGGTACGTCGGACATCACATTCAGGAAGCGGTAAAACAGATGCGCGCTGACCTTTTTGAACAGCGTTTCGCCTCGACGTTCGCTGCGGCGCCCATAAACTACGTCAAAGCCCCGATCCATCATGAACATCATATCGGTCAACAACTCTGGTGGGTCCTGAAGATCCGCGTCCAACATAAAGATTCTATCGCCCTGCGCCGCTTCCAATCCGGCTGTCAGCGCAATTTGATGACCTCGGTTTCCCGAAAGCTTTAATCCGACCACCTGCGGGCAAACGGCTCTTGCCGCTTCGATCGCCTGCCAGGTCGCATCGGTCGATCCATCATCGACCAAAATAATTTCAGCACGGTCCCTCCATGGTCCAATCGCTTGCGTCAGACGCGCGACCAGTCCGGGAATAGACGATTCTTCGTTCATGCAAGGAATGACAACTGAAAGATACATTACGGGGCTCCGCCACGATTACTGACCTTTCAAAACATAATCGGGCGATGTGGCCGAAATTGGGCAACTGTTGGTTCAATTAAGGGACAGGATTGTTTTTATTAGCGCGACAATCCGAGACAGCGCATATTCAGCACGATAAAGGCCGGACCAAGGCCCGACCTTTGACCGATCACCAACCAGCGTATTTACCGCCGCGTCAGTATAGCGCCAGCGTTGATAATTTGCGGCACGATCTGTGTGACTGCGCGGCTCCAACGCGTAACAGGCTGTTGTGCTACAAAGATAATGTCATCGGGGCGAAGCTCGAAATGCGGAAGCAGAGCAAGATTAGCAGCATTTCTCGCGTCTAAATGCCAAGCTGTTACTGCCCCAAGTTCGCGAGGGTCAGATGACGACCGTAATACATATACCTGCGAGATATCCCCGGTCGCCGAAGCAATTCCCCCAGCGTCATACAGGGCATCGGCCAAGTTGGCTTTTCGCTCGAAAGGCAGCGCGAACCGGGATTGTTTCTCGACCTCGCCGGTCAGATATACATACTGTCGGTTGTCTGCGCCCAAATCGATACGGGTTTGATAATTGGTTCGTGCTTCCTCAAGATCAGCGCGCCGCAACGCAACCTCTACCTGAAGCTGCTGCAAAGCAACTTGTCTTGATTGTTGACGCGCCTGCGTCAATGCGATTTGCTGAGAGAAGTACTCTTGAGCGCGGTTCAGCCAATATTCCGTATCCACGAAAATAGAATCCCCGGGAAGCAGTCGAGTCTTCTTCAGGCCGACGCGGGAATAAAGCTCCATCAATGGAATTTGATACAATGCACCGTCACGATAGAGGCGGATCGAAGCGTAATCCTGATCCGCGACAGTGATACCGCCGGCAGCGGCCAAAGCCTCTTCCAAGTATAATGGTGTAAGGGTTACCGGGACTACGGTGGGTTTGCTCACCGCACCGCCAATGGACACTCTGCGAGAATTAAACTCGGCAATTTCAAGGCTGAACGTCGGATCAATCTGGTTTTCGACCAGCTTCTGAAAAAGCGCCGCTTCTGCGTCTTCGATCGTCAGACCTGCGATACGCACACGTCCCACATCCGGGATGTTTATCGAACCGTCATCTTGAACAGTATAGCCCTGTCGCGCATTTTGCGCGGCCAGTAGCCCGGAAAGCTGCTCGACCGAAGTCGCGGATCTTGGTGTGGCAAGCAGAACCACATCGCCTACTCCGATCTGGTATGGTCCCGGATCGGACGGTGGCGGCAAACGTAGCTCGAGCGCATTGGGGCGGTTTTGACTCTCAAAGGTCGGGGAAGGTAACGCACCTGTGCCTCTAAGACCCGCGCCGGTCCCTGTGGTCTGGGAAAACACCGCAGGGAGGGTCTGGGGTGCATATGCCGATTTGTTCGCCTGAACAACTGTTTCGGCGGTTAGTGCCATTACTCGAACATTGGTCCCGCGGGCGTCCCCATCCACCACTTTAGGTGCCCGGTAAACAGAACCGCAACCGGCAAGGCTCAGCCCTAAAACGGCCAGCAAAAGGTATCGCACTAGAAACTCTCCCATTCACTCACTTATCACCACCCCGACTTCGGATTCTGGTGCCACTCTCATTTCGCGGGTTGCAGTTTGGGTCTTGATATACCCTATTTCGTCGCCAGCCCATTGTCGCGCTTGCACGATTGTGCCGCCTTTTCTACTTACCCAATAGGTATTTCGAAATGCTTGGTCCAGACTTTTACAGTCTTCCGTCATTATACGTGTTGGAATTGTACCGATCTCAAGGGTTACGGCTTCGGTACCGCTCGCTTCGACCAAACAGTTGAACGTTCTGGTGACAATTCGGTTGTCGCCTTTCAGGTTGCTGTGTAGCCGGCTGGAATAGCCTGTCTTGCCAGATAGGATCAGGGCCATCGGCTCGGATAGCTCAGCCGCAAATAATTCAGACCCCAACCCACGTGTTCCTTGCAACATACCGTTTTCCAACATCACTGCTGTCAAATCTGAACTGACCCAGGTTTCTATTCCGTTAACCTTTGCCTCACGCAGCAGACGGCCCGATTGCGAACGACGTTCCACAGTCATTATCATCGCCGGGACCGACGTATCCGCTACCAGCGCCGCAAAACGGGGCGGAAACTGCCCTGCCGGACTCACCGCGGTCGTTTTGTCATTCACGACAAGAGCGACCCCTCGGTTCAGCAGGCCCTGACTATTGCTACAGGCCGCGACACTTAGAAATAACAGGCCCAAGATGGTTGCACGTATGATCATCTCAGGTATCTCCCCCAGCCATCACGCAATTCCGCGCCCCGGTAATCTGTCACAAATCCATACAGTCGGTTTGTCACCGCCAACCTTGCACCCCCATCACGGGTAATTGGTTTGATGGTTTGTTTGATTGTTTTCCGTGACGGGCGCCCGGTCAACCACGATACCGGGACTTCAAACCTTAGGCCTTTATCAAATGATCCCTCTCCGAAATCAGCAAACGATACGTTGGTGAGCGTAAAGAACCCCCCAACCTTGAAGCCGTTGTTGAATTCGCGGTCGATGCCCAAGGTCGCGCCGTAGTCGCCGGCCAGATATCGACCGACATCAACCTGCGTCGTGAAGCCGTTGCCGAAATCGTAATATGCCGAGGCATGTCCGCTCGTGACTCCATAGTCCTGAAAGCCGAGCAGCATGTCGAAATCACGTTGTTTGACATAATTCAACTCGACACCCAATGCCAATCGGCTGGCAATGGGATACCATAACAGTTCGGCCGATATCCCACCAAACATGCTTTCGAGGTAACCAAAAGACACCCGGCCGAACAGGTCCTTACCAGGGCGGAAAATATATTCTGCGGATAGCGTGTTGATTTCGAGATTGGATTCCTTGGCATATTTTACTGCGTTGGTTCGGACAGGCTCCAAAACCGAATTTGAACCGCGGAAAGATTTGTCGATATTGCCGATCAGCGGATACCGAAACCTTCCCGAAAACGTCAGCCCGGGCGCGGGCCGGTATGCTGCTTTGAGCTGGGCACCAAAATCGGCACGGATGGGGCTGTTAGGGTCGAAAAACGAGGTCGCAAGATACGGACCAAACGAGGTTTCGATCACCGGATAGACGTCATCCAGCTCACCCACACGGCCTTGGTCATACGCATCGGCAATATCGGTACGCGCCAACGTACGCCACGCGCCGTCATAGTCAAACTGAAGCTCCTCCAGGTCTGACCGCTGAGTTACGACACGGCTTATCGGAACGCCGCGCTCGTGGAAGACCACGGTAAACTGTTCTATCTCGGGGGGTAAAGTCGTTGCCATAACACGAGCCGCCCGCCCCGCTGCTTGGGATTCGTTGATCCATCGGTTATTCTCGACCCGTACGGTCGCTTTGTTTCCGCTCATGGTGAAACCCTGAAGCTTCATCCCATCTTCTGACAGGCGAGCGGCGACAACGCGTTGAACTGCGGCCTTGCCGCCCCCTTTGGCCGAATTATTCCAATCCGCTATGGCAAGGCGATCCCGGGTTCCAACAACTCTTGGCGAGGTTTCCAATCCGCCCGAAATCCGAGGTCGCTTCGGATTGATCACATAGCTAAGCTGGGCACCTATTTCATGTCCCCCTATCAGGTATCCCTTAAGCTTCGGACCGTTCTTAAAGCGATATTCGATACCGAAGTTGAGCGGAGAGGAGACGTTAATACCGGTATTCACAGATTCACGCACATACAAGTCCGGGGAATACTCAGCAAACAGAGTTGTCTGATTACTGAATTTCCATTTCACCCCGGCAAATGGCGAAGTAGGGCCGCGGAACCAGTTGCCCGCTTCGATCTGCCCTCCCCTACCCGTGAAGCCTGCTGGTCGGGTTTTAAAGCGGTCAGAGATGGCACCAAGCGGGTTAGAAAAAGAATTTCTTCCAGCTAACCGGCCCCATCCTAGACCGCCGGTCACTTCCAGCTTGGACCCAAAGCTTTTGGTTGCGACAAAGTACTCACCGCTTAAAATACCGGTTCCCAGAAAGTCGCGCAGTCCGATTGCAACCGCAGGACGGCGTGAGGTTTCATCGAAGATTTGATAATGCATATCAAAGCTTCGGTCGAACGTGTCGCCCCCTAAATAGCCTGTAGCGCCGTTGATGTTCTTGATCTGCGAATATCTGAAACCGCCGTAAACCCGTGGCAACACCTGGAATGCGCCGGTGTATCTAAAGTTTGGCCCAAATACGCTGGCGGTAAATGCCAAATCCCCGTCTTGCATGACCTCGGCGGTTGGCATCTCGATCAGGCCGGGGGTACCGTATGTCGTCAACGATTGCGCTGAAGCTTGCGGCGCGGCAAGCGCTCCAATAGCCGCAATAAGGGTTGCAGAAGCTCTGTTAATCGGACGCCCTTGCATCTGCGGACCTACTTACTAATTGTTGTTAATATCGAGACTGTATAGAATATTAAAATGGAGTTCACTTTGCGGACTTCCGGTTTTTCGAACTTACCAAGTCGTTGCGCCAGTTTTGCAACACACAAACGATGGGAAACAAATGTTTCAACGATGGTTTAAGCGACCCAAAGATACCGAGCCGCAGTTCGCCCCGATCAGTCCTGACCAACCGGTCGTTGCGATAGGTGATATTCACGGACGTTACGATTTGCTAAAAAAAATACCGGAGGCCAAGTCAGGCGTTCAGATGGTCTGTCTGGGCGATATGATCGATCGCGGAGAGGAAAGCGCACAGGTGTTGCGCCACATGTGCAAGGCGACAAACGTGATTACCTTGATGGGGAATCACGAGGAAATGATGTTGAATTTCCTGCAAAACCCATTGGACAACGGGCCACGCTGGTTGCGAAACGGCGGATTGCAGACCTTGGAAAGCTTTGCAGTTACCGGCGTCTCACAAACCTCAACGGGTGAGGACCTGGAGGGCGCGCGGGATGCACTTTTCGCTGCGATGGGGCAAGATTTGCTTGATTGGCTGACCAACCTTCCCAAATATTGGGTGTCGGGCAATGTGGTCTTTCTACACGCAGCAGCCGACCCGTCTTTGCCCATCGAACAGCAAGACAATCGTACTTTACTTTGGGGCCACAAAGACTTTGGCCGTGTTGCCAGAACCGATGGGATGTGGGTCGTTCATGGGCATACCATTTTCGATTCTCCCAGAATTAACCGAGGCGTTGTATCGATTGACACAGGTGCCTATGCCACGGGTAAGCTAACTGCGGCGACCATCCACGAAGGCGAGGTGGATTTCGCCTACGCTTGACCCAGGAAGATCAGGTCATTTAATCATTATTTAGTGCCCTCTTGCTTAAGTGGCGACAGTCCTCATCTGTCTCTACTTGCAAAGGTGATTAAATGGCTTTTCTGGATATTTCCCCCAGACGCTACGGTTCGGCAGACGTTTTTCAATATTCAAATTGCGGCAAGCGACTTTTTGACGTCATCCTCTGTCTCGCGTTGATACCCCTTGCGGTGCCATTGATCGCAATGCTTTGGGTTATTTCGACTGCAAATGGAAATAGGGGATTCTACGCGCATCCGCGGGTGGGCAGGTATGGCAAGACGTTTAACTGTCTGAAAATCCGCACGATGGAGCCTGCGGCTGACGCCATCTTTAATAACGCACTCGAGATAAACGCTGAATTCGCCCACGAATGGCGTCACAGTCAAAAACTGAAGAATGATCCCAGAGTGTTAAGATTTGGTCGGTTTCTCCGCGCCACCAGCATGGATGAGTTACCACAAATCTGGAACGTCTTCAGAGGGGATATGTCATTTGTCGGGCCACGCCCGGTAACTCTTGGCGAACTGTCGCGCTACGGAGATGCCGCCAACGATTATCTGAGCCTGCGTCCCGGAATTACCGGGCTTTGGCAGGTAAGCGGTCGGGGCAAGGTCAGCTTCAAACACCGCGTTCGTCTGGACCTGCAATATATTCACAACATATCGATGTTTGGGGATCTGGTATTGCTGTTTCGCACGATAGCGGCTGTGTTCAGGGCCACAGGGCAATAAGCGCGCTCGAAAAGATCCAAGGATCATTCCGAGCGGCTTTGTAATTAAACCAGGCCCGTAATTCCGGTCGCGGTCGTTCCAGTAGATAAAACCTTGCTGATACGGAACGGATAAACGGCCCCGGGGATCAGATTTTTCAGCACGATCGCGTCCCCGCTTTTCAGCTCCACAGACAGATCGCCGGATTGCGAAACCATAATCGCGCGCGTGACCTGCGAAATCTCATCAGCGTCGCTGGGAGTAATGTCAAAGCCACCACAAATCGGCCCGCTTAGACCAGAGCTGTAATCGCTGAAGTTATCAATCAATGGCATATCATTCTCCGTAAATGGGAGAATGCACGATCCATCAAGTAGATTTATCGAGTATTAACCACCCGGGCGGTGCCCGCCAGAGTGGCGTGTGATTCACAGCAATTCATACCGAAAGCGAAAACTATAAGCCTTTGGTTACTCAACCTTACCGTGGCAATGCTTGAACTTCTTACCAGACCCACATGGGCATGGCTCATTCCTTGCCGGCGTTCCCCAAGTTGAAGTATCGCTTTCATCAAAGGCTGAATCTGCTGGTTTAGATTCCTGCTCTGGTGCCGACACCGGAGACTCCTTCTCGGCGACCTGTTGCTGTCCTTGCAACTGAGACATGATCTGCTGCTGTTCTTCTTCGGTCATTGGACGTATCTGAGCAAGCTTTTGTGTGACCTCAGTCCGCAAGCTATCCAGCATAGTCTCGAACAACTGGAAAGATTCATTCTTGTATTCATTCAAGGGATCACGTTGCGCGTACCCGCGGAATCCAACAACTGAACGCAGGTGCTCCAACGTCAACAGGTGATCACGCCATTTTCCGTCAATGGTCTGTAAAAGAACCTGCTTTTCAATATTGCGCATATTCTCTGCGCCGAACGCTTCGGTTTTTTCAGACATCATCTCGTCACTGGCACCGACAAGGCGTTCGCGAATAACCTCGTCATCAACGCCCTCTTCTTCGCACCATTTCGCGACCGGAACATCCAAATTTAACCGTTCCGCAACGGCTGCCTGAAAGCCTTGGGCATCCCACTGGTCCGCATATGTCTTGGCAGGCATGAATTCTTCGATCAGATCGTCGATAACCTGTTCGCGCATGTCAGCGGTAATTTCATAAAGGTCGGCTGCCTCCATGATGTCACGGCGTTGACCAAAAATAACCTTGCGCTGCTGGTTCATCACATCATCGAATTTCAACAACTGCTTACGAATATCAAAGTTGCGACCTTCGACCTTGGCCTGTGCGCGCTCCAGCGACTTGTTGACCCAAGGGTGCACAATCGCTTCGCCCTCTTTCAGGCCAAGCGTCGTCAACACTTTTTCCAACCGTTCAGACCCGAAAATCCGCATAAGGTCGTCTTCCAAGGAAAGATAGAATGACGAACGGCCAGGGTCACCCTGACGACCGGAACGTCCGCGCAGCTGGTTGTCGATCCGACGGCTTTCATGACGCTCGGACGCCAGAACATACAGGCCCCCAGCGTCGAGCACCTTTTTCTTTTCGTCCGCGTGTTCAGCCTCGATCTTGGCGCGAATTGCGACGGGGTCAGCTTCCGGGTCAGCATCCAGCGCCTCGATCACCTTCAGCTCGACGTTACCACCAAGCTGAATATCGGTGCCGCGTCCGGCCATGTTGGTCGCAATGGTCACCGCACCCAATTTACCGGCATCCGCGACGATCTGCGCTTCCTGTTCGTGCTGCCGGGCGTTCAGCACATTATGAGTGATGCCCGCTTCGTTCAGCATGTTGCTCAACATTTCGGATTTTTCGATCGAGGTGGTCCCAACCAGTACAGGCTGGCCAATTTTATTGGCTTCTTTGACCTTTTCGATCATCGCCTGATATTTCTCTAGGGCCGAACGATAGACCTGATCGTCTTCGTCCACCCTGGCAACCGGCACGTTGGTCGGGACAACAACGACCCCCAGCCCGTAAATCTCGGCGAATTCTTCGGCCTCGGTATCGGCAGTGCCCGTCATACCCGCCAGCTTGTCATACAAGCGGAAATAATTCTGGAAAGTCACCGAAGCGAGGGTCACGTTTTCCGGCTGGATCTGACACCCTTCCTTGGCTTCGATCGCTTGGTGCAGCCCTTCGGACAAACGGCGCCCAGCCATCATACGGCCAGTAAATTCGTCAATTAACATTACTTCGCCATCGCGAACAATATAGTCCTTGTCCCGTTGGAACAGCTTATGCGCACGCAACCCCTGGTTTATGTGATGTACCAGCGTCGTGCTTTCAGGGTCATACATCGTCAACCCTTCCTCAAGCAGTCCTTGCTTGCGCAACTCTTGCTCAAGGAATTCGTTACCATCCTCGGTAAACGTGACATTACGTGTTTTTTCATCCAGATCGTAATGAGATTCCTGCAAAAGCGGAATGAGCTTATCGACGGTTTTATACATCTCGGAACGGTCCTGTGATGGACCGGAGATAATCAGAGGCGTCCGTGCTTCGTCGATCAAGATACTGTCAACTTCGTCAACAATAGCGAAATTGTGGTGTTTTTGAAAAATCTGGCTCAGCTCAGACTTCATGTTGTCGCGTAAATAATCAAACCCAAGCTCATTGTTGGTGGCATAGGTGACATCGCAACTATAAGCGGCGCGTTTGTCGTCTTCGGTCATGCCCGACACAGCGGCACCCGTGGTCAGTCCAAGAGAAGCAAACACCTTCCCCATCCAGTCAGCGTCACGCTGCACCAGATATTCATTGACCGTTACAATATGAACGCCCTTCCCCGTCAGCGCATTCAAATATGCGGCCAAGGTCGCTGTCAGTGTTTTGCCTTCACCGGTCTTCTGCTCCGAGATATTTCCTTGATGCAGGAATATCGCAGACATCAGCTGTGTGTCAAAAGCGCGCAACCCCAAGGTGCGACGCGCACCTTCCCGGCAGTTGGCAAAAGCTTCCGGCAACAAATCATCAAGGCTTTCGCCGTCGTTCGCCCTCTTGCGAAGCTCTTCTGTTTTCTGCTTCAGCCCGTCATCTGACAAAGCTTGAAATTCGTCTTCCAGCGCGTTGATTTGTTCAACCAGCGGGCGTGTCGCCTTGATTTTACGGTCGTTGGGTGTCCCAAAGACTTTTTTGGCGAGTGTTCCGATGCCCAGCATGCAATCTCCTGCCGAAGTTATGTTGCGAGGCGTCATCTGCTTGCCGAGCCGCCATACAGCCCCTAGATACAGGACTGAACGTACGTCAAGCCGCGCCCATAGGGCGATGTAAGGGTCGTACTAAACCGTGTCAATGTAGCAGCCGTTGTGGCGCTCAAACCTTAGGACAGATAAATGCAAAAAACTCTCACTTTTCTGGCACCATTTGCGATCGCCGCATCGCTTGCTCTGCCTGTCTCCGCGCAAGAGGAAGTAAAGGCGGACACAGTTGTAGCCACAGTGAATGGCACGGATATCACCATCGGGAACATGATAATTGCGCGCGCCACACTGCCCGAGCAGTATCAACAGTTACCACCAGAAGTCCTGTTCAAAGGTATTCTGGACCAGCTGGTGCAACAAACCGCGATCTCTCAGGCGTATAAGGATGACCTCCCCAAGCGCGTCACGCTTGCGCTTGAAAACGAACGGCGTCAGCTGATCGCGGGTGAAGTCATTGAAAAGTCGATGGCCAAGGAAATCACCCCTGAAGAGCTTCAGGCAGCTTATGACGAAACCTATGCGAATGCCGAGCCTACGCAGGAATATAACGCGTCGCATATCTTGGTAGAGACCGAGGAAGATGCTTTGGCGGTCAAAGCCGAGATCGAAGGCGGTGCCGATTTTGCCGAGGTCGCCAAGGAAAAGTCGACAGGTCCGTCCGGCCCATCTGGTGGTTCGTTGGGATGGTTTGGTCCAGGCATGATGGTCCCGGCCTTCGAAACAGCAGTAGCGGAACTTGAAGTTGGTGACATTTCTGCGCCTGTGAAAACGCAATTCGGCTGGCACATCATCAAGCTGGAAGACAAACGCAGCAAAGAAGCTCCTGCTCTGGAAGAAGTCAAAGCTGAACTTGAAACGCAGGTGCGTCAGATCAAGGCACAAGCCATGATCGAAGAGCTGACTGCTGCTGCGACAGTTGACCGCACCGCCGCAGAAGGCATCGACCCGACTGTTCTTACCAACATTGGCCTTCTGGAGTAATTATGGGCAAAGTCTCGGCCGTATCCCCGCTAGCCCCTGATCACTTTCCACAACTACCAGTGATTGAGGGAGTGCGTTTTGCAACCATTGCGGCGGGGGTGCGGTACCAGGGCCGCACCGACGTGATGCTTGCGGTCTTGGCACCGGGGTCGACGGTGGCAGGTGCGTTTACAAAATCTGCCACCCGCGCGGCACCGGTTCTGGATTGTCAGGCAAAGATCGGCGGCGTTTCTGAAGACGGTGCCGCTATTCTGGTGAACTCCGGGAATGCCAATGCCTTTACCGGAAAGAACGGTGTGGCCGCCGTTGAGGCAATCACCGCCGCAGTGGCGGAGGTTTGCGGCATATCGCAGTCTCGTGTTTTCACATCGTCTACGGGCGTGATCGGCGAACCCTTGCCGCATGAACGTGTGACCGCCGTGCTGCCCCAGCTTCAAAGCAAGCTCGACCCCGAAGGCATCTCTGATGCTGCCAAGGCGATCATGACCACCGATACCTTTCCCAAAGGGGCGAGAGAAGAGATCGAAATAGACGGTAAAGCAGTCTCTATTGCAGGGATCGCTAAGGGCTCCGGGATGATCGCACCTGATATGGCGACCATGTTGGTCTATATCTTCACGGACGCGATTGTCAGTCAAAGCGCCTTGCAAAAGATGTTGTCACGACACACCGAAACAACGTTCAATTGCATTACCGTAGATAGTGACACGTCGACTTCGGACAGTCTTATTTTGGCGGCGACGGGTGCATCTGGCGTCGATGCAAGTGAAAGCGGCGCGTTTTCAGATGCATTATACCGCGTTATGCTGAACTTGGCGCATCAAGTCGTCCAGGATGGGGAAGGTGCTACCAAATTCGTTGAAATTGCTGTCACCGGTGCGGCGACAGATGAAGATGCCAAGATACACGGTATGGCTATCGCCAACTCTCCCCTGATCAAGACCGCGATCGCAGGGCAGGACCCGAATTGGGGCCGCGTGGTCATGGCCATCGGTAAATCTGGGGCTGCTGCCGATCGTGACCGGCTGTCGATCCGTTTTGGTGATATCGAAGTAGCCAAGGAAGGCTGGCGTAGCCCGAACTATTCAGAAGAAGCGGCTGCTGCCCATATGAAAGGTCAGAACATCGTTATCGGCGTGGATTTGGGGATCGGTGAAGGCAAGGCCACTGTGTGGACCTGTGATCTGACCCACGGTTACATCGACATCAACGCAGATTACCGTTCGTGACCATGGTGGTGGTCTCGGCCGTCGCTTTGATCGACGTGGACGGGCGGGTGCTTTTGGCACAGCGCCCGCCCGGAAAGCCCATGGCGGGTCTTTGGGAGTTTCCCGGCGGAAAAGTCGAAGCCGGCGAAACGCCCGAAGCCGCGTTGATAAGAGAATTGCACGAAGAGCTCGGGATCGATACCTGGGCGTCCTGTCTTGCTCCTCTTACCTTTGCCAGCCACGCTTACGAAGATTTCCACTTGCTGATGCCACTTTTCGCCTGTCGAAAATGGCAAGGGACGCCGCAATCGAATGAAGGTCAGGCGCTGAAGTGGGTCAGACCCAACGCATTGAAAGACTATCCAATGCCTGCGGCTGATATTCCTCTGATTTCAATTTTGCGTGACTGGCTCTGATCGACCGAGTCATTGTTGCCGCAGTCTCGCAAATTTGATTAAAATTCATGCAATGTTGCTAGACAGAATAAACTCCCTCCTTGTATTTGTTTGATAATTACCTTTCGGGAGGAATTCATGCTTCGCACGATCACAATCGGTTCGACGGTATCTATTCAGGGAGTGTTCGTACGCGATCTTCCTAATGGACGTATCGCTGTCCAAGTTGACAGCGAAGTGTTCTCGGGCAAACCGATCAGCCAAAAAAATTAGAGCTTTCTTGCTTGGCCTCATCTGAACCAACGTCATTCTTGGGCGTTTGCCTATAGCAATATAGGTAGGATGCAGATGAAGCCCGAACACGTAATAATAATATTGAACAACGGTTCAGGGCTTGAAGATGGTCCCGAACGCAAGGCCAAGATCGCCGACCGGTTTAAACACCACGGGATCCCCGCCTCATTTGTGACCTTTGACCCCGGTGCTGATCTTGAAAAAACCGCCCGCGACACGGCGGCTAAATCCCCCAATTCTACAATAGTAGCCTCTGGCGGCGATGGGACAATAAGCGGTGTTGCCGCAGGTCTGGCAGGACTTCCCAACCAGTTTGGGATCATTGCCTCGGGTACTTTTAATTACTTCGCCAGGTCATTGAATCTGCCCGAGACGGTGGAAGAGGCAATTGATGTCATTGCACGCGGCAAAATTCGCCCCACCGGCATTGCAATGATCAACGACAAGGTATTCCTGAACAACGCCAGCATCGGTGCATATGCGGCCATCCTGCAAACCCGAGAGGGCATATACAAAAGATGGGGGCGCAGCCGCGTGGCCGCCTATTGGTCGGTGGTAAAGGCGTTGGCGACCTTGCGCGCGCCGCTAAAGCTAACCGTTACCTATGATGGGAAATCCTTTAGCCACCGCACGCCCATTGTTTTCGCGATCAGCAACGCCTTCCAGCTCAATCAGATGGGGTTGAGTGGCGAAGACTGCATCGCCAACGGCGGAATGGTTTTGCTTATCGCACCCGATACCAACCGCTGGGGGCTGTTTAAACATGCCGCAGCGCTGGCATTGGGGATGGCTAAACGTCAAACGGATTATCAAATGCATTGTAGCACAGAGTTCACGTTGGAAATGTCGTATAAATCCCGGGCCGTCGCCCGTGACGGAGAACTGGCCCGCATGAAGGGACCGTTCAAGCTGAGTATGCAGCCCAATGCGTTGAATCTGATCGTCCCGGAATCGTTCGACGAGCCTGTACGATGAGCAAGCTTGTTCATCTATCCGACCTACACTTTGGTAAGGATCGGCCGGACCTTCTGGACCCCCTCGTTAGCTGTGTGAATGAACTTTGTCCCGACCTTGTTGCGATATCCGGCGATTTTACCCAACGGGCGCGGGACCGGCAATTCGAGGAAGCCCATAACTTCATCTCAATGATAGAAGCGCCGGTATTGGGCGTGCCTGGTAATCACGACGTATTGTTGGACCGGCCATTCAGGCGGTTTTTTTTACCGTGGCGCGGCTACAAGAAGTGGATCAACCCTGATCTGACCCCCCAGTTCGAGAATGACACCATGATCGTCGTGGGCGTTAATTCAGTTGATCGTTTTTCCTGGCAGACCGGTCGCCTTTCACCGAGCCGTATCAAACATGCCTGTACCGCAATGTCGAATGCGCCGCATGGCAAAGCACGGATTCTTGTCGTTCATCACCCGCTGGAACACCCTGCTGAGACCAAGAAAAAACCGATTCCGGGCGCTAGAAAAGCGCTTGAGAAACTTTTGACGTGCGGGGCGAACCTGATCTTATCAGGTCATCTGCACACATGGCACGCCGGGAACTTTACGGTCAAGTCCCATGGTACCAAAGCAGTACAGCTTCATGCCGGGACCAGCCTGTCTTCACGAGTGCGGGGCGAACCGAATGATTTCAACGTGATAGATATTTCAGACGATCATATCACCATAGAACGCTACGGCTTTAACGAAGATTCTCGGCTGTTTGAAGCGGCAGAAGCCCGGCAATTCAACCGGGCCTCCGAAATCATTTCTGACTGACGACAATCACGCCAGCGTGCGAACCACTTCTTCCCGTGTGAAGATTTCGATAACATCGCCTGGGCGGATATCTTCGTAGTTTTCGAACGCCATACCGCATTCCTGGCCCGATGGCACTTCGGCGACTTCATCCTTGAACCGCTTCAGTGTTTTCAAAGTGCCTTCGTGGATCACGACGTCATCCCGCAACAAACGCACGCCCGCTGCGCGGCTTGCCTTGCCTTCAGTAACCAAACAACCGGCAACTTTGCCGACACCGGTGACCTTGAACACCTCTTTGATCGTCGCATAGCCGATGAAGTGTTCGCGGATTTCGTTGCTGAGCAGGCCGCTTGCAGCCGCTTTCACGTCGTCAACCATGTCATAGATGACCGAGTAATAGCGGATCTCGACACCCTTTTGGTTCGCTGTGGCACGCGCCGACGCATTGGCCCGCACGTTAAAGCCGATGATCGGTGCATTGGACGCTTCTGCCAGCCCCACATCAGTGTCAGTGATGGCACCAACGCCGGAATGCAGAACCCGAACCCGAACTTCCTCGTTGCCGATCTTCTCCATCGCCTGAACGATCGCTTCTGCAGAACCTTGAACGTCCGCTTTGATCAACAATGGCAGCTCGCTTACGGTTTCGTTCGCCTTGGCGTTCGCCATCAGCTGCTCGAGAGTGGTCGCGGCACCCGCAGCAGCCCGCTTGTCCTTGGCCGCGTTGGCGCGATATTGTGCGATTTCGCGTGCTTGGGCTTCGGTACCAGTCACGTTCAGAACGTCGCCTGCTCCGGGTGTCCCGTTCAGACCAAGAACTTCGACCGGAACAGATGGCCCCGCTTCCTTGATACGCTCGCCTTGGTCGTTGATCAGCGCACGGACCTTACCGTACTGCTCGCCGACAACAAAGATATCACCTTGCCGCAACGTACCGTTCTGAATCAGAACGGTCGCGACCGGACCCCGGCCAACGTCAAGCTGCGCTTCGATGACAGCACCAATAGCAGGACGGTTGGGGTTGGCTTTCAGTTCCAGCAGTTCCGCTTGCAGTGCGATGGCTTCCAGCAGTTCGTCCAGACCTTGACCCGTGGTCGCCGATACTTCGACGTCCTGTGTTTCACCGGACATCTTCTCAACGATGACCTCGTGCTGAAGAAGGTCCGTACGGACTTTGTCAGGGTTGGCTTCGTATTTGTCGATCTTGTTGATCGCCACGATCATCGGCACCTTGGCCGCTTTCGCGTGGTTGATCGCTTCGATCGTCTGCGGCATGACAGCATCGTCTGCCGCAACCACTAGAACCACGATATCCGTGACCTGAGCCCCACGAGAACGCATCGACGTGAATGCCGCGTGACCGGGCGTGTCCAGAAAGCTAAGGACCTGACCGCTGTCGGTTGTCACCTGATAGGCACCGATGTGCTGGGTGATACCGCCCGCTTCGCCGGATTGAACCTTGGCTTTGCGGATCGCATCCAGAAGCGATGTCTTACCGTGGTCAACGTGACCCATGATCGTGATGACCGGAGGACGCGTAACCAAATCTTTCGGATCGTCTTCGGCTTCCTTGATCACGTCTTCAACATCCGCATCGGAAACCCGCACGACTTTGTGACCGAATTCTTCGATGATCAATTCCGCAGTATCGGCATCAATGGTTTCGTTTTGCGTTACCATCATTCCGTTGTTCATCAGCGCTTTTACGACGGCACCGACACGTTCGGCCATACGGTTCGCCAGTTCGGACACCATGATCGCCGGCGGCAGATTCACATTGCGCACGACTTTTTCGCGCTCAACCGACCCACCCATCGCCTTTTGACGTTGGCGTTCCTGCTTGCGCTTCATCTGCGCCATGGAGCGTTGACGCCCGCCTTCGCCCCCAGTCAAAGCCTGGTTAAGCGTCAGCTTTCCGGAACGACGGCTGTCGTCGCCACCCTTGTTGCGCTTGCTGGTTTCCTCGCGGTCGCTTTCTTTCTTGCGAGCCGCTGGTGTCGGTGCGCCACTTTTGATGTTGGGCGTGCGCGGCGCTGCGGGCGCGGCAGGGGTTGCTGCAACAACGGCAGCGGCTTCCGCTTCCTGCTTGCGACGCTCGTCTTCCTCGGCTTTTGCCTTCAGACTCTCTTCGCGTTCACGCTCTTCAGCCTCTTTGGCTTCGATCTCTGCACGACGGCGCTCGCGGTCTTCTGCACGCGCTTTTTCTTCGGCTTCACGCGCTTCGGCTTCTTCCGCCTCACGGGCACGGGCAGCCTGAACCGCCTTTAGCCGGCGCTCCATTTCCGAGTCTGTAATACCTGCGGGACGCTTTGAGGGATCCCCAAGCGATGGATTATTACCGCTGCCGGGCTTTGCGCCAGCAGGTTTGGGCACCACAACGCGCTTGCGCTTGGTCTCGACCACGACGTTTTTGGTACGTCCGTGGCTAAAGCTTTGCTTTACGTTACCCGGGCGCGAAGGTGCACCCCGAAGGCCCAATGTCTTTTTGCCGTCACTATCGCTCATGAAGCTCGTCTATCCTTTCGGGTGACCGTTGCCACCCTCGTTTATGCGCACGCCTTTTAACCGCTGAGCTTCCTCTACAACACGAGAGGTGAGTCCACCAGAGGCGAGCGCCCCATGTATCACAGTTTGGCGACCGAATGCCAAACCCAATTCGTCTGCCGTCAGCCAGCCAATATAATGACCGAAATGCGGTGTACTAAGTTTCGATTTTCCGCGCCCGGACCCATCAACCGCTTGGATCAGAACCTCGGCCTCTTCCATTTGCAGCCAACCTTTGACTTTCTCATAGCCAGCAACTGCCTTACCGGCCTTGCGCTGAAGCGAGATCAGATCGACTACACGGCGGACAAGCTGCTTTTCAACTTCGTCTACCAAATTCCCATCAACCTTGACAGGTTGCTTTGCGGACCGGGCAAAGAGCCCTTTTTTCGCCGCGGTTTCCAAGGCGGCACGATCCGCCGAAACATACATGCCCCGCCCTGGCAGCTTTCCCAGAATATCCGGGAAAACCAGCATGTCAGGGCCGACGACAAAGCGGATCAACCCGTTTTTCGGTTGTGATTCGCCTGTGGCAATGCACTTCCGTTCAGGGCTACCGTCCCGTTCTTTCGAAATGTCACCGCGCCCCATATTATCCCTCCTCGACCTGCGCTCAGGCCTCGGCCTCGTCGTCTGTTAAATCATCCTCATCGACGTTGTCTGCTTCAAGCTCGGTCGGGTCAACCCAGCCCAGTAGAACACGCGCTGTCATGATCAGCTTTTGGGCTTCCTCCAAAGACATATCAAAGGGTTCCAACGTACCATCGTCCTTGGTACGTTCGCCATTAACAGTGGTCCACCCACCAGCCAGTTCCCAATCTGCACACGTCGCAAAATCTTCGAGCGTTTTAACGTCGTCCTTTGCGAGTGCTTCAATCATCTGGGGTGTCAGGCCTTCAAATTCAATAAGCGTGTCGTCCACACCCAGCGCACGGGCCGCATCCAAGGCCGCTTTGTTCTGCGCTTCCAACACATCACGGGCACGGGCCTGCAATTCGCTGGCCGTGTCTTCGTCAACACCGTCAATGACCAGCAACTCGTCCACTTCGACATAGGCGACTTCTTCGAGGTTTGTGAACCCTTCGGAGACCAGAAGCTGGGCAAAGAATTCGTCCAGATCCAGATTATCCATGAACAGCTTGGTGCGCAGCTCGAACTCGGCCTGACGGCGGGCGCTTTCCTGCTCTTCGGTCATGATGTCGATGTCCAGACCGGTCAGCTGCGAGGCCAGACGCACGTTCTGGCCACGGCGGCCAATCGCCAGCGACAGTTGTTCTTCGGGAACGACGACTTCGATCTTGCCGGCTTCCTCGTCCAGAACAACCTTGGAGACTTCAGCAGGCTGAAGCGCGTTCACAAGGAACGTGGGCTGGTCTTCGTTCCACGGGATAATGTCGATCTTTTCGCCCTGAAGCTCGTTCACAACGGCCTGAACACGGCTGCCGCGCATACCAACGCAGGCCCCCACAGGGTCGATGGAGCCATCATAAGAGATGACAGCGATTTTCGCGCGCGAACCGGGGTCACGGGCAACGGCCTTGATCTCGATGATGCCGTCATAGATTTCAGGCACTTCCATCTTGAACAGTTCGGCCATGAATTCCGGCGCGGTGCGGCTCAGGAAGATCTGCGGGCCACGCTGTTCGCGACGCACGTCCTTGATGTACACGCGGATACGGTCGTTCGGGCGATAGCTTTCGCGGCCGATTTTCTCGTTGCGACGCAGAATCGCTTCGCCAGCGCCCACATCGACGATGACGTTGCCATATTCCTCGCGCTTGACCAGACCGTTGATGATTGTACCGGCGCGGTCCTTGAATTCTTCGTACTGGCGGTCGCGTTCGGCTTCGCGCACCTTCTGCAAGATCACCTGCTTGGCGGATTGCGCGGCGATACGGCCCATTTCGACGGGCGGGACTTCTTCGGAAAACTCCTGACCGATTTCGGGGTTCGCCATATACTGCTTGGCCTGCTCTACGGTGAATTCAGCCTGATAGTTCTCAAGCTCGTCATCGGCCACAACCGTGCGCACACGGGTAAAGGTCGCGCGACCGGTCTTGCGGTCGATGGAAACGCGAATGTCCATCTCAGCGCCATACCGCGACTTGGCGGCCCGAGCGAGCGATTCTTCCATCGCTTCAACCACCAGGTTAGGGTCGATCATCTTTTCGCGGGCAACAGCCTCGGCGGTTTGCAGCAGTTCCAGCTGGTTGGCAGATGTAATGGCCATTTAGTCGTCTCCCTCGGTGGACCCTTCGGTCTCGATGTCATCGAATTTGGTTTCGTCAATCGCACCGGACGCTTTGCGTTGGCGCAGCATTTCTTTGATCAGATCGTCGGTCAGGACCAGTTTGGCGTCAGTAAGCCAGTCGAATTTCAGTCCGATGGTGCCTTCCTCGACGTTGATCAGCACCTCGTCATCCTCGACGCCCGCAAGTTCGCCTTTGAAACGGCGGCGACCGTCGATCAGTTCGCCGGTTTCGATTTTGGCTTCATATCCCTCGAACATCTCGAAGTCCTTGAGCCTTGTCAGCGGGCGGTCGATGCCAGGGCTCGATACCTCGAGCGTGTATTCTTCGATAATGGGGTCTTCGACATCCAGAACCGCGCTTACGGCCTGACTGACCAAAGCAAGCTCATCAACTTCTATACCGCCATCGGGACGATCGGCCATAATCTGCAATGTTGTCAGTTTACCCGACATCAATCGGACGCGCACCAACTCGAATCCCATATCCTCGATCACCGGAGTGATGATTTCGGCCATGCGACGGTCAATGGCGGCTTTTGCAATCAGGTCGTTATTCATAGTCTCACTTATCGTCCTACAGTTTTCGGCAGGCACAAAAAAACGGGCGCGCGGCCCGTGTTCAAGATCGGTGGAGCATTTGGTGTGGACCCCGATGCGCCGCTGTTGAAACGTCATATACGCCCGTCCATACGAAACCGCAAGCCCCGTCTGGTTCGGGCCTGCGAACCGTCGCTAGGCGAACCACCATCTTTCGGCGGCGCGCAGATTATCCAAGGGGCGAAATTGACCGGTTTTGCCGGGCATAGCCACATTGCGCGATACTGCATGCGTCATGCCCCGCGTTGATGGCATGAGTACGATATCGTCCAAACCTGCAAGGAATTCCGCGTCTTTTACGTCCGCCACATCCACCATATATTCGGCCATTGCTTGCGCACGGACTGCTTCGGCAGGAATTGATACCAGTTCAACTGCATCGAACCAGCCTGCGTTGGCTCCCTTGTAGTGGTCGCTCACACGCTCGGCCAAAACTTGCTGACCCGGTGTAAACCGACGCAACCGATAAAGACCTGTACCGACCCCGGACAAGGGGGCGTGCGCGGCACCGATAACATGGTCAGGTCCCGACAAAGTGAACGGCAAATTCATCGACGGTACGGCCAAGGTGATACGTACCAGATATGGCGTGACTGCTTCGACAAGTCCTTCCAACATCAACGACGCAACAACGTCCTTCGCGGTCATAGGGTACCCGTCATGGAACTGCACGTCTTCGCGCAGGTCGAATTCCCACACCCCCCCGTCGGCAGAACCACGCCAGCTGGTCGCCAATTCCCCGCGCAATGTACCATCAGCGGCGATTTCCGTAAGCGTGTCAAAGATCAGCCCCTGCCGGGCAACCTGCATGAACAATCCGTTGCCCCGATCCCAACTGTCGCTTCGCGAAGCGCCTGACAGCGCCATACGCAAGCGACCGCCCGTCTTGGGTGCCACAGCCGCAGACACCCCAGTGGCCGCCAGCAACGCAGCGGCAGCCCCGGTCGCAAACAAGGCACGACGATCCATCAAGGAACGGGAACGAGTCATCCGGCGGCGATCCTGTCCATCACGCGCACCAATTCCGCGCTGATGCCCGGTTCGGACAGAGCGTGCCCCGCGTTGCGCACCATCTTCAGTTCGGCGTTCGGCCAAGCCTGCGCCAAGTGATAAGCGCTGGTCGGTGGGCAAATCATATCATATCTACCTTGCACAATTACCCCGGGAATATGGGCAATCCTGTCCACATTGGCAAGGATCTGTCCGTCAAAGTCGAGAAACCCTGCGTTCATGAAATAGTGATTCTCGAGCCGCGCGAACGTGCGCGAATATTCCCCGGGCCCCTCATGGGACCCACCGGATGAATGAATCGACGCCAACGCGTTTTCCCAAGCAGCCCATGCCCTCCCATATTTGACTTCGGTCATGCGGTCGCCGCAAAACAAACGTTTATGATATGCAGCGATCATATCACCGCGTTCGTTTTCAGGGATCAAATCGCTGAACCGCGCCCAAAGTTCGGGCCAGAATTTCCCCGCACCACCGCCGTAAAACCAATCCAGCTCAGCTTGGGTCATCATGAACACGCCGCGCAGAATGATATTGCGCACATGCTCGGGATGGGTCTCGGCGTATATTAACGCCAGTGTCGCACCCCAGCTTCCGCCAAACGCGATCCAGCTGTCGATGCCAAGCTCTTGTCGGATCCGTTCGATATCCCTGACCAAATCCCATGTGGTGTTATTGGTGACCGAAGCAAAAGGCTTTGATCTCCCGCAGCCGCGTTGATCAAACAGAATCACGCGGTATTTGTCGGGGTTAAAATAACGCCGCATTGACGGACTGCACCCGCCGCCCGGACCACCATGAAGCACAATAACGGGGATACCCCTGGGGTTGCCGCATTGTTCGAAATAGACTGTGTGACCATCGCCCACATCCATCATTCGCTGATCAAAAGGATCAATCGGCGGATAAAGATATTGCACTGCTCGCTTTTGGTCCGAGAATTTGTCCATTACAGCCCTATATAGTTGTTGAGTCCAAAAGAGCACAGAGAGATCAAAATGCAAGCGCCACAAAGCACCGTTGACCCGGCCGAGATTGAAAAGTTTCAGGCCATGGCCGCCGAATGGTGGGATGAGAACGGCAAGTTCAAGCCGTTGCATATGCTTAATCCCTGCCGTCTGGATTATATCACCAGCCAAATTGCCGGCGAATTCGACCGCGATCTGAAGTCCTCACATCCGTTTCAGGGATTGCGTATTCTGGATATCGGCTGCGGCGGCGGCTTGCTGTCCGAACCCATGGCTCGGTTGGGCGCTGAAGTCGTTGGCGCGGATGCGGCGGCAGGCAATATCCCGGTCGCTCGGGTCCACGCTGAACAATCCGGGCTAATAATAGATTACCGTCACACCACCGCAGAGGCCATGGCCGAAGCGGGCGAACAGTTCGACGTGGTGTTGAATATGGAGGTGGTGGAGCATGTGGCGTCACCTATCAACTATCTTATCGCCTGCCGAACCCTGCTCAAACCCGGAGGGCTGCATATCTGTTCGACGCTGAACCGAAACCCAAAATCGTTCATGATGGCGATTATCGGTGCGGAACATGTGATGCGTTGGTTGCCAAAGGGTACGCATGACTGGTCGAAATTCATTACCCCCGACGAATTGTTCGCCCTGCTTCATGACGCCGGCCTCACGGCTGTTGACCGCAAGGGGTTCGTATTCAACCCGATTACCTGGTCCTGGAGCCTGTCGGACCGCGACTTGAGCGTGAACTACGTTACCGCCAGCCTCAAACCCGAATAATACTAATCCTCGGCGTGACGGCGTAATGCGCGCAAGGTTTCCAGTGTCGCACGGACCTGTTCTTCACCCAGTTCATCTGCGACATTGCTGATTAACGGAGTAATCGCGCGAATGGCGTCGTCGCGGGCATTACGACCCGCGGGGCTGATGGCCACCATCTTGCGACGCGCATCATCCCAATCGGGCCGGATATGAACATACCCTGCCCATACCAGCTTGTTCAACGTATTGGTCATTGCCCCGCGTGTGACGTTGAAGGTTTCGGCCAGTTGTGCAGGTGTCTTTTCACCGTCATGCCACGCTAGGTTATTAAGCACCGAAAAATGCGAAATTTCCATGCCTTTCGGAAGCACCCGTGTCAGACGGTTACGCATTCGTTGATCCGCTGACAGCAATTCGCTGATCAAAGTAATCGCAAGAGAGTTTCGATTTTCAGTCATATGGCATTTACGACGGTGCCCTGAACGCGCGACGATTGGCAAGGCTCGGTACGCGCCTTCGAGCGTCAGCGATGCGGCTCATATCCATCTCGAACGGATAAACGCCGGGTTCCTCGCCAGCATCCAATATCACCTCGCCCCACGGGGCCACAACCAGGGAGTGTCCATAGGTTTTCCGCGTCTTGTGGTTGTTGCTGGCATGTTCGCCAGTCTGCGCCGGCGCGAGAACAAAACACCCGGTCTCAATAGCGCGCGCCCTTAGCAACGTATGCCAGTGCGCGGCACCCGTGACAGGCGAAAACGCGGCGGGCACGGTAATAATATCAGCGCCTGCGTCCGCTAGCGATTGATACAGCTTCGGGAACCTCAGATCATAACAAATACTCATCCCGATTTTACCAAACGGTGTCTCGGCAACGACCGCTTGTTCGCCGGGGCGGTACCCTTGTGATTCCCGATAACTTTCTGTTGCATCGATGTCGACGTCGAACATGTGGATCTTGTCGTAACGTGCCACAATTTCCCCAACCGCACCGATCAGGAATGACCGGTTGGCAAAACGTCCGTCGGCATCGTCAGTCTTGAGGCCAAGTGACCCGATCAAAAGCCAAACACCCTTTTCCCGCGCGACGTCGCGCAGCGCCGCAAGAGTCATGTCATGATCTTCATGCGCCAGCACGTCCCGCTGATGGTCCCGGTTCGTCGAAACGCAGTTGGTAACCTCGGGGGTAAGGATAAACTCTGCCCCCCCGGACGCGGCATCATTCACCATATCAACAATGCCCGCCAGATTGCGCGCCGGAGCATCGGAGACATTCAACTGAACAAGCGCGGCTTTCATTCGGCGGCCAATAACGCGTCCAGCTTGCCGGCACGTTCCAGTGCGTTCAGGTCATCAAACCCCCCGACATGGGTATCCCCGACAAAGATTTGTGGTACGGTGCGACGTCCGTTCGCGCGCGATATCATCTCGGCCTTGCGTTCAGGCTGAGACAAGACGTCAATCTCGGAAAAATTGACGTTTTTCTCATTCAATAGACGCTTGGCGGCGTGGCAGTAACCACAGAGTGGCGAGGTATAAATCTCAACGGGTTTCATTTTGCTAATTTCCTTTCCAGTAAATCGCTTGAACAAAGACTTAGGTCTCTTTCGCCACTCTTGCCAGTGTAACGACACGTATCGGACCTGCACCAGCGTCAATACACGCCCGCGTCGCACAAGATAACGTCGCCCCGGATGTCATAACGTCATCAACCAGAAGTATCGGTCGTCCCTTGATCGTCGCACGCGCGCCGGTCGATACCCTGATCGCCCCGTGCAATACAGAATATCTTTCGGTACGGTTCTTCCCTTCCAGCGGACGGGTGTGGCGAATGCGCTTCAACAGATCAAGGCAGCATTGATGGCCGGTTTCTTGCGACAACGCTCTGGCCAACAATGCCGACTGGTTGAACCGTCGTTTCATCATGCGACGCCAGTGCAAGGGAATGGGCGCAATCAACGTGTTGGCCGGCAAGATATTGGCCACGCTTCGCGCCATCCAGTGGGCCGCGGGTTTCGCGATATCCTGACGGTCCCCATGTTTGAGCGCCAACACCAGTTTTCGCCCCATGTCGCGGTAAACCAGGGCGGAACGACCCTGCACCCAGGACGGCGGGTTGATCAGGCATGTATCGCAATGCGCAACTTCGTCCGGCGTACCGCCGGGCAGCGGAACACCGCAACCGTCACACACAAGACCTGCGATGAAAGGAGTGTCGCGCCAGCATGCTCCGCAAAGGCCCCCGTGGGATGCGATAGATTGCGCGCACCCCATGCAGGACGGTGGATAAAGTAGTCCGACAGCGGTTTGTAACTGGGCCAGCATGGGCTTATAATTCCTCGTATGAATATGCAAAATGCCCTGACTGACATCCAAGCCCTGGCCAGTAATCGTCGGCGAACCAGCGATGATGCGCTGTTTCTGCACCGCGCCGCGCTCGAAGATATTGATGATCGACTGCATATAATTAACAGAAGCTTTAAATCGGCTGCGATCGTCACCGGGTTTCCCCAAGTGTGGAACGCATTGCGCCCCGATGCGCGGATGGTGCCCGACGCCGATACTCTTGCACTGCATCAGGCCGCGCATGATCTGGTAATACACGCACTTGGCCTCCATTGGGCCAATGACCCGGTTGGCCAAATGATCCAGGCGCGGCGGGCATTGGTACCTGACGGACTTTTTCTGTCCGTTAGCTATGGTGGCCAGACACTGCATGAACTTCGCGCTTGCCTTGGTCAGGCCGAGGTAGCGGTTACCGGAGGCTTGTCGCCCCGCGTCGCGCCGATGGCGGAATTGCGCGAAATCGGGGGGCTTTTACAGCGTGCAGGGTTTGCCTTGCCGGTGGCGGACACAACCACGCTTCGGATTGAGTATACCGATATGTGGCATCTGATGCGGGACTTGCGCGCCATGGGCGAAGCCAACGCATTGGCGGCCAGGCTGCGCCGCCCAACCGCCCGCGCAGTATTTGATGCGGCTGGGAAACTTTACCAGGATCATTACGCGACTGCTGATGGTCGAATAGTTGCCACGTTTGAACTTGTCTTTTTGATGGGCTGGGCCCCTGATGACAGCCAACCCAAAGCTTTGCGCCCCGGTTCGGCGCAACACCGGCTGGCGGATGCCCTGAATACCGCTGAAACCCCCTTGTCCGATTGACCTGCCAGCTAAACTGGTTATCTGACCAATACCCACGCAATAAGGAATGCCAGATGTCGCTAACGCGCCCAGCCCATACCCAAACTGACCACCCGGCCCTGCCTACGCCAAAGGTGGGGGTTTTGCTGGCTAACCTGGGCACGCCGGATAACTATGATTATTGGTCGATGCGCAGATATCTGGGTGAATTCCTCTCGGACCGGCGGGTCATCGATTACAGTCCCTGGCTTTGGCAACCTCTATTGCAACTGGTGATCTTGACGAAGCGGCCCTTTACCAGTGGTGCCGCCTATAAATCGATCTGGAATGAAGATGCGGGGGAAAGCCCGCTGATGACCATCACCAAAGCGCAGACCGCCAAGATAAACGCCGTTCTGGAAGAGCGTTACGGCGACACGGTTATGGTTGATTTCTGCATGCGTTACGGGAATCCGTCGACCCGATCCAAGGTCGCGGAAATGACAGCTGCCGGGTGCCAAAAGATCTTGTTCTTTCCGCTTTACCCGCAATATGCCGGTGCCACATCTGCCACAGCGAATGACGCCTTTTTCGCCGCTCTTGGCAAAGAAAAATGGCAACCCGCAGCCCGTACCGTCGAACCCTATTTCGATCGCCCCGACTATATAGATGCGCTCGCCACCTCTATCGAAAATGCATACGCCAAGATGGATGTCAGACCTGACAAGCTTCTTTGTTCATATCACGGGGTACCCGAACGGTATCTGAAAGAGGGCGACCCCTATCACTGCCAGTGTCAGAAAACGACCCGGCTACTCAAGGAAAGACTTGGGTGGGACGACAGCGAAATCATGACGAGCTTTCAATCAAAGTTCGGGCCGGAAGAATGGCTGAAACCCTATACGGTTGAAGAAGTCGCGCGGCAGGCGAAAGCAGGCAACACGAAAATAGCTGTCTGCGCGCCCGCTTTTTCGGCGGATTGCATCGAAACCCTGGAAGAGATCAATGAGGAAATCAGGGAAAGCTTTGAGCACGCGGGGGGCAAAGACTTTCACTATATCCCCTGCTTGAACGATGACGCTCTGCATATCAAGGCATTGTCAAACGTGATCGAGGAAAACCTGCACGGTTGGATCAGCCCGTCGGCCGCCCATAGATAATCGACTGCGCAGTTCAATAAACTTTTCTGCCGTGCCTGTTCAGTCTTACGGGCCGTCCTATATTCGTGCGCATCTTACATTTCCAAAAGGGAAACCTAACATGAAAGATTGTATTGTCGTGGGGGGCGGTCCTGCGGGGCTGACCGCAGCGCTGTATCTTGCACGGTTCCTAAGATCTGTCACGGTTTTTGACGCACAGGAAGGTCGGGCACGGATGATTCCGAAAACCCACAACATGGCCCCCTTTCCCGATGGAATCTCTGGGCTGGATCTTCTGGAACGAATGCGCTCTCACGCCGAAATTTACGGCGCAACCATCAAGAATGAAAGAGTAAGCCGTGTCGAAAAGGTGGACGGGGTGTTTTATGTCACCACTGACCAAGGGATGGAGCAGGCCCGCTGTGTGATCTTTGCCGTCGGAGTATTCAACCATCGCCCCCCCTTGCTGGCCGCCGACCATGATCAAGGTCTAAGCCGTGGATTGCTGCGGTATTGCCCTGTCTGCGACGCGTACGAGGTACGCGACAAGCGCATCGCGGTTTTGGGCAGCGGCCAGCACGGATTAGCCGAAGCGCAATTCATTCGCACCTATTCGCCGACGGTGACCCTTGTTCCCGCGGATGGGACGGTAGCGCAGGCACAAGAGGGAATCAGCGCACTTGATTCACCGATGACCGAGCTTGAGTTATCCGAAACGCACGTATTGGTTAAACTCAAGAATGGCAAAACGGAACAGTTCGATACCCTTTATGTTGCGCTCGGTTCGACAGCCCGGTCGGATATCGTGGCCCCACTAGGCGTACAGCTTGCCGAGAATGGCTGCATCATCACCGATACCAAGCAAAGAACCAATATCGGCGGGGTCTATGCGGTCGGGGATATTACAGACGGGCTTGATCAGGTCTCCCGATCTATGGGGCAAGCCGCAATGGCGGCAACCACCCTTCACAACGATTTATCCTGACAGGGATTCACTTGGTAAATGCGACGCCAGCTTAGCGTTTAGCCGATGTGAGTTTCGCAAAAAAAAGACGGTGTTAAAAACACCGTCTTTCTCTTTGTAGACGTCGCTTAACTTAGTTCGAAGCGACAGCAGCTGCTACCAATGCCAAAAGCAGCAGTGGAACCAGAACGCCCGAGGAAGAGCTTGTGGCTTCTTCAACGATTACAGGTGCTTCGATAATTGGCTCTGCCAGCGAACCAGCAAAAACATTTGACGCAGCTGCTGTGAATGCAGCGGCTAGAACGAGTTTCTTCATAACATAACCTCCAGAAAAGGCGTACCTCACTTGGTGATAGCACGCGCCCAAGACTTACCTCGTAAGACTTTCTAAACAGGATCAATGAGAAATTGCAAACCCGGATTCAGCATTTCAACATCATAATCAACAAGATGTCGTCAAATTAGCAACACTTGAGTGCCGACCTGAGTCATGCCAAAAAGTTCAGCGATATGTTCATTGTAAAGGCCGATACAACCATTCGATGAACGGCGCCCAATCTTCCGCGTGTCATGTGTGCCGTGGATTCGATAATATGTCCAGCTTAAGTATAGGGCGTGCGTTCCCAAAGGATTATCCGGACCGGGACCAATCACCGCTGGCCATTCAGGATTGCGCTTCAACATCGACGGTGTCGGACGCCATGTTGGGCCGACAACCTTTTGCGTAACGCTTGTGCGGCCACGGCGTGTCAGGTCTTCGGTAAGGGGCACGCTTGATGGGTATAGCTTGTAAATCGACTGATCTTCGGACCAGAAATGCACCGCGCGACTATCAATATCGACCAAGATCGCGCCTTTATTGGTGTTCGAGAAATACGGCTGCCAATCTAGCGTGCGAAAGCTGGATACATTGCGGCGCACAGACTCCGTCAGATCCTTCTCCAACTCGGTTGTTGCTTCACTTTGTAAGCTGCTTTGAGCCAAGGCGGGGGACGCCAGCATTGCCGCACTACCGGCAAGAAACGTGCGACGCGACGAAAGGGAAAATTTCGTGTCAGACATGGGAATGTCTCCTGAGGAAGGAAAAAACCGAAGTTTCTCTCCTATATGGCTCGAAAGTCGCAGTTTCAATTCAAACCATCGTTAACAAGCGATGTCACGCCGATGTGCGTTTGATCTGCAACGCTGCACCATGTATGGCACCGGAAAATCAATTGCGTGGAGCTGCGCCATGGTACGTCTGTTTTCTATCCTAGTCACGCTTGCTGTAGCACTGTCTGCGTGTGCGCCGGCACCGTCAACCATCGGATCCGATGGCAAGGCGTTGCCCAAAGCATACCGTATAAGCTCCAGCGACACCGGTCAGATACAATTCCGCATGCTTGATGCAGTTAACGCGCTTCGGGGTGCCTCGGGTCTGTCGCCGGTTCAGCTTGACGCCAAGCTGAACGCTGCCGCCGCGACCCATTCGCTCGACATGTCCGTCCAGAACCGGCCATGGCACTTTGGTTCTGACGGGTCATCTCCTGTAGATCGGATCCAGCGTGTTGGATATCCCGGTGCGCTTATCGGCGAAGTGATCTCTGAGACATACGAGACCGAGTTGGAAACCCTTGCAGCGTGGCTTGATCAGCCTGAAACCCGGCGCATACTCTTGGCCTCGGATGCTCTGTTTATGGGTTTCGCCTGGCATCAGGAAAAAAGCGGTAAAATCTGGTGGACGCTTGTTATGGCCAAATGACCGGTTGTCATTTGGCCGATCTCTGAAATTCATGCGGTTTTCAAGGACTTATAGCAATCGGAGTATTATCCGTTACCATCGAATACATTTCTTCGATGTCCTTGTTTGACACGGCGATACAACCCCACGTCCAATCAGAAACATTCTTTTCCTTGGGGGTCTTTTGGCCATGGATAAAAATATCCCCACCGGGGCTTTTGCCTAACTCGGCCGCGACGGCACGATCCCGTTCATTTGGATATGAAATACCCAGCGATAGGTGATAGCTGCTGTTCGGGTTTCGCCGGTCGATCCAATACAGCCCTTCCGGGGTGCGTCCGTCGCCTTCGTAAACCTTGTGTCCCACCGGGGCAAACCCCAGCTTCATGTCATACGACTTTAACACTTTGTCCCGGTGCATCAGGAACACGCGGCGATCGCCCTTGTTCACCACCACGTAAGTGACTTCCGGCCCGTTATACCGTTTGAATTTACTGGAGCTACAAGCGCCAAGTGCAACGAGCGCCGTTCCCCCCAAAATAAGATTTCTACGCTTCATGCTATGACTGCCCCAGTGCCCCTGGCCTTTTGGCCGTTATTAGATGCCCTAACATGTACCATAAAATCCTGTGGTCAAAAACGTGTTACCAGGAAAAATTATCGACCTATTGCATACCGACAACCCGTCCTGCGCAGAAGATCATAGGGGCCGCTGAAAGCTTATCGGCGTTTTCGCGCAACTTCGGGCGCGGTAAACCGGGCGACAAGTTCAACGTGTGAAGACCAACGGAACTGATCCACCACCTGTATCCAGTCCAATGAATACCCAGCCGAGACAAGGGTCGCAGCGTCGCGGGAAAATGTCACCGGGTTGCACGATACATAAGCGACGACCGGCGGCATGGCTTTGGCAATCTCGGCCACCTGCGCTTCGGCTCCGGCACGCGGCGGGTCTAGCACGACAGCATCGATCTTGCTCATTTCATCCGGCAGCAAAGGGCGGCGAAAAAGATCGCGCGTTTCGGTGGTGACAGGCTTGAGGCCTTTGGACATGCGCCATCCCTGATCCAGCGCCGCGGTCATTGCGGCGTCACCTTCAATCGCGTGTACCTCGGATTTCTGGGCCAGCGGCAGGCTGAACGTGCCACAGCCCGCGAAAAGATCCATGACATGCCGCGCTTCACCAACTGCTTCGTTTACGGCCTCCACCAACGACGCTTCGCCATGGGGTGTCGCTTGCAAGAACGCACCCGGCGGCGGCGTCACCTTTGCGGTCCCGAAACGTTGTATCGGTGGTGTACGCACCGCGACGACTTCGCCGTCCCAGGTCAGGCGTGCCAGGCCAAGCGTGTCGCACAGGATCGCCAATTCCTGCCGCAGGGGACCATCCAATGATTTCCCGTTTTGAACCGAGATATCCAGCCCCGCAGGCGAAGCGGTTACAGTCACGGCCAACGCAGCTTTGCGGCTTGTCCCCATAACGGCCAGCTTTTCGGCAATGGGCAATGCGCTCATCACTGTGGGGTCAAGAAGTTGGCAGCCCGGTATTTCCAGTACGGTATCCGATCCGCGCGCATGAAAACCGGCCATTGCACCTTTTTTCGTCCGTTTTGCGGCGAATGTCGCGCGGCGGCGTGATTGTGCGGGTGAAGTCTGGATAGGTCGGAAAACAGTCTCTATGCCGTGTGCATCAAGCGATGATTTGACCACATCAAGCTTGAAGTCAGCGACCAAACCATCTGATCCGTGTTGCAGCTGACAGCCGCCGCACGCTTTGAAATGTCGACAGGGCGCAGTAACGCGGTCGGCTGATGGCGTAACGATACGAATATCGGTCAGTGTTTGACCCTCAGGTGTGCCGGTCACCGTTTCGCCCGGAAGGGTCATAGGTGCAAAAAACGGGCCCGCGGCAATGCCGTCGCCCAGATGTCCAAGTCGCAGGATTTTATATTCTGTCATGCCTTGCGCATACCGCGAAGTTAGAAGCAGCAAAAGCCCCTATTCTGCGGCCTCCAGATCCAGGAATCCGCCTGATTGCCTTTGCCAATACCGCGCATATAGCCCGTCCTGGGACAGTAAAGCCTCATGAGTACCGATCTCGACGATACGCCCGGCATCCATTACCGCGATCCGGTCCATCTGGGTCAATGTCGATAGTCGGTGCGCAATGGCTAATACTGTCTTTCCCTCCATCACACGGTCAAGAGCAGTCTGGATGGCCGCCTCAACCTCACTGTCCAGGGCGCTTGTCGCTTCGTCCAAGATTAAAATCGGGGCATCTTTCAGGATCGCGCGGGCCAAGGCAATGCGCTGACGTTGCCCACCCGAAAGCTTGACGCCACGCTCTCCCAGATGTGCATCGTATCCCTGGCGACCCTTGTGGTCGTGCATGTTTTGAATAAATTCGTGTGCTTCGGCTTGCATGGCGGCCTCAATCACCTCGTCTACGCTGGCATCAGGCTTGCCATAACGGATGTTGTCGAGCGCCGACCGATTGAACATCGCGGTTTCCTGGGTCACCATGCCGATCTGACGCCGCAAGCTTTCTTGGGTGATGTCCGAGATGTCTTGGCCATCAATTAAAATCTGTCCCTTTTCCAAGGTATAGAGACGCAAAAGCAAGGATACGAGCGTGGATTTACCCGCCCCCGACGCACCTACGATACCCAGCTTTTCACCGGGTTTTATAGATAGGGAAACGTCTTCGACCCCCCCGCTCTCATGCCCATAGGTAAACTGCAAACCATCCATTGCAACCGCCCCGCGATCGACAACAAGATCCTGCGCTCCTTCCACATCGCGAAGCTGTTGTGGCGGAGTCAGCGTCCGGATACCGTCTTCGACCTCGCCCATGTTCGCGTAGAGCGCCATGAGTGTAAAACTGACCCAACCTGTCATCTGCGCCAAACGCAAAGACACCGCCCCCGTGGCAGCAATGTCGCCCGCGGTCACCGAACCAAGCGACCAATACCAAAGCGCGCCCCCTACTAACAACACCGGTAATAACCCGGCGATGGCCATCAGCCAAAACCGAAACAAGACACTAACCCGGCCAAAATCCAGGCTTGCATCCAAAAATTTCTGCATGGCACCCAGTGCGGCCCGGTCCTCAAATTCAGAATGTGCGAACAGTTTAACAGTCTTGATATTCGTGATCGTATCAACGACCTGTCCCGTTACCATCGCGCGTGCCCCTGCCCGCACCCGAGAATGCTTTCGGACGCGAGGCATGAAATGACGGATCAGAACGATGTATCCGACCATCCATAGCAATAGACCGATGGCGATGCGCCAGTTCACTGTTCCCAACAGCATTACGGCCCCGACAAACGACGCCGCTGCAAACAACACCGTATGGATCATCTCTGCCACGACGTCCGTCAGGGCACGGCTGGTCTGCATTTCTTTTTGTGAAATACGCCCTGCGAAATCATTGTCAAAAAATGTGACGGCCTGTCCCAGGGTATACCGATGCAGACGCGACAGAACGATATTGAACACGTTCGGGACCACCACGACCGATTGCATATAGGAACTGATCCCGAACAGCAGCGGCCGCAAGATCAGGAAAAACCCGAGACTGGCCAGCATTAGACCCACATTGTCGTCGAATACCGATTGGGGCTGCGTCGATAGCGCGGCATCCACGACCCAGCCTAGAACCAGCGCCGCCATTACCTCGATCACGCCGGCACCGATCGAAAGGACGCTGCCGACTGCCAAAGCCCATCCGCACCCTTTCAGCGCCCAGCGAAAGAACGGCATGACAGTGCGCGGAGGGGCACCGTGCGCAGGTGCAAACGGATCGATCCATCGGATATGCCTCATATTCACGCCTCGTCAGTCTTTAAAAATCCGCCAGATTGGCGACCCCAAAGATCAGCATATAGCCCGCCCTTAGCCAAAAGCACTTCGTGGGTGCCTTGTTCGACGATGCGCCCGTTGTCCATCACCAAAATGCGGTCCATCGCAGCGATGGTGGACAAGCGGTGTGCAATGGCAATTACGGTCTTGCCCTCCATCATCCCATACAGAGTTTGCTGGATTGCGGCTTCGACCTCGCTGTCCAACGCACTGGTGGCCTCGTCCAGAACCAATATCGGCGCGTCCTTGAGGATTACGCGCGCCAATGCGATGCGCTGGCGCTGCCCACCCGAAAGTTTGACACCACGTTCCCCCACCTGGGCATTATAGCCGGACCGCCCTTCATCATCAGCCAGTTCGGTGATGAAATCATGTGCTTGCGCCTGTCTCGCAGCCGCAATTACCTCTGCCAAGGAAGCGGATGGGCGTCCATAAAGGATGTTTTCAAGGATTGAACGGTGCAACAATGAATTGTCTTGTTGAACCATTCCGATGGTTTTACGCAAACTGTCCTGGCGAACCTTGGTGATATCCTGCCCATCAATCATGATACACCCGCCTTCAGGATCGTAAAACCGCAAAAGCAGCTTGACTAGGGTCGATTTTCCCGCGCCTGATCGCCCGATCAAACCGATTTTCTCGCCCGGCTGAACGGTGATGTCGACATTGTCCAGCCCGCCGGAACCGCGCCCGTAGTGGTGGGTAAGCCCGCGTAATTCAATACGCCCGTCCGTCAGCTTCAATGGCTTGGCATCGTGCGGATCCACAAGGGTTATCGGCTGTGCAATGGTTTCCAGCCCCTCGGCAACGACACCAAGCTGCTGAAAGAAGGTCGACAGCGCCCACATGATCCAGGCCGTCATTGAATTTAACCGCAACGCCAGCGCTGTCGCGGCTGTCACGGCACCGACCGTCACCAATCCGGTGGACCACAAAAAGAACGCCCACCCTACGATACCGACAATCAGGAAACCATTCAGCGTCACCAGGCACACGTCCATCACCGTGAAAATCCGCATTTCATTTTGAAATGTCACTCTGGCATTTTCGATCGCCGACTTTGCGTGTTCCATTTCGCGATCATGGTGGGCAAACATCTTGACCGAATGGATATTGGTGTAGGTATCTACCACCCGACCCGTGACCAGCGACCGCGCGTCGGAAGACGCTTTTGAGGCGACGGCTACCTTCAGCACGGTCCAGCGGGTCAACGCGGCATATAATCCAAACCATAGCAAAAGAGGCAGCATAAGCTGCCAATCAGCAGTAGCGAGCAGTATCGCGGCCCCGATCAAATATGCCAAGGAATAGGAAATGGCATCGAAAACCTGAAACACCACATCCCCCGCAGCGGGAGGAGTCTGCATGATACGGTTTGCAATACGTCCGGCAAAATCATCCTCGAACCACCCAACTGACTGACGCAAAACCTGCCGATGCGTCCGCCACCGAAACAACGCTCCATAGTTTGGCAACACCGCGTTATTCAACAGCAGTACATCCAGCGCGAGCACAACCGGTCGCAGGAACAAGACCCCAAACGCCACGAGAGTGAACTCCATGCCATATAGCCGCCACACCTCTGCGGGGGAACCGTTAAGCAAATCGACCAGCCGACCCATGTAATAGATTAACCCGATTTCAATCGCGGCTACGGCAACTGACATAATTGCTGTCAGAATGAATACCTTTTTAAATGGTGCACTATACACGCGAAAAAACGGCCAAAGCTTCTTAGGCGGCGCGTCTTGCTGGGTGTATTCCACATACGGATCTACTAGATTTTCGAAAAATCGAAACATAAGCACCTAGTGTAAAGGATTGAAAGCGCCATTATAGAGAGCTTTACACCCGGATAACAACTTACGGTTTAGGGTTCAGGCAGCCTTAGTAGCGCGTCGCGTGCGGCCTTAAACCCGGAATCTATCCAAAACCTTTCTAGATAGGCCAGTCGTTGACCAAGATCCGCACCGCTATACTGCGGCATCAGATCGACAGCACGAATAGGAAACCGCGCTTCCGCTCCCTCACGAATACTCTCTAACACGGCTAAACTGGGCGGTTGCTCTGACATACATGCCCGCAATATCACCACTGCCCTCGCGACATCGGAACCATGGCGGTAGGCCACCTCGGCAATGGCTTGTGACCCAAAAGCGGATTCTTTCAGCAGCTCAAGATGCTTTGCGTCTACTTTGGCTAAGCGAAGACGGTGCGCGACATCCGCCCCGCCTATGGCTGCCAACCGTAGCCGCCAATCCGGGGGGGCGTCCAGCAGTGTTTCAAAATGTACCACCATGCTTGACCACGTGTCATCCGATCCAGGAAGTATGGTGTTCAGTACCCCGATCTGGCGCATGACGGCGAGTGCGGGGGCTGGATCAGGCGCTGCCAGCAGCTTTTTCACCTCGGCACCGATACGCTCTGCGGAAAGTGTCTCTAACCCGGTTATATTTGACGCGATCGCCGCCAATGCCTCTGGTTCAAAACCGGCATGGGGGTCTGCGTACCAAGCAGAAAATCGAAAATACCGCAGTATCCGTAAATAGTCCTCGCGGATACGTGCCTGGGGATCGTCAATGAACCGCACATGACGCGCAAGTAGATCGGGTAACCCACCTAGTGGGTCGATAACGCGACCCCTGGCATCAGCGTAAAGCGCGTTCATTGTAAAATCGCGCCGCAATGCATCTTCACGCATACTGTCAGAAAATGCGACAACCGCACGACGACCATCGGTTTCCACATCGCGGCGAAAGGTCGTGACCTCGAACCCCTTACCACCGCTCACGATCGTCACAGTGCCGTGTTCAATACCTGTGGGCACGGCCTTGAGCCCAGCGTCCTTTGCTAGGTCCATTACCTTTTCAGGTATAGCGTCAGTGGACATGTCGACGTCACTGTCGGGTAGCCCCAGGATCGCATTCCTAACACACCCACCGACAAAGTAGATGTTATGCCCTCCCTGCCGAATCGCATCGCAAACAGCTTGGGCATCTGCATCGGCAAGCCAGCTTGTACTGGCGGGAAGGGTCAGTTCATTCGTTCGGTCCATGCCCGCAGCATACGCGCGGTTGCGCCCCAAATGTAATAGGGACCGTAAGGGACAACGTAATAATGCCGCATCTGTCCCTGCCAGCGCCGCGATTGAATCAGATAATTGTCAGCATTCAACACGTGGTCCAAAGGCACGGTAAACACTTCGTCAACCTCACCGGGCTCGGGAATGATATCGAATTTGTCTTTCACAAAGGCGATAACGGGCGTGACCTTGAAATTCGTCACGGTTTCGTGCGCGGGCAGCGTGCCCAGCACCTCGACCAATTCGGTCGGCAGTCCAATTTCCTCGCGGGCTTCGCGTAGGGCGGCGGCGATCACATCAACATCATCACCATCTTGCTTCCCCCCCGGAAAGGCAATCTGCCCCGGATGATGTCGTAGCGCCGAAGACCGTTTGGTAAGGATTAGCTCCAATCGGCCATTTTTATATATGATCGGGGCAAGAACCCCAGCAGGGCGCAATTTGCGATTAGCCGGGGGTTCGATACCCTTGTTAAGATCGAAATCGGAAGACGTGACACCGGTTTGTGCCAATGCCGACCGAAAATTCGCTAGATGTTCAGGCTCCACTATCAATCTTCGTCAGAGGTTTTGGCCTCAAAACCGACGGTTTCGGGGTCCAGATCATAGTGCGCACTACAGTACTGACAGTCTGCCGTAACGCGACCATCATCTGTGGTCATCGTTTTAATATCCTTCGCCGAATAGATCGAAAGACTCTGTCTTACCCGGTCCTCTGAACAGGTGCAGCCAAAACGGATTGCCTGCGCGTCGAAAACCCGAGGCGATTCTTCGTGAAACAATCGCGTCAACAAGCCGGTCGGCGGCAATGTTGGTCCGATCAATTCAAGCTCATCAACCGTGTCGAGCAACAGGTTGACGCGACGCCAGTTTTCACCATCGTCACCGTTCAGCAAATCGTCGGCACTGACGAGGTCTCCGCTTCCTTCGGTGTTGGCGGCCAGGGGCGATGCTTTGGGCATGTGCTGAAGCATGATACCACCTGCACGCCAATGCTCTTGCTCATCCGACATGGTGGATTTCCCAAAGCTCAGTTGGAACCGGGTCGGCAGCTGTTCAGACTGCGCAAAATACGCTTCGGCACACGCGGAAAGCGATTTGCCGGTAAGCGGAGTTATCCCCTGATATGGCGTCATACCTTCACCCTGATCGATCATTACAGCAAAATAGCCTTCGCCGACCTGATCAAACGCAGAACCATCGGTGATGCGATCCGCGTCATAGCTGGCATAGGCACGGATACGCGCCGGCTCACCTTCCTTTGACGGGCCATAGTAGTCGGTGGCAATCATTCGCACCGGTCCCTTCGATTGCACCTGTAGCTGCAATTTCCAGCGCAACTTTATTGTTTGGCCGATCAAGGCGGTCAACAACGCCATTTCTGCGACCAGTGCCTCAACCTTTTCGGGGTAATCATGCTGACGCAAGATGCCCTCCAACACGCCGTCAAGACGAGCAACGCGGCCGCGAATATCGGCAGCGTCAAGTTGAAAGGGAAGGACGGTGTCGTCCCACGCGATTTTGGTTCCTTGAGTCATTGGACTTTCCTTACCGGCAGACGGTTGGCATACCGCGTCTATATAAGGTCAACAAGCCGCGCGAAAAGGGGGTAAGAGATGTTGCAGCGAATTGGGAAGCCACCGTTGCGAGGCAAAGCTTATGTCTTGCGCCCTGGGGCCTATGCTATCCTACCGCTGAAACAGCGGTTTTTGATGACTGCGCAATTGTCACCACGGGTTGACGTCCAACTTCCCGGAGGCGGGATCGATCCCGGTGAATCCCCTCAACAGGCCCTGTTCAGAGAAGTCCGTGAAGAAATTGGGTGGTCGATTTCGCGCCCTCGAAGGTTGGGTGCCTTCCGGCGTTTTGTATATATGCCTGAATATGACCTGTGGGCCGAGAAACTATGCCATGTCTACGTCGCACACCCGGTGCGCCAAATCGCTGACCCAACCGAACCAGACCATGCAACCGTTGTGCTTTCGGCCCAAGAGGCGCTTGCAAGCCTTGGCAATGACGGCGATAAGCTTTTTCTGAAGCGCTATATTTCCCGTGCTCCTTGAAACTCTAATAATATGCCCGACACATCGTCCGGGAAACTCTCGCTCCGCGAAAAATCGGCAAGCTTTTCCAACATGACATCAAACATCCGAGGGCCTTCAACGTCATGAAGATCGTACAACATGTCATCTAACCCGATTTCAACCAACATATTCCCGTCACTATCAGGACATTCCGTCACGCCGTCAGACAGAATCAGCAAACGGTCACCGGGGTGTAGCTGCACTGTAAACTGCTCATACGTCGCGTTTTCGAGCAGTCCAACCGGGTACCCACCCGTGCCGCAGTGTTCAATCCGGCCATCCTTTCGCTGCACGACCGGGTGCGGGTGTCCAGCTTGCGAAATGATGGCTTTACCGGTGTTGAGGTCAATCTGCGCCAGCAACAGCGTCAGGTAATGCTCCGTTTCCATTTCGCTCAGCAACAGTTCGTTTATCTTTACGATAACCTCATCGGGGGGATTCATTCGATAGCTGCCATCGTCACTCCGGTGCAGCGCTATATTCTGATCTGGAGCCGAAGCGGATAGATACCCTGCTAGACGTGCTGTCATTAGGGCGGAGCTGATGCCGTGTCCGGAAACGTCCATCGCAAACAAACCAAGCTTATCTGCGCCTACTGGAAAGAATCCGACCAAATCGCCACCGACATGGCCGCTTGATTGTAACATCAACGACAAGCGCCCGGTAGCGAACTGTCGGGTAGTGTCACTAATCAGGGATTTTTGCAACTTTTCCGCCGCAATAAGGTCCCGGTCCAATGAATCATAAATACGCTGTAATTCTCCAAGCGTGTCCCAGATAATTTCGTTTTTCTCAGTAAGCTCCCGCTGCATCTCCAGTATACGCTCGCCCGCGGCGAGTCTTGCACGCAGTTCATCCTGATCTACAGGTTTGGTCAAAAAATCATCCGCGCCGCTGTCCAACCCCTTCGCAACCTCGGCTTTTTCCTGTTTGGAAGTCAGCAGGATGAAATATCCGTATTCGTCCCGAGACAGAGCGCGAAAAGCCCGGCAAAACTCCAACCCCGAAATACCGGGCATCATCCAATCGCTCAGCACCATGTCGGGTACACAATGACGACATTTTTCCAGCGCATCATCGCCCGATGAGGCCTCTACAACCGCGAAGCCCCAGCCGGTCAGGTATGCGGCAAGTATCCGACGCTGTAGTTTACTGTCATCAACAACCATTACCAACCGCGGTACCCTGCTTTGTCGGGTCGCTAAAAGGTCCGCGGTAGAGGGGCATGCCAAAAACATTCATCTGCTCCTCAAAAATACTTTGTCAGATCCTTAGACAATGCAGATTAAGAGACAGTGAACCCGACAACTTTAGCGAAATTAGCGGGCGAATACATTCCACGTTAATCAATGACCATTAGTGAAAGCCCATCGAGCGTGGGGTCGAAAATGATTGATTGGGCATACGTCAACGGTCTTCGGGCCGGAATCGGGCAAGATAGTTTCAACAAGATTGTTCAAGTGTTTTTTGACGAAACGGAGGATACATTAAAACGGCTGGAAGATGCCCATCGGCCAATCGACATCACCGAAGAACTGCATTTTCTGCAAGGCAGTGCTTTAAATATGGGTTTTGTGGGATTTTCGGCAGAATGCCGCAAAAGCCACGATATGTCGAACGACAATGCAGATGATATGCGCCATACAGCAGGCTTGCTGGCGACATATGCAAAGTCAAAGACACTGTTTTTAAGCGCTCTCAGCGAGACTGGCCTGAGGTGATCTTACAGAACAAATTGTGCTAACGTTTCGTCATTGGTGATGTCAGTATACGTAAAACCCGCTTCATCTAGCTGAGACTGAATGAGACCAAAGCTATCCGGTGACCGCGTTTCGATCCCGATCAATACCGATCCGAAATTGCGTGCGGATTTCTTGAGATATTCAAATCGACAAATATCGTCATCGGGGCCGAGAGTATTCAGGAATTCCTTCAATGCGCCCGGACGTTGAGGCATTCGCAGTATGTAGTATTTTTTTATGCCCGAATACCGTTGCGCACGCTCTTTAACCTCGGGCAACCTCTCGAAATCAAAATTTCCGCCAGATGCGATACATACGACGGACTTACCTTTGATTTGTTCAGCGACTTCGCTCAGTGCCTCAATCGAAAGGGCACCCGCCGGCTCGAGTACGATACCTTCGACATTCAACATCTCAATGATGGTTGTGCAGATGCGGTCTTCGGCCAAATTTATAACTGCACTTGAATCAATCCGTCGTAGTCGATCAAAATTCCTCTGGCCGATCATGGCGACTGCGGCACCATCGACGAAACTATTGATCGGTGAAATATCCACAGGCGCACCATTTTGCAGTGCCCGGGCCAGACTTGGGGCACCTTTCGGCTCTACAAAAGTGAAATTACAGGCACGCCCATAATAACTGAAGATACCCGAGGACAGGCCACCCCCACCCACTGGCAGGATAACGTGATCTGGCACGCGACCCAACTGTTGCTCGATTTCGACCGCGACCGACGCCTGCCCTTCAATGACGTCATCATCATCGAAGGGTGATAGAAAATGGGCGGCTTCCTGGCGGCAAAACTGTTGTGCAGCCGCCAATGTTTTATCAAAATAGTCACCGACAAGCCGGACCTCGACCTGCGCACCGCCGAACATCTTGGTTTTTTGTATTTTCTGCTGCGGGGTCGTTACCGGCATGAAAATCACGCCTTTCACGCCGAAATAGCTGCACATGAACGCAACGCCCTGCGCGTGATTACCCGCGCTCGCGCAAACAAACAACGTCTGTGCTGGGATAACCTTGCGCATCGCATTGAAGGCACCGCGCAGCTTGTAAGACCGAACCGGGCTTAAATCTTCACGCTTAAGCCAGATATCCGCCCCGTACCTTTCAGAAAGGTGATCATTTCGCATCAACGGTGTCGGCTGGAAGACATCACGCATCGCTTCGGTGGCGGCACGCGCGGCTTGCTGAAAGGTATCGGTCATTAAATCGGCCTATAATTGGACTATATGTCGATACGACCCCTTGCGCGCGCGGTCAACGCAGCCTTCAATCTTGCCCACATCATGAAAAACAGATAGTTCGCGATGCAAACCGCAAAGGAAACATCATGTCCGCGCCCAAAAAAGTTGTGCTCGCCTATTCCGGTGGGCTTGATACCTCGATCATCCTGAAATGGCTGCAAACAGAATATGGTTGCGAGGTGGTGACGTTTACCGCCGACTTGGGACAGGGAGAGGAACTGGAACCTGCCCGCGCCAAGGCCGAAATGATGGGTGCCTCGGAAATCTATATCGAAGATCTTCGCGAAGAGTTTGTACGTGATTTCGTATTCCCGATGTTCCGCGCCAACGCCGTCTACGAGGGTCTGTATCTGCTGGGAACATCCATCGCGCGCCCTCTTATTTCAAAGCGATTGGTCGAGATCGCTGCGGAAACCGGCGCCGACGCCGTGGCCCATGGTGCCACGGGTAAAGGCAATGATCAGGTGCGCTTTGAACTGGCGGCCTATGCGTTGAACCCCGACATCAAGGTGATCGCCCCTTGGCGCGAATGGGATCTGTCAAGCCGTACCAAGCTCATTGAGTTCGCTGAGAAAAACCAAATTCCAGTGGCCAAGGACAAACGCGGAGACGCCCCGTTTAGTGTCGACGCAAACCTGTTGCACACTTCCTCTGAAGGTAAAGTGCTGGAAGATCCGGCAGTTGACGCGCCCGAATATGTCTACCAGCGTACTGTTTCACCGGAAAAGGCACCTGATGAACCCGAATATGTTGAAATCGGGTTTGAACGCGGCGATGCGGTCAGCATCGACGGCAAAGCGATGTCGCCCGCGACGATTTTGACCAAGCTGAACGAACTGGGCGGTAAACACGGATGTGGGCGTCTCGACCTTGTCGAGGGTCGGTTTGTGGGTATGAAATCGCGCGGTATCTACGAAACCCCTGGCGGGACCTTGTTGCTGGAAGCACACCGCGGAATAGAATCTATCACGCTTGACCGGGGTGCGATGCACCTGAAGGACGAGCTGATGCCGCGTTATGCCGAACTAATTTACAACGGTTTCTGGTTCAGCCCCGAACGCACGATGCTGCAAGCTGCGATTGATGCATCGCAAACCCATGTTACCGGCACGGTTCGGTTGAAACTGTACAAGGGTCATGTGCGCACCGTTGGCCGCTGGTCAGAACATTCGCTTTACTCCGAAGCTCACGTGACTTTCGAAGACGATGCCGGCGCTTACGATCAAAAAGACGCGGCAGGATTTATTCAGCTGAACGCGCTACGCCTCAAACTGCTCGCCGCTCGGGACAAGCGCCTGAAAAAGTGAGTATCAGACCCTAATTAGCCCAGACAATGCAACGTGTTTTCTGGGCTAAAGAACAAAAGGGTATTGGGTCTGTATAACTTTGGTGAACGCTTTGACAAAGACTTCAGTATGTCAAACCGCTGCCGCATCCATGCATCCCGATGCGGCGGCTGGCGCAGCCGCCGTTGACCCAAGCTGTGTGCACACGTCCTAGCGTTCCAGGTTTTTGCGATCTCACCTAAGCCGCTGATCATATAGCTGGTCATAATGTGGCTGTGCCTGCATCATCACGTCATGATCCATGCCACCAAGCTTTGGCAACGGTCCTTCAGCGCCAGCGAACCCGGTACTTTGATGCACCGCACCGTACCAGTGCGACGCCCAGATACCGTCTTCGCGACGGCCTCCGGCTGGCCAGTGAAGCATCGCCGGATCAAACGAAAGGTCAATGGCTGCGCAGAGCTTGCGCAGCATACCTTCGGGGTCACGTCGGATGTCCGATGAATCAATGACCAGTCCGCCGATTTGGTTGAACAACGCCGTCTGTTGACCAAATCCGATGTCATCGAAGGTCGGGGTTTCCCGTTTGGCGGCATAACTGGCAATTACACGCGCAGGATGGCGTATCAGATGAATGTTCACGCAATCCCTGGCCCAATCCACCGGAAACCCGTCAAGCATATGGTGAGGCATATGTTTCATATAAAGGTGGGGTGTACCGCCGACACGACAAGACGCAGCGATTTTGACCGGGTCGGTAGGATGCGCTGCAATTATCTGATCAGACAACGGGTGCGATAAGCCGGTCCGGGCAAGGTACGCTGCATAAAACGGTTCATCCATCACGGAAAAGTCCGCCCTGTTGCCAAAGCTGTACATCATGGCGGTGCTAAGGTTACGCGGCCCCGACCACATTGCGATCCGCATTAGCTGCACTCCTCTTTGATCAAGTCCTTATAAAGCCCGCGAAGCCGCCGGGTGACCGGGCCCATATCGCCCGTACCGATCTGACGACCGTCAACCGATGCCACCGGTGTCTGAGCGCCAAATGTCCCGGTCAAGAATGCCTCGTCCGCGCCATAGGTATCAACCAACGAAAAATTTCGTTCATATATCGGAATGTCATGGGAATGGCACAAATCGATCACCTTCTGGCGCGTGATACCATTCATACAATAGTCACCCGTGCTGGTCCAAACAGCGCCTTTACGCACAATAAAAAAATTGCAGGCATTGGTGGTATTCACGAAGCCATTGATATCAAGCATCAGCGCCTCGTCAGCTCCGGCTTTTTCGGCAGCTATGCATGCCAGAATGCAATTGAGTTTCGAATGGCTATTCAACTTGGGGTCCTGGGTCATCGGCAGACCGCGCATATGTGGTACGGTGGCCAGCCGAATGGGTCTCGGAATGCTCGGGCGGGAATGCTCCATGATAATGGTGATGGTCGGACCCGATCTAGACAAGGACGGATGTTGGAAGGGGCGGGTTTTTACGCCCCGCGTGATCATCAGCCGCGCATGGGCATCTGTGGTCATTTTGTTCGCGCGTTGGGTCTCTAACAAAGCCTCGACCAGTTTTTCCCGGGTCAGGCCGATATCAAGATCAATGGCTTTGGCGGCCTCGAACAACCTGTCGAAATGATGGTCAATGAAGGCCCAGCACCCATCGTACAGGCGCAGCCCTTCCCAGATACCATCGCCCAGCATGAAACCACTGTCGTAAACGCTTACCAAGGCTTGCGCCTTCGGTACGATTTCACCGTTTAAATATATAAATATGGCGTCGTTTCTTGCATCTTCTTCCGCTTGATGCGTGGTGACATGCTCTTGCATAAAAACTCCTTGTGATTTGCCAAACGCTAAGAACTTCGACAGCCTACGCCAACACTGAAATTGAAATCACTAGGTCGTGACATCGCCAAGACGTGTATTGCGCCATTTCGGTATTGCCGCCACCGTTTCGTGTGGAGGATGCACTATGAATTTCAGTTACAACGTCAGGATAATTGCACTGTCGGTTACCATTTCACTAGGGATGATTGCGCAAGCGACAACCGCCAAGGCCGCTGAAACAGAGACACTTTTGGTGGCGGGTGGATGTTTCTGGTGCGTTGAATCCGACTTTGAAAGCGTCAAGGGTGTGAAGGAAGTCATTTCGGGTTTTGCAGGGGGCACTGTTAAGAACCCCACTTACAAACAAGTTACGGCCGGGGGGACAGGACACTACGAAGCGGCTCAAATCCAGTTCGACCCCGCTGTTGTCAGCCTGGACCAACTGCTTTCAATGTATTTCCGGTCCGTAGATCCCACGGATGCGGGTGGTCAATTTTGTGATCGCGGGGACAGTTATCGCACAGCGATATTCGCAAAGGACGCGGTTCAGAAAGCAGCCGCCACCCAGGCAAAGGCTCAGGCCCAGGCTGCCCTTGGCCAGACGATCGTGACGCCTGTGTTGGGAAAAACCACATTTTATCCTGCGGACGCTTACCATCAGGATTATTACAAAAGTAGCGAAAGGCTGGCATTCTCAAGCGTCGGGCTGGCCGTTAAAAAATCAGTCGCATATAAACGCTACCGGGATGGCTGTGGGCGTGATCAGCGTGTGAAACAGCTTTGGGGCAGTGCCGCACCTTTCACGCATTAAGGTATTTCATCAAAGCCGTAATCTTCGATGTCCTTAAGATCGGGGATAACATCAGCGGTGCCCCGACGCATCACCATCAACGCGCTCGCCTGCATTGCGAGAGTGATCGCATTCGGCATGGTCAAGCGGCGGTCAAGTGCTGCCGCCAGATAACCGGTAAAGGTATCTCCGGCACCGGTTGTATCGATCGCATCCACTTTATATGCGGGAAAAGAGCAGGTGGTATGGGCCTTATTAGAGACCCATTTGCATCCCTGCGCCCCTAAGGTCACGATGATATCGTCAACTTGGCACGTCTCGAGTTCTGCTCCAATCGAAGCCTCGAATTCCTCTGCCTCCCCCTGATTGAGAACCAGCAGGTCAACATGATCAATAAGATGCATAACCGCCTGGGCATCAAACGGAGCCGCGGCGTAGATGACACGCAGTCCAAGCGTTTTGGCTATTGTCGCCGCGTAGTGTTGATTTAACGTCTCGTTTTGCATCAACAAAATGTCATCCGGTGACGCTTCGGCAAGAGCTGCACCTATCATTTTGTCGCTGACCTGATAATTCGCACCAGGTGATATTACGATAGAATTCTCGCCATCATCGCTGACGCAGATATTCGCATGACCCGTCACCGTGTCGACGATGTTGATATGTTGCGTTTCAACCCCGTATTCAAGCAACCGGTCTTTTGCCCATTTTCCGTCCTTGCCGACCGCCCCGATATGCATCACCCGGGCACCGGCCCGTGCGGCTGCGACCGACATATTCGCTCCCTTACCGCCCAAGCCCTGTCGGAAATCACGTGCTGTTAACGTTTCGCCCGGCCGGGGCAGATCACGTAAATAGTAAAAGTTATCAGCGTTGATAGAGCCGAGATTCCAGATCATTCGCCAACCTTGCACGCGGCCAAGATTGCCATATTAAGGATATCGTTCGCGGTGGACGTGGTCGAACAAATTTGAATTGATTTATCAAGGCCGGTCAAGATTGGTCCAATGACTGTCGCCCCCGCCATTTCCTGCATCAACTTGACCGATATGCTTGCCGAATGCCGCGCGGGCACAACCAGAATGTTGGCTGGACCGGTCAAACGAGAGAACGGATAGTTCTTTTGACTTGCAGCGTTCAACGCGACGTCGACGGTCATCTCGCCTTCGTATTCAAAATCAACCCCACGTGCATCCAGTACGTCTGGCGCGCGCTGCATCTTTTCCGCGCGCTCTGACACGGGATAACCGAAAGTAGAAAAGCTCACGAAGGCGACGCGGGGCTCCAACCCCATATGGCGGGCGACCTTGGCACCGCTTTCGGCGATGTTGGCAAGATCTACCTCGTTCGGCCACTCGTGCACCAGGGTATCGCCGATAAAAACGATCCGACCTTTGTGCAAAAGCGCCGTAATGCCCACGGCACCATGCTCCGCGTCTGCGTTGAAGACATGGTTTATTCTCTCCAACACATGCGCGGATTTGCGTGTAGCACCCGTAACCAGCCCATCACCGTGACCATGCGCCAGCATAAGCGAGGCAAAAACATGCCGATCGCGGGCGGCAAGCCGGTGAATGTCCTTGTGGTCGGACCCTCTACGCTTCAGGCGGTCATAAAGAAACGACTTATACGTATCCAGATAAGTGGTGTTGGCGGCGTTAACGATTTCAAGTTCCCGGTAAGCGTCATCTAACCCTGCTACCGACAGCTTTTGCTTGACGTCGTCAGCACGTCCAACCACCAGCGCTTTACCCAGCCCTGATCGCTGATACATCACTGCTGCACGCAAGACCCTGGGATCGTCACCCTCTGCAAAGATCATCCGCGCCTGATTTGCCCGTGCCCGAGCGTTAATGCCGCGCAAGATGTTCGCTGTCGGATCCATTCTTGATTTCAGACTTAACTCATAGGCATCCATATCGATAATCGGGCGCCGCGCGGCGCCGGTGTCCATCCCTGCACGTGCAACAGCAGGCGGGATGCGATGAATCAGACGCGGATCGAACGGCGTCGGGATGATGTAATCGCGCCCAAAGCTCAGGTTCTTGCCATAGGCCAGCGCCACTTCATCCGGCACATCCTCGCGCGCCAGATCGGCCAAAGCGTGGGCGCAGGCGATCTTCATCTCGTCGTTGATTGCCCGGGCGTGAATATCCAGCGCCCCGCGGAACAGGTAGGGAAAGCCCAAAACGTTGTTCACCTGATTGGGGTAATCGCTGCGGCCCGTGGCGACAATCGCATCGGGGCGCACCTCATGCGCTTCCTCCGGCGTGATTTCAGGATCGGGGTTCGCCATTGCGAAGATCACCGGATTATCGGCCATGCTGGCGACCATCGCAGGCGTCACCGCCCCTTTGACCGACACACCCAAGAACACGTCCGCATTCTTCATCGCCTCTTCCAGCGTGCGCAGTTCGGTCTGCGCCGCATGGGCCGACTTCCACTGGTTCATGCCCTCGGTACGGCCCTGATAGATCACACCTTTGGTGTCGCACATGATGCAATTGTTGTGCTTGGCACCCATCGCCTTGAGCAGTTCAAGGCAGGCGATCCCCGCCGCACCCGCACCGTTCAACACAATCTGCACATCTTCGATCTTCTTGCCCGAAATGCGCAAGGCGTTCAGCAGACCCGCTGCACAAATCACCGCAGTTCCGTGCTGATCGTCGTGAAAGACTGGAATGTCCATTTCTTCTTTCAGACGCTGTTCAATGATGAAACACTCGGGTGCCTTTATGTCTTCCAGATTGATCCCACCAAACGTAGGTCCCATTAATTTAACCGCATTGATGAATGCCTCGGGGTCTTCGGTATCGAGTTCAATATCAATCGAATTCACGTCTGCGAACCGCTTGAACAAAACCGCTTTGCCTTCCATCACCGGCTTTGACGCGAGCGCCCCCAGGTTCCCCAGCCCCAGAACCGCTGTACCGTTGGAAATGACCGCGACCAAATTGCCTTTGTTGGTATAGTCATACGCCAATTCAGGGTTGTCAGCGATCGCCTCGCAAGGCACGGCAACACCGGGAGAATACGCAAGGCTCAGATCCCGTTGGGTGGTCATCGGAACGGTTGCGGAAATCTCGAACTTGCCGGGCATGGGTTCAAGATGAAAGGCAAGTGCCTCTTCTGGCGTAATACGGCTTTTTGACACTGAAACGGCCTCCCTAATATTTCCTAGCTTCATATCGGTGAACGACCCAACGCACAATCATGATGGTATTTTCTGCGTCGCGATAAGGGGGTCCAACGGCCTTCCGCCCTTTCGCCCAAGGACACGGGTCTGTACATAAGGCAAAGTAGAACGGGGATTGAAAGTGACCGAAGAAAAAATCACGCCGATGATGGTTCAGTATCTCGAGCTGAAAGCGCAATATGCGGACGCATTGCTATTCTACCGAATGGGCGATTTCTACGAGATGTTCTTTGACGACGCGGTTGCAGCCGCCGAAGCACTGGACATCGCACTGACCAAACGCGGCAAACATGGCGGCGAAGATATCCCCATGTGCGGTGTCCCGGTCCATGCCGCCGAAGGCTATCTTCTGACGCTGATCCGCAAGGGCTTTCGCGTCGCAGTATGCGAACAAATGGAAAGCCCGGCAGAGGCAAAGAAGCGCGGTTACAAAAGTGTGGTCAAACGCGATGTCGTTCGCCTGGTCACCCCCGGCACCCTGACCGAGGAATCATTGCTCGAAGCGCGACGTCACAACTATCTTGCCGCGTATGCCGAGGTACGCGATAGCCACGCGCTGGCCTGGGTCGATATTTCGACCGGTGCGTTTCACGTGATGCCCATGAAGCCGGCACGTCTTGGGCCCGAACTGGCCCGGCTCATGCCTTCAGAGCTTGTTGTGTCGGAAGCAAAAGAGGCGGAACTGCGTGAATTAGTCTCTGATTTTGACTTAGCTCTCACACCTCTGGCACGTTCAGCTTTTGACAGCTCCAGCGCCGAAAAACGCATTTGCGATCTGTTCGGCGTCAGCTCTCTGGATGCGTTTGGCACTTTCGCCCGCACCGAAATATCTGCGATGGGTGCGATCATCGACTATCTCGAAATCACTCAAAAAGGCAAACTGCCGCTGCTGCGCCACCCTCAAAAAGAAGCCGAAGCTCGCAGCATCCAGATCGACGCGGCCACGCGACGCAATCTCGAATTGACCCACGCGCTGACCGGCGGGCGGACCGACACTTTGTTATCGGTAATGGACAAGACGGCGACCGCCGCCGGGGCACGTCTGCTTGAACGGCGCATTTCCTCACCCTCCCGCGTGTTAGAGACTATTCAGGATCGCTTAGATGCCATCGCATTTGCCTGTGACAACGCTGGCTTAAGAAATGCTTCAAGACAACATTTGCGCAGCGTACCCGATTTGGACCGCGCCTTGTCGCGCCTGTCCCTTGACCGAGGCGGCCCCCGCGATTTGGCAGCTATTCGTAACGGCCTGACAGAAGCTGAACTTCTGGCCGAAAAACTTCACGTGACCTCCCTGCCCGCTTTGCTGGGCGAAGCGACCCGAGGCCTGATCGGACACGGCGCGTTGATCGAACTTCTGGACCAGGCATTGATCGCCGAACCCCCTCTGCTTGCCCGCGACGGAGGTTTCATCGCCGCCGGCTATAATGCCGACCTCGACGAACTGCGGCTTCTACGCGATGAGGGTCGTAGCGTGATTGCCCGAATGCAGCAGGACTTCATCTCGCTCACTGGTATTTCAACCCTCAAGATCAAACACAACAACGTCCTGGGCTACTTTGTCGAAGTTACATCAACCCACGCTGACAAAATGCTCTCGGCACCGCTATCGGAAACGTTTATCCACCGTCAAACAACCGCCAATCAGGTTCGCTTCACCACCGTCCAGCTATCCGAATTGGAAACCAAGATTCTCAATGCCGGCAATCACGCGCTGGAAATTGAAAAACGGCTCTACGAAAGCCTGAAATCCGCGATATTGGAACACGCGGGACCCATCGGATCGGCATCAACCGGGCTGGCCGAAATCGACCTCGCAACCAGTCTGGCCGATTTGGCTCTGTCCCACAACTGGGTAAGGCCGCACATCGATAATTCTCGGGCGTTTGATATCAAGGGCGGGCGCCACCCGGTTGTAGAACGCGCGCTGGCCCAGAAATCCGGGGCACCCTTCATCGCAAACGACTGCCACCTGTCCGGTGACGGCGATAACGCAAGTATCTGGTTGCTTACCGGGCCGAATATGGCGGGTAAATCGACTTTCCTACGGCAGAACGCGATTATCGCCTTGATCGCTCAAATGGGCAGCTTCGTCCCCGCAACGTCTGCGCATATCGGAATCGTAAGCCAGATCTTCAGCCGCGTCGGCGCATCAGATGATCTCGCGCGCGGCCGTTCGACCTTCATGGTTGAAATGGTTGAAACAGCCGCAATTCTAAATCAGGCAGACGACCGCGCCTTGGTGATACTCGACGAAATCGGGCGGGGCACAGCAACCTACGACGGGCTTTCAATCGCCTGGGCCACCCTCGAACATCTGCACGACATAAACCGCTCTCGGGCTTTGTTCGCAACCCATTACCACGAAATGACCGCGCTATCGGGTAAACTCGATGGCGTCGATAATGCCACGGTGGCGGTCAAAGAATGGGAAGGCGATGTCATATTTCTGCACGAAGTCAAAAAAGGTGCTGCCGACAGGTCGTATGGTGTCCAGGTCGCCCAGTTGGCCGGCCTACCGAATTCCGTGATTGCACGCGCTCGCGTTGTTCTCGAAGCGCTCGAAAAAGGCGAACGTGAAGGCGGTGCCATGCGAAAGACCCTGATCGACGACCTGCCGCTCTTTGCTGTTGCGGCAACGCCGGCACCCCGACCCGCCAAGGCTTCGAAACTCGAAAATGTGCTCGCCGACATCATCCCTGATGAACTCACCCCACGTGAAGCACTGGATTTGCTTTATAAACTTAAAGAGGCGGCCAAAAATTGACCGCCTCCCTGCATTCCAAATGGGCTTAAATCCTCCCCGAAGGGTCCTCGCCCCAAGTCAAATCGCCTCACTCGGCGGGCATTGATGAAACACCTACTTGCGCCGGGCGCAATAAACGATCGTGTAACATGAAACCCTCGGCTGCGACCTGAATGATCTCCCCTGCTTTTGTACCAGGTACGGGCGCTTCGAACATCGCCTGATGTTGCTGGGGGTCAAACTTGTCGCCGACTTCAGGCGCAATTACTTCCATCCCGTGCTTTTTGAATACGTTCAAAAGCTCGCGCATCGTCAGTTCGATTCCCTCAAGAAGCGGCCCGGATATCGTGCGTTGTTCTTCCGTTGCCGCCTCAACAGCACGTTTCATGTTGTCATAAACCGACAACATATCCCGTGCGAGTTTTGATCCGCCGTAATTCTCCGCCTCGCGACGATCTTTGTCCGATCGCTTGCGCGCATTTTCGGCATCTGCCAACGCCCGCATGAACCGGTCTTTCAGCTGATCACGCTCGGCGCGCAACTCATCAAGCTCCAAAGCTTCGTCGTCGATCTCGGCCATTTCTTCCGCATACGCTTCCGCTTCTGCGTCGTCGATGTCATCCAAAAATTCATTCTCTCTTGGCTCTGCCATAGTTCACCTCTAGCTGCGGTTCGAAATCAATTTTCCAACCAGCTGCGCCGTGTAATTCACAATCGGCACGATACGTCCATAATTAAGGCGTGTCGGACCAATCACACCGACTGCCCCGATAACCTTACGATCAGCGTTCATATAAGGGGAAACCACCAGAGAGGAACCCGAAAGTGAAAAAAGTTTGTTCTCAGAACCAATAAAAATGCGCACGCCGTCGCCGGCATCGGCCAATTCAAGAAATTCAGCGATGTCCCGCTTACGTTCAAGGTCGTCAAACAGCTGCCTGATCAGTTCGACGTTCTCGGCCTCGCCTTCGGCGTTGATCAGATTGGACCGCCCCCGGACGATCAACCTTTCCGGTCCCTCACCGTCACCTTGCCAAAGCGCCAAACCGCTCTCGACCAGCTGTTGCGCCAAAATATCGATCTCTTGCCGTCGCTGGTTAATTTCCTGCGCGATGGTACGCTGAAGTTCCGAGATGGTTTTACCTTCTACCAACGCGTTCAGGAAATTCGCCGCTTCGCGCATACTGCTTGGGGTCTGGCCCGGTGGCGGGCTGAACAGCCGGTTTTCGACATGCCCATCCGAAAATACCAATACAACCAATGCGCGATCCTGCGACAAAGATACAAATTCGATGTGCTTTATCGGGGCTTCATGCTTTGGGGTTAACACCAATGACGCACCCTGCGTGACGCCTGACAATGCAGAGCCTACCCGGTCAAGTATGCCACTGACGTCGGCACCGGCGTCACCCATCGTGGCGTCGATCTTTTCGCGGTCAACTTCGGTGGGGTCGCCTATTTCGATCATCCCGTCGACAAACATGCGAAGGCCAAGTTGCGTTGGTATCCGGCCCGCGCTGATATGAGGGCTCCCTAGCAGTCCCATATATTCCAGGTCTTGCATTACATTGCGAATTGTCGCCGCGCTGACTTTCTCACTGAAATCTCGGGTCAAGGTACGCGACCCAACCGGGTCGCCATTTGCCAGATACCCTTCGACCACGCGCCGGAACACTTCGCGCGACCGATCATTCATATCGTCCAGAACTGTAGATGATTTTTTCATTGTATCCAAATTATGGCGCATGCGCAGCAAACGTCAATCGGGCTTGCATCGTAATAGGGTGCAGAGTTATCCCCAACATACATAACAAAGGATTATCTTATGCGCCCCTCCGGCCGGAAACTTGATGAAATGCGTGCTGTGTCCGTTGAAACGGGCTTCACCAAACATGCTGAAGGCTCGGCATTGATCAAGGTGGGGGATACGCATGTTCTATGTACCGCCACCATTGAAGACCGCGTACCGCCCTTTATCAAAGGGTCAGGCTTGGGATGGGTGACCGCCGAATACGGCATGCTTCCCCGCGCCACCAATACCCGCATGCGCCGGGAGTCGGCGATGGGGAAACAAGGCGGCCGCACCATTGAAATACAACGCCTGATTGGCCGCGCCCTGCGGGCCGGCGTTGACCGTAGCGCATTGGGCGAAAGGCAGATCACGGTAGACTGTGATGTATTGCAAGCCGATGGCGGTACGCGCTGTGCATCAATTACCGGTGGTTGGATCGCATTGCGCCTTGCGGTGAACAAGCTTGTAAAGTCTGGCGTCGTCACAAGCGACCCGCTGGTCGACCCTGTCGCGGCGATAAGCTGCGGTATCTACGCGGGTCAACCCTTGCTTGATCTAGACTACCCCGAGGATTCAGAGGCCGGCGTCGATGGTAACTTTATCATGACCGGCAGCGGTAAGCTTATTGAAGTCCAGATGAGCGCGGAGGGCTCGACCTATTCTCGTGATCAGATGAACAACCTGATGGATCTGGCTGAAAAAGGCATCTCAGAACTGGTCGAAATCCAGAAAGCTGTAACAACATGACCAGAAAATTTACCGGCGAAAAAATACTGATCGCTACCCACAATGCCGGAAAGCTAGACGAAATGCGCAATCTTTTTGCGCCTTTTGGGGTGCGCGTTGTGGGTGCAGCTGAATTGAAACTGGTTGAACCGGACGAAACCGAAACCACATTTGTCGGGAACGCCCGGATCAAGGCACATGCAGCGGTAAAGGCAACCGGCCTGCCAGCGCTTGCCGATGATTCGGGTATAGAGGTCGAAGCGCTTGATGGTGCACCTGGCGTATATACAGCCGACTGGGCGGAAACTGAAAATGGTCGGGACTTCGTTCTGGCGATGACAAAAACCCATAACCTGCTTGAACAGAGAAACGCGCCCTACCCCAGACGTGGTAGGTTTCGCGCAACGTTGGTTCTGGCCTGGCCCGATGGTCACGAAGAAATATTCGAGGGCGGCGTCAACGGCACCCTGGTCTGGCCAATCCGCGGCGACATCGGCCATGGGTATGACCCGATGTTCCAGCCAGACGGATATGAAAAGACATTTGGTGAAATGAACCCAGATGAAAAGAACAGGATCAGCCACCGTGCGAATGCCTTCGCCAAACTGACCGCCGCCTGCTTTGACTGATGATTGGCAAAATGGCGGTTTTGGTCTTTATATTCACTGGCCATTTTGCGAGGCGAAATGCCCCTATTGCGACTTTAACAGCCACGTCAGTCGCAACATCGACCAACATGCCTGGCGCGATGCGTACCTAAGAGAATTAGAGCGCGGCGCAGCCGAAACAAAAGGCCGGGTTTTGAACGCAGTGTTTTTCGGCGGGGGTACGCCAAGCCTGATGGACCCTGAAATTGTAGCCGATGTTATAGATGCCATACGAAAACTGTGGCCTACCGCCAACGATTTGGAAATCACGCTTGAAGCTAATCCGGGATCTGTCGAAGCAGGCAGATTTAACGGATTTAACCAAGCCGGCATCAATCGTATTTCAATGGGAATTCAAGCGTTAAACGATCCCGACCTGAAACGCTTGGGGCGCATCCATAATACGTCAGAAGCACTGACCGCTTTTGAAATAGCAAGAACAGCGTTTGATAGGGTCAGCTTCGACCTCATCTACGGTCGGCAAAATCAATCACTTTCCGATTGGCGGCTCGAGCTGAAACAGGCACTATCGCTCGCCATAGATCATATATCGCTTTACCAACTGACAATTGAACAGGGCACCGCGTTTGGTGACCGATACAGCATCGGCAAACTTCGTGGCTTGCCTGATGATGACCTGAGTGCAGACATGTATGCTGTGACCCAGGAAATATGCGATCAGTTTGGAATGTCTTCCTATGAAGTTTCAAATCACGCACGCGACGGGGCGCAATCGCGGCATAACCTGATCTATTGGCGTTACGGTGATTACTTAGGCATCGGACCGGGCGCGCACGGGCGACTTACTTTAAACAGACAACGCCAGGCGACAGAATGCTATAGCAATCCGCAACGCTGGCTCGAAGCATCCCACGCAGGATTGACCGAAAAACCTCGCGAAATCCTATCTAGCGATGATCAAGCAAGCGAATTCTTGATGATGGGGCTGAGGCTTAAAGAGGGCATTGACCTGAAAAGATATGAATCGCTGGCAGGGCGCAGTCTTAGCACAAAAAAAATCACCCAGATGGAAGATATCGGGATGATTTCTTGCGAGAGTGCAAATTTACAAGTCACTGCCAAGGGATTTATGGTGCTAAACGCTATACTTGCTGAACTTCTTACAGATTAACTCACCGACAGAAGCCGGCATATTTCATCCAGTTCATCCATCGTATTATAGTGCAGCACCATTTGCCCCGATTCCTGCCCCGGCTTGTGGTTTAATGTTACCTTGATACCCAAATTGGCTGACAGGTCACCTTCTAACGCGCGCGTATCAGCATCTTTCTCGGCATCCTTCGGCAAAGATCTTTTCGGACTTGTGGATGCGTCGCCACTTTGCTCTTTCTTCACCAACGCCTCTGTGGCGCGAACCGACAAGCCGCCGGCAATTATCTGCTTGGCAAGTTTTGACGGGTTCGCAGCTGGCACAAGTGTGCGGGCATGCCCCGCAGAAAGATCCCCAACGCGCACCATCTCAAGAACGTCGTCTGGTAAATTGAGCAATCTAAGCAAATTGGCTATGTGACTGCGGCTTTTGCCCAAGGCTTCAGCCATCTTTTCTTGGGTATGCCCGAACCTGTCCATAAGCTGTCGATAACCCGCAGCCTCTTCGATAGAGTTCAGATCCGCACGTTGGATGTTCTCGATAATCGCCACTTCAAGGACTTCAACGTCAGTAAACTCCCGGATGATAACCGGCAGTTCGTGCAGCTGAGCCATCTGCGACGCGCGCCAGCGACGCTCCCCCGCGACAATTTCAAAAGTACCATCCTCACGCCCCCGAACGATAAGCGGCTGGATGACGCCTTTCTCGCGGATCGAGTTTGCTAAATCCTGCAAGTCTTCCGGGTCGAACCGCTTGCGCGGCTGCTCTGGATTAGGAGATATCTTTTCGATCGGTATAAAATGTTCGGCAGCACCCTGCTCTGCTACACCTTGAGTTTCGGTCACATCCGCCATCAAAGCCGATAACCCGCGTCCTAATCCGCGCCGCTTGTCTCTTTCTGCCATTGCTTCCCCCTGGATCTATATAACGCCGTTTGTCAGAATCTCTCTTGCAAGGTCTCGATAAGCCTTCGCGCCTTTCGACCCGCTGTCATAGCTTAGTACCGGCATCGAAAAGCTCGGGGCCTCGCTCACTCGAACATTCCTTGGGATAACGGTTTTGTACACCAATTCACCAAGGTTGGTTCTTGCATCATGTTCGACCTGCTGTGACAAATTATTTCGTTGATCGTACATTGTTAATAGAACGCCTTCTATCCTCAGATCCTTATTACCGCTTTGGCGAACCTCTCTGATCGTCAGCATCAGTTGGGATAAACCTTCAAGCGCGAAAAATTCGCTTTGAAGCGGTACCAGTATTGAATGCGCAGCGATCATCGCATTCACCGTCAACAGGTTGAGCGACGGCGGGCAATCTATTAGGATATAGTCAAACCTGAAATCATCCATTGAAGTCTGCCGCAGCGCATCATGAAGGAGAAAGCTTCTTTTTTCGTTCGAGATTAACTCCAAATCGGCAGAACTCAGATCGACGGTTGCCGGAACGATATGCAGACCTTCGGTCGCTGTCGTCAAAATAACTTGGTCGAGCGCGATGTCCTCGAGAAGAAGCTCGTATGTTGTAAAGTCGCGATTATCAATATCGATACCTAGACCAGTCGACGCATTTCCCTGCGGATCCAAATCAATGACCAGGACACGTTTGCCTTCCTCTACCAGTGCGGCAGCCAAATTTATCGTCGTCGTCGTTTTTCCGACGCCACCTTTCTGATTAGCAATCGCGATAATCTTTGGGCCGCTCGGCCGCGATAGATCAGACATGCTTGATCTCCTTGATCTTCAAAATCGCCGCCGATGAGTCAGTTCTGCTCGGGATGGCTTCGTTCACGTATTTCCAGCTCAGTCTCGCCTTGGTATCTTCGGCTTTCCAGTTTCTTCCTTTAGGAAAAATCGCGATCCCATCGGATCTTAAATGACGACGCGCAAGGCCAATCAACGTTGAGAGGTCTGCAAGAGCCCTGGCAGAAACCACATCTGCCTCAAGTGGAGTAATGTTTTCGATACGGTCGTTTAACACATCGGCCTTGAGGTCTAGCTCCCTGATAGCGGTACGCAGGAAAGCGCATTTTCGTTGATCACTTTCCACCAAGGTAAACTTGGTATTCCGCCCATCCTGATTTGCCAACAGTGCTACGACAATAGCCGGGAACCCGCCTCCACTTCCCAAATCGACCCAGCTACCAACCGCGGGTGCAAGCGAATACAGCTGCATCGAGTCCTCAATATGGCGCTGCCATATATTGGGAACGCTGGCTTTGGAAATCAGGTTTATCTTTGGCGTCCACTTTTCCACAATGCTTGCGAATAAAGTGAGCTGGTCCAATGTTTCACGTGAAACATTTTCGTCAAAACTTCGCGTCACGCTATTCTCTTTTTTGTACCGCGTTTTAAATGCGAAAGAAGTAAAGTCAGGGCTGAGGGGGTCATACCGTCAATGCGCGCAGCCTGCGCAAGATTTTCAGGCAAAGACCTTTGCAACTTCGAAGTGAGCTCATTTGATAAGCCCTCAACTGAAGCATAGTCGAATTCCACTGGAATCTGGTGGGCCTCGTCTTTGCGCAACAAGTCAATGTCACGCTGCTGACGCTCGATATAGTTAGCATAAAGTGCGTCACGCTCTACCTGGCGTCTCACGTCCGCGTCAACATTTTCCAAACTAGCATCCAACGTGAGCACTTGTTCAAACTTGACATCAGGAAATGACAGTAGCTCATAAGCAGTTCGCTTCGCGCCATCTTGACTAACTTTGATTCCTGCTTTTTCGATCAGCCGTGGCGAATAACGGGTGCCTTTGAGGCGCGCCATCGCATCAATCAAACGGTCTGCTTTATTCAAATAACTTTCAGCACGTTCAGAGGAAATGCATCCCAATGACATAGCGAGAGGCGTAAGACGTTGGTCAGCATTATCCGCCCGAAGAGATAGCCGGAATTCCGCCCGCGATGTGAACATTCGATAAGGCTCAGACACCCCGCGGGTCGTCAGATCATCAATCATCACCCCGATGTAGCTCTGCGACCTGGTAAATATAACCGGTTCTCTTCCCAACGCCAGAAGCGCGGCGTTTAGACCGGCGACCAGTCCCTGGGCAGCAGCTTCTTCATATCCCGTCGTTCCATTTATCTGGCCAGCAAGAAATAAACCCCCAAGTGATTTAACCTTGAGAGTGAGGTCCAAAGCCCGCGGATCGATATAATCATATTCTATCGCATACCCAGGTTGGATAATATCGACATTGCTTAGCCCGATCATCGAGCGTACATAAGCCAGTTGTACATCTGCAGGAAGCGATGTGGAAATCCCGTTAGGGTAAATCGTATGATCATCCAGGCCTTCGGGCTCAAGAAATACTTGGTGAGACTCCTTATCAGCGAACCGAACCACTTTATCTTCTATAGACGGACAATATCGCGGGCCGATCCCCTCGATTTTACCGCCATACATGGCTGAACGCGCAAGGTTTTCTCGGATGATCTGATGGGTTTCTGCGTTGGTGTGTGTGATGCCGCAAGTAACTTGAGGAGTCGACGTGCCCTTCGAGAGAAATGAGAAAAGCGTGGGCTCGTCATCGCCGGGCTGAGACTCGAGGAGATCCCAGTCGATGGTCCGGCCATCAAGACGCGGAGGCGTACCAGTCTTTAGGCGGCCTAACGGAAGGTTAAATGAGTCGATTCGCTCGGCCAATCTTACTGATGCCTTGTCCCCCATTCGGCCACCGGATCGCGAGATATCGCCAATATGGATAACACCGCGCAAAAATGTCCCGGTGGTGAGCACTACGGCTTTACCCGCCAAGCCTTCCCCGTTGGTAAGAACAACCCCGGTGACGTGGCGATCTTCTACAACAAAGTCAACGACCTCACCTTCAACTATCTCAAGATTGGGTTGTTGTTCAATCTCTTCCAGCATTTCGTTTTGGTAAATTTTACGATCTGCTTGCGCCCGAGGACCCTGTACCGCTGGGCCTTTTCTGCGGTTCAACAGCCGAAACTGGATACCCGCCTTGTCAGCAACGCGCCCCATAACTCCATCCATCGCGTCGATTTCACGAACCAGATGGCCTTTCCCCAATCCTCCGATAGCCGGGTTGCACGACATCACACCGATCCCGGATTTTGACATCGTCACCAGCGCAGTGCGTGCACCCATCCGCGCTGCGGCGTGGGCTGCTTCGGATCCGGCATGTCCGCCGCCGATAACGATGACATCAAAATGTTTCACGTGAAACACTCCATTTATTTACCCAAACAAAAGCTGGAAAAAATTACATCCAACAGGTTTTCCACATCAATTCTGCCAACAAGGGCCTCCAGAGAGCGAATCGCATGTCGAAGTTCTTCCGAAGCTATATCATACTGATCCGGCCCGCGATCCAGAACCAACTTTGCCGAAACCAAACCGTCAGCGGCTTTTTGCAACGCTACCCGGTGCCGTTCATGAGTTGCCAACCCGGCCGCTAAACTGCGCTTGTTCAATACCGTTTGGATTTGTGTTATCAGCTCCGATACCCCCTGCCCAGACACCCCGGATATTGCACCTTCCGAGGAGGTCCGTAAATCTGCTTTTGGCAACAAGCGAAGATCATCAGCCTGAGGTGTAATCGGTAAATCTTCATCAGATTCGATCAAGAAAACCCTTAAATCGGCCTGAACGGCGCGGGACACAGCGCGCTCAATGCCAATTGCTTCAACTTCGTCGGAGCTTTCCCTTAGTCCCGCTGTATCCAACAGTGTTACCGGGAGGCCACCCAGATCCATCCGGACCTCGATAACATCCCGGGTGGTTCCGGCGACCGCGGACGTGATTGCAGCGTCACGGCCGGCAAGAGCATTCAATAGCGTGGACTTTCCGGTGTTAGGCCGGCCAACTATAGCGACTTCAAACCCGGTCCGGATACGTTCGGCGGTATGTGTACCTTCGATCTCTCTGACAAGCTCGTCACCTACATCATCCAACAGCGACGATACTTCAGCAGAAACATCAACCGGGACGTCTTCATCAGCGAAATCGATGGTAACCTCAAGAAGCGCCGCGGCACGAATGAGCTTTTCTCGCCAGATTTCGACGCGTTGTCCTAGGTGCCCGGATAATACGCGCAACGCTTGCTTGCGCTGTGCCTCGGTCTCCGCCTCGAGTAGATCAGCCAAGCCTTCTACCTGCGTTAAATCCAGCTTACCGTTTTCCATGGCGCGCCGCGTGAACTCCCCCGGTTCAGCCACCCTGGTTTGGGGGAATGTCGATAGCACCCCTAATACTGCACGTACCACAGCGATACTGCCGTGAAGATGAAGTTCCACGGTGTCTTCACCCGTAAAACTATTCGGTCCGTCAAACACCAGCACCAGTGCGTGATCAATCACGGAACCGGTTGGGTCTTTTACCGCACGCATAACAGCTTGGCGCGCTACGGGACGCGGATAAGCGACTTTTTCAGCTATTTCAAAAGCTTGCGGACCAGAAATACGGACGATGCAAACCCCGGCGCGCCCTTGCGCTGTCGCTTGGGCAAAAATGGTGTCCATATCATCTAACCAACTGTTTTAAATGAATATTTATGTATTCATTGAATCGAAGAAGTCAGAATTGGTTTTAGTCTGTTTCAGCTTGCCGATCAAGAATTCGATAGCATCAGTTGTCCCCATGGGGTTCAAAATACGACGCAGGACAAAGGTTTTCTGAAGGTCCAGTTTATCTACAAGCAAATCTTCCTTACGCGTACCGGATTTAAGGATATCTATCGCAGGGAAGACGCGTTTGTCGGCAATCTTGCGATCCAACACGATTTCCGAGTTACCGGTACCTTTGAATTCTTCAAATATGACTTCATCCATGCGACTGCCGGTATCAATCAACGCGGTCGCAATAATTGTCAGTGATCCACCTTCTTCGATGTTTCGCGCAGCGCCAAAGAAGCGTTTAGGCCGTTGCAGGGCGTTTGCGTCAACACCGCCGGTCAATACTTTACCTGACGAAGGTACTACGGTGTTGAAAGCGCGCCCTAAACGCGTAATCGAATCAAGTAAGATCACCACATCGCGTTTGTGTTCGACCAAGCGTTTGGCCTTTTCAATTACCATTTCGGAAACTGCCACGTGGCGGGTGGCGGGCTCATCAAATGTCGATGATACCACTTCGCCCTTAACGCTCCGCTGCATATCGGTAACTTCTTCCGGGCGTTCATCGATGAGAAGCACGATAAGATAACACTCAGGGTGATTTTTTTCGATCGAGTTTGCGATATTCTGGAGCAGAACAGTTTTACCGGTTCGTGGCGGTGCGACAATCAGACAACGCTGTCCCTTGCCGATTGGTGAAACCAGATCAATAATACGCGCCGACCTGTCTTTTACTGTCGGGTCCTCGACTTCCATCGTGAGCCGTTCATCGGGATAGAGCGGCGTCAAGTTTTCAAATGCCACCTTGTGCCGCGCCTCTTCGGGGGCCTCAAAGTTGATTTTGGTCACTTCGGTTAAGGCAAAATAACGTTCGGTGTCGTCAGGTGCCTTGATGAGACCTTCAATCGTATCCCCGGTACGCAGCGAATGTTGGCGGATCATCTCGGGAGACATGTAGATGTCGTCGGGACCGGGAAGATAGTTTGCTTCGGGGGACCGCAAGAAGCCAAAGCCGTCTTGTAGAACTTCCAAAACGCCGTCGCCGGAGATTTCCCAACCTTCATCAGCGCGCTCGCGCAGAATCTGGAACATCATCTCGCCTTTACGCATCGTCGACGCGTTTTCAATCTCAAGCTCTTCAGCCATCGCAAGAAGATTCTTGGGTGTCTGTGCCTTCAGATCAGCAAGGTTTAGCGTTTCGGTTGTCATGGACAATATCCTATTCCGGTCCCGTGTTAAGGGCGGTCGTATCAATTAAATGGACAGAATGATGCCTCCCCGAACGGGGTGCGCTGAAACACATAGTCAGAAGTCGACGTTTCGTCAATCCGCTTAGAATTTCACCACCACAGACAGGACGATGACAATCATCAATACCGTCGGGACTTCGTTCATAATTCTGTATTGTCTACCCGTTACCGTGTTGCTTCCCGAAGCAAAGTCTTTGACCCGGGCGTAAAGCCATTCATGGAACGCTGTCATCGCGATCACGCCGATCCCTTTGGTCCATGGCCACCAAGCCGTCCAATCGACGACGCCGGGTGTAAAAACTAGGCTTAGCCCAAAAATCCACGTGGCGATCATAGCCGGCCGCATGATTATCGTGGCAAGCTTGAATTCCATCATTGAAAACAGCTCGTGGATCGGCCCCTGCAACCCAACTTGTTCGGTGTGATGCACCAAAAGCCGCGGCAGATAGAACAACGCAGCCATCCAAGAGATAACAGCCATGATATGTAAAGCCTTCGCCCAAGGGTAAACGGCGGCCAGAAGGTCAGACATGTCACTCTCCATTCATCGCGGTCTTTCTAATATAAATAAGAAAAGAAGAAAGATGATGATGTAAGTAGAGTACACAAAACCTGTGGATTATCCAGTTATGCGTTGATTTATCCACCTGTGCACATTGAATTGTCACGATAGAGGACAACAAAGTACACCGTCGTTAATAATTATTAATATCAGTAGCTTAACGAGATATAGAGCGCAGAAAATATTGTAGTGTTCTGGGGATAAACTTGGGATTAAACATATAAAGGGTGTTGCGGTTTTATCCTTATCCCTCCCCGTATAACCCGGGACAACGTGACCGAAAATCAGGGCTATACCTGGGCAAGTCGGTTACCCTCGCTTTCCTACCGAGAAATCCTTAAAAAGTTCTTAAGGTCGTTCACAGGTTTATCCCCATGTCACAAACACTAATCCTCGCATCTGCTTCACCCGTGCGTACAGAGATGTTGCAACGCGCAAATGTCCCGCACGAGGTCAGCGTTGCTCGAATTGATGAAGAAACGATTAAAGCCGCCCTTCTGGCAGAAGACGCATCGCCGCGTGATATCGCTGACACTCTGGCCGAAATGAAGGCGCGCAAGGTCAGCGACAGGAACCCCGAAGCTTTGGTTCTGGGATGTGATCAAGTGCTGGATCACCGCGGGCAACTGCTGTCCAAACCCGCGTCACCTGAACATGCGGTCGCCCAAATAAAATCATTGGCGGGTGATCGCCACAGCCTTTTATCCGCCGCAGTCATCGTGGAAGGTGGAAAACCAATCTGGCGCCACGTGGGTCAAGTAAGACTGCGGATGCGTGAGGCATCAGACATTTATATCGAAGATTACGTCACGCGAAACTGGGATAGCATCCGCCAGTCAGTAGGCGGATACAAACTTGAGGAAGAAGGCGTAAGACTTTTCAGCGGTATTGAAGGTGATTACTTTAATGTTCTAGGATTGCCGCTGCTCGAGCTGCTTAATTATCTGACTTTAAGAGGGAACTTGCCTGCATGAGTTTGCCTAAAATACCGCTTGCCGGAGTGATCGGCTATCCGATCGCACATTCGAAGTCGCCAAAAATCCATGGTCACTGGCTGAAAACTCTGGGTATTCAAGGTGCCTACATGCCAATGGAAGTAGAGCCGGCTAACTTGAAAGACGTCATTTTGACCTTACCCAAGATGGGGTTTGTCGGGGCCAATGTGACGCTACCCCACAAAGAAGCCATAATGGAAATCGCGGATTTTGTGACCGACCGCGCTGCACTGATCGGTGCCGTGAACACATTGATTTTTCGGGCAGATGGGAAGATCCAGGGCGATAATACAGACGGTTACGGTTTTCTTGAAAATTTAAAGAACGGGGCACCAAACTGGGCACCACAGGCTGGCCCAGCGGCGGTATTGGGCGCAGGTGGTGCCGCCCGCGCTGTTATTGCATCATTGCTGGATGCAGGGGTACCCGAAATCATGTTGTCGAACCGCACGCGCGTGCGTGCCGATCGACTGAAATCTGTCTTTGGTAACCGCGTTACGGTGTACGACTGGGTACAAGCAGGCAATATGTTGGACCATGCGGCGTTGGTGGTTAATACCACATCGCTGGGCATGATTGGCAAGCCCGAGCTACGGGTGCCCCTCGACGGTCTCAGCCCTAACACCGTGGTGACCGATCTGGTTTACGCCCCACTGAAAACCAAGCTTCTTGAGACTGCCGAAGAATTGGGATGCGTGACCGTCGATGGGTTGGGTATGCTGCTTCACCAGGCCGTCCCTGGTTTTGAACGCTGGTTTGGCACCCGCCCTGAGGTTGACCGTGCAGCACGCACCGCGGCGTTGCTTTGATGTTTATGCTCGGGCTGACCGGATCGATCGGCATGGGGAAATCGACGACTGCAAAAATGTTCGCTGACGCTGGCTGTGCGGTCTGGGACGCAGATGCGGCAGTGCACCGACTGTACGAAAAAGGCGGGGCGGCGGTTAGTGCATTTCGTTCGGCATTTCCCGAAGCGGTCATCAATGACGAAATATCCCGCCCTGCTCTTAAAGAAATTATTGCGCGCGACGAGTCTGCCCTGAAGAAGATCGAAGCAATTGTACACCCACTGGTAGGCAAGGACCGCGCGAATTTCCTTGCTACAGCCCGGAGCGAAATTGTGGTTCTCGACATTCCACTGATTTTTGAAACGGGGGGCAATCTGCGGATGGACGCCGTTGCATGTGTCACTGTTTCAGGGGAAGTGCAGCAGGAGCGGGTAATGGCGCGCGGGACAATGACTCAGGAACAATTTGAAAATATCCGCGCGAAACAGATGCCAAACAATGAAAAATGTGCGTTATCCGACTATGTAATCGAAACCGACACCGTTGAACATGCCCGCGCTCAGGTGCAGGCGGTCATCGAAGACATCAAGGAAAGGATACGCCATGCGTGAGATCGTTCTGGATACGGAAACCACCGGCTTTGATCCTGAAACCGGCGACCGTATTGTCGAGATAGGCGCGGTGGAGCTGATCGGTCACATGGCTACGGGCAAGACCTATCATCAATATATCAACCCTGAACGGAGCATGCCCGACGAAGCATTTCAGGTGCATGGCCTTGGCGATGATTTTCTGCGCGACAAACCCAAGTTTGCCGAAATCGGCAGAGATTTTATTGATTTCATCGGTGATTCCAAGCTGATCATTCACAATGCAGCATTTGATATCAAGTTTCTGAATGCCGAGCTGAAGTGGATGAACCTTCCGCAGATCCCGTGGGAACAGGCGTTGGACACGCTGGCTATTGCACGCAAACGTTTTCCGGGGTCGCCTGCATCGCTGGATGCTTTGTGTCGGCGATTTGGTATCGATAACACATCGCGCACCTTGCACGGCGCCTTGCTTGATAGTGAAATTCTTGCCGAAGTATATCTTGAGCTTATCGGCGGTCGCCAACCGGATTTCGGCCTGTCGAGCCAGCCAGAACCTGTAGCGGGTGATCACCGATCAGAATGGACACCCAAGCCGCGTCCAATGCCCCTGCCCTCGCGCATCACAAAAGAAGAAGCTGCCGCCCATACCGAGTTTGTCGATAAATTGGGCGACAGAGCTGTTTGGAAAACGCTTTAAGCGTCAGCTTTTTGTGCAGACTCGGCTTGCCGACGTGCGATCTCGTTGCGGTACAAAGCAACAAAGTCGATATTTTCAAGGTTCAACGGCGGGAACCCACCATCACGCGTGATGTCACTCACCACCCGGCGCAGGAACGGGAAAATCATCCGTGGGCATTCGATCAGCAGAAACGGGTGCATCTGGTCATCTGGAACACCTTCTACATGAAAGACGCCGACATAATCGATTTCCAGGAGAAACAGCGTTACATCGCCTTCTTTTGCCTTTGAAGTAACCTGTAGCTTGATAGCCGATTCATACTGGTTATCAGCCGCACGCTTTTTTGCGTCCAGATTTACTTGTACTTGGACGTCCGGTTGAACATCGGTTGGCGCGCCTTTTTGTGCCATGATGTTTTCAAATGACATGTCGCGGATGAACTGCCCCAAGATGCGCAATTGTGGCTGCGCTGCCTGAGTAGGTTGTGTTGCTTCTTCTTCAGCCATATTTAGGACCCCTGAAACTAAAAATTCATTGGCAGGGCTTATCAGATCGGTTGACGGCGCTCAATGGTCTGTCCAGCCCGACGGGCGTTTGGGGCGGCTGTCACCATCGGGAAGCTCGTGATATTCGCCGTCAATGATATCACCTTGCATAGGGCGATGCGGTTGTGGGCGTTTTTGCTGCCGCGGATCATGCATATTGCCGCCCATGTTAACTGACCCGCTAACCTTGATTTTACTACGCACCGCTTTGAACGCGGCGGTACGAACAGCGGGGATCAGCAAAGCAAAGCCAACCGCATCGGTGAAAAAGCCCGGTGTAAGCAACAACGCACCGGCAAACAGGATCATTGCCCCGTGCACCAAAGGTTCAGTAGGGTCGCGAACTTCGGACAGGGATTTCTTGATCTGACCAAGCGCCAACGCCCCTTGCGCGCGCATTAGATAGGTGCCGATAATCGCTGTCAGCACAACAATTGCCAACGTCCATCCCAAGCCGATTATGCCACCGACTTGGATGAATAATGTTATCTCTATCAATGGTACGGCAATAAATGCCAAAAATAGCCACATGGCCAAGATCCTTTCCTGAGGGCCAGAGTGGACTTGGCCCGGTTCACACCCTACATAGGGGCAATACACCGACGTTTCCATGTTTCTTAATACGAGGTACCTATGAATTCGCCACTGATACAGCTTCTGGTACTTGCCGGTATTGCAGTGTTCCTGATTTTGCGTCTGAAAAATGTTCTTGGCACGCGAGATGGCTATGAAAAGCCAACGGCTGTCGAAGCTCCGCAAAAAACAACGAAGGGACCTGCATTCGAGGTGATTGAAGGTGGTCCTGATCTTGATATCACCGATCACGCGCCCGAAGGGTCGGATTCCGCTCTGGCCCTGGCTGAAATGAAGCGTGTCGAACCTTCGTTTGGTGTAAGTGATTTCCTTGGCGGTGCACGCGGCGCATACGAGATGATCGTGATGGGTTATGAGCATGGCAATCTTGGTGATATTCAACCTTTCTTGTCAGAAGAGATTTACGAAAGCTTCCTTGATGGGGTCGCGGCCCGCGAAGACCAAGGATTGACGGTTGAATCTCACTTTATCGGTATCCGGGAGATGGAACTCGTCAACGCGACGATGGACCGGACCACCAATGAAGCGGAGCTCACCATCCGTTATGTTGCCGAGATGACATCGGTTGTAAAAGATCGCGACGGTAATGTCGTCGAAGGCAGCCCAACCGAAGTGAAACGTCAAAAAGACACGTGGGTGTTCTCTCGTGTCATGGGCTCGGATGATCCAAATTGGTTGCTCGTTTCTACAGACGGATAAGGCGTGCCTTTTGGTATGCATTGTTGTGGGCGGGCCTGACGGTGCCGCCCGCAAATGCGGATGTTTCCTATACAATTATGGATTTCAGCCAGCTCGATGGTTGGGAAGCCGATGATCATGCAGCGGCGCTGAGGACATTCCTGAACACATGCGGCGACATGAAGGACGTCGACTGGCGCAACCTGTGTAAATTCGCCAATACCTCCCCCGATCCGAAACAGTTTTTTGAATTGTTCTTCCGCCCGGTGTTGATCGAAGATGGGCAGGAAGCGCTGTTTACCGGCTATTTTGAACCCGAACTCGAGGGTGATTTGTACCCTTCGGATCGGTACCGTTATCCCGTCTACGCCATGCCCTCGGAAGCCGAAAGCAATAACCCGTGGTTAACCAGGCGTGATATTCTGGACACCGACGTGATGAAGAATCGCGGGCTGGAAATTGCTTATGTCGATGACCCGGTTGAGCTTTTCTTCCTTCAAATACAAGGTTCCGGACGTATCCACCTTCCAAGTGGCAAGTACCTTCGGGTTGGTTATCGCGGTGCCAATGGTCACCCGTATCGGTCCATCGGTGTCGAACTGGTGCGCAGAGGTATTTATGACGTCCATCAGGTAAGTGCTGACGTGATAAAAAACTGGGTGCGGCGCAATCCGGCAGATGGACGCGAATTGCTCTACCATAACCCGTCGTACGTATTCTTCCGAGAGGTTAACCAGGTTCCCGCCGATCAAGGCCCGCTTGGCGCGATGAACCGGTCTGTGACACCGCTGCGTACCATTGCGGTCGATCCAAAATTTGTACCGCTCGGTGCCCCCGTCTGGATAGAGAAGGCTGGAGCCGATCCTTTGCACCGTTTGATGATCGGCCAGGATACCGGGTCAGCTATCAAGGGGGCCCAGCGGGCAGATGTCTTCTTTGGCACCGGCGACGGTGCCGGGCGGGCTGCGGGTAAGCTACGCGATCCGGGGCGGATGATGGTTCTAATGCCAATTCAACGGGCATATGGATTACTGCCGGAACCGCTGGAATGACCCGAAAGCGTCTAAATAAGGATGATCTGTCGCTTTGGCAAAAGGTGACAGAGCGAACGGAAAAGCTCGACGTGAATCAGCTTTTTCGGCCCGAGATAGATGCGCCGGCACCCAGCCTTCCGAAAATCCGCAAAACGACCTCTGTTGTGCTGGGCAAACCTACGCCAAAACCCCGCAGCAATGCGCATGATTTGATGCCGTCCCTACCCGACCAGATCCGCAAATCTCCGGTGCAGATGGACAGCAAGGCATTCGGCAGGTTGAAACGTGGAAAAATCCGCCCCGAAGGCCGGATCGACCTGCACGGCATGACGCTCGACCGCGCCCATCCGGCGCTGACCAAGTTCATTCTGGGGTCGCACGCCAAAGGAAGGCGCTTGGTTCTGGTCATCACAGGCAAGGGCAAAATGCGCGATGAAGGCGGACCGATCCCTGTCCGTCACGGTGTTTTGCGCCATCAGGTCCCGCAGTGGCTATCGATGCCGCCGCTTTCCGCTGCTGTATTGCAGGTCAGTCAGGCCCATATCAGCCACGGGGGCGGTGGCGCTTACTATGTGTATCTTCGCCGTCACCGCTGACGCGGAACCAGTCTGCTTTGGTACCTAAGAATTCCGGTCGTCGCCATGATCGCCGCGATCACATAATAAATCGCGATCGGGATCATCTGTTCAGGAAAATCCACGCCCAGATCTATGAACAACCCGGTGATGCCCGGCCCTATTGCTGACCCAAAAACCATCAATGCGGCGGCGACAGCCTTGATCGAACCGATATGACGCGTCCCGTAGAACTCAGCCCAGAACACCGAGGTGGCGGTGGCCTGCATCCCCTGCCCGATGCCGAATATCAGTAAGCCCACCCCGGCCATCGGAATTGTGTCAGCATAGGCGAGCACGGCAAATGATGCAGCAAAGGGCAGCATCTGGACGGGGGTGACCCGTATCACGCCAAAACGGTCCACTGCCCACCCTGATACAAAGGTCGAGATAACGGAGGTGACCGTATAAAGCGGCATCAGCGCCACAAAGCTGACCAGCGACCAGCCTTTGACCTCGGTCAGATGGACCTGTTGAAAGAACAGGGCCGTGCCCCACGCCGCGGGGCCTATGATCATCGGGATCATCAGCCAGAATAATCCATGCCGGATCATCTGCCCGCGGGTCCAGTGGTGCCCTTCCATACCGGCAGATTGGGTTGTCTGTGACATGGATTGCGGGGTTCGCTCATGCCGCAACAGCATCAGCATGACCGGCATGGTAAGCAGCACCAGCCCGGCGGCCAACACCCACAGGCTGCGCCAATGAAAACTGGCAAATAACGCCACGAACACAACGGGCAGTATCGCTTGCCCGACGGCAAATCCCAACGATGACAGCGACAATGCCTTGCCGCGTGCTGCCTCGAACCAGCGCACCATGGCAACAGCACCCAGTTGTGACATCATCCCTTGACCAGTCAGCCGCAGCGCATAAATGACAAGGATCAGTGCGATCCAGTTGGGCACCGCCGCCATCGCCAGACATGCTGTGGCGAGCGCGACCATCACCCAGAACGACAAACGGCGCACCCTGAACCTGTCGGTAAGCACACCTGCCCAAACCATGGTGATGGCCGACAGTGTGGTTCCGATAGTATAGATGCCACCCCATTGGCCGTCACTCAGGCCAAAGCTTCCCTTAATTTCACCGGCGAAAAGCGAAATAAAATAGGTCTGACCGTACGAAGATGTAAATGTCAGCAGGAAACCTGCCAATAAAAACAGCCAATTGGCGCGAATAAACTGAAGGTAAGCCATGCGCCATCATTCTCAGGCGCATGGCATATTGAAAAGCCCTAAAGAACGTAACGCGACAGATCGGTGGATCGGGTCAATTCGCCAAGGTTCTTTTCAACGAAATCACCGTCAACCACCACTTTTTCGCCTCCACGGTCAGGCGCGCTAAAGGACAGCTCTTCGAATACCCTTTCCATTACGGTATAGAGTCTGCGCGCACCGATATTCTCGATGGATTGGTTCACATCGGCGGCAATCTTTGCCAATGCCTCGATGCCATCTTCGGTGAACGAAACCTCAACCTCTTCCGTGCCCATCAAGGCGGTGTACTGCAACGTCAGAGCGTTATCGGTTTCTGTCAGGATGCGCACGAAATCACCTTCGGTAAGCGCGCGTAACTCGACCCGGATTGGCAGACGGCCCTGTAATTCAGGAAGCAGATCGGACGGCTTGGCGATGTGAAACGCACCCGACGCAATGAACAAGATATGGTCGGTTTTGACCGGGCCATGCTTCGTCGAAACGGTGGTCCCTTCGATCAGGGGTAGCAGATCGCGCTGCACACCCTCGCGCGATACGTCGCCGCCCCGCGCATCGGAACGGGCGCAAACCTTGTCAATCTCATCCAGAAACACGATGCCGTTCTGCTCCACTGCATCGATTGCGGCGCGGTTCACTGTTTCATCATCCAGCAGTTTGTCAGCTTCCTCGCTGATCAATACTTCGTAGCTTTCCGCGACCGAGAGCCGCTTTTTCACCTTCCGACCGCCCATGGCTTTGCCAAACAAATCGCCCAGGTTCATCATGCCCATTCCGCCGCCGGGTTGGCCGGGAATATCCATCATCGGGAATGGACTGGAGGTATCGGCCACCTCAAGTTCGATCATCGTGCTGTCCAACTCGCCCGACTTCAGTTTCTTGCGGAACATGTCGCGTGTACCTTCGCGGGCATCAGCACCCGCAATCGCATCAATCACGCGTTCTTCCGCCGCCTTGTGGGCGCTGACCTTGACGTCTTCGCGCATGTATTCGCGGGTCATCACGATCGCACTATCGACAAGATCGCGGATGATCTGTTCGACATCCCGTCCGACATAGCCGACTTCGGTGAACTTTGTCGCTTCAACTTTCAAAAACGGTGCCCGTGCCAGCTTGGCCAAGCGGCGGCTTATCTCGGTCTTACCAACGCCGGTCGGGCCGATCATCAGAATGTTTTTGGGATAAACTTCGTCGCGCAAATCGTCGCCCAGTTGTTTGCGGCGCCAACGGTTCCGCAACGCAACGGCGACGGCGCGTTTTGCATCATTCTGACCGATGATAAACCGGTCAAGCTCGGAAACGATTTCGCGAGGGGTCAGATCGGTCATGGTTTGATTTTCTCCACCGTGAGGTTGCCGTTCGTGTATACGCAGATATCTGACGCGATCTTCATGGCGTCACGGGCAATGGTTTCCGCATCGCGACTGCTATCCATCATGCCGCGCGCAGCGGCCAGCGCATAATTCCCGCCCGACCCGATGGCCGCGACGTTGTGTTCAGGTTCCAGCACGTCGCCCGCACCGGTGATCACCAGCAGTTCCTTGCCATCAGTGACGATCAACATCGCCTCGAGTTTTTGCAGGTACTTGTCGGTGCGCCAGTCCTTTGCCAGCTCGACGCTTGCGCGGGCGAGTTGACCGGGAGTCGCCTCCAGTTTTGCTTCAAGCCGCTCAAGCAGGGTAAATGCATCCGCTGTTGATCCTGCAAATCCCGCAACCACGTCAAAGCCGCCGGGGCTTAGCCTGCGGACCTTGCGAGCGGTGCCTTTGATGACCGTCTGGCCCAGACTGACCTGTCCATCGCCGGCGATCACGACTTCACCGTCCTTTTTCACCCCGATGATGGTGGTCCCGTGCCATCCGGGGAATTCTTGTTTCGACATGCGCGGTCTCCTTTGCTTCAGCCCTATATGGTCCCCGAAAACCAAAGGGACAAGGGTCGGCCCACTTGTGGCGATCTGTTGCCGAGGCTAGCGTCAGATGATGACGTATAATCAAACAGTCCATATCCTGTTAGAACCCGGCCTGCTTGAAAGCGCACTTGCGGGCAATCACCCGTTCATCGCCAAGATGGCGCTCCTGCTTGAATCTGCCGGCTTTAGGGTCGAATATAGGTTGCACGGAGATCAAAATCGCACTGACCAAACCTATGTGTTAAGCCATATGAAGCCGCCCCCCGGATCCCGCGGGCTGATATTCCGCCGGGTATACGAATATCCGTTTTGGCAGATCGACAGTTCCGCCAGCCGCTGGGAATGGGATGTTGCAAAAGCTTCATATGACCCGGCGGCGGTCTCCGGGGCCGAGGCGGCGCGTTTCTATAACGCCTGGCAGAAGCGTCTGTATGGGGACGCAACGCATAATCTGTCGCGCGATGGAATTGTCTATGTGCCGCTTCAGGGCAAGTTGCAAGAGAAACGGTCGTTTCAGGTGTGCAGCCCCATCGAAATGCTTGAAAACTGCCTTGCCCATGATCCGGGTCGAAGGATCATCGCGACCATACACCCCAACGAAAACTACTCGGCGCGTGAAATTGCAGCACTAGACAAATTGGAACGCGATAATAGCCGTTTGCGCGTTGAGGCAGGCGGAATGATACCGATGTTACAGACCTGCGACTATGTAGTGACCCAAAATTCGAGCGTGGCTTTCGCCGGGTACTTCTTTGGCAAACCCGCGTTGTTGTTTGGAAATATAGACTTTCATCACATAGCCATAAAAGCGGATATGACTTATTTGGCCACTGCATTTACCAACGTGGCGCAAGCCCGGCCGGACTATGCCCGGTACCTGTACTGGTTCTGGCAAACCCAAAGCATCAATGCCGGACGCGACGACGTGCACAGCAAAATCGCGGCGCGATTTGAACGTTTCGGCTGGCCCATGTAAAAAGGACGCCCCATTTCTGGCGCGTCCTTTAATTCATTTAATACCAAAAGGCTTAGATCGATTCTTCGATCCAGCTTTGCAAAGCTGCCTTAGGCCGGGCACCGGCCATGTTGGACACCACTTCGCCGTTTTTGAAGATGAACAGGGCAGGGATGCCGCGAACGCCCATCTGGGCAGGGCTGTTCGGATTCTCGTCAACGTTGACCTTGACGATTTTCACCTTGCCGTCCATTTCCGCCGAAAGTTCTTCGAGCGAGGGGCCGATTTGTTTGCAGGGGCCACACCACTCTGCCCAAAAATCCACCACAACGGGAAGATCGGAATTCTTAACTTCTGCGTCGAATGTTGCGTCTGTGACTGCGACGGTTGCCATGTTGCTGCTCCTGCACAAGGATTGGTTAAGGTGGGAATCTAGGTAGCCTCCGGCACTTCGTCAAGATCGGGAACCAGCGATAGGGCGTTTGTGATAAGTATGTCCGGTAAGGTCATCAGCTTGGCAGTCCGCGTCCACAATATCGCCGTGCTGACGCGGTGGTCGGGAAAAACCTGTGCAAGTGCGGAGGCATAGGCACCCATCTGACGCAACAGGCCATCGGGACAGCCCTCAGGGGTGGCAGGCACGATGCGGTTGGTCTTGAAGTCTATGGCAAGCACTTCGGTATTGGTCACCAACAGCCGGTCGATCGTGCCATGCAGGCGCCGCTTGCCGAAAGGGGCGGTAATAGGCACTTCAACCAGCGCGTCGGCCTTGAAAATCCGCTGAATTTCCGGGGTGTTCATCACAGCCACTGCTTCCTTTAGCGCGGCATTGGCAACTTTGGCATCATAGCGATCGGCAAGTGTCGCCAGTTTTCCATCCCATTGATCGCTTTGCATCAACGGTAGGGTTTCCAACAGCTTGTGAACAAGGTTGCCGTATGATTTCGCTTCGTCTTCGCTTAGCCCATCTTCACCGGGCAGGGCTTTTCTACCCCCGAGATCCGAGGGCGATGTAGTCGTTCTACGCAGGGGGATTTCAACCAGAGCCTTCGTAAATACAGGCTCTAACGTTGGATCGAACTCCAAAGAACGTTTGGTTTCGGCGATAGGTAAGTTATCCCAATCCCCGTATTCAAACCTGAGCATCCCGTTCGTGCCGATCGGCTTGGCACCGACATCATTCATGGCGGCACCGATCATCTGGTACCAGCTGTTTCCGTCCTTGGGCAATTCACCCGCAGCGGCGACGATCAGCCATTTTTCGGCACGGGTCATTGCAACATAAAGCAGGCGCAGACGTTCGGCTATCTCCAGATCCTTGCGTTCGCTCAATGCGGTTCGCATAGCCGATGGCATGTCGCCTTCGCCGACTTTCCAGACCGGGGTGACACCGATGTTGATAATTTCATCCCGGATAACCAGGTTACGTTTGGCAGTATCAGGCAAAATCACAATCGGTGCCTCAAGACCTTTCGCGCCATGAACCGTCATCACTCTGATTTGGTCGGATGCGTTGTCGATCTGGCGTTTTATCTCAAGATCGTCGGTCTGCATCCAAACCAGAAAACCTGTCAAACTGGGAATGGAACCGCGTTCATAGGATAGCGCCTGCGATAGCATCGCATTTATCCCATCTTCGGCTTCAGACCCTAAGCGGGCCAACAGCCTGCGCCGTCCGTCATGACGGGTAAGGATCCGTTCAATCAGGTCGTAGGGTCGTAAAAAGTCGACATGAGCGCGTAAGTCCCGCAGGATCGCAACGGTTTCAGGGTATTGGGTACTGCTGCGCAACGCTTGCCAAAGATGGTCTTCGGAACGGTAGTGCGACAAGGTAAAGAGCATCTGCTCGGTCCAGCCAAACAGTGGCGACTTTAATGCAGTCGCCAGGGCCAAGCTGTCTTCGGGCGTGGCAAGAAAGGACAACAGCGCCCCAAGATCCTTGACCGCCAGTTCTGCACCGACTTTCAATCTATCCGCCCCGGCAATAGGCAGGCCAGCTGTTTTGCAGGCACTGATAATCTCTGAAAACAGGTCACTGCGGCGCTGGACCAGGATCAAAAAATCACCCGCGGTGATCCGTCGCCGGGCGAATTTTCCGGGGTCATCAGTATCAACCGGCAAATAGTTTTCTTCATCGATCAGGGTTTTGATCTTTTGCGCAATCTGGGTGGCCAATACGACGCTATGATGGTGCGACGACTTTTGATCGACTGGGTCAGACCATTCCCGGTCGTCGGTTTCGTCGGTTTTTTCAACCAGCGGCCACAGATCAACACGACCGGGTAGCGCGGATTTGAATGCCTTGTGCCGGGTATTTTGATCAAACCCGGCATCTGAATGAGGTGCCAAGGTTGCATCGACCAAGCCAAGAACCGCAGACGAAGATCGGAACGAATAATCGAGACTACGCCGCTGAAAAATCTGGTTTGCTTGAGTTATTTTGGCTTCGAAAATGTCCTGTTTTCGGTCAAACTCACGTGGGTCTGCACCCTGGAACGAATATATCGACTGTTTCTTATCGCCTACAACGAACAGCGTGCGATCCTCGGTGTCCCTCGCCCCTTCGCCGCTATAGAATTCATCGGTCAACCGTTCGATCACGTCCCATTGGCGGGGGCTGGTATCTTGGGATTCATCCACCAGAATATGATCGATGCCCCCATCAATACGGTATAAGACCCATGCAGCCACCGCAGGGTTGGTTAACAGGTTGCGAGCCTTCAAGATCAAGTCATCAAAATCAAGCCAGCCGCATTTTTGTTTCTCTAGCGCGTAGACGTGCAGAAATCGCCGCGCAAATTGATGCAGCACATGTGTTTTCTGCGCCGCTTTCAGCGCCAGCCTTGCATCGCGTGCACCTTCGACCCGCCGCATCAGATCATCGATTTGTGGCATCAGGTCAAACAATAGCTTTTGCGTAGGTTTGGTTGGTACAGAGCCGATTTTCGCGGTAAATGGCTCCTTCGCGCCGGTGCCTGTCAGAAAAACATCTTCCAGGACGGGCAGGGCGGTGATATCCAGCGCCCCGATCAACTTGAGCTTTTCCGCGGCTTTTCCGTCAAGCCCGCCCTTGGCAAGCATAGGCGGTATCATCGCATCAAGGATCGCCGCTTCTGATCCCAGAAAGACGGATGTCGTGATGGATTTTTCGGTAAGATCCGCAGGGTACCCGAATAGCGACAGGATGCTTTGCCAAGTCGATGCCTGCGCAAAGCCTTCCCTTTGATTCACGATGCTGCGGGTTAACTTGGCGAAGTCTTCGCCAGAGTAGTGTCGTGCCAGCGCGATGATCAAATCGGCATCTGGGCCTTCTGCCATGTCATCGACAATCTGGCTCCGCAATAGGTCAGCGGCGCGGTCTTCGATCTCGGTGAACTGCGGGCTTACACCTGCCTCGAGAGGAAAACGCCGGAGCAAAGATGCACAGAACGAATGGATTGTCTGGATCTTCAGACCCCCCGGTGTTTCAATTGCGCGGGCAAACAACGTGCGGGCCATGCGCATTTTAGCCGGGGTAAACTCGTCTGAAACGCCCAGCTCTGTCAGCGCAAGGCGAAGCTCATCGTCCTTCAGCATCGCCCATGCGCCAAGCCTTTTAAAGAGCCTGTTTTGCATTTCGGATGCCGCGGCTTTGGTATAGGTCAGGCACAGAATGTGTTGGGGTTCGACGCCATTCAGCAACAAACGCGCCACACGATCGGTCAGAACGCGGGTTTTGCCGGACCCGGCGTTTGCCCCCAGCCAAGTAGAGGCGTCAGGACGAGCAGCGTCTATTTGGGCGCGGGTGGCATCATCGAATGGCACAGTCATTTCAGATCCTCCGGTGTCGGCTCGGTTGTGGCATCCCATTCACCAAAACGGGCCAACTGGTCATAGTCTCCTGCAAAGTCCGTGGTCTTCACCATCCGCCGCGAGGTGAACCCCTGATCCTCGGACAGATAGCTGGTAATCAGCGCATGCAATTTGGCAAGCACTTCATGTGGGGGTTCATCTTCAAGCGGTGCCGGCCGTTCTATCGGCTTGCTGCCAAGACCGATATACGCGGCCCGAGCCACCGTCGCCGGGCCAATCTCCTTGAATCCGCCCTCTTCAATCATCGCCGCCTCCAGCAGCAACTGTTTGTCAAAGGCTTTTTGCTCAGCGACACTGGGAGGGGTGCCGGTCTTGTAGTCGTATATCAATATATCGCCGTCGTCGGTCCGGTCGATACGGTCGGCATACCCAGTGAGGGTAAAGCCCAAATCCGCTAAAACATGGCGACCCTTGGCCGCTTTTTCAAACGCGGCGGGCCTGGAATAGCTTTGGCGTTTCACCTCGTTTTCAATGAACCAGTCAGCAATTCTTTCTATTTTGGTCAGCCACATCACACGCGCGGCAGGCCAGGGGGCCTCGGCATCCAATACCGTCGATGCGGTCTCTAACAAGTGTGCCTTTGTAAGGTTTTCTGGCTCGACCATCACCGACTTGATGAAACGCTCCATTATTTCATGAACGATGATACCGCGCACCGGGGCGTCGGGTGATTGCACCAACGGGTTCAGGGCCCGTAATTTCAAACTGTGCTTGACGTAGATCGCATAAGGGTCCCGGATAAGTCGCTTGATCTCGGTTACTGACAAGGCATGGGGGCGCGCTGCCCGCGGGGGGCGCGGCGAAGGGCGCGGGGCTGGTGGCTCGCGTCGCACCGCTTCCAGTGCGCGGGCCTGTGCCAGCCAATAGTCACCGCGTTCGACCATGGATTTCCACGCCCTGTCACCGCTTTGATCAGAGAGCCCGTTCAAAAGGTTGCCCAAGCGGTTCAACCAACGCGAAGGCACTGTTTCAGCTTCATCTGATCGAATTGCCCGGGTCAGGCAGACTTCGGGGGCGGCGATGGATTGCTGGTAATCATGTGCGGACAATCCGATCCGCCGTTCGGGAAGCAACAATCCCGCTTTCATGCGCATTTTTCGATTTAGCCATGGGTCCGGTGCCGGGGATTCGGGCCACATGCTGTCATTCAGGCCGCCCATGATAATCAGGTCCACACCCTGCACGCGAGCCTCGAGGGTTCCCCATATCATCACGCCCGGATGCGGGGCGTCACGATCGCGAATTTCACCTTGCTGCAATAATGCCCCCACCAAATCTGCATAGTCCGACGCAGACATAGTGTCTCCGTAGGCGGCATTCTCGCAAAGATTGGTCATGACGTTGCTGGCTTCTTCGCCAGCGAGATGTTTCCATAGCTCACTGGCGGTCGATGGGTTGGAGCCGTCGGCAATGGCATTGGCAAGATCGATATGCGCGGCGACCCATTCTTCCAAAGGTCGTTCCTTGCCAATCTCTACACCAGTCACGCACGATCCGACCCACTGTGCCCATGCGTCCATTTGCAACGGGTCCTTCGACCGGGAAACCGTCTTTTGCGACAACCGAAGTACACTATCGGCTGTGGGATAAGGCAGCCCGTCGCGCCGCAGCTGAAGTTCAAGACGCTGGGTATTGAGCTGGTGGATGTTCCTGTCACCGCCGCTGTGGGTCAGGGGGTGTTTGAGCAGGGTCAGCAAGGCTTCGGAATCGAGCTTGCGCAGGAAAAGACCTGCGACGTGTCGCAAAAACCGCCCCGGAGGCGACAGATGAAGCGGGAGGCCGGCGCTATCGTCTGGCACTATGTTCCACCGGTCGAGAGCCGATGTAACCTGACGCGACAAAAGCCGGTCAGGGGTGATCAAGGCGGCGGTTTGACCATCCTCTACCGCTTGGCGCAGCCGCAGGGCGATCGCCAACGCTTCGGCCCGTGGGGTAGGGGCCTGGATGAGCGTCAACCCCTTGGTCGCTGAAACAAGATCGGGCAATTTTGGCCCTTCGGTAAGCCAGACGTGAGTGACAGGCGCTGGGCGCAACGATAATGACACCAACGCATTCCGCTCGGGCGAGGGCGGGACCGCATCGGTCCAGGCACCGATTTTGCTGCGCGGCATATCGAGTTCACATAAAAGGTGGCGGAAACGATATTGCGGATGATCTTGCGCAAGTTTTTCCTGGTCTTCGCCTAAATCCGTCCATACGGCGGTGGGCATATCGAAGTCGAACCCGGGCAAGATCACCGCCCCCTGCGGTAAACATGCCACGGCTTTCATCAGCAACGCAGACGTGCCCCGAGAACCGGTAGATCCCGCAACGATTATTGGGTTTTGGGGCGGATTTTCGGTCCAGTCCGCGATCAGTTGCTGCACGATCTGGCGTTGGCGCGCCCGTGGGTCGGGGCGGGAAATGCTGTCACCCAGATATTTGTGGGCAATCGAAAGAAACTGCTTGGACCGTTCCCAATGGCCGGACTGATCACTGACGTCAAGACTGGTGATAGCCTCAACCGGGACGCCTTCGCCCTGCATTTCGTCGATCAACTGCGCCAAACTGTCGGACAGATCATAAAGCGATGTTCGCGGCGCAAGCTCGGGCGCGTAATCCAACAGCTTGGACACCAGCGTGATCAGTTCAAGCCGCCGCCGCAGGGTCGGGCTGGGAAGCGGCAAAGCGATGTGCGGTGCAAGCGTATCTAGATTGTCGATAAGATGGATTCGGGGCAACAAGCTGGCAGGACCCGTGTCGAACACCTCGCGGAGGCGGCGTTGCATGCGCCGTGTGTTCACCACCAGATCAACTTGACCAATGATATGTGCCGGCTGACCTTGCAGTCGTTCTAAAAGGCCGGCGACCAGATCTTTGGGGAAGTCTATTCCGGGTGCCACACCAAAGACCCGGGGTTCGTGCTGGGGTTCAAACATCTAGGGTTCCCAACATGCGTTCAGCCATCTCTATACCTTCGGGATGACCCACGTCGCACCAGCGCCCCGGATAGCAAATTCCGAACAACCGGCCCTGTGTTAGCATTTGGTCCCATACCACATTCAACGAGAATGCCTTTTCTGACATGGTGCCCAGTAAGTCGGTCTTGATGATCTGGACACCGCCATAGATTATGCCGGGCCCACGCGATAGCCGCCCGTCGGACGACATCGTGAAGTCCCCGGCCCCGGAATGGCCAATGGCCCGCGCGCCCGGAACGCACACCAACAGCGCATCCATCTTGTCGGGTTCCCACGCATCCAATGCCAAGGCAAGTGGGTTCGGCCCGGCCCAGATTGCATCGGTATTCATGGCAAATACCGGCCCGTCGCCTAACAGAGGCAGCGCGTTACGCAATCCGCCACCTGTTTCCAGGATGTCAGGCTGCTCGACAATCGTGCGCACGTTGCGCCCTTGGAGATGGGCCAACAATGGCTCTGGCTTGTAATGAAGGTTCACCACGATGCGTTCTGGTCTGACTGCGTCCGCCAGGTCCAGAGCGTGGTCGATCAAGGGACGGCCGGAAACCCTGATCATCGGTTTAGGCTGATCTTTGGTCAAATGCTTCATTCGTGTGCCGAAACCTGCGGCAAACATCATTACGGCGTTCGGAGTGTTGCGCATCTTGCTTTCAAGTCCTCAAGGAAGCCCTTGTCAGGGACGGGCAGAGCTTCGTTTATCAGCGATGCCAGATCGCGCAGGTCAGGATGATCGAGATTTCGCTGGATATATCCCCAAACACGAGGAATCAGGTCAACGTAATGTGTCTTGCCATCCCGCAGGCAAAGCCGGGCGAAGATACCCAGTATGCGCAGGTTGCGCTGCACCCCAAGCAAAGCGAAAGCGCGGTTGAAATCGTCAGCGTCAGCCTCGCTTTTTTCCACGTACCGGGCGATCATGGCAGCTTGGATATCGGGAGAGACATCGCGTCGGGCATCTTGCAAGATCGACACCAGATCGTACGCGGGATGACCAAGCAGGGCGTCTTGAAAGTCAAGCAACCCGACCTGGGCAGTGCCGTCGCGCCCCGGTAGCCACAATAGATTTTCAGCGTGATAATCACGCAAAATCATGAAGCGTGACACATCATCAAGCCGTCTGGCATGCGGACGGAACAACGTGTTGAACGCAGCCGACGCGTTGCCGTCAGGGGCGTACCAGTCAAAGACTAATTGCGTTGCGTCCAACAGCCAATCCGTATCACAAACCGGCAGCTTTGGCGGCGGCATCTGATGCAACTGGATCAATACATCCGTTGCTGCGACGTAAAGAGGCATGGTCGCTTCCGGGGTTTCCACCATCAACTTCCCAAACAGCGCGTCACCTAGATCCTCGATAAGAAGAAAACCGTTTTCCACATCGGCGTTGTATATTTTCGGTGCGCTCAATCCTTGACGGCCAAGCCATTGGGCGATGTGCATGAACGGGCGAACGTCTTCGCCCTTGTCCGCCGGTGCGTCCATAAGAACCACGCTGCTGCCGTCTGACCGGGTCAAGCGGTCATACCGACGGTTCGAGGCGTCCCCAGCAAGCAAATGGCGCGTCGCATGCGCCCAGCCCGCCTGCTGAATGAACGCCTGTGCACAGGCTTCGCGTGTGGTCATGGTGCCCACCCATCAAGCTTTTTTGACCATTTCTTATTTGTCCAGCTTGCGGTGATCTCTCGGGTCTCGTCACCTGTCGCTTCAATTGCCAGCTCCAACGCGTGATCGGGCGAAAGGCTGCCAAGACGGTCCGGCCATTCAACCAGACAGATCGCGTCATGAAACGCGTCGCTAAGGCCGAGTTCCTCAACTTCGTAACTGGAGCTGAGGCGATAAAGATCAGCATGCCAGATCATCCCACGCGTGGATTCATAGGTTTGCACGAGCGTAAACGTCGGAGACGGAATATCTTCGGGGTGGGACAGCAATGACAGGATCAGCGCGCGCGCGAAATGGGTTTTTCCCGCGCCGACATTTCCGGTGAGCAGGATTGTATCGCCTGGTTCCAGAACACGCCCAAGCGTTCGGGCAAGTCCGGCGGTGTGATCTGCGTCGTGCAGGTTAAGGGAAAGATTTCGCGATGCCATGGTGCCAAGGTTACTTGGGCAGACCTATGCGCCGCAAGGCGAAAGAGGCGAGCTTGGTACGCTAAGGGGTCGCTATCAAATCCTGGGCGACGGCGGGTGTGGTCAGTTTTTCTGACATATGAAACCTGATTAGCGTCGCACCCGCGGTAATTGGTGAGATGTTACAGGTCATTTGCGATCCTTCGGACAGATACACCGGCATGCTCCAGTGTTTTCGATCCTCGATGTTACCGACATAGCTTTCGATTTCTCCCCAGGAAAAGTTTGGGGCACATCTGCGTTTCCAGATCTGCACGGCATCATAAATCGTGACATCGGCAAAAGCTTTTTCCGGGTCTACCTGCCAAAGCTTCTGATACGCTGCATTGGAAAATGTCAGGACACCAGCCATTGAAAAGACCGCGATCGCATCTTCTAGGGTGTCCAGCAATGACTGGCCCAGTTCCAACTCGGCGCGAAAGCTTCGGGTCAGGCTGACTTCGGCGCTGATGTCTTCGATAAGAAACGCTGTTGCTCCGTCAGGGTGTGGGCGCCCCCTCACGCGGAGCGTTTGCCCCGTATCTATGGACCATGTTTCTTCATATCGCCCGTCATGAGCTGCGGAAATGAGATCGGAGATCGCCAAGCGCCAGTCGGTATAGTTTTTGGGTTCGGGCATTTTACGGTTTTCACGCAAACGGTCAAAAAAGCAATGGAGCGTCGGTCGACTGCTAAGAAACTCTGCGTCTAGTGAAGAAAGATCCACCAACGCCGGATTGAACAGCGCCAGTTGGTTGTTGCGGTCGAAGATGGCAAGCCCGATAGAAAGATGGGCGAATGTCTTGGTCAGAGTCTGCACAAAATTGCGGCGTGCTTCTTCGGCGCGGACTAGGTCGGTCACACAGATAGCCTGATAGCACAGCACTCCCTGGATTTCGATATTGGTGATTTCGTACCATTCCTTTTTCTGTGTGGATGCGATCCTGACGGAAATCCGTTTTGCGGCCTCAAGGCGGACGGGGTCAAACAGCGGTTGGGCGCTACACGGTTGGCCAGGGTATACCCGTTCGTGCAATTCGTGGCAGGCGTTGTTCGACCAAAGAATTTTCCCCGCTTTGTTCGTGTGCCATACTGGAATGCTCAATCCAGAAGACAAGCAGCGCAACAGGGTACGGCTATCGGTTTCTGCAAGCGGATCTTCTTTGTCCGGGTCGAAAACGACGATACGACACAGGTGCTGATCCCACGAAATTTTTATCTGCCTCGAAGTGGTGGTATCGCTGGACGAAATATACTGGCTCCCGGCGATCCCGGATTTTGGTTCAGGTGGAAATTGTGGAAACATTTCCACCGCGAAATCATAAAGGTCCGACCATTCGTGAAAGCCGGGCTCAAGCGCGCAGAATTCGCCGATGCCATCAGAAGCATGTTGCAACACCCCATGATCGAACAGATACGAGATTTTAGGCTCGCTTTCCTTGGGCGCTGCGGTGTCCGGCGTTTTCTCATGGCTTAGCCATAGATATGCCACTGAACCGCTTGCTAGAATGGCCAGTAATATGCATGCGATATCGAAGGCGGAAATCAATTCAGAACACTTTCATTAATAATCCGGTGTTTAGACGCGTAAAACGTTAATCTTTCGTTAACGATGATTACAACGGACGCAATTGGTGTGAATCATATGCGAATTGGGAGGTTTTCACCAAGCGATGTCGATCCGTTTGTTGTCTGCGCATCTAACTGGCGACGTGGCCAGATGACCTCTACCACTGCGCCTAATTCATTAAAGCGGTCGGTTGGGTCTTCTGACCCGTTGGCAAATCGCAGTTCGGCACCAGATCTTTCAAGCAACGTTTTCGCGATGAACAGCCCTAACCCCATGCCTTCGTATTCCGGGCGTTCAGACGAGGCGGGTTCAGGCCTGCGGCGCCGCATGAAAGGGTCGCCGATCCGTCCCAGAAGATAGGGAGGAAAGCCTTTGCCGTCGTCAAAAATTCGTACCGAGATATGACGGTCTGTCCAGTTCGCTTCGACCCAGACGGTCGTACTGGCAAAATCGACTGCGTTTTGGATAAGGTTGCGTAGACCATGAATGATTTCGGGTTTGCGGTATATCGCCGGCTGGTCGACTGTATCACCGGCAGTTGGATCTATTGAGAACTCTATGGTTTTTCCACGCATCCGATGTGGTTCAGCGGCTTCTTCCAATACTGTCATCAACGGGGCTGTGTGCATATGCAGATCGTCCTTTCCAGCCCTTCCCATGTCTCGCAAAATATCACGGCATCGGTCGGCTTGATCCTGGATCAGAGCCGCATCTTCGGCCAGTTCCGGCCAAGAATGCAGTTCGCTCAACAGTTCGACGCTGGTCAGTTTGATCGTCGCCAGTGGTGTGCCCAGTTCGTGCGCGGCGGCGGCGACGACCCCGCCCAGGTCAGTTAATTTCTGCTCGCGGGCCAGTGCCATCTGGGTCGCTGTCAACGCATCGGACATGGAATGGATTTCGGTAGTGACCCGTCGGGAATATGCTGTGGAAAATACGATGGCGATGATCAAAGCGATCCAATTTCCAAAGACAAAGACATCAGGAATTTCCATGAGGCCACCGTTTTGGGTGATCAGCGGAAAGTGATATGTCGCCAGAATAGAGACTAATACTATAGCGGTCCCACACAACACCACGGTCGATCGCAAGCTGAGCGCGGTGGCTGAAATTGTAACCGGTGCCAGCAGCAATAGCGAAAATGGGTTATTCAGGCCTCCGGTGACAAATAGCAAAAAGCTGAGCTGCAATAGATCGAACAGCACCATTGACAGGTTTTCATATTCCGAAAGCCGTTTGTTTTCGGGAAACACCAGTGTGGCGATCAAATTACCGATGACCGATACACCGATGGCGAAGTAGCAAAGCGCTAGCTCCAGCTGTAGACCGAACAGGCGCTGGGCCACCGTGATTGCAATCAGTTGCCCCGCAATCGCGACCCAACGCAACACAATCATGGTGCGCAGTCTGATCCAGTTGGCCCGCGTCCGGTCGCCCAATGGTTTGATCGTGGCCTGCGTCATTGGCGCACCTTTTTCAACTTGGTGCTATGCACCGACAAAATTGCAGCGTAGGTGCCCCCCATTGCGCGATCAAGGGCGCGCTTTCGCATTGGAGCTTTAGGATGAGACTTGGATGGGTAACAGGCTTGATTTTGATCGTGCCTGCTGTGGCGTGGATAGCGTTTGAACTGGGTCTGTGGCCGAACGCCGCCGACAAATATGCGCAATGCAAGAGTTCTGCGGTCGCCGGGGGCGACGATCTGGGCGGACCATTCGAGCTGATAAACACCAACGGTCAGACAGTGACCGACAAGGATATCATCACCGAGCCGAGCTTGGTGTATTTTGGATATACCTACTGCCCGGATGTGTGCCCCATGGACGTTAGCCGAAATGCCGCTGCGGTCGACGTTCTGGCGGACCGTGGTCTGTCAGTGACGCCGGTATTCATCTCTATTGATCCAAAAAGAGACACGCCAACGGTTGTGGGCGAATTCGTCAGCTATATGCACCCCAAGATGGTCGGACTTACCGGAACGCCAGAACAAGTCAAAGCAGCAAGCGACGCGTACCGAACCTACTTCAAGGCGCATGAAGCTGAGGACGACACCTATTTGGTCGATCATACCACCATGACCTATCTTGTGATGCCGCAGGAAGGCTATGTGGATTTTTTCCGGCGTGATATCCCACCGGCCGATATGGCAGAAAAAGTCGCGTGCTTTGTCGAAAATCAGTAGAGTATTTGCCTATCTTCACAGAGGCGCATACTCTTTGCCCAAAGAGATGTTCAAGTGGTAGCGACGAGGCACGAAATGGTTCAGGAAAATGCGCTTGATCTAGTAGAAGATCGATCACTGCTGTTGATTGATGATGATGAGCCGTTTTTGCGACGTTTGGCCAAGGCGATGGAAAAACGGGGCTTTGACGTGGAGACAGGGGATTCAGTAGCAGCCGGTTGCGCTATCGCCACGGGCCGACCCCCGGCCTTTGCTGTGGTGGACCTGCGTCTGCAAGATGGCAACGGTCTGGATATCGTCGAAGTGCTGCGCGAAAAGCGACCCGACGCGCGGGTGGTTGTCTTGACTGGCTATGGTGCGATCGCGACGGCTGTCGCGGCTGTCAAGATCGGCGCAATTGACTATCTGTCGAAACCCGCCGATGCGAATGATATCACCAACGCCCTTTTGGCGACCGGCGATGATTTGCCCGCTCCGCCAGAAAACCCGATGAGCGCGGACCGCGTGCGTTGGGAACACATACAGCGTGTGTACGAGCTGTGTGATCGGAATGTTTCGGAAACGGCGCGACGCCTGAACATGCACAGACGCACCTTGCAGCGGATCCTGGCGAAAAGATCGCCACGCTAAAGTTCAGATATCATAGCGCTTGCTGATCTTCGTGACGATTTGACCTGTTTCAAGCTCCACATTGTCGTCAACGTGCCAAACGCGGAAACCCCGGCTTTGATAATAGGTTAAACCGCCGTTATTATCACCTCGGATCGTCGCATTGATCCAGGTATAGCCAATTCTTTCAGCGGCCCTGGCTGTTGCATCGAAAAGCGCCGAACCGATGCCAAGCCCTGTGCGCCCGACCTTCACAAAGCTGGCGATATCACACGCCGCCGCTGGAAGTTTCGGATGTGGGCTGATCCATTGAAAGCCGACCACGCCCCCCGCTGCGTCTTCCAGCGCGACGTGCCAGGCACTTTTGTCGGCGGCAAAGGCCATCCAGTCTTTCAGGTCCTGCGCGGTAACCGGTCGCACCAACGCGGTGGTGCCGCCGATCGCGATAATCTTGTTCAACAGCTGTGCCATTTCGGGCGCATCCAGAGAAAGAGCAGGCCGCACGACGATCATCAAAGGTCTCGCAGTAAATCATTGTGCCGTTCAGTAAAGGCAACACGGGTTTCGGTCGGGGGGCGCAGCACGATCGACAGCCCTTCTAATGTTGCAGGATCAGGTTTGCCGAAAAATCGCGACGATTCGGCGTGTGAAAATCCGGCAATCTGTGTAGCCTCCATCCACGCGCTGATTTTGTCGGCTTTCTTGATCTGTTGTTTGACGGATTTCGGGATTGCTGCCGGCAAACCAAATCTGATGTGAATTGCCGCTGTCAAGCGCTGGTCCAGCGCAGTGTATTCCGGACCGACAGCCGCCTTGACCGGCGATATCATATCACCGATCACGTATTCGGGCGCATCATGCAGTAATGCAGCCAGTCGCCACTTTGCCGGTGCCTTGGGGTTCAATCGCCCATAGATGGTTTCGACAAGCAACGAATGTTCGGCAACGGAATAGGCAAAATCACCGTGGGTTTGCCCGTTCCACCGCGCCACGAACGCCAGCCCGTGCGCGATGTCTTCGATCTCGATATCGACCGGCGTCGGGTCAAGAAGGTCTAGCCTGCGACCGGATAACATGCGTTGCCACGCGCGGGGTTGCTGCGCCATAGGATGCCTCTGCTTCAGGAATGTGGAACATTTACACAGTTTCCGTGTTCTTCCCATGAAGGAGACAATCATGAAACCTGTTATTTCAACTTTAGTCCTGACCCTTGCACTTGGCACGGTAAGTGCACCCGCCTTTGCCGGTGAAGTTTGCATGCCAGCACAGGAATTGAAGGCGTCATTGGTGGATTGGTACGGTGAGGAACCGGTCCCTAATCAGAAAGACGGCAATGTTCAGGTATGGGCGTCCGAAATGACCGGAACTTGGTCCGCGGTCAAAACATTATCGGATGGCACGGCTTGTGTAACTGCCCAAGGAACCAACTGGATGGCGGGTTTGGAAGCACAGCAAACGATTATTGCTTCTCTTGACTAGGAACATCAGGCACCTCCCATTGATGCCGGTTGATTGCCATGCCGTTTCTTTATGCGCTGTGGAGATCGGCGTTCTTGTCCCACGTAACCTTCTCATCAATCCAACAAAGCGTCTAACACGGCACATTCCGGTACATCAGCGCCGCTACAATGCGCCAGCGTGTTGCTAAGCGCGGTCTCGATCCGAACCAGGTCCGCGATTTTGGTCTGGACATCTTTAAGGTGCCCCAAAGCGATCTGCTCAACCTCTGCACACGACCGCGTTTCATTATCGACTAAGGTTAGCAACCCTCTTATTTCCTCGAGCGAAAATCCCAAGTCGCGGGCGCGCATCACAAACCGCAGGCGGCGCACATGATTTTCGTCATAGCAGCGATAACCGTTTGGGTCCCGGGGCGGGTCCGGCATCACGCCGATTGTCTCGTAATATCGAATTGTCTCTAGGTTGCATCCAGTTTCACGGGCCAACGCTGCCCGCTGCATCGGTCTCACGAAAGTGTTCTTCGTTTTCACTGAAATACTCCCTAAGCCTGTATCACCTACAGACCTTAAGACTCGTTGCAATTGATCGCAAGGAGACCCGCATGGACAAGCCAAAATCTGCCCCTACACCGATCAACGCTGACACAGACGAGAGCCGGAGCGGGTCGCCATAGCGTTTGCCGCGCTCGGGGCGCTGGCCATGACGTCGTGGTGTATCTTACCCATCGTTCTAGTCAGCTTGGGCGTCTGCGCGGGCGGTCGCGATATCACGGCACCCAAGACGTTGATCGCGACAGGGCGTCGTACGCTTGTCCCGGCGATCCGCGGGATCGAGGATGTCGATCTTCTCGACAGCAGTTCGCTTCCCGAACTGGAAACTCTGCCCGCCAGCCTGATCTTTGTCGGCACCGGCTAGATCGGTGCAGAATTGGCGCAAATGATGGCACGGATGGGGGTCAAGGTTACTCTTGTAACCCGCTCGCGCTTATTACCGGACGCTGAACCAGAGGTCTCTCAGGTTTTGGCGGATTTGTTCCGGGCTGAAGGTGCAACCGTCTTGACCGGTTCGTCTATATGGCGGCCTACGGGGCCAAGATCGCGACCCGCAATGCGGTCTTGGGCGGTAACAACTGCTATGACAACAGCGCGATGCCCTGGGTGGTATTCACTGACCCCAAAGGTGCAGGCGTTGACCTTGGCGAACGTCAGGCACGCAACGCGGGTTACGAGGTCAAGGTCTCCGAATTGCCTCTTGACCAAGTGCCGCGGGCGCAGGCTGCGCGCGACCCACGCGGGGTTATAAAGCTTGTCGCTGACCGGAAAACGGACCTGCTGCTTTGGGGCCAGATCATTGCTGCAGAAGGTTCCGACAGTATCCAGACGTTGGTGATGGCCCGAAAAGCGGGCATGACGATCAATGCGTTCGGCGACACGATCTTTCCCTATCTCACTACCGTGGAGGGGTTAAAGCTCGCTGCGCAGACCTTTGATAAAGATGTGACAATGCTGAGTTGCCGCGCAGGATAACGTTTGTGACCGTGACCTGACCTTCGCCGGGCAGGCCAGGGAAGCAGGCTCATGCATCGGGGCTTCGCATGGATGGCGGCTCAAGCGGAACTTTGGGGTTAGCCTGTAGTTGAATACAGAGCATTACGAGCACGGCTTGGTTGTCGAAGCCCTGTACGGGAAAATTATCACTCGCGTTATGCAGATACAGCGTGCCGCATGACAATAAAATGGGGAGATCCATCATGAGTACGACCTACGATCTGATAGTCATCGGAAGCGGTACCGCCGCGACGACCGTAGCGCGCCGCGTCAGCGCCGCAGGCCTTAGTGTGGCGGTTACCGATTTTCGCCCCTATGGCGGCACCTGTGCGTTGCGCGGATGTGACCCCAAAAAGATGTTGATTGGCGGAACGTCTGCTGCCGATCACGTACGTCGGATGGACGGTAAGGGGGTCGAGGGCGAGGTGCGGATTGATTGGCGCAGCCTCATGGAATTCAAACGCGGATTCACTGATCCTGTGCCAGAGAAGAAGGAAAAAAGCTTCTCGGATAGTGGTATCGCGACCTACCACGGAAAAGCGCGCTTTGCCGGCCCGAACTCGGTCGCAATCAATGACGAGAGGCTAGAGGCCAAGCATATCGTTCTGGCCACTGGATCTGAAGCGGTGACGCTGGGCATTTCGGGTGAGGAATACCTTGTTGATAGTCAAGGCTTCTTGGAAATGGAGCGTTTACCCCGCCGGATCGTGTTGGTCGGCGGAGGTTATATCGCGGCCGAGTTTTCGCACATCGCGGCGCGTGCCGGAGCGGAGGTGACGATCCTTCAGCAGGGTGACAGAATGCTGACTGGCTTTGACCCTGACCTTGTCGGGTGGTTGATGGAAAAATACGAAGATATCGGCGTGACGCTACATGCCGAAACCACGGTCGAACGTGTGGAAAAGACTGGCGATGCCTTTCGTGTTATCGCTGGGGGGAAAGGGGGGACCCGGACCTATGATGCGGATCTCGTCGTGCATGCAGCTGGACGCCAACCGGATTTCGCATCGCTTGATCTGGATGCCGGAGATGTAGAATTGCGTGATGGCAAGCTGGCCCTCAACGAGTATTTGCAAAGCACGTCGAACCCGGCGGTTTATGCTGCCGGCGACACCGCCCAAATGGGCCCACCACTGACGCCAGTATCAAATCATGACGGCAAGGTTGTCGCGGCCAATCTGCTGGACGGCAACCATATCACGCCAAATTATACTGGTGTGCCATCTGTCGCTTTCACCCTGCCGCCGATCGCACGGGTAGGGCTGGACGAGGCCCAAGTGCGCGAGAAAGGCCTGAAGTTCCGCATGCAATCCGATCGTACTCCGGGTTGGTTCTCGACACGTCAGCAGGCCGAAACCATTTCTGGCCACAAGGTTCTTGTAGAAGAAGGCAGCGGCCGCATCTTGGGTGCCCATCTGCTTGGGCCACATGCCGATGAGGTTATCAACATCTTTACCCTGGCCGTGCGGCACGGGCTGACCGCAGATCAACTAAAAGAAACGATGTTTGCCTATCCGACCGGGGCATCGGACATTTCGTCTATGCTTTAGAACAGGTTGAAATGCGGGTGCCACAGTTACCGCGCCCCCCGGAGCCAGGGTCCCTACAAAGTGAAAATAGCTGGGTAAACACCCGCGGCATCAAGATTCACGCGTCTAAGTCGCGCCCCGAAACCGTCCATGATTTCACCACCGTTGAGATTGCCTCATCAAAGTGCTAATCGCGTCCCAAATATCCGATTTTTGAAAAGGGATACCCCATGGCCAACGATTATATCGTTAAAGACATTAACCTTGCCGCGTACGGCCGCAAGGAGCTTGATATTGCTGAGACTGAAATGCCGGGTCTGATGGCGTTGCGTGCCGAGTACGGAGAAAAGAAACCGTTGAGCGGAGCGCGTATCGTAGGATCACTGCATATGACGATCCAAACAGCGGTTCTGATTGAAACGCTCAACTGCCTCGGTGCAGACGTGCGTTGGGCATCATGCAACATTTTCTCGACGCAGGATCATGCAGCAGCGGCCATCGCTGCTGGCGGAACGCCGGTTTTCGCGATCAAAGGCCAGTCGCTGGAAGAGCACTGGGACTATTTGGACAAATCCTTTCAGTTCCCCGATGGACCGAACCTGATTTTGGACGATGGCGGCGACGCGACACTATACATACTGTTGGGTGCGCGCGCGGAAGCGGGCGAAGATGTGATTTCTGTGCCCACATCCGAAGAAGAAGTCGCTATCAAGGCGCAGATCAAGAAGCGGATGGAAGCATCCCCCGGTTGGTTCACCAAAATGCGCGACCAGATCAAAGGCGTTTCCGAAGAAACAACGACTGGCGTGCATCGCTTGTATGAACTGGTCAAGCAAGGTCAGTTGCCTTTCCCTGCGATCAACGTGAACGACTCTGTCACCAAGTCGAAGTTTGACAATAAGTATGGCTGCAAGGAATCGCTGGTCGATGGTATCCGTCGGGCAACAGACACCATGATGGCGGGTAAAGTAGCCGTCGTCATGGGTTATGGTGACGTCGGCAAAGGCTCTGCTGCTTCGTTGGCTGGTGCGGGCGCACGTGTAAAAGTCACTGAAGTAGACCCTATCTGTGCGCTTCAAGCTGCCATGGACGGGTTTGAAGTGGTGCTGTTGGAAGACGTGTTGGCCACCGCTGATATCTTCATCACCACCACCGGCAACAAAGACGTGATCCGCATCGAGCATATGCGCGAGATGAAGGACATGGCGATTGTTGGCAATATCGGCCACTTCGACAATGAGATCCAAGTCGCCGCGCTAAAGAACCATAAATGGACCAACATCAAGGAACAGGTCGATATGATCGAGATGCCGAACGGCAATCGTCTGATCCTGCTCTCCGAAGGTCGTTTGTTGAACCTTGGTAATGCCACCGGCCACCCGTCGTTTGTGATGTCCGCGTCATTCACCAACCAGGTGTTGGCGCAGATCGAACTGTGGGAAAATACCGGCGCGTACGAGAACAAGGTATACATCCTGCCCAAGCACCTGGACGAAAAGGTGGCCCGACTGCACCTTGATCGTATCGGCGTGAAGCTCACGCAACTTAGCAGTGAACAAGCCGCCTATATCGGGGTAACGCCCGAAGGACCGTTCAAGCCTGAACACTACCGCTATTGAGCAAGTCATAAAGTTACCATGAAAGCCGCCTGGACATAAGTTTGGGCGGGTTTTGTGTCTCTGTACGGGCGTAACAGTGTAAAACCAGCGCAGGGTCCGCCGGCCTCTGACCGTCGAGCTCCGGATAAATATCGCCGACAGAGCGGTCCGTTTCGGTTTGGTGTTCTGGCTGACCTGCGGTATCAAAATTAATGCAAACGTAGGTGTTAAGTTGCAAGGAAAGCGGAATGGCCATTCGCCCTGCCCGACGAATTACCGACACCAGTCCTAAAAACTTTGGCATGTTCGCCAAAGCTGTCGGCATGCCGGGTGACCTGATCCATCTGGAACTCGGCATGCCTGCCGACGACACCCCCCAGCATATAAAGGACGCAACGATTGCAGCTCTGCAAAACGGCCACGTTCACTATTCAGACCTGCAAGGGCTCTCCGAACTGCGTCAGGCGTTGTCCCACAAGCTGAAGCGTCAGAACGCGATCGATGTCACCGCTGATGAGATTCTGATCACCAACGGTTTGACCCAAGGGTCGTTTGCAGCCTTCATGGGTTTTCTTGACGCGGGTGATGAGGCATTGCTGCTTGCCCCCTATTATCCGCAGCATATTGGCAAAGCCGAACTGGCCGGGGCCAAAGCCACCATTGCGCCATTGGATGCCACAAACGGATTTTCGATCAATCGCGCCTTGATAGAGCCTGTTATCACTTCAGCCACCCGGGTGATTGTGTTGGTCAATCCCTGTAACCCTACCGGTCGGGTGTACAGTCTTGACGAATTGCAGATTATCGCTGATTTGGCCCGGGAATATGATCTGCTGGTGATTTCGGACGAGGTTTATGAAGAAATCACCTATGACACGCCTCATATTTCGATCGCCTCATTGCCCGGCATGAAAGAGCGGACGATCACGCTTTTCGCATTTACCAAAGCGTATGCGATGGACGGCTGGCGACTGGGATACGTTGCCGCGGCCGAAGTATTGATGCCCCCGCTGATGAAAATTACCACCAATGACGCCACCCATGTGAACACGTTTATCCAATACGGAGCGCTGGCGGCGGTAACTGGCGATAGTTCCGTGTTGGCGACTCTGGTAGCGCGGGACCGCGAGCGACGTGATTATGTGGTCGGGCGACTAAATCAAATGCCCGGCGTGACGTGTGCCGATGTCCAGGGTGCGATCTATGCGTTTCCCGATATCACGGCAACCGGGTTGCACGCCCAGGAATGTGCGGACCGTTTATTGCGCGACACCGGCGTGGTTGTGGAAGCAGGCAGTTTCTATGGCACCGCCGGCGAGGGGCATCTACGTGTTTGTTTCGGCTGCGCTGAACTAGAGGTGCTGGCCGATGCAATGGATCGTATGCAGCGCTTTTTCAACAGCCTCTAAACAAGGGAGATAAGCTGATCGAACAATTTATCTACGTGGTGTTCGGTGGTAATCGCCCCTGGTGACAGACGCAGGATCTGCCCGCGCGCGTCAACGTAAATAGACTGTTCGCGCAATTGTTGCACCAGCGTTTGACTATCTGTCGTTTCAGGCAATTGAATCATAACCGATCCGCCGCGCCGGTCGTGCAGGCGCGGGGTTGCGACGGTAAGCCCAGCGTGGTCCGCCGCCACGATGATCTGATCGGTAAGTGACCGGTTATGTGCCAACAGGCCTTCCTGCGTGGCATGCCATTTCAACGCAGGGACAGACCCTAAACAAGCTAGAACTGAAGGTGTTCCGTTGTCGAACCGCCGCGCATCCGGGGCGTATTTAAATGCATCGAGGTCCCATGAAAACGGATTTTCCTGTGAAAACCATCCGCGCAGCTCTGGGGTGACCTGTTCGATCAGGTTAGTGTGCATTTGAATTATACCGGCCCCGGGCGTGCCGCACAGCCATTTGAGGCTGGAGGAAACTGCAAAATCCACTGGATGATCGACTAGAGAGAATGGGATGATCCCGATGCCTTGGGTCAAATCAAGACCTACCAGAGACCCCATGGTCTTTCCATGCTGCAACAACCGCGAGAGATCGCACTGATGCGAGCTTGTAGAGGTTACGAAGGTTAACAACGCCAGGCCGACATCTGGCCCCCACGCATCGAGCATGTCATCGTCCTGCACCCAGAACTGCCCGTCCCGCATCGGAACAGTATCCAGCACAAAACCCATCCGATCGGCGAGACCACTCAGCAGGAAATGCAGAGACGGAAAGCAATCTGCCGCGATCAGCAGTCTCTTGCCACGCAGGTAACCGGGGGGCAGGCCACCGATCACCGAAAAAAGTGCCGTAGTTACATTTTCTGCACTGGTCAGGCTGCCATCCGGTGCGTGAATCAAGGTGCGCCATCGCGACAGGAACTCTTCCCTTTTGGTGAGCACCTTCGGCCACTGACCATCATCCGCTGCGGCCCAAATATCGGCAAATTCAGACATGGCATTTGCCATCTGGATAGCTTTGCCAGGGTATTGCCCAATCGAATGATAAAGAAAGTATGCGTGGTCCATCATCGCTACCTTGGAATAGTGTCTTATGTTAGGGCAAATGTAATTTTAGTTGCAAACGCATATAACGCTACCTAGCATCTTACCCAATACACGTTAGACGGTACAGGATAGGGAGTGACGACGATGAACAGCGAAAATAGTCTGACGAACCTTGCTATGATGTTGGCATCAGGTGACGTGAAAGTGGTAGATTGCACGGGTGTTTTGGGACCGGATACGCCGATTCTCAGGCTGCCCGAGGATTTCGCCAAAAATACCCCTAAAGTCGAAATTCACAAGATCAGTGAATACGATGAGGACGGCCCGTTCTTTGCGTGGAACTGGCTGAAGCTGGGCGAACATTCCGGTACCCATTTCGACGCTCCTCATCACTGGATCACCGGCAAGGATTACGATGACGGGTTTACCGATACCCTTGATGTCCAGCGGCTTGTCGCCCCGGTAAACGTAATTGATTGCTCGGAAGAGACAGCTAAAAACGAAGACTTTCTGTTAACCGCCGACAGCGTAAAAGCATGGGAGTCAGAATATGGCGAGATCGGTCCGGGTGAATGGGTGGTTATGCGCACCGATTGGGACAAACGTGCGACTGACGAGGCCAGGTTTCTGAATGCCGATGATTCTGGCCCTCATAGTCCCGGCCCGACGCCTGACTGTATCGAGTATCTTTTGTCAAAAGGGATCGTGGGGTGGGGAACGCAATGTATAGGTACCGATGCCGGACAAGCCGGCGGAATGGAGCCCCCGTATCCCGCGCACAATCTATTGCATCGCGATAATTGCTTTGGGTTGGCCAGCCTTGCAAATCTTGATCAATTGCCGGCAAAGGGGGCGATCCTGATCGCCGCCCCGTTGAAAATAAAGCATGGGACCGGCAGCCCGATCCGTGCACTTGCCCTTGTTCCCAAAGACTGAAAAACAGCGCCCCAATTTCGGCAATCTGGTGCTGAAGCTGCATAAGGAACCAGCGTGTGATTCTACAGGACATACCTTCAGATAAGGCTCGAAAACTGGCTGAAATGGGGTTGGAAAACTTTGCGCCCTATTTGATGAACCGGTTAATGGGGCGCTATAACGCCGCCCTGCGGGAAGAGATGGCAAAGCTGGGTTTGACCACAACGCAAATGCGATCGCTTGCAGTGTTGTCCGTGTTGGATGGTATTTTGATCCGCGAACTGGCGGTTTACGCGGTCGTACAACAATCGACCCTAAGCAGAGGGTTGGATGCATTAGTGCAAGACGGATTGGTCGCGCGACTGCCTGACCCCAACGACAGCAGAGCCACGCGGATATTTATGACTGACGCTGGCCGCAAGACCTTTGATCAGCTTTGGCCACACATGTCCAACGCCTACGAGGCAATGTTCCGCGGTGTCACAGAAACAGAGAAAAGTGCCTTTGTTGGTACCTTGCAGAAAATGCTGAAGAACATTCGCAAGCATGATTTTTAAAGGGGGAATTCAGTGGCGGAAAGATCCTTTAGCAATGAAGTCGAATATCTGCGTCTGGGTCACGGGGAAACCTTTACCGGCGAAGGTATTTTGGCCATTACCAAGGCCCTGTTGGAAAATGGCGTGGGCTATGTCGGCGGGTATCAGGGGGCACCGATCAGCCATTTGATGGACGTACTTGCAGACGCGCAGGATGTTCTTGATGAACTGGGCGTGAGGTTCGAGGCAAACGCGAGCGAAGCCGCCGCTGCCGCAATGTTGGCGGCATCGGTGCATTACCCGATCCGAGGTGCGGTAACGTTCAAAGGCCCGGTAGGGGTCAACGTGGCGGCTGACGCGCTGGCCAACCTCAGTTCGTCGGGGGTGACCGGCGGCGCGTTGGTGATCGTGGGCGAAGACTACGGTGAAGGATCGTCCATCATGCAAGAGAGATCTCACGCCTTCGCGATGAAGTCTCAGTTCTGGCTGCTGGATCCGCGCCCCAATCTGCCCAGCATCACCAAGGCCGTCAAGGACGGGTTCGAGCTGTCTGAAGCGAGCAATACGCCGGTGATGCTGATGGTACGGATCAGGTCTTGTCACGTCACCGGCAGTTTTGAGACCCGCGATAACGTGGTGCCGCCGCTTACGGTAAAAGACGCGCTTCGCGACCCGCGCAGTGACTTTTCGCGCGTGGTTCTCCCCCCGATGAGCTATCTTCACGAACAGGACAAGATCGCAAATCGCTGGCCCGCCGCCGAGACCTTTATTGTGAAAAATGGGCTGAATGAAGTATTCGGCCCTCGCCACGCGCCGTTGGGCATTGTTGTGCAGGGCGGCATGTACAACGGCGTGGTGCGTGCGCTGCACCGTCTGGGATTGGCCGATATCTATGGCGATAGCAAGATACCGATTTATGTGCTGAACGTCACATATCCCTTGATCAGAGAAGAATTCGACCAGTTTTGCGTAGGCAAGGGTCATGTTTTGGTTGTCGAGGAAGGCCAGCCAGACTTTATCGAACAACAGCTGGGCAGCATGCTGTACAAGTCCCGTAGTTCCGTGGCCTTGCACGGTAAGGATGTTTTTCCAATGGCGGGGGAATACACCGGTCAGGTAATGCTTGACGGTATCACAGCATTCCTCAAAACCGTTGCACCGAACCTGTTGCCCGGCCAGGTGCGCGCGCCTAACACGGTCGCGCCGGAAATCCCGGATCTTACAAAGACTGTTCCAATCCGCCCGCCAGGGTTTTGCACAGGCTGTCCCGAACGACCGATTTTTGCAGCGATGAAGCTGACCGAGCAAGAGCTTGGCAAACACCAGATCAGCGGAGATATCGGCTGTCACCTGTTCGCTTCGCTTCCGCCGTTCGAAATTGGTGGTGCAACTATGGGATACGGTCTGGGCCCAGCATCCAACGCAGCTTTTGACGGTGGGGGGGAACGCCGGGCGATCTCTATCTTGGGTGACGGAGGATTTTGGCACAACGGCCTGAGCTCATCTATCGGGAACATGGTATTCAACAAATCCGACAACGTTGTCGTGATTGTCGACAATTATTATTCTGCTGCGACCGGCGGCCAGGATGTACTGTCTAGCCGTGCGCACAACGACACTAAATCGACGAATAACCCCATATCAAAGGCCTTAGGCGGGATAGGCGTTGAATGGATCAGGCAGATCGACCGCACATATGATGTGGGCCGGATGCGAGATGTTCTGCGCGACGCCCTGACCACCGATTACAAGGGCCCAAAGGTGATAATCGCATCATCGGAATGTATGCTCAACAAGCAGCGCCGTGAAAAACCGCAACGCGACCTTGCCATACATGAAGGTCAGCGTACCAGCGTTCCGCGCTTTGGCGTCGACCCGGACATATGCACGGGTGATCATGCTTGTATCCGTCTGTCAGGGTGCCCGTCCTTGTCGCTGAAAAAGCTTGATGACCCGCTACGCGATGACCCTGTTGCGCATATTGATCAGACTTGCGTTGGTTGTGGCAACTGCGGTGAGGTCGCAGATACGGCAATTCTTTGCCCTTCTTTCTATCAGGTAGATGTGGTGCACAACCCCAAGCGTCACGAGGCATGGCGCACCCGGCAGCGCAACAAGGTGATTGCCTGGTTACAAAAACGCCGCAGCGCAAAGCGGCTGGCATTCTCATGACCGGTGACCTTTCGGGGGGGCCTGTCAGGGCGCAAACGCCAGGTATAACAAAACTGGCGATAATGGCCGTTGGCGGGCAGGGCGGCGGAGTATTGACCGGCTGGATCGAAAAGCTGGCACGGGCACAGGGATATAGCGTTCAAGCGACAAGCGTCGCAGGCGTCGCACAACGAACAGGCGCGACGATTTATTACGTGGAAATGGCTCCGGCCAGCGAACGACCTCCGGTCTTTGCCTTGGCACCATCCGCTGGCGACGTAGATATCTTGATCGCCGCCGAGATGATGGAGATGGGACGCGCCATCATGAGGGGGTTTGTAACGCCCGACAAAACAACGCTGATAGGATCGACTCATCGTGCGCTGGCGGTATCGGAAAAATCAGCCCCTGGCGACGGCATCGCGAATGCCAAAGAGGTCCATGCCGCGGCGGAAATTGCTGCGCAGACACTAATACTTGCCGATATGGAGCGGCTGGCCGTAGCACACGGTTCGAATATATCGGCCAGCCTATTTGGAGCGCTGGCTGCATCGGGCACATTACCTTTTTCTCGAGCGGCCTTTGAAAATACCATTCGCGAAAGCGGCAAAGGTGTCGGCCCAAGCTTACAGGCATTTTCAGCAGGGTTTGATGCGACCTTGGGGCTGAATGACAACGATACCGCCGCCCGGTCGTCGACGCTTGCATCCGTAGGCCAAGCCAATCCTACGCTGCAGTGGGAGGTGTTGCGTAACCGTATTGATGCCCTTCCTGAGCCGGTTCATCAGATGGCCTTGGCAGGTCTTGAAAAAGCGGTCGATTTTCAAGATTGTGCCTACGGCAGTCTCTACCTTGACCGGCTGGAACCGATCGTCGCTCTAGACAGGGCCTCTGATCACTGGCTGCTTGCGGTTACGGCGGCAAAATACATTGCAAATGCCATGGCCTATGACGATATCATCCGTGTGGCGGATATCAAAACCCGTGGTCCCCGCTTTGATCGTATACGAGCCGAAATGAGTGTCCGGTCTGATCAGGGAATGCAGTTGACCGAATATTTCCACCCGCGGGCCGAAGAAATTTCGGGCCTGTTGCCACGAGGGTTGGGAGCAAGAGTTGAGAACAGCCCACGCGCCATGGCTTGGTTGAACCGTTGGTTTGGCAAGGGGCGTCGTCTGCGCATCGATAGCATACCCGCGTTTTTGCTGCTCTATTGGCTTGGTGGTTTAAGATCTTATCGCTTGAAAACCCGCCGGCACGCTATCGAAGTTGCACATTTGGATGCTTGGATGCACCAAAGCTTGGCACCATTGGCTTCCAACTATATGCTTAGTGTCGAATTGCTACGGTGCCGGCGGCTGATAAAGGGATATTCAGATACGCACGGCCGCGGGCAATCAAAATTCGCGAACGTGATGCAGGGTGCGGATTTGGTGAAAGATCGCAAGGACGCTGCTGAATGGGTTGCACGGTTACATGCGGCAGCCCTGCAAGACCCGGACGGCAAGGCGCTGTCCGGTGCGCTAGAGACAATTCGAAGCTTTTCCTAAAGCAAATCGAGAGATCTCGTGAAAATAACCATCGCTGGCTTCGCCACACAAGCTCAGGCTGCCCAGAATGAAAGGGGACAAACTGGCTGGTTCAAGATAATCCCGCAACAGAGACGATATTGAACAGCTCTGCTCTGGTGCCAACGGCCCGGTCAGTGTGATGTGGAACCGGAAATACTCTTTCACGTGAGGGTAGCCAAAGTATCTCAAGTAGATGCGCTGCTGTTCTGTCAACGCCGGGGAATTCTTTCGCGCAAATTCTTCATCGCTCAAGGGCGCGCGAAATTCTTCAAACCTTTTGACCGTGTCGTCGGCCAGATTTCGCAACGCCCGTGTGTCGCCCTGCGGGGTAAGTGCCAGAAACCGACCGAGCCGGGACAACGCAAGCCCGTCCAGATCAACGGGTCGGCGGTCTTTGCAAAACGTTTCCAACGCGTCTGCTAATCCGTTTTCCGTCTGGCCATCCGCCAGCCTGAAGGGTGCTTTAATCGTCCCGTGCAAGCCGTATTTCCTGGGTCGCCGAGTGATCTTTTCAACATTCACGCCAGAATAATCGGGCTGAACAACGGTAAAGCCGGTTTTGATATCCCATCCCAACCACGCGGCACCCAAGCGGGAAAAGGTGCCGGGGGGTGGGGTGAAATAGATGGCATAGCGATTGTACATAAAACGCCTCTTTTCGCCCTACCTACGCGATGAATGTTGCAATTTATAGATATCGGTTCACCAAATTCTCCAGCGTTTCCTGACGACCTGAAACTGGCTGCGGGTTCAGATTCTGCGACCTTACCTGCGCATTGATCGTTTCGAGGTTGCTTTGAAGTAAATCCTGACCCCGGGCAGAGCGCCACCCGGCATAACGCGCGTCAAGAGCCGCCTCCAATTTGCCGTCTTCGAGCATCGTGGCGGCGGCTCTCAGCCCCTTGGCGCAGACATCCATGGCACCGACATGGGCGAGGATCAGATCCTGCGGCTCCAGTGATTGGCGGCGCAGCTTGGCGTCAAAGTTGGTACCGCCGGTGGTAAACCCGCCTGCTTTCAGCACCTCGTAATAGGCCAGCGCGACTTCGGGGACGGAATTAGGGAACTGGTCGGTGTCCCAGCCGGATTGGTAATCGTTGCGGTTCATGTCGATAGAGCCAAAGATGCCAAGCGCTGCGGCCATGGCCAACTCGTGTTCAAACGAATGCCCCGCCAATATCGCATGGCCCTGTTCAATGTTCACCTTCACCTCGTTCTCAAGCCCGTAGTCTTTGAGAAAACCATAGACGGTGGCCACGTCGTAATCATACTGGTGTTTGGTCGGTTCCTGCGGTTTAGGCTCTATCAGGATCGAACCGGTAAAGCCGATCTTGTGGGCATATTCGACGGACATTTGCAGGAAACGCCCCGCCTGTTCGCGTTCGCGCTTCATGTCGGTATTCAACAGCGTTTCATAGCCTTCGCGCCCGCCCCACAGCACATAGTTCTCACCGCTTAGCTTGTGTGTCACGTCGATACATTCCTTCACCGTCGCGGCGGCATAGGCAAAGATATCGGGATCGGGGTTGGTGGCGGCGCCAGACATATAGCGGCGATGCGAAAACAGGTTTGCGGTGCCCCAAAGCAGTTTGGTGCCCGTCTGCTCCATCTTTTCGCCGAGGTAATCGGTGATCTCGTGCAACCGCGCGGTGCTTTCGGCAAAGGTATCGCCCTCGGGGCGGACATCGGCGTCGTGAAAACAGAAATACGGCTGACCGAGGATCTTGAACATATCAAATGCGGTATCCGCCTTGGTTTTGGCGTGTTCCATCGTGTCACCGAACCATGGACGATCAAAGGTTCTTCCGCCAAATGGATCGCCCCCTTCCCACGCGAAGCTGTGCCAATACGCCACGGCAAAACGTAAATGGTCGGCCATCCGTTTACCCAAGATTACTTCGTCGGGGTTATAGCTGCGATAGGCAAAATCGTGATCCGCCTGCGGGTCGTAGGCGATTGCGGGGATGCCGTCGAAAAAGCTGGTCATGGAATTATCCTTGTTCGTTTAGCGCAGGAATTTTACCGCGCGGTATGCGTCGGCGTATCGCCCGTGTGCCTCGGCAAAAGTATCCACCAAGTTCGCATCAGGCTCTATTGTGCGTGAAATAGGCGGAGGAACGGCCAATTCGGCCCCTTCTCCGGTGGCGGCCATGCGGCCTAGCCTTGCAGCACCAAGAGCGCCGCCAAAGTCACCGGCAGCGGGAAGATGGATCGGCGTGTTCAGCGATGTTGCAATTGCCTTTAGCCAGTAATCGGATTTTGATCCGCCCCCGACAGCGATCAGGCTATCGATCTTTGTACCGGTCTGCGTCATCGCGTCAAAGCTGTCGCGCAGGGCGTGGGTCACCCCTTCAAGTACTGCACGGGTCAGGGCGGCGCGGTCGGTGTTATGGGCCAGATGCAGGAAACCGCCCCGGATATTGGCGTCGTTATGGGGCGTCCGCTCGCCCCCCAGATAGGGCATAAAGATCGTGCGACCGGGGGCCTGTAGCGCGTCCAGATCAGATGTGAGCGTCCGCGCGTCCTCGTTCAAAACACTGGCCAGCCAATTAAGCGAATCCGTGGCCGAGAGGATCACCCCCATCTGGTGCCACAGATCCGGCAGCGCGTGGCAAAAGCTGTGCAGCGCGCTTTCAGGTGCCGCGGCATAGCCCGGCGTCGCGGCAAACAGCACGCCGGACGTCCCGAGCGAGACGAACGCCTGACCCGGTTTCACCACACCCATCCCGATGGCCGAGGCAGCATTATCACCGCCGCCCCCCGCAACGGGGATGCCTGCGGGCAGGCCCAGTTGCGCGGCGATAGAGCCGCTTAGGTGCCCTGACACCTGCGATCCTTCGACCAACGATGGCATCTGCGCCCGCGTGAGGCCAGACCGGTCCAGCAAGGCGTCGGACCAGTCGCGCGCGCCGGTATCCAGCCAGCTTGTGCCTGCGGCATCCGACATCTCTGACACCGCGTCGCCGGTCAGCCAGAAGCGCAGCGCATCCTTGGGCAGCAACACCTTGTCGATCCGCGCGAAAATATCGGGTTCATGGTCGCGCACCCATGCGAGTTTGGGCGCGGTGAAACCGGGGAACACGATGTTGCCCGTGACCGCGCGCCAGATGGGGTCAGCATCCATCGCGGCGGCCTGTGCTGCGGCGCGGGTGTCGTTCCACAGCATACAGGCGCGCAGCGGCGTGCCTGAAGCATCCAGCAGGGTCGCGCCATGCATATGCCCGCTAAGCCCGATACCCTGCACGGCGGATAGATCGACCTCCAGCCCCGCAATCGCATCGGCGCAGGCGGTGAACCAATCGCGTGGGTCCTGTTCGACCCAGCCATCGTGGGGGCGCGACACCTGCAAGGGTGCCACGCTTTCCGCGATGATGTTTTCGGCGTCGTCCACCAGCAGGGCCTTCAGCCCAGAGGTGCCCAGATCAAGCCCCAGAAACATGGTTTTCCCCTTTGTCAGCGCCTATGCGGCGTCGCGCGCCTTGCCCATGATGATCATGCTCAGGATGTCATCCTCGGTCACGTCGCCGACCTTTTCGGTGCCGATCAGCGCGCCGTTTTTCATTACCGACACACGGTCGCACAGCTCTAGCATCTCGCGGGTGTCGTGGCTGATCAGAAAGATGCCCAGCCCTTGGGCCTTCAGCTCTTTGATCAGGTCGGCGACCATCTTGCTTTCATGTACACCCAAGGCGGCGGTCGGTTCGTCCATGATCAGGATCTTGGCGTTGAAGTACACCGCGCGGGCAATCGCAACCGATTGACGCTGACCGCCGGAAAGCGCCGAAACAGGCTCGCTTATCTTCTTGAAATTGGGGTTGAGCCGCGCCATGATCTTGCGGGTCTCCGCCTCCATCTGCGCATCGTCGACCAGACCGAACCGATTGGTCAACTCGCGGCCCAGAAACAGATTGCTGGGCGCATCAAGGTTATCTGCCAGCGCCAGCGTCTGGTAAATGGTTTCGATGTTGTAACGGCGGGCGTCGCGGGGCGAATGAATGGTGGCCTTTTTCCCCTCGATCCAGATTTCGCCCTCGTCCATTTGATAGGCACCGGCCAGGATCTTGATCAGCGTGGATTTTCCCGCACCGTTATGGCCCAACAGGCCGACGACCTCGCCCGGATACAGGTCCAGCGATACGTTATCGACTGCGCGCACCCCCCCGAAAGATAATGAGATGTTCTTGAGCTCTACTAGTGGTGTCATCATTTCCCTCCCAAACGGCGGCGATAGACGATATCGATCCAGACGGCCAAGACAAGAACCGCGCCCACCACGATGTTTTGCAGCGGTGCATCGACGCCCACCATGGCCATGCCCGATTGCAAGGACTGCATGATCAATGCGCCCAATATTGCGCCGTGAATCGTACCTATTCCGCCTGCAAGCGCTGTGCCGCCAATCACCGCAGCGGCAATGACGCGCAGTTCGTCCAACGTGCCGATGTCATTGGAGTGGTTCGTCAGACGGGCCGAAGCGACGACGGCGGACAGTGCGATCAATCCGCCCATCAACGCAAACACCTTGACCGTCAACAGCCGTGTGTTGATACCCGACAATTCTGCCGCGTCAGGGTTACCGCCGGTGGCGAAAATATACCTTCCCAGCCGTGTCCGACGTGCCATCACTGTCATGCCGATCGCAATCGCGATCAGCAGCAGCACGGAATAGGGAATGCCATAAGATGCGGAATATCCCTCTGGCATAACGTCGCCTCGGGCTTTGAATTCACGCAGCAGGCGCGCAGTGGGCACCTCGTAGGCGTTCAGGATCGCAACGAAGCCCAGAATCCCGCCGGCGATAATCAGGCCAACCAACACTTCGGCCCAGACCGGTTTGATCGGAAAACCATGGTTGACTTTGTTGCGCCGCGCCGACCACAGCGCCCAGAGCGCCGCTATCACTGCAATTACGCCGACAACCCATGACCAGGTTTCGCCCAACGTCCCGTTGATGCCGCCGAATTTACGAAAGGTTTCGTCCAAGGGTCCGATGGTCTGCCCATCGGTCATGTACCACGCCACGTTGCGCCAGACCAGCAGCCCGCCCAAGGTTACAATAAAGGCAGGGATCGTCAGAAAGCCGATCAGCCAACCCTGGAAAGCGCCGATAGAAATGCCAACCACCAGACCGACCGCTATTGCGATCCATGGTGTCAGGGGATGCCCCAATCCAAGACCCATCATCCGCGGGAGGATATCGGTTTGCGTCATCGCCATCGCCGCAGAGCATGTCGCCAGCATCGCGCCGACGGACAGGTCGATATGCCGTGTGACGATCACAAAAACCATCCCGGTCGCCATAATGGCGACGCTGACCGTCTGGATCGTCAGGTTGAAGATGTTGCGCGGCGTCAGAAACCGCCCGTCGGTCAGCACGTTGAACACAAGGCAAACGAGAATAAATGCCCCGATCATTCCTAAAAGACGGGTATCAATCTCTAACTGGCTGAGAAAAGAGCGTTTGGGTGCCGTCGGTGACGGACGCACCGCTGCCCCGGTTTCGGTTGTGGTATCTGTCATGTGAGTGGCTTCCAACTGAGGTCGCAGTGTCTTTCATTGACCGAGCGTGTCTTGGGCATCGACCAACGGAGGGCAGAGCGCGCACCCCGGGCGCATGCAAGGGTGCGCGATGTTGATTTAATTACAGACGTCTACACCCGAAACGCCCTGGCACAAAGCCTCTTTGGAGATCCAGCCAGCATCAACGACCGTGTTGAGGTTGTCCTTAGTGACCGGCACAGGGGCCAGGAATTTGGCCCACAGCTTCGTGCCGCCGGGCGATGTCCATTCGGTCGCACCGTCAATTGCGGACATCTCGGTTCCGCCAGCAAGGGCAACAGCTATTTCAGCGGCGTTCTTGCCTAGATCGCGGGCGTCTTTCCAGACGCTGACAGTCTGCGTGCCCTTGGCAACACGATTGAGCGCGGCGTGATCGCCGTCTTGACCCGATACGGGTGTGCCTTCCATGCCTTGCGCTGTCAGCGCTGCTACCGCACCGCCGGCTGTACCGTCGTTCGACGCGACAACGGCATCAACCTTGTTGTCTTGCGCCGTCAGGATCTGCTCCATGTTGCGCTGCGCGTTTGCTGGCAACCAGCCGTCGGTATAGGCTTCAGCCACGATGGTGATGTCGCCCGCGTCGATGGCAGATTGCAGCACTTCTTGCTGACCGCCGCGCAGGAAATCAGCGTTTGGATCGGTGGGGGAACCCTTGATCATTACATAATTACCCTTTGGCATCGCTTCGAGCACGGCGCGGGCCTGCATACGGCCGACCTCGACGTTGTCGAATGTCAGATAGAACGCGCGCGGGTCTTCGATCAGGCGATCATAACCGACTACGGGAATGCCTTCGTCCGCTGCGGCGGTAATTGCCGGCCCAATGGCTTGGCTGTCTTGGGCAAGGATGATCAACGCATCAACGCCCTGTGCGATCAGGCTTTCCACGTCGGACAGTTGTTTGGCGGATGATGATTGCGCATCGGCGCTGACATATGTCGCTCCTGCTGCTTCCAGCGCAGACTTTATTGCCGCTTCGTCGGTTTTCCACCGCTCTTCTTGAAAGTTGGACCAGCTCACGCCAACGGTGATATCTTGTGCCAGCGCGGCATGGGTGAACCCCGCCGTTGCAACCGCCGTAGCCATAAAGAGTTTACGCATTTCTTTCCTCCCAGATGAAATGTTTCCGACACCGTTAACGATATCGGTGATCTCGTACCCTGAGGTTGCGCAATTTAATTCAGTTGTCAAAATAAATTTTCAGAATCTGTACAAAGAATTTGACACGAGAAGCTAAAACCCCCCTAATTCTGTAAAGAGAAGGGCGGTTGGTTGGTCGTCGTTGTCAAATCTGCGAAGGAATCAGGGGATAAAATTTGGCTGGCGAACTAATTCATCCTTCGGCGATAAGAGAACCACGGGAAGCCTTGCCGGGGTGTGGGCCGTTGATGGCTTTGCCGCAGGAAGACGCGCGCCCGTTGCGGCAACAGGTATTCGAACAGGTACGCGCAAATGGTCAGATGCCAAGAATGGATGTCGCGCGCGCACTGAACATCAGCCCCGGGTCGGTCACCACCATCACCTCGGACTTGATCGCGCGAGGTTTGTTGCAAGAGGTGGAAGACAGTCAACGCGGTCCAAGCAGGGGTCGTCCTCCCATTGCGCTTCGGGTTGCACCGCTTAGCCGATTTGTGGTCGGGATGAAGCTGTCTGACGAGCGCCATACCGCAGTCCTGCTTGACCTTGCGGGAAACATCGTGGCCGGCGCGCACCAGACCAGCGGCGCGTTGCGCCAGTCCAACGAAGAAATATTGGCCGACGTAAACACCCTGATGGGGAAGCTGTTGCAAAAGGCGGGGCGCGCGCCAGACGATATCAGCGCCGTAGGGATCGGCTTGCCGGGTTTGGTCGATGCGTGCACGGGCGTCGTCAGGTGGTCTCCGGTCATGACTGAAACCGACACCCCCCTGCGCGATCAGCTGGCCGCTATGCTGGGTCTGCCGGTATCGCTGGACAACGATACCAACCTTTTGACGCTGGCTGAATTATGGTTTGGGGCGGGGCGCGGTATCTCAAACTTCGCAGTGGTAACGATTGAACGCGGCGTCGGTATGGGGTTGGTCCTGAATAACCGGCTGTTTCGCGGCGCATTGGGCCCGGGGATGGAGCTGGGGCACACCAAGGTGCAGCTTGACGGAGCTTTGTGTCGTTGCGGCCAGCGCGGCTGTTTGGAAGCTTATGTCGCCGATTATGCGCTGATCCGCGAAGCGGGGACCGCGCTGGATCGCGATCCGCGAATAGACAGTTCTGCCGTGACGATGATCGAAACACTTTACCAGGAGGCAAACGCAGGGAATGAAGCGGCGTTGGCGATTTTTAGCCGGGCGGGGCGGTTCCTAAGCGTCGGCTTGGCAAATATTGTGCAGCTGTTCGACCCTGAACGTATCATTCTAAGCGGGGAACGCATGCGCTATGCCTATATGACCGCGGACGACATGCTGGCCGAAATGAACAGCATGATCCTGCCTGCGGGCCGCACCCCGACACCCGTTGATATCCACGCCTGGAGCGGGTCTGTCTGGGCCAAGGGGGCGGCGGCGCTTGCTCTGTCTGAATTAACCGATACGCTGCTCGGAGATGGTGCCACTTGATCCGGATACTGGCACTTGCCCTTGTCGCACTGGCGCAACCCACTTTGGCGCAACCGTTGTTTCAAGACGTGTCGCGCGCCCTGCCCAAGCATCAATACACAGGTGGGTGGGAGCATTTCGTCGGGGGCGGTCTTTCGGCATTTGACTGTTCTGGTGACGGGCGGCCCGATATGGTGGCGGCTGGAGGCAGCGCGCCGCTGCTATTGCTGAAAAACGTCTCTGACAAAGATGATATAGCGTTTGAACCGGCCAAATTACCTACAGAGATCACGCATGTAACCGGGGCGTACCCGTTGGATATAGATGCGGATGGCGTGCTTGATCTTTATGTGATGCGCGTCGGACCCGACAAGGTGCTGCGGGGCGGTGCCGATTGCAGTTTCGAGGATATGACCCAACGTTGGGGCATCCCGCAGTCCGACCAGTGGACGACGTCTTTTACTGCTTGGTGGAACGACGACATGGCGTTCCCAACGATGGCGGTAGGTCACTATGTTGACCGAGCCGACCCCCTAGGCCCATTTGGAACCTGTGATAGCAACACACTGCTTATTCCCGCCACCGACGAAGCGCCTTATTACACGGCTCAGGTTTTAACCCCCGGTTTTTGTGCGCTCTCGATGCTTGCCGCCCAGGATGCACGAGGCCAGTTATCCCTGCGGATTTCCAACGATAGACACTATTATGTGTCTGGGGGGTCTGAACAGCTTTGGGATATCGAAGCTAGGCGTTTCCTTACACAGGAAGATGGCTGGCCAGCGGTTTCTCTGTGGGGAATGGGAATAGCAAGCCGAGACCTGACCGGCGATCAGCGTGACGAAGTGATGCTCACCTCGATGGGGGACCAGTTGATGCAGATCGCCCAGATTGACGGGACCTATAAAAACGCCCCTTACGACATCGGCACCTATGCGCATTCTCCCTATCTCAAGGGGGATGGGCGCCCGTCGACAGGGTGGCACGCGGCATTCGCTGATGTCGACAATGATGCACGTGCTGATCTGTTCATTGCAAAGGGCAACGTGGATCAAATGCCCAGTATGGCGATGCTGGACCCTAACAATCTTCTGATCCAGGGTGCCGACGGGCGGTTCACCGAAGCGGGCGCTACCGCTGGAGTGGCCGACACAGCCCGGTCACGCGGAGCGGCACTAGCAGATTTCGACGGCGACGGTCTGGTTGATTTAGCCGTCGTTAACCGGCGCGCCGACATGCGGTTGTATCGGAATGTAACGTCGGACGCGGGCCATTGGGTGAAAGTTCAGCTTAAAGGGCCAGAAAAGAACCGGTTTGCCATTGGCGCGCGGGTGATCGTCATGACTGAAGGGATCCGACAGAGCCAGCAGATCACCATTGGCGGCGGCCACGCGGGTGCAACGCTTTTACCTCTTCACTTCGGGATCGGTGCCGCACAACAGGCCACAGTGCAGGTAAAGTGGCCTGATGGAACGCTGGGCACTTTCGTGAAAGCCCTTGCAGACACCACGATCGACATACGCTATCCCCATTAGTCGCCAATGCCGCCGACCGAAAGCCCGCTGGGAACCTGCGGGGGGATTCCCATCCGCCCGGCCAATGCTGTGGGGTCATCAAGGCTGTGAAGAAAAGAGACTAACAAAGCGATTTCAGCAGCATCCAGTACGATGGGCACCTTAACCTCTGTCGCGTTCCTGATCTTTGCACGCGCATTTGCGTCATCCATTTCGCGCCAATCATCGACGTCCAGTGGCGGAAGCGATACGCCGTTTCGCGCGCCACCTTGGTCGGCGAAACGTTCAAGGGCGGCGGAGGGGTCGAGATGGTCGGCAAGAAAACGCATCATATCATTGTGGCCACCCGCATGGCCCCAGGGACCGGTTTGCATCACGTTGCGAAGCGAAGGTGTACGAAAGGCATAGGCATCGGCGCTATCGCCGGTGACACGCATGCGGCCGGTGTCGCGGGCGTGGTTTTCAAACGCCGCCGCTTTGCCCGGACCTAACTGGGGCGCGGCCATCGCATGAAATTTGTGATCGGTCTGGAATGGTCCTGAATGGCAGGCACTGCACTGGGCTTTTCCGTAAAAAAGCTTCATCCCCGCGTCGGCATCGGGCGGGAGCGGGATAGAAGGGTCACGCAAATAAGCGTCAAAGGGCGATGTGTCGGAACGCCATTCTAGCGCGATGAAGCTGGCAACCGCATTGGATATATCGGTGAAACGGATTTGGTTACCCGTGTCGAGATGGTCATATGCCGCCTTAAACCTCTGCGTGTATTCAGGAATCGCCGCCACCCGTTTCGCCAACAGGTCCCAAGCGCCGCCCTCACCGGTGATCAGCCCTTGGCGCACCGCCTTGGCAATATCGTTTTCCGCATCATGGCCTGCCATTTCATCCGGGCTGAGAACCGGAAACATTGTCTGGGCAGACAAAATAGAGTCAAATCCCTCCAGCATGTCATCGTCCATCGGCGTACGAAATCCAGAAGGCATATCACTTGAAACTTCGATGCGGCCGTCGTGAAACAGCACGGTGAATGCGTGCGCACCTAGGTTGAACAGTGCCGGAGAGTTTCTGGGAACCCGTTGCGAGGGCATATTTTTCGGATCACCCCTGCGCTTTGGCCCCAGTCCGATGCCGCCTTCACCCAACCCGAGCGAAACACCGTCCGACGTCGAAAAATTCGGATGATGGCAGGTGGCACAGGCAATGTTGCGGTTGCCGGAAAGGATCGGGTCATAAAACAATAGCTGTCCCAGAAGCGCTTGGTCGATGTCCACCGGGCTGAACATGTCTTCAGTCACGGGATCTAGCAATGGGTCTGTCAGACTGGCAACCGGACCAATCACAAAAAGGAACGTTATTGCCCATAGCCTAATCATGAAGCCATCTATCCCCAATTTGATAAGTCGGACAAGCCCGAGGTTCGGCTCGCCGCTTGACCCTGGTTCCCGTAGAAATTGCTTTTGTGGTGGGTCATTCCGCACTAGGCTTTTGATCACGCCGGGTTCCGGTCAACACCAATCGAGGGAGACTGCTAAATGGGCAAGCGAGATGAATGGATCGAAAAATACGCAGATGATCTGAAAAACAAATGCGGCATGACGCCTGATATGGACTTACTGACAAAAGTAACGATCGGTTGTGGTCCTTCAATTTATAACGCTGATGCCCAGACGGTGGCCAGTTCGCAGCAAAGCGAGCTAGAGCTGGTCAAGGAAAACTTTCTGATGAAAAAGCTGGGCATGACCGACAGCCCCGACTTGATGGATGGCATCAACAAAGCTGTCGAAACCTATGGCAAATCGGAGCGTAACAAATATCGCGCAGTGCTCTACTATATGCTTACAAAGCATTTCGGCAAAGAATCCGTTTACGGCTAAGCAAGCCAGCAACCGAGCCGAGCGTTCGCTTGGTTAAGCGGACGTTCTTATTTTGTGCCGATTTTTAGACATCAGTTCGTTGTGATCATTGGCGATAAGTGACACAACATCAAGCGATAGGCAGTGAGTTAAGCATACGCGAGGTGGCCATTTATGGCGTGCGTGGGGCGGGGAAGGGTTCCGGTAATACCGGGACCCTAAACCACGGTTTCAAGCGTCGGTCCGCCCCATGGCGCAGATGGCCGACCACTGTTCATCCGTCACAGGCTGCACAGACAGGCGGGGGCTTTTTACCAATGGCATGTCGGCGAACCTGTCGTCAGCTTTGATATCATCCAAGGTAACCGGTACCGAAAACGGGCGGACCGCTTTTATGTCGACACATTCCCATCGCGGGTCATCGGTGGAACTGTCCTGATGCGCAGCGGCGCTTACTTCGACGATGCCTACAATCGCCCGTTCACCTTGCGAATGATAAAAGAAACCACGGTCGCCTACCGCCATATCACGCATGAAATTACGCGCTTGGTAATTGCGGACGCCGTCCCACTCTTCGCCGGTATCACCCTTGTCGACCTGGTCTTTCCAGCTCCAGGTCGATGGCTCTGATTTGAACAGCCAATAGGCCATCAGCCGATCACCCTGTTCCAGATCATCAACTGCACATTTTCAAACAGCGCTGCCTTGGCATAGGGGTCATTATTGGCCCATTCTTGCGCTGCGGATTTGTCTTCGACATCCAATATGATCAGCGAACCGATCATTTGGCCATCATCATCTAGTAACGGCCCCGCCTGCGAAACGCAGCCCGTGGATTTCAAATACTCCAGATGCGCGGCACGGTTCTCTTTGCGTACCGAGATGGAGTCAGGTTTGTCTGTGGCGAGCAGAGCGATGAGCATGTCATTCTTCCTTTAAGGGGCGGGTCAAAAGCGCTTTCATTGCGCTGGCCACATCTAATCTATTCTCAACCAACCCTGCAACGGCCGCTGTAATCGGCAAATCCAGGTCATGGTCCTGCGCCAGACGGTCAATGGCCTGTGCGGTCGCTGCACCTTCGACAGTCGTTGTCGTGTCGAATGGTTGCCCGGCCCCCAGGGCGAACCCCAAGCGGTAATTACGTGACTGCGTTGACGTGCAGGTCAGTGTCAGGTCGCCAAATCCCGAAAGGCCGGACAAGGTATCGGGGTCCGCGTTGAAATGGGCCGCAAGCCGCTGCATTTCGGCAAAGCCACGGGTCATCAATGCGGCACGGGCGCTTTCGCCTAAACCAGCCCCCATCGCCGCCCCCGATGCGATGGCCACAACATTCTTGAGAGCGCCACCCAATTCAGCGCCGATCGTGTCGCCCGTTCGGTAAAGCCGTAAATTTGCCGTCGTCAGAGCCTGTTGCAGTTGCATGCACATCGCGGGATCGGCACAGGCGATTGTCAACGCGGTCGGAAGCCCACGTGCGATGTCGGCAGCAAAGCTTGGGCCGGTCAAAATCGCCGGCACTGCTTTCGGCAGGACCTCGCGGATCACGGCGACGGGGCCAAGCCCGGTTTCCAATTCGATCCCCTTGCAACACGCCACGATAGTCTTGCCATCCAACAGCGCCGAATTCTCGTCTAGAAACGCGCGAAGCTTTTGCATAGGCACGGCGACTAACAAAATGCTTGCGTTTGCAGCCTCGGCAAGTGTTTCAGTAACATATAAGCCCGCGGGAAACCGGCATCCGGGTAGACGCGCGTTGTTTTCACGCCTTCTGGCCATGCCATGAGCGTCACGTGCCCATAACGTCGTCGCTGCTTTATCGGCCAACGATATGGCAAGCGCAGTGCCAAAAGCGCCGCCGCCCAAAACCGCAATACTCATGCTTTCGCCCCTTTTTTGCCGCTTCCTAACATGGAGGGCTGATCAGTATCCAAAGGCCATCGGGGCCTTGCCGACAATGTTAGATCATCTGGTCCGCGCACTTGGCTCTGTTCGGCGGCGGCAAAGGCGATCATGGCCGCGTTATCGGTGCATAACACCATCGGCGGGGCTACGAACGCGCAATCAAACTCAGCTGCCACAGTCTCCAAGCTGGAGCCAATCGCCTTGTTCGCAGCAACCCCCCCAGCCACGCACAATGTGCGAACGGCAGGATTTTTTCCCAGATAGACTCTGATTGCCCGCCGGGTTTTTTGGGCCAGCACATCCACGACAGCGGCCTGGAACCCTGCTGCCAAATCTGCCTGATCTTCACGGCTAAGCCCACTTTGTTCGCCTATGACCTTGTCGCGCGCGCGCAAAACAGCGGTTTTCAGACCCGAAAATGACATGTCGCAGTCGGCCCGATCAAGCAAAGGTCGCGGTAGGGCAAACCGTTTGGGGTCGCCGGTACGGGCGGCATTTTCAATGGCCGGCCCCCCAGGTTGCTGCAATGCAATCAAACGTGCGACCTTGTCAAAGGCTTCTCCGGGGGCGTCGTCAATGGTACCGCCAAGGCGTTCGAACTGTTCCGGACCTTTGACCAACAAGAACTGACAATGCCCGCCGGACACCAACAGCATTAGATAGGGGTAAGGCGTGCTGTCTGTCAGGCGAGGTGTCAGAGCGTGACCGGCCAGATGGTTGACGCCATAAAGCGGTTTACCGGTGGCAGCAGACAACGCCTTGGCGTACATGACGCCCGATAGCACGCCGCCGATCAACCCCGGCCCGGACGTGACCGCAATTGCATCAACATCTCGCAGCGTCAGAGCCGCATCGGCGAGCGCCTGCTCGATACAATGGTCAAGCTTTTCCGCATGCGCCCTCGCAGCAATTTCAGGTACGACACCGCCGAATGCCGCATGTAAATCTGTCTGTCCCAATACGACAGATGACAAAATGCTGGCCGGCTCATCGGGGGTGTGGCGCACGATAGCGGCCGCCGTATCATCACAGCTGCTTTCAATTCCAAGAAATATCATGGGTCGTTTCCGTTGCAAGGGTGACCCTTGCCAAGTAACACCTTGAGGCAAGTGGAACAATGCTTGGGGTCTTATGCAAAATGACAAAGCCGATCTTGATCATGACCCGTCCTGCACAGGCGTCACGGCGGTTCGCTGACAGTTTGGCCGCGACAACGCTGGCAAAGCTCACGGTGTTGATTAGCCCGCTGATGCAGATAAAGCCCGTGCCAGCCGCAATAAACCTGGAAGGGGTGGAAGGCGTCGTGTTTTCATCCGGGCACGGCGTTGAAAACGCGCCCATGGGGCAGGGGCGTACGGCCTATTGTGTCGGATCGCGCACCGCCGAACTTGCCAAGGCCAAGGGGTGGGACATCGCGCTGGTGGCACGTGATGCCGACGACCTGGTGTCACTCTTGCTCGCGTCACCCAGAAAAGCGCCCTTGCTCCATTTATGTGGCATGCACCAGCGGGGAAACATCGCGCAACGGTTGACCGACGGCGGTCTGTTTACAACGACTATGGTGGTATACGATCAGGAGCTGTTGCCATTGACCCATGTGGCGCGTCGCACGTTGGAGAGCGAACAAAGGTGCTTCGTCCCGCTTTTTTCGCCTAGGACAGCCGAGCAGTTCAGGACCGAACTCCGAAAGCCGCAGAACGTGATATGTATTACCCTAAGCGCGGAAATCGCCAGTCGGCTGGATCGCTCACTTTTTGAACAAATGGTAATCGCGGCTGAACCCACAGCGGCCTCGATGCGTTTAGCACTTGAAAACCAGGTTGAATGGAACAGGTTGGCTTGAAGACCTGCCCAGATGGAGCATAAGGTTGAAAGATAAGCTGGCACAAAGCCAGAATCGGAAAGGTTTAAGCGTGGCGAAAGCGAAAACTCCTGGTACGGGCGGCAATAAGCCCGGGCAAACATCGACTTCGCGGGCGTCATCCGCAGCATCAAAGCCGAAGACGACGACCCAAACTCCTACCAAAGCTGCCCCTGCTGATAAGCCTTCGACGGCAAGTTCTATCGCGTCGGGTGACAAGGCGGTGCAATCCGGTCAAGCCGTTGAAACTGGGGCACGCGACACCGCGACAGGTCCAGTTGACACTCATAAAGCGGTGACGCCCAAGCCTGACGCGAAGGCGACAGATGCAGCAAAGCAACCCGATGCGACAAATGAGACGTCGACGGTGAATGCGCCCGAGGCGGCCACCTCTGCCAAGCCACTTTCCGACCAGTCGGATGCAAATCCGGCGGATGTCCCGAAAAGCGCGGATGCAGGTAAGTCGGCCGCAGTGACTTCGAAAGCCGCTGACGGACCCAAGCCGGATAGCGACACCTCCAAGACTGCAAAGCCTGAAACGACAACGATTAAATCGACGTCAGACCCCGAGCCTTCGCCGGCAAGCAAAGCGTCGGCAGGGTCATCAAGGTCTGCCGCTGCCCATGCAACGACCAAGACCACGCCCGCGTCGCCACCGCACACCACCACTTCCGCACCGGCACCCCGCGCACCTGAAAAGCGCCCAAGCGTGTTTTTTCCCATGCTGCTTGGCGGGATCATCGCTGGCGGTATCGGCTTTGCCGCGTCCGAGCTGGATCTGCTTGAAGAATTTGGCCTGCGGTCAAAGGTTGTGGCGAATGACAACGCGACCGCTGTCGACAATGCCGTGACCAAGCAAATCGCCGATCAGGATGCGCGTATCACCGCACTGGAACAAGCCGAACCAGCTGCACCGGCAACGGATAGCGCGGCTATCGACGGCGCGGCGGTCGAAGAGTTGAAGAGTACGCTTGCCGCTCTTAATGCTCGTGTGGACGAGATCGCGAACCGCCCAGAGGCTCCTGCGCCTGCCCCGCCCAAGGTTGATACGTCGGGTTTCGAGGCAGAGCTTGAAACGCTCAAATCCTCTGTTGAAGCGCAGCGGGACGAAATTCAGAAGCTCATCGACAATGCCACCACCATTGAAGAGGCGACATCCCGGGCTGCGAAGACTGCCAGCCAGCAATCTGCGGTGGCTCGTATTGTATCGGCGCTGTCGACCGGCCAACCCTTTGAGGCGGCGATTGCCGATCTGGAAAGTGCCGGCACCCAAGACGTTCCTCCGGCCTTGGTCGACACGGCAGCAAGCGGTGTGGTGACAATTGCGAGCCTTCAGGATCGTTTCACCGATAACGCGCGGGCGGCTTTGGCTGCGGCACGAGCCGCGGCCCCAGCATCAGAAAGCGGCGGTATCAGCGGATTCTTCAAGCAGCAGCTTGGGGCAAGATCGGTGGCACCTCGCGAAGGCAATGACCCAGACGCGGTGCTGTCGCGTGCCGAGGCTGCTATCAAGGACGGGCGTCTGGGTGATGCCTTGTCGGAACTGCAAGCCCTACCCGATGCAGCAAAAGAACCCTTGTCGGAGTGGCTGAAAGATGCCCAGGCTCGCCAGGATGCGCAGGATGCCGTGCAGTCCCTAACACAACGCCTGACGGCAAATTAAGGAACGACTTTATGCTTTGGTCACTTATCAAGATCGTTGTGTTTGTTGCGGTGATCGCCGCGCTGACCTGGGGTGCATCGACCCTGTTGGAAAGCTCGGGCGGGTTGCAGGTTACCGTTATGGGGACTGAGTTTAGTTTCGGGCCGCTGCAATCGGTGATTGCGGTGATCGTCCTGGTGATAGCAGTCTGGTTGCTATTGAAAATCCTGTCGCTCCTCGTGGCGGTTTGGCATTTCCTGAACGGTGACGAAACTGCATTGTCGCGCCATTTTGACCGCAACCGTGAACGCAAGGGTTACGAGGCCCTGTCTCAGGGTCTGATGGCACTGGCAAGTGGCGAGGGACGACTGGCACTTTCCAAGGCAGAGAAGGCCGACAAGTATTTGGAAAAACCCGAACTGACCAACCTGCTGATCGCGCAAGCCGCTGAAATGGCCGGGGATCGTCGCAAGGCCGAGGAAACCTATCGTAAATTGGTTACCAACGAATCCACCAGGTTTGTCGGGGTGCGTGGCATCATGAAACAGAAGCTGGCCGAAGGTGACACCGACACTGCACTGAAGTTGGCCGAAAAAGCATTCGCGCTGAAACCGAAACACGAGGAAACCGGCGACGTGTTGCTGAAGCTCCAGGCCGAAAAGGAAGATTGGGCGGGCGCGCGGCAGACTTTGAACACAAAGCTCAAGAACGGGCAGATGCCCCGCGATGTGCACAAGCGCCGCGATGCAGTTTTGGCGCTGTCTGAAGCAAAAGACGTGATTGCAGAAGGTAACAGCATCGAGGCCCGCGAAGCCGCGATAGAGGCGAACCGTTTGTCGCCTGATTTGATTCCAGCAGCTGTGATGGCGGCTCACGGCTATATTGATCAAGGACGGCCAAAATACGCGACACGACTTCTCAAGAAAGCGTGGGATGTCCAACCGCACCCCGATCTGGCGGCCGCTTTTGCAGCAATTCAACCTGATGAAAGCCCGAAAGAACGGCTTAAGCGGTTTACGACACTGACCAGACTCCACCCGGAACATCCCGAAACCAAAATGCTGTTGGCCGAACTGAACATAGCAAACGAAGATTTCCCGCAGGCCCGTCGATCGCTGGGAAACCTTGTGGAAACAGACCCGACAGCGCGGTCAGTGACGCTTATGGCGGCAATTGAACGTGGCGAAGGTGCGTCGGATACGGTGATAAAGGGCTGGCTGGCGCGTGCCCTGACGGTATCGCGCGGACCACAGTGGATATGCGATAACTGTCAACACATCCATACGAACTGGAAGCCGGTTTGCGAGAACTGCCATAGCTTTGATACATTGGCGTGGAAAACCCCGCCGATGTCTGAAGTCGCGATGCCCGGTGGGGTGCAAATGCTGCCTCTGATTGTGGGGTCAGCCAGTGATAACCAAGTGGTACCGGTCGAACCGTCGACCACAACGTCGAAGTCGACCAGCGACCATATCGAAGAAGCAGAGCTGATCGTTGATCCCGCCGAAGATGCGGATAATACCAAAGCGACGCAACCGTCTTCAGCCGCGAGCCATTGACCCTGCTCTGTGCTGTCGTTTTGCCGCTTTGGCCGACGTCTGAGTTACCGGCAAGTGACAGCTCGCAAATCGCGGGGGAAGACGCCTATGGCGCAATCGCAGTCATGGCGGGTGTGAACCACGGTTCGCTTCGCCGATAACCTGACAGAACAAAGGATCACCGATGACCGCCACTTCCTATGTGTTTGACCCTGCAAAACAAGCCAGTCTTGCCGTCAAGGGTGAGCAAGCACGCTTTCCGGTCCGCCGTATCTTTTGTGTGGGTCGCAATTACGAGGCGCATGCCCGCGAAATGGGCAAAGATCCTGATCGCGAAGCACCGTTCTTTTTCACCAAGCCCGCCGATGCAGCTTTGGACACGCCGTGCAGCATCGCGTATCCGCCGTTGACCGAAAACCTGCATTACGAAATCGAATTGGTGATCGCTATCGGCAAGGGGGGTGCCGATATCGATGAAGCGGATGTAATGAAACATGTCTGGGGTGCGTCTGTCGGAATCGACCTGACGCGCCGCGATCTTCAAACCGAAGCCAAAAACATGGGTCGACCCTGGGATTGGGGCAAGGCTTTCGATAATTCGGCACCGATTGCGCCTATCGTTCCGATTGGCGATGTCGCTTCAATCGAATCGGGACGAATTTGGCTGGCCGTCAATGGTGATATCAAACAGGACGCCGATCTGGCAGACCTGATATGGGCGGTGCGCGAACATGTCTCTATCCTGTCGCGATCCGTTACCTTGGCACCGGGTGATATCATAATGACAGGCACCCCAGCCGGCGTGGGTGCCGTTGTACGGGGTGACGTGATCACCGGCGGCGTTGATGGTATTGCGACGCTTGAAGTTACAATTTCAGACCGCCGCTGACCCCGTAGCTGGTACCACTCTGAACAAGATCAACTCGACAGGCTGATGCCGCGTTCGCACAGATCAGGCGTTCAGGTCGCGCCAGCAGGGCAGAAGATCGCCTTCGGCCGGCGCTGCATGAAAAACCGCGCGGGCGATGGCCCGAGACAGACACAGCGATGCGGCATGGCCGATCAGCGGGACCGTGGTATCGGAGATATCTCGCGCTGCGGTGCTGATAGCGAAAACAAGATCACCGTCGTGGGGCGTGTGCGCCGGGACGGTCGCGCGGCCTATGCCGTCATGTGCCGCTACGGCCATTCGCTGACATTGTGCCTTGGTTAGGGTCGCATCGGTTGCAACAATAGCGATCGTGGTATTTTCGCGCGGCGACATCGATGCAAGCTTGCGGCTCTCGAGGCTGAAGCCAAGCCCACTGGATGGATCGGGACCGAGCCCGCCAAATTCGTTCCCGAGTTCGAACGGAGCAGCGTAGAAGTGCCTGTCACCGGGTGTGGTGACGGCCCCCACGGGGTTGGTGGCAACCAGCGCGCCAACGGTCGTGCCGTCAGGCAGTCGTAGCGACGCGGAACCCAACCCGCCTTTGACCATAGCGGTCAGCGCTCCCGTGCCTGCGCCAACCGTCCCCAAAGCAAAATCGGTGTCGGCGGATTCCAGAGCAGCGAGACCCAGGCCGCGGTAGGGGTTTTCGACCCAATCCTTCGCGCCACCGTTCAGGAGGTCGAACAGGATCGCACCCGGCACGAGCGGGATCGTAGCGTCGCCCAATCGAAAGCCGCGTCCCGCCCTGCGCAACCCGTCGGCCACACCCGAACAGGCATCAAGCCCGTATGCCGACCCGCCCGACAGCACCAGCGCGTCAATGGCCGCCACCATTTTATCCGGAGCAAGCAAATCGGTTTCACGGGTACCGGGCGCGCCCCCCATCACATGTACAGATGCGGTAAAGGGTTCATCGCCCACCAGAACCGTCGTACCGGATTTCAAAACGTCATTCTGAGCGTTTCCGACCCTGATGCCGGGAACATCGGTGATGAGGTTTTTGGGACCTGTCTGCATAGGTACTGCCTGTTGATGGTGCGGGACGCTCCGCGGGGAGTTTATTTGGCAAAATGAAACAGGTCAGATGCACCGGCCGCCGTCGACCTCCATCGCGACGCCCGTGATCATGCTTGCTTCGTTAGAGCACAGAAACAGCGCGGCATTGCCCATGTCTTCGGGTTGGCTGAAACGGCCGAGCGGAATCGTGGCGAGGAACTTGGCCCGGGTTTCCGGGGTATCCTGGCCCATGAAGGTTTTCAGCAAGGGCGTTTCGCCGGCAACAGGGTTGATTGCGTTGACACGGATTCCGTAGGGGGCCAGTTCTATGGCCATGGTTTTGGTCGCTGTGATCATCCAGCCTTTTGACGCGTTGTACCAATTGAGGTTCGGGCGCGGCGATACGCCGGCTGTGGACGCGACGTTGAGAATTACCCCGGCACTGCGCTGTTTCATATGCGGGACGATGCTTTGGGCCGTATTGTACACCGATTTCATGTTCACTCGGGTTACGCGGTCAAAGTCGTCTTCGCTGATCGATTCCAGCGGACCCGGCATGTGCGAGACACCGGCGTTGTTTATCAGGATATCGATATGGCCCCAGGCCTCAATGGCTGCGGCGGACATCGCCCGGACGGAAGCGCCGTCGCCCACGTCGACCTGGTATGAGAATGCGTGATCGCCCATTTCGCTGGAAAGCTGATCCGCCCCTTCGCGGTTAATATCCGCGATCAGGACACGTGCGCCTTCCTGAACGAAGCGCCGCACGATACCTGCGCCAAAGCCTGAGCCCCCCCCGGTAACGATAGCTGTTTTCCCTGTCAGTCGCATGAGTGAGTCCTCCGGTTGCTAGATGAAGTCATGCTAAGGTGAGAATACGGCTTAGCCAAGCGAGCTTTCGCCGGGTGTGGACTAACGTTCTATCCGAAAGTTGAAGCTGCCGCATTGTCTTGAGGTTCTTGCCGGGCCGGGTGTTACCTCGCAGGCGTTTTCACAATCGGTCAGGCACTGCTGCCAAAACGCCATACCCCCTGGCGAACTGGTCGCTACGCCCAGCGTCCAGTCGCCTCCGAGAGCGTTGAAGATCAAATGCGCCGCCTGGGTCCCCAGACCTTGATGACGGTATTGGGGCGTGATGGTGAATTCCGTCAACTCGTGAGTGCCGTCGACATGGTTCCAGACTAGCCCAAACCCGATCGGTCGATTGTCGCCAAGGACCAAATACGGGTGACGACCGGGTTCTGCCCAATAGCGATCAAGTGCCGCAGGATAGTAGGGCGGGCCATCGGGCAACATTTCGGAGAAATAGGTCCTTGCCATACTGTCCAGGTCAGCGCGTTCAGCTTCGACCACGCGAATTATGCCGACCTTCATCGCATGCGCCTTTCGAGATCGGGCAATAGCGGCGCGGCCGCCAAAAGTTTTCGTGTATAAGGATGCCCTGGAGTCTGAAAGACGGTTTCCGTGGCACCTTCTTCGACGATCTTTCCCGATTTCATCACCAAGACGCGGTCTGTCACGCTACGCACGACCGACAGATCATGCGAAATGAACAGATAGGTCAGATCATAGGTTTTGCACAGATCGGCAAGTAAATCGAGGATTTGCGCCCGTACAGAGACATCCAGAGCGCTTACGGCTTCATCGAATAGTATCAGGTCGGGACGGGTGATAACGGCGCGGGCAATCGCAAGGCGCTGGCGTTGGCCACCAGAAAATTCATGGATGTATTTTGTCGCATCATCGGGGGAAAGCCCGACGGCGGTCAATGATTGCGAGATCGCGCATGCCCGGTCTGCCCCTTTGGGCGGATCCGATAACAGATGAAAGGGTTCAGTGATCAGCCTGTCGACCCGGTGACGCGGATTGAAGCTGCCGAAGGGGTCCTGAAATACCACCTGCATTTTGCGGCGAACGCTCAGGTTTGGATGTTTTTGCGAAAAAACGGGTTCGCCGTCTAGGGTGATCGACCCGCGCTGAACCTGCTCCAGACCCAAAATGGCGCGTGTCAGGGTCGATTTTCCGCATCCGCTTTCGCCAACAAGGCCCAGTCGTTCGCCACGTCGTATGCTGAAGGACACGTCGTCGACTGCCCGGAATGACCCCGGTTTGCTGAACAGTTCCTTACGCGGCAAGGCGTAATCACGGCAGACGTGGCGTACATCAAGCAGCGATGGAGAACTGGCAGGGGCGGGTGGCAGGTTCACTTTGTGACCCGAAGCCGCGAACAGCATCTGCGTATAAGGATGGCGCATGTTACGGAGCAGTGTCCCGGTTTGACCCTGTTCGACGACCTCTCCCTTGCGCATCACGTAGATACTGTCGGCCATATCCGCGACCACGGCCAGATCATGGGTGATCATCAGCAAACCCATATTATCGTCTTTTGCGAGGCGTTTGAGCAGGTCAAGGATTTGCGCCTGGGTCGTTACGTCCAATGCGGTGGTAGGTTCGTCCGCGATCAAAAGGCGGGGTCGCAAGGCGATCGCCATCGCGATCACCACCCGCTGGCGCTGCCCTCCCGAAAGTTCGTGGGGAAAACGCGAAAGCGGAAACCGGTCGACAGGCAGTCCGACGCGTTCGAGCGTCGCGATGGCCCTGGTATGGGCGACCTGACGTGAAACCGTCCTGTCATGCACACGAATGGTTTCGGCGACTTGTTGACCGATGGTTTGCACCGGGTTCAATGCTGTCATCGGCTCTTGAAAAACCATGCCGATTTCGTTGCCTCGGATGCCGCATAGATCCTTCTCCGGGAGCCTGAGAAGATCCCGATCGCCGAGCATGACCTGGCCTTTGGCCTGAGCACCTTTCGGCAAAAGCTGCATCGCGGCGAGCGCGGTCATCGACTTGCCCGAACCGCTTTCACCGGTAACAGCGACAATTTCGCCCGAGGCCACTGACAGGGTCACATTGCGCAGTATACTGAAACTGTGGATCGCCAGCGACAGGTTCGTAATGCTGAGCAAGGTCATACGCGTGCCACCCGCAAGCGGGGATCAAGATAATCGCGCAGCCCGTCACCCATCAAGTTCAAGCCAAGCACTGTCAGAATAATCGCCAAACCGGGCACCAGCGCCATATGCGGCGCGATGGTGACCAGGGTTTGGGCGTCGGCCAGCATGCGCCCCCACGACGGCGTGGGAGGCTGCGCACCTAGGCCGACGTAGGACAGGCCCGCTTCGGCCAGGATACCGAGACTGAACTGGATGGTGCCTTGGACGATTAACAGGTTGGTTACATTGGGCAGGATATGTTCAACCGAAATACGCGCCGGAGATTTACCAGCGACACGCGCGGCGAGTATGAAATCCCGTTTCCACAGGCTAAGCGCTGCACCGCGGGAAATGCGGGCAAACACAGGAATGTTAAATATCCCGATGGCGATGATGGCGTTAATTGCACTTGCCCCAAAAACCGCCGTTATCAATATCGCGATGACCAGTGACGGAAATGCAAATACCAAATCATTGCCGCGCATGATGATCTCATCCACAAGCGACCCGTGCTTTGCGGCCGCTAAAAGCCCTAAGGGGACGCCGAGGCTCATCCCGATGCCGACCGCCAACAGGGCGACCGCGATCGAAGTGCGTGCGCCCACCATGATCATGCTCAGTATGTCGCGACCAAAGTGGTCCGTGCCAAGAAGGTGTTCGCCTCCCACGCCTTGAAGCTTGTTAGGGATATCCATTGCCGTGTGGGGGAACGGAGTCCAGACAAATGAAATCAGGGCGGCAAATACAAAGATGGACGTCAGCAGCGTGCCGAGGATCAAGTTGTTTCTCATGCCCGCGCCCTAAGTCGAGGATCAACTGCGGCATATGCAAGATCGACAATAAAATTAACGATTATCACGGAAAATACCAACAGCATGACAACAGATTCCACCACGATCAGATCGCGTGCCGAGATCGCTTGAAACACAAGCCTGCCAAGCCCGGGAAGATAGAAGACCTGTTCGATGATAATCGACCCTGCAAGCAGAAATGAAAACTGTAAACCGATGATGGTAAGCACGGGGATCAACGCATTGCGCAACCCGTGCCGCCATAGGGTCTGCCGGGTGGTCAGACCCTTGGCACGGGCGGTGCGCATATAGTCTTCGCCCAGTACATCCAACAGCGAAGACCGCATGACCCGCGCCAATATAGCAGCCTGCGGTAAGGCCAGGGCGATGGCCGGCAGGGTCAGGGCATGTACCCCGGCCCAAAACCCCTTGTCCCAACCCACGAACCCGCCGGCGGCAAACCACCGCAGATTGATGGAAAAGATGAGCACGAGCATCATCGCAAACCAGAAATTAGGCACCGCGACACCCAGTTGCGTGGCCCCCATCACGCCCATATCGCCAACTTTCCCTCTACGTGCAGCAGCGAAGATACCCGCGGGAAAAGCGATTAGGGTTGAAAGCAAAAGCGCGTAAAATGCCAACGGCAACGAAACCCACATACGGGCCGCGATCATGTCCGCGACCGGGGTGCGATAGGTATATGAAACCCCAAAATCGCCGGTCAGCAAACCGCCCACCCAGGACAGGTACCGTTCGACCTTTGATGCGTCGAGGCCAAGTTCGGTGCGCAGCGCTGCCAATGTGTCGGGTTGGGCGTTGACGCCCAGCATGAACGAAGCAGGGTCACCCGGGGCAATCTCGATCACAGTAAAGATGACAAGCGATGCAACAGCCAAGCTGATACAAAGAGAGGCCAACCTTTTGAGCATGTATCGCGTCATTTGCGCAGGTTAGGCTTGGAAGGTTGCAGCGTCCAGCATAGAAAAACCGTTTGGCTTCAATAGGACTGTTCAAAGCAGAAAACGCCCCCGTGAAATATCGGGGGCGTTTTTGAATGCGATACCGAACGGTTCAGTCTGCCCAGGTTACCGCAGTAAGGTCTGTCGCCTGAGTGGGCGCGTTGGACCACAATCCCTTGACGCCTGCTTTGGCTACCGTGATCGCGGCGAGCTGAAACAGATAGGCGTTAACATAATCTTCGGCGATGATTTTTTGTGCCTCGCCCAGCATCTGCGTGCGCATGTCTGGATCGGTTGTCTTGTTCAAATTGGCAATCAACTTTTGGAAATCCGGGTTGTCATACTGAAAGTAGTAATCTGGATTGGCATATACACCGATATCCATCGGCTCTGTATGGCTGACGATGGTCAAACCAAAGTTTTTGCCTTTGAAAACGGTCTCAAGCCATTGAGCCCACTCGATATTGTTGATCTTTGCCGTGATCCCCACGTCGGCAAGCTGAGCCGCAATGATCTCGCCTCCGCGGCGAGCATAGGACGGGGGTGGTAGATCAAGTGTTGTTTCGAACCCGTCAGGGAAGCCTGCCTCAGCCAACAAAGCCTTGGATTTTTCAGGATCAAAGGCGCTAAGTGCTGTTTCGTCGACATAGGCTGGGTTGTGGGGCGCAAAATGTGTGCCAATCGGGGTACCGTAGCCGAACATCGCACCATCAATAATTGCTTGGCGATTGATCGCATGCGCCACTGCTTCGCGGACCTTGACGTTGTCGAATGGCGCTTGCTTGTTGTTCATGGCAAGGATGGTTTCACCTTCAGTTGAACCGACCAGCACCTGAAATCTAGGGTCTGCTTCGAACTGGGGCAGATTTTCGGGTGCAGGAAACGCGACAAACACATCTATATCTTCGGCCATCATTGCTGCAAATGCGGCAGTCGGATCTGAAATGAATTTGAAAGTGGCCACATCCAAGGCGGCTGGCGTACCCCAATAGTTGGGGTTTTTTTCGATCATTATGTTGTCGCCCTGCGTCCAGCTGGTGAACTTGAACGCCCCGGTGCCGATCGGCAATTGTTTGATGTTGTCGATGCTCTCGGGCGCGACAATAACCGCGTCGCCCCAAGCCAGGTTAAACAACAGGTTCCCGTTCGGTTCGCTTAGCTTGATTTCGACAGTGGTGGGGTCCAGGACCTTGACTTCGGAGATCGCACTAAAAAGCGCCTTCTGTGCATTGGCGCTGTCATCGGCATTGATCCGGTCAAGGCTGAATTTCACGTCATCAGCGTCCATCGTTGTGCCATCATGAAACGTGACGCCGCTGTGAAGCTTGAACGTATAGGTCAGTCCGTCGTCGGAAATTTCCCAGCTTTCCGCAAGGCCCGGTACAACTGACCCGTCGCCCATAAATCGCGTGAGCCCCTCGAATACATTGGAGTAAAGGACCGAATCGATCGCACCCGCAGCCGCGCTGGTAGGGTCGAGATGTGGCGGTTCGAGCTGCATCGCGACGGTGATATCGCTTTTGGCGGCGACGGAGCCCGCCATCAATGCGGCGGCACATGTGCCAAGTATTAATGAGCGAAGATGGAACATCGGTGTCTCCCTGAAAGCATTTGGCGAAACGTTAGCCAGTTCTGTTTGGTTTGACCAGCACTGCCGTTAGGTTGCTTTGCCGTGATTTGGCTTTGGTCCGTATACGCCATAACGTGGGGCGGTGCTTTGCGTGGCCAGAGGCCGCGGTAACGCCCCGCGTAGCCAAAGCGCTAAGGTTCAATTTTTACGTTGAATGATACAGAACCGATCGAACCAGGAGGATAACTGCCCAAGCAATTCCATTGCAACGGCCCTGCGTATCCAGTGGTGTTGGATGCCGGGATCGTCAACGCGCAGCTTAACGCCGCACCAACTGATACCGGCGTTTCCACCGGTTCGGACAGGCTGGTATATGGAGGAGTGCGGTCATAGATGATCACGTCGCTCGCGGCGGCCGAACTCTTGTTTTCGATTTGAATCCGATAAGCCAGCACATCCCCGGCGGTCCCCAGGTTGGATGTACCCTCGGCTGAGTTGGCGGTTACATTTTTGACAGTTTTCGACAGGGTGAGCACCCCTGAGGCAGCGCCACTGGTAACCCGGTCGATGTTAGCCGCAACATGTGTGACTGGCGTTCCATCAAAAGACGTCGTGGCATTAAGCGCGTAGATAAAACTGCTTCCCGGCCCGGCACCCGCCCCGGCAGAGACCCGCGAAACGATGCATATTAGCTCGCCTGAAATCACCGGCGTTGAAGAATTGATGGCCGCGTCGGGAGTGCCGTCACAATTCGGGTCCGAAAATATCGCCGCGCTATAGGCACCTGCGGGAGTCTGGGTCGCATCGCCAAAGGTGAACAAGACCGTACCAGTGGTGGTTGCAACATATTGATGTGCAAGTACGGCAACCTGTCCGGCCTGAATCTCGGCTGATTGATCCAATGTCATGATCGGTGCCTTGACCACGCCAAAGTTCAAGTCTGGATAGTCTGTATCTGCGGCGGGGACAAAACTATATGTTCCATCGTGAACGTCCGTGTCGACAAGTGACGGCAATCCGCTTTTGCTTTCTGATATCGGTAACCACGCCGCAAAAGGATCAAGCCTTAGCGTGATACGGCCCGAATAATCCGCGCTCAACCCGTAGGACCAAGTTCCGTCGGACGAGATTTTGGGCTGCGCGATTATCGTGTTGTTGTCACTGAGAATAACCATAACCGCGTTGGTCGTTCCGTTCTCTCCGCCGTTGGCGATACCATCGTGCGCGATACCGCCGTCTATGCCATTGTCGACAAACAGACGGCCCGACAACGTCCGCTCCCCGGTGGAAAGCAAAATCTCATAACTGTCTTCATCATCATCCGCGATACCATCGTTGAAATCATCCACCCTCGCGCCGGTATTCGGGTCACTATCGAGATCAGGCAATGAACTTTTGATGATCTCGACGGTGTTAACGTGGACGCCGGTTTCCTCTACCCGCGCCCGGATCGTCAGTGTTTCGCTGGTCCCGGGAAGAATTTCATCCACAAACCAAACGCCCGTATCGGGGTCGTAGTAGTCGCCGGTAGCGGGGGCATCGTCAGTTAAATACTGAAATCCTGACGGAAGCTTTTCAATAACTGTCACGTTGGAAGGAGACCCCGGGCCGCTGTTATTTACCGTGATCACCCAATCAATTACATCACCAGGAGAGGCCGTGGTAATGACCGTATTGGTCCCTGAGGCATAGGCCACCTTGACCAGCGAAAGGTCACTGAGCTGCGGGTCAAAACCAAAGTTCTGATCCGAGGTATCGCCGTTCGCCACCACTGTCACACCCACAATCGGGTTGGATGTGCCAATCTGCGACCCGGCCGGAAGGTCGGTATCATTTACATCCACTTCCACACGATATGTGGAGCCGGGAGAAAGGTTGGAAACTTGATAGGTACCGTCGGCAAATGTGTCGACGGTTTTGATGAATTGATCATCGGCAAGATCATTGGGCGTGCCGGCGTCATCGTAAACGCTTATCGCTATACCGCCACCCAGGTTGATTTCGGCGCCGTCTTTTTCATCTGAGGCATTTTGATCAATATACACATTTCCCGAGATGGTACCGAACTGTATGACTGAAGGACCGCGGCAGGACGCGCCGTCGTTATCGCCACCTTCGTCATTCTGGCTGACGGCTATGCGCTGACGCACCCCCGTGGCGATATCAACAAGGTAAACTTCGTTTGTGATGTCGTCATAGATGTAGAACAACCCGTTCTCATCGAACCACGCGGCACCATAAGAGCTGGTGTAATAGCTGGGCCCGAAAAACGTAACGGCTTCGGACCCGACGCTCGCACTACCGTTGTTGGCAGTTACCCGAAAGACCTGGGCCGTGGTGCCGTCGATGCCGTACAAATTTCCGTCGAGCGGGTTGAACGCGAAATCCGTGGTATCCACAGGCGTCGCCAGCACCAGCAACCCGTTATCAATAGTGTTGTTCGGGTCCGACAGATCAAGCAGTTGAAACTCATCGTTATTGGCAAGATAGACCATCACCCCGTTAGGCAACACATCGCCCGCAATGCCACCTTTTTCTATGGTCGACGGTGGGTCCGGCAGCCTGGTGAATGTTCCCGATCCGTCTACTCTCCAAAGCTCCTTCCTGCCGCTTTTGACTCCGTAGATATATCCATCCAATTCATTATATCCCCAACCGCCGTCCAAATCGGTTCCGGCGCTTCCAATATCTTGCAGGTTCAGCGTGTAGCCGGTCAGCCCGGTCGTAAAGACCATTCTTTTGAGAACGGATTTGTTGGTTGAAATCTGATATAGACCCGCATCACAGGTAATAGGGGCGGAATCGCCTGAAATCGTCAGGCTGTAGTCTTCGACTTCGCCGTCCAGGGCGACGATTCCGACCCCGGCTGTGGTGGACCATCTAAAGCGGGCGAATGTCGGCAGCAGCGTCGAATTTGCGGGGACGTTGACATCGAAAACGATCTTTCCATTCAGAACGCCGTCTTTGTCACCGGCTGCGCCATCCTGTAAATCGGCCGCGATCATGTCGGTCGTATCAAATATGCCGTTTCCGTCGAAATCGACCCAAGCCTGCAAATAGGCCACCCCGAACCCCACTCCACCCGTCACCTCATTGACGGTTACGGTTAGTTCGCTCGCGGCACCTTGGTAAAGCTGCGGCAGTATAACGCCGTCTTCATCGTCGTTGCCGTCTAGGTCATCCCCGGTGGCATCAGCGCTGGCTTGGGGCACCGCTTCGGGATCCGGCACTATCGCCCCGAGGTATACGCCCGTCGGGCCTGCATCGGCGATGATATGTAGCGGGTCGCCATAGCTTGCCGGCGCATCACCACGGTCAACAAGGGGAGCCGCTGCAATTGTAAGCGCATAGTCTTCGACTTCACCATCAGAGGCGAATCCGGAGGGGCCGAGCTGTGGAGTTGTCGACCAGCGAAATCGGGCAAAGGTTTGGTCCAGAACGGCGTCGCCCGGAACGTTGACATTGAATTGAATTTGGCCGTCGCCCGCAGCCACATCGTCACCCGTACCATCATCGGCCAGACTCATTGCGACGTGCTCAGCCACACCGGATTCAAATACGCCGTTGCCGTTGAAGTCTATCCAACCGTGCAAAACACCATCGCTGCCAGTTACATCAGCCGTTACCACTGTGATAAATCCTTGAGTCATCAACGGGATATCCATGCCGTCGTCTTCGTCGCTATCAGCGTTGGCCGCATTGCCGGGGCTGGTATCGCCAGTTTCCGTGGCCCCCAGCCGTATCGCATCACTGTCGATGAAGTTATGTAGCGCATCGCCCATGGTCGACGGCGCGTCGGTGAAATCTATGCAGGTCAAGATATCGCCCAGATGCATGCCATCAGCGCTCGATAACCCGGGTGCGCTTAGCTGAAGCGGTGTATGCCGGATCACCAGCGTGTCAATCGGGAGGTTGAACCCAATGGTAACAGCGCGCTGCGATCCCGAACCAAGCGCATTGGTGCGTTCGCCGGTCACCGACCCGTCGGCATTCGCGGCTTTGGCCATGTTGAGCGATCCCGCACCGTTCGTGATGCCAGGCGACACAACCAACCCGTTTAACATACCGTAAACCGTGACAGATTCATCTTGATTAAGGTCTGCGACATAGAGGTAGATACCGGTTAACGGAACGTCGAAGGACACCTGCAAGTCGACGTATTGTGCATCAAGCATAGGGTTGCCACCGTCGCCGGCGTAAAGCGTGCTCGTGGTGTTGATTGCCGCTGGGCGCAATGGCTGTGATTGGTCAGTTGCGGTAATTGTGCCGCTTAGCCCGTTATTAGAAAACGCCGACGGTCCCCCGAGCAGGGTGGGACTGTCCGTCGCCCAGTCAACGGCCGAAGCGCGGGTGCCGTTACACGACGGCATTGTTTCGACCGGCTCGTTGAAAACACTCACAGCGATCGACGCGTTAGCGGGGCCGGATTCGTCGCTGGTGATCTGGGCGTCGGCTGTGACCACATCCGATGCCGAGGCGTTCGTTGTCACGTCGAATTCGATGGTGCCGCTTTGCAGGCCGGTCATGGAAGGGATCGTGTTGAAACTGAATGTACCGCCGGTGGGATCCACAGCAGGACGAATATCGCTGCCGGTAACCACCGAAAAATTCGACGTACCGGTTGCTTGCGAGGGCAAGCTGACCTGAACCGAGGCATTTGTCAGCGGAGCGAGCGCTGTATTTGCATAAGACACACTATAGCGCAGGGTTGCGTATGGGGGTATATCCCCACCGGTATATGGTGCCCCGTTTACTTCGACAATTGAAATGCCAACGCTGATATCGTCGGGACTTGGTAAAGCGTAAACCGAGGATCCCGCTACCCAATACCGCCACGGGTTGTCATTACCCGCCGCACCGCCTTCGGCGCTGTCGCCTCCATGGCCTTCGGCGTTGACGGGCCCCAAGGCGTTGATGTCCAACACACGAAGTCTGAGCGCGGCATAGAACACCTCGCCCTGCGCAATGCCGCCAAAGGCAAAGCGTACCGCGTTTGTGCCAGGGGGCAAGGCGGTAGCGTCGCTTGCGTTCAGGTCAAAACCTGAAGTCGGCACTTCGGTACATACTTCTACTGAATTCACCCCGGGGTCGGTCGTTTCAGGTGATACCGAGCCGGCTCCGGTTGCTGGACCTTCTCGACCGGGAAGTGTCGGTGAAGGGTCGTCAGCCTTGCAAGACCCGGCGTACTGAATGCGGTTCCATGGTCCTGTCGTGCCGTATCTGTCCCAGTCGCTGCCGCTTTCCGGGCCTGCTACTGGGCTGCCCGATCGGAACGGGGTCGCGCCACGACCCCCCGTTATTGTTGTTTCCTCCTGTATTGTGAATCCATTAGGGTCAATGTCGCCTCCGGACCCGAAGGCGTTGATCTGGACTGCATCCCATTTATTATGAACGCGCGCGGTACCGCTGCCTCCGACGCTGGTCCAGGGGGTGCCATTGGTCGGGTTGACCAGATACCCGTTGGTCAGCGAAGCGATCTTGTCGCCGTTGGCGAAGAGCGCTGTGTCAGATCGTGTCGAATAGAAAATACCCGTGTCGCCATATATGTAAGCCAACCCGGCATTGCAGTCTGCTATCGAAAAACCGGCCAAGGAGCATTCGTTATTGCTTTCTGGCTGCCAACCATTGGCCGATACATCAAAGGTCAGCTGCCCTTTTGGACCCCACCCTTTGGACACACCGCTGCCAGTTGTAGCCTGCGCCGGGCGAGCCGGCAGAGCGTTCCCGGCCGCGTCGGTAATATAGGCTCCCACGACCTCGGTTCCGTCGGGGACGTACATGGTTGCATATCCGCCCGGCCCGTCGATTGTACCGGCGACAATTGCCGGAAAGCTCGAAAACACTTCGATCACGTCGCCGTTCTGAAGCGCAGGGTCGCCGTTTTGAACGTTTGTCTTCAGTTGGGAACGTGATGCGGGTGTCAGGTTGATAACCCCGGTACCAAGCCACGCCCCGTGTGCCCAAAGTGTGATTGCAAGAATAAGCCACGCAAGCGGGGTCGCAACGACGACACGCCAAGAGAGTGGCACGAAGGAAATGCGAGCCTGTAATATCATCCCGAGGGTGGTGGAGCGGAAAAATGACATGTCTCGTGAGTCCATTCGGTAAGTGAAGGGGCGCGCGCACCGGCGGTTATGGTGTGCGACAACAGCGGATTGTTGAGTTTTGATGGGGAAGGTCGCCGACAAAAGCCCAAGACCGGGAGTTGTCCAATCGAACTGCGTCGTTTACAGCCACGAATGCCATGCGCACCAACGATACGAGCGGTCCCGATCCGTGCCAGCTTTTACCGGGATGGGTGTTCGCGGTCGTTGGATGGCGCGGTATAAAAATCATGATCCTCATTAAATTAGCATTTGCCTTCACGTTGATTCCGATTTGAGTGAACCCGAGCAACTGAGGCGTCAGCAAATAGACTACAGGGTTATTTACCTTTTTCTTCGTTCCATACGGATAGGTCGCGGGCGCAAAAGAGTATAAAGTTCGGTATGGTTACCGAACCCAGGTTAATGAAAAACTAAGTTTCGCAGCTTCTGTGGTGAAATCATTTGCGCGGGTGCGTTCCCGAACCGTCGTTCGGGCCGCCGCCTTGGTTTTGTGGAATGCCCCACCACGTCAGTTGGACGAAAAAACCGTAACGTTGGCAAAGAGATATCAAGGTAAAATTAGGATTGTGCCCTTGGGCAACCGGGTTTATGGGCCGGTGTTCAATCGATTGGATAGGGTGCTTTATGGCTGCGGTTTCTTCTACATTAGGGATAGACTTCGGAACTTCCAACTCGGCCGCGGGATATATGGTCGACGGCAAGGCACAGCTTATTCAGGTGGAGGGTGGAGAAACCACGCTTCCCACCGCGCTGTTTTTCGATAACGAAGAAAAGCGGATCATTTTCGGACGCGAAGCGCAGGAAGCGCTGATCGGGGGCGATGATGGGCGATACATGCGGGCGCTCAAAAGCTTGCTGGGGACGCCTTTGATGCGCGAAAGTCGTGTCTTGCTGGGCAAGAGGATGGACTTCATCGCGATTGTGGCACGCTTTCTGGCGGAATTGAAGACACGGGCAGAGACCAGTACAGGGCAAAGCTTTGATCGCGTGTTATCGGGACGGCCGGTTATGTTTCACAGTTCGGATGAAGCACGCAACGCGCAGGCATTGGTTGATTTGAGCGAATGCTACGAGCTTGCCGGGTTTAAGGATGTACAGTTCATGGCGGAACCCGAAGCCGCCGCCTTGGCCAACCGTGCGGTTCTTTCACCCGGCGACCTGGGGTTGGTTGTCGATATCGGGGGTGGTACTTCGGATTTTACGCTGTTTCGGCAGGAGGGAGATGCAGGTATCCACATCCTTGCCAGTAAAGGCGTGCGTATTGGCGGCACGGACTTTGACCGGGGGCTAAGCCTGGAACACGTCATGCCGCAGCTGGGAATGGGGTCGGACATCAAACATGTTTTCGGTGCTGAAACCCACACGGCCCCCCATGCAGTGTTCACGGAGCTGGCGACCTGGCAAAAAATACCGTTTCTCTATACGCGCGAACAACGGCGAGCGGCACAGGATTTGGCGACCTATGCGGTAGAGCCTGTATTGCTGAACCGCCTGGTCAAGGTGTTGGAGGAAGAGCTGGGCCATGATCTGGCCTTTGCGGTAGAAGCGGGAAAGATTGCGGCCAATAACCCCAACGCCTCGGCACCGCCGGAAATCAAGCTAGATGTACTGGAGCGTGGTCTGTGTATCCCGCTGCCCGCTGCGATGATGGCGGCCACATTAGCCGGTATGGCGACGGAGATTGCCCAGGTAGCGACCGCGCTCGCGGTTCAGGCTGATGTGAACATACCGAACGTGAACAAGCTTGTCTTTGTGGGTGGATCGAGCATGATGTCGGTGGTCGAACGCGCGATGCGCGCCGCTTTCCCTCAGGCGGAAGTACATCGCGGTGCCGCAATGACGGCGATCGTGGATGGTCTGGTGCTTGCGTCACCCCACGCCTTTTCGTCTGCACGGGGCTGAACAGCCGACTATTTCCTTGGCAATAAAAGCGTTTCCAGCGTAGCGCCCATCACGCAGGCGCTGTCGACCATGTCGTCTACCTCGATATATTCGTCGGGTTTGTGCGCGAGCTCGAGCAGCCCCGGGCCATAGGCGATGCAATTTTTAAGCTTGCCGATCCGGTCGATATGTTTTTGGTCGTAGGAGCCCGGAGAGGCTACGTATTCGGGCTGCTTGCCCATGATATCCCGGATAGCCTGCGACACGGTCTGTACGATCGGGGCGGTTTGATCGGTCATCGATGGTAACACGGAATTAATTTCGGTGAGCTCATAGTCGAAATCGATCCGGGTTTCACGCAATCCTTCCAGCAAACCTCTCACTTCATCGCGGACTTGATCCAGCGGCTCTTCGAGCAAAAACCGCCGGTCTATGGTGATGCGGCAGCTATCGGGCACGCAATGGGCGGGCAGGCCATCGAAGTCGTCATCATTTTCTTTCTGCCCGCCGTGAATGGAGTTGATATTCATGGTCGAACTACGCGCCCCTTCGGGGACCACGGGCATATCCGTGCGCCGCGCCGCCATCGCTGGGAACAGCTTGGTTTCGAATTCGGCAAGCACAGCCCCCATATGCCGGACCGCGCAGTCCCCCAGAAACGGCATGGACCCATGGGCGATCTCGCCTTTGGTTTCGATTTGCGCCCACCACCCCCCACGATGGCCCAGACAAATACGGTCTTTGTGAAGGGGTTCTGGAATGATGACATGTTGGACATGGTCCGGGTTGAAATATCCCTGTTCGGCCAGATAGGCGACGCCGCCATATCCACCGGATTCCTCATCGGCGGTACCCGAGATTTCGATAGCGCCGGCAAAGTCGGGATGGGTTTCCACGAAGGCTTCGGCGGCGATGATCGATGCCGCCAGACCGCCTTTCATGTCGCAGGTACCGCGCCCATAGATTTTGCCGTCAACAATGTCGGCCCGGAACGGATCATGTGTCCAGCCGGCACCGACTTCGACAACGTCGGTATGGCTGTTGAAATGCACGGTTTCGCCGCGCCGCGAACCCTGGCGGCGGGCGATGATGTTCCACCGGGGATATTTGGAGCTATCCCCCGGGGTACCATGAGCGCGCAACAACCGGGTTTCAAAACCGTGCTGCTTGAGCCGTGTTTCCAGATATTCGCAAATCAGCCGATAGTCGCGCCCCGGGGGGTTGAGTGTAGGGATACGGACCAGATCCTGGGTCAGGGCAATCAGGTCATCACGCTTGGCGACGATGGCGTTGGTAAGGGTGCTTGTCATGAGCGTATGTTTGAACGGACGCGTACATATGGCAAGCGGTGTCTTTGCCGTACTGTTGGATTTTGAGTTTATTTGGCAAAATGAAAGGCGTCGTTGTCGTTATTCGGCGATGTCTTTCAATGCCGCGAGCAGTGTGCGGATTTCGTCGAGCGTGTTGTAGTGACATAGCGAGACCCTCACGGCGGCCTCCAGCCCCAATGGTGTCAGGATATTACCCGAGTAATGATCGGCTTTGCGCAGATGTGTGCGAATGCCTTGAGCGTTGAGCTTTTCGACGATCGCGGCGGCGGGTACGGCGTCGAGAGCAAAACTGACGAGGCCTTCGCGAGCGGGATTATCGGCCCCGCCCAGTATGGTCACGCCTGGCAAATCGACGACCCCGGGGAGGTTGCCGGTGCCGTAAAGCAAGGCGTTGGTCAGCGTTTGTTCGTGGTCATGGATCGCGGTACCTGCGGCTTCGATCTTGGCACGGGGGTCGGCTTGTTCTGAGACCTGATCGCCCAGCCATTCGAAATAGCGCACCACATCGCTGAAAGTCGCGTATGAGCCGGTATCGCGGGTGCCCAGTTCCCAATTTCCTGCGGGCCCGTTGGCGAGGGTTTCAAGGGATAGTCCGGTCAGCCTGTCGGAGGCCCAGGCGATACCGTAGCCGTGTCGCGAGAACAGCTTGTAGGGCGAAATTACGTATCCGTCGATGTCATAGCTAGCGATGTCGATACGCCCGTGGCTGGCGTGCTGGATGCCATCGACAAAGATGATCGCCTCTGGGGAGACGGCACGGATGGCCGCGCTGATGCCTGCCACGTCATTGGCGATGCCGGTCACCGGAGAGGTATGCAGGATCGTGGCAACGCGCACCTGGGGTGTCATCAAACGGGCGTAAGCGGCGGCCGTGACCTGACCGGTTGCGTCATCATGCGGCACGCTGATATAGGGTTTGCCTGCGATATTTGCCCAATGCAAAGCTGCACTGCGCGAGGCGGGGTGTTCAACGGTCGAACCGATTACCGCCCCGTTCGGTGTTCCCATCACGGCGGTGCGGATCAGGCGAAACGAAAGTTCCGTGCCGCTTTCGCCGACAAAGAAACGACCACCGGAGGTGTTGAAGAACAGCGCCATGTCCGCACGGGCCTGCGTGATTTTTCCGACAAGCGCGTGAGATGCAGCATTATCACGCCCCTGATTATCGGGGATGGCGGCAAACAGTGCCGAGGTGTCGACGACTGAATTCAGGGTCAAGGCACCGCCGGCGTTTTCAAAGAAAATGCGCGGCCCCTGAAAAGGACATGAATCGACATGTGCGAAGCGTCCGCGGATCGCGGTGATGAGATCTGAATTATTTGTGAACATTTTACACCTTCGCTGCGTTACTTGGTATGCTTGCACGATTTCTGCGCTAGTTTGTCACATAAGAACAATTGAAATGCGGCTCTTGTCCATGGATTTACGGTCGGACAGAGGTGGATTTCGTCAAATTTTCATTCGGAGAGCGATATGGCCCCCTTGATTCACCGCAAAGTGTCGAAAAAAAAGCAAGATGATACACAAGCGGAAGAAAAATCGGTAAGTGAAGCCACGGCGCTTTCTCCTCGGCTGATTTACGAGGTGATCCGGCGTGAGGGCGAGGAGGAGCTTGCCCGAAGCAAGCGGTCCCTGATTTGGTCAGGCGTCGCGGCCGGCGTCATGATAAGTTTATCGGTGTTGGGCGAGGCGATCTTCAGGACCTATTTGCCGGATACGGAATATCGCTTCCTGATTGAAAACCTTGGGTATTCACTGGGTTTTCTGGCCGTGATCATGGGCCGGATGCAGTTGTTCACGGAAAACACCATCACTACGGTCTTGCCAATCATGCGGGCCAGATCCTGGGTATCGTTCTACAGCATGATGCGCCTATGGGGCATTGTGTTGAGCGCGAACGTCGTAGGGGCTTTTGCGGCGGCGATGTTGTTCATGTGGACCCCCGCGATTTCACCTGACATCGTTCCGGCCATTCTGGAACTGTCCGAACATGCGACCGGGCTTGGCACTTACGAGAGTTTTTGGCGCGCCATCCCCGCCGGGGTAATCGTGGCCCTGATCGTGTGGATGTTGCCACAGGCCGATGAGACGTCATTCTTTTTGATATTGGTGTTCACCTGGTTGATCGCAGCGGGTGATTTCGCCCATATCGTTGCCGGGTCTGTCGAGATGGCGGTCATGATCCTGGTGGGCGAGCTGGGATTGGGAACCGCAGTGTTCGGGTTTTTCATCCCGGTTTTGGTGGGTAACATCGTCGGCGGCACGATCATCTTTACACTCGTCGCTTGGGGTCAGGTGCGCGATGAGGTAGAAGAGGAAAATTAGTCGGTACCAAAATGATAAATTAGGTCAGCGACAGAGTAGGTAACACGAGGAAACTCTGCCTTTTGAAACAAAAAACTTTGAAACTGTCCAAGCTTTATTGGGTTTCGCTCAAGGCTGCCATCGCGGATATTCAGGAAAAAAACGTAGCCCTGATCGCTGCGGGCGTCGCGTTTTACGGGATGTTATCGCTATTTCCGGCGCTGGCAGCCTTGGTGACGATCCTTAGCCTGATTTCTGACCCGGTTGTCGTGATCGCCCAGCTTGATGATATGCGAGGTTTGCTACCGGATGATGTATATAAAATAATCAACGAACAAGTGGTCACGCTGGTGACTGCAAGCACTGGTCAGCTGGGGTGGACCGGGGCGATTTCGGTTCTGGCTGCGCTATGGTCAGCACGGGCAGGCGTCGGTGCGATGATGATCGGCCTGAACGGTGTGTACAATGAGCGCAATCGGAATGCAGCGCGACACTATTTCAGCGCGTTGATGCTGACCTTAAGCCTGATTTTCGTAGGTATCGTCGCCCTGGTTTCCGTGGTGATCGCCCCGATCGTGCTGTCGTTCTTGCCGTTGGGGGTCTTTGGCTATTTCATGGCCGAGATCATTCGTTGGAGCATTGCAATCACGGTTTTGCTGGCGGGGGTCGGTGTATTGTACCGTTTCGGCCCCAATCGCCGTGCGGCACGGATTGGTTGGCTAAGCTTTGGCGCAGTGTTTGCTGTGCTGTCCTGGGCGGTCCTATCCATTGGGTTTAGCTATTACGTGGCAAACTTTGGAAATTATAACCAGGTCTATGGGTCTATAGGTGCGGTCATCGCGATGCTGGTGTGGCTGTGGATCAGCAGTTTTCTCGTGTTGATGGGCGCATCGTGGAATGCGCAAGTCGAATTGCGCACCGAACCCGACACCACGGTAGGGCGTAATAGACCGCCCGGGAAGCGAGGTGCCTATGTGGCCGACAACCTTGTGTCAGCAGACACCGAATAAACAGATGATCACATCAGCGGGCGTTTTTTAGGGACCGAACGGGTGATCAAAGCCAGGTCAGCCAGGCTATCAAGGTCGTTGATTTGCAGAACTTGGTCACTCCAGGACGCTAGCTGTTGGTTGCGCAATTTGCCCAACGTCTTATTGGTATGGACCAGCGACAATCCCAGAGCATTCGCCAGATCGCGCTGGGAATATGGCATGGACATCGTATTGTTGGTCACAAGCCCCAGCGTCATCCCGCGCTCAAAGAGCTTTACCAGTGCCCAGGCTACAGCTTGAAGGGCGCTGCGTTGACCGACTGTCGCGAGGGTTTCGCCCAGAAAATGTTCTTCGACCGCAGCTAGCCACGTTATGTCGAAGGCGCGGTTGGGGTGATTTTTAAAGAAATTCCAGAAATCAGAGCGATTAAACACGCATAGGCGCATATTAGTACGTGCTTCGACTGAATGCCCCATCTCGCCAAGCATACTGGCCTGTAATCCAAGGAAATCGCCAGGCATCACAAAATTTACCACCTGTCGCTCCCCGTTTGACAAGATTTTGTCGCGCAGCCCCATGCCCGATAACACAGTGTATAGCTGCGGTGCGTTCGACCCTTCCATCAAAATTGTCGTGCCAGGGTCGACAGTCAGTTCGCCGACCTTGAATTTTTGCATGAATTCAAGCTCTTCCTTAGACAGCGTTACAAAAGCGTCTTTTCTGTGAAGCGGGCAATAACGACATTCGGTACTCATGAAATAATCCTACTTGCTATGTCATAGATTAATGCGACTTCGGAAATAGTTGCTATTTGAAGACATCCAAAGGAGGTACAGTGGTATCGTTCCACATCTTCGAGAATGATGCATTTGTCAGGGGGGGATGTGATTGACATTCTCCAGGACTATTTTGGTGACTTCACTGAGCTTACTATTACCGTCGCGGATTCATTGACTAGGCTAGCAGATGGATTGCGAACCAGCGCTGGCAACCGTGTCGCAATATTATCAGGTACAAAAGTTCAGATTTCAGAGTTTTTTTCGTTTTACACACCCAGTCGCGATATCGCCTATGTGATCTTGGAGGACGGTCAAAAAGGCCTGTTGCAAGCAGCGGATTCAATTTCATACGTTCATCGCCCCTTTACAAACGAGAGCCTTACCGCTGGGATCAAAAGCGCGCTTTCTTACCTGCATTCATGCCATTGATGAACGCGGTGATCAGGCCGAGCAGCCCACCGATACCGCCTGCCATTTGAGCAGACTGAGCGGCCCTGGCCTGCAAGGCGGCTTCGTATCTTAGACGTTTTTGGGTTCGTATCCGGAGAAGCATAAGCGAGAACATCATCAAACCGATGCCGAAAAATGCGCCCCCGATGATGAGACACGCAACAATTGCAGTGGTTACCGTAAGCAAAAATAACCACGCAGCGCTCGCCAGGAAAATACCACCGACAGCAAGGCAGATAAAGGACGCAATCCCGATTGCCGCCGTTCGGGCTGATTGGGCTGCCCGAATGGCAACCCTATCTGTAAGTTGATCAATCATTAACGGCGTGCCGCGACGAGCCCGACCAGAAAACCGATACCTGCGGCAATACCTAACGCAGTGGCGGGTTGTGTACGAAGAAACTCTTCTGCAGATTCCTGCGCTTCGGCAGCTTTGACCCGACCTGTATCGGCCAAGCCCTGCGCGGTGGATTTAGCCTGATCCGCTGCGGCGCGACCTCGCGTTTTGCCAAAGTTGGTCATCGCTCCGGTCAATTCAGCGATATCGTTTTTCAAAGTAGCAAGTTGAGAGGCTAGTTCCTCAATCGAGACTTCCTTGTTTGCAGCAATAGTAGACGTTGCTTCTTTGGCCATTCCAGTCTCCTTGGATAATTATCGGTTACTAACGCATGTTAGCCTGTATGGTTCCCCCTGCATAGGCAATGGAGGCGGGTTCCACGCATGGTCACGCCGCCGAGCGCGACCATGAAACAGGAGGGGCATGCGTTATCTGGTTTATGTATTCAGGGTCTCTGTCGACGAAAAGAACATGGCTTGTGAAACGGCCGATATGACCCGATCCACCGTATAGGGCTTGGAAATCAGGAAGGCAGGTTCGGGTTTGTTACCTGTCAGCAGGCGTTCGGGGAACGCGGTGATGAAAATAACCGGCCGCAGGCCGAGTTCACCCATCAAGTCGTTAACGGCGTCGATACCCGAAGAGTTGTCAGCGAGCTGAATATCGGCGAGGATCAGATCCGGTACATCGGATTTGCCAAGTTTCACAGCTTCGTCGCGTGTCCGGGCGATGCCTGTGACCCGATGCCCCATATCCGCAACAATTGATTCAATATCCATTGCAATGATAGCTTCGTCTTCGATAATCATCACCGAACCGGCCACGTTGTCCGCCATTTCGCGACGTGCAATTTGAACCAGCTCGCTGGCTTCTTCCTTGTCGACGCCAATAATTTGACCAACCTCTTCAAAGGAGAACCCTTCGATCGTATGTAGCAACAACGCTTCGCGGCTGTGGTTTGTCAATTTCGCAAGATGCTTTTGCGCTTTGGCACGAAGACCGCTTTCACCCTCTTCTACAGGCGCACCGGCGCTCGCCCATATGCCGTACAGTACCCGGAACACGCCGGTACGTACGTCTACGCCATCCAGAACGGACCGGTCCGTCAAAATCGCTTCAAGCGCCGCCGCTGCAAATGCATCGCCACTTGACTGACTGCCTGTCAGTGCACGAGCGTATCGACGGAGGTAGGGAAGGCATTGGCCTAGCGCGTCACTGACACTTGTCGTTTTTGCCGCATCGGTCATTTATTTTCGTCCTTTTAAATAATTCTGGAACCAAACCCCTTGAGTTTGAGTTTGGTTCCACATCATGTGTTGTAAATCAAGTAAAGAGAAAGCAGGAATCTTGTTCATGCACCCAAATCAAAACGATGAGCGAGAGCGGTTTATCGACGAGAACCTACGCCGCGTCTACGACGAAACGGTGGAGGAAGGTATTCCAGACAAGTTCAAAGACCTGCTTAATCAGTTGAAAGAGCAAGATAAGAAAATCGGTAGAAACTAATGAGTGTTTCAGACCCACGGGATCAGTTGGTAGTGCACCTGCCGGCTATGCGGGCGTTCGCGATCAGTTTGACGCGAAACGGCGCAATCGCTGATGATATGGTTCAGGATACTTTGGTAAAAGCTTGGACCAATATCGATAAATTCCAGGTAGGGACCAATATGCGTGCCTGGTTGTTTACCATCCTGCGCAACACTTATTATTCTTCGCGTCGCAAGGCCAACCGCGAGGTGGCCGACATTGATGGGGTGTTTACTGAGAACCTTGCTGAAAAGCCCGCGCATGACGGGCACATGCAAATGTCGGATTTCAGAAAAGCGTTGGGAGAGTTGAAAGACGAACAGCGCGAAGCATTGCTGCTGGTCGGTGCGTCGGGTTTTTCTTATGAAGAAGCGGCCGAAATGTGTGGCGTAGCCGTAGGGACGATCAAAAGTCGCACCAATCGGGCACGCGCGCGGATCGCTGAACTCATGGGTCTGCGCGATGATGAAAGCTTGGAAATGACCGACGACGCGACAATGTCGGTGATTTCATCATCCAAAGTTTCTTCTTTCTAACCATGACCCCCGGTTTTTAACTATGACCTCCGGCTTTTTGAGCACCAATGTTTTTCGGGGTCTGGCGTTTCGGGTGCTGCTGTTTCTGTCGCTTGCTCTATTGCCCATTGGGCTGATTGCCGTTGTTCAAACCCGCGAAATCGCGGATCAAAACCTGTCCAACGCCGAATTGTCCTTGCTCGCCATCACCGAGCAGGCTTCGGCGTTGCAAAGTAATGCTATTCAAGAAGCTTTTGGTGCCGCCGATGCCCTGGCGTCTATCGTCAATCTGATAAAGGATGATGACGTTTCTTGCAGCGCTTTCTTGCGCGAATATCAAGAAACTTCGGACCTCTATACCGTTATCAGTTTTATTCAGCCCGACGGAAAACGTGAATGCGTCTCATCGGGGATACCGGATGATGTATCGCGCCGCGAAGTATTCATGAAGATGATCCGCGAAAAAGAGAGAATGGCCAGCATCGTCATGAATCCGATGCAAAGCAAGGAACCCGTTCTGGTCGTGACCAACCCCCTTAAGGTGAGTGGAGAACTGATCGGCTTTATCAATATGTCCATTCCCGAAAGGATGTTGGCGAAAGTTGCCAACCCCGAGATCAAGGTACCTCCCGCAGCGATGCTGACGTTCAATACGCAGGGCGAAATCCTGACCACCGAAAACGGTCGGACGGTGGCGGAAAGCGAGCTTCCGTCTTTTGCTGCTTTGAAATGGTATGTCGGACAATCCGGCCGGGTTTTTCGTGATGTGAACCAAAGCGGCAAGGAACGCGTCTATGCCGTTTTGCCGATCGTGCCGGGGGTCGTCTACGCGATGAGCGTCTGGCCCACGGATTCTTCGTTGCTCAAAGCCGGTTCGACAACTGCGCTTAGCCTGTTTTTGCCGGTCGCGATGTGGATTGCGAGCTTGATCGTGGCTTTTTGGGCGCTGAACCGGTTGGCAATCAAGCACATAGGCAAGCTAAGCCGGCAAATGCGCCATTTTGCGCTGAACCGAACATTACCCCGTACGCCGCTGGGCGGCGTGGTTCCCACTGAGATAGTCAACATGGAGCAGGCATTCATCGGAATGGCTGAATCTATTCTGCGGGATGAAGCGAAGCTGGAAGATAACCTAAGACAGAAAAACATTCTGTTGAAAGAGGTGCATCACCGGGTCAAAAACAATCTGCAACTGATATCGTCGATCATGAACATGCAAATTCGCCAGGCGTCCACCCAGGATGCGAAGCGGGTTTTGCAACGCCTGCAAGACCGCATCCTGAGCTTGGCCACAGTACATAAAAGCCTTTATCAAAACGACAGTTTGACGCGTGTCGATGGGGGGGCGCTGACCAACGAGATCGTAAATCAGTTGCTGAGCGTCGGCTTGCCGTCAGGATCCAGTGTAAAGATTATTCAGCATTATGAAGCTATCCAACTCGATCCTGACGATGCGGCTCCGTTAACTTTGCTGGTGTCCGAGGCCATAACCAACGCCATGAAATATGTTACCCTCGGCGAAGACGCGAATTCCTTCATTGACGTGAACCTCGCCTATACGGGGGCAGAGTCAGCGAAACTGATCGTCAAGAACACCACCGGAGGAGGTCAGGATGAAGTGGGAACCGGGTTGGGCTCGCGATTGATCAATGCTTTTTCGCGTCAATTGAACGGGCAGGTGGAGACCAACGAAGAAGACGGCATTTACACACTTTGCGTTGAATTCCATGTCCCGCTTCAGTCAAAAGAAGTTTATGATTATTGAGTTTGTTCACGTTTTCGTATGCGTGGGAGAGATCAAAAATATTTAGGATCTGTTAATTATTGCCACATCATCTGTCAAATAACCTCCCGCTATCCTGAAGAACTACGAAATTTCCTTTGGATTCAGGGAGTTTTATTGGTGTGCTGGGGGCTCCGGATATGTCGTGCGACGCAACTTATGGATGTGTGGCGGCGTTTCTGGGTGTGACATCTGTGCATTACGGATGAAACGTCGATGGAACGACATCGCGAGTACGCCGTTGAGCTTGTGAACGGCGAAACACCAAGCACAGGAGGCGACAATGGCAGCAGATCTTTTTCTTAGTTCTTCCGTAATTTTGAGCGTGGCTGCACTTGCCATTGTTTCACTGACTACTTCGCGCGGACGTAATCAGGATCGGCAGCGCGACCACATACAACATAGTACCGAAGACCCCGGCGACGAAACAAAAGAATGACGGCGAGGTTGTAGCAAGCAGTTCTAAAAACTGGGCGGGGTGCACGCGCTTACCACGATACAGGTTTCTTTGGCGGTATTCCGGAACCGATGCGGCAGGCGGCTATCGAACATATATCCGTCGCCTGGTCTTAACGTTTCGGCTGTATTACCGACGGTAACTTCGATTTCGCCGGAGATCACGATGCCGGCTTCCTCACCTTCATGGGTTATAAATTCCGGGCCAGTATCCGCGCCGGGTGGGTATGTTTCGTGCAGCACCTGTAGTGAATGTTGTTCGGCATTGCCCAACTGACGCAGTGAAACCTGCCCATGCGAGGTCGGGGATATTTTGGTGAACTCGTGCTCGCGGTAAAATACTTTGCTGGTTTGCGTATCTTCCAACGTTGAAAAAAACTCTGCCATGCTGATGGGAATCGCGTCCAGAAGGCTTTTCAAAGACGCAACCGATGGGCTGGTTTTGTTTTTCTCAATAAGAGAGATGGTCCCGTTGGTAAGCCCGGCTTTGGCTGCCAGTTCTCGCTGTGAGAGGCCGCGATCTTCGCGAATCGATCTTAGCCTTTGACCTATATCCATGCCGGCCCCCGGTAAATTTCTATTTGTCTCTTATCGCGTATCTGTGTGCGATCACAGGCAAATTTTGCTGTAGGTTTTTCGCGGCAATAGCGATTCAAAGAAATGCAATTGACAATTAAATTAAACGAAATAATAGGATTTTAAACGCGCGCCTGCGTTTCACACAAAGGATTTGTATATGCCTAGCACTGTCAAGAAGCAGCCCCGTAGGGACACTGCAAAGAAAACGGCAAAAAGCACGATCGTGCCCGATATGCTTGATGCAAACATGGCTTTGGAAACCAACGCGCAATTCATTGCACGCCGAGAGCTTGCCGTGCCGCGTGGGGTTGCGTCGGCTGCGCCGATCTACGCGAAGTATGCGGAAAATGCCGAGCTTTGGGATGTTGAAGGCAATCGCTATATCGACTTTGTAGGTGGTATTGGCGTGTTGAACACCGGCCATCGCCACCCAAAGGTCATCGCCGCGGCCAAGGCGCAAGAAGATCACTATACCCACACCAGCTTTCAGGTCGTGCCCTACGGCCCCTATATAGAACTGGCTGAAAAGCTGAATTCGCTGGCACCGGGCGACATGCCGAAAAAAACGTTGCTGGTCACTACCGGTGCCGAAGCGGTCGAAAACGCGGTCAAGATCGCGCGGGCTGCGACCGGTCGGCCGGGTGTCATCGCCTTTACCGGCGGGTATCACGGGCGCACGTTGCTGACCTTGGGTATGACGGGTAAAATCTCTCCTTACAAAAAAGACGTTGGTCCCTTCCCGTCCGATATCTTCCGCGCGCCTTTCCCATCGCCTCGCGACGGGATCACGGTCGAGGATGCGATCACCGGTCTTGAAAATCTGTTCCTGACCGACGCACAGCCTGAACGTGTCGCCGCCATCATCATTGAACCCGTATTGGGCGAAGGTGGATATACCCCGGTCCCATTCGACATGATGCACCAGCTGCGCGAGATTTGCGACAAACACGGCATCATGCTGATTGCCGACGAGGTGCAGGCGGGTTTTGGTCGTACCGGTAAATGGTTTGCGATCGAACATTCCGGCGTGGTGCCCGACCTTATTACCGTCGCAAAGTCGATGGCGGGGGGCTATCCGTTGGCGGGCGTCATCGGTCGCGCTGATGTCATGGATGCGATGATCCCTGGCGGCTTGGGTGGAACCTACGGGGGCAACCCGGTTGCCTGTGCCGCTGCGCTTGCTGCAATCAACGCGATCGAAGACGAAGACCTGTTGGCGCGTTCGACAGCTATGGGTGAACACCTCAAGGCACGGTTTGCCGAAATCGGTGCCCGCGCCGCGCCGTACCGTATGTGGGATATCCGCGGGCTTGGCGCTATGGTCGCCGTTGAATTCGTCACGGACTTTGACAGCGCGAAACCAGACGCGGATTTTACCAAGCGCGTGATAGCCCACGCACTAAAGCAAGGCTTGCTTTTACTTAGCTGCGGCATGCAAGGCAACGCGGTTCGCGTGATGGTGCCCCTTACCGCCTCGGACGAGATTGTTAACGAAGGCCTGGCGATCTTCGAAGCGGCTGTTATGGCTGCGGTCGCAGACGAAGCGAAGTAAGTCTGATCGACAAAACCCGAGAGCGCAAAGCCATTCTGAGCGCTCTCGGCCATGCCGGTGCGCGGTTGCGCACGCACCCCCGATTTGCCGACCCCTAGCAAAGCTTTGCTAGGGTGCTATGCCGTGTAGCCCCCCATAATGATCGGGTGCCCGACGACGAAAGTATCGCGACGGGGTTTTTTGTGTTGCCTCGCGGGGCGGTGGCAAACCGTCACGATTTACGCGGTCAACACCCAAAACTGGCGGCCTTCGCGAATAAATAGCCTTGTTTTTACTGGACATATCTGCGTTCCTTCTAGCTATGAGAAAGGGCACTCGCGCGGAAAGCGAGCGCACCACAATTATAATTGGGAGACATCAAATGGCTATTTTCAAGTCAATCGCTATCGCTTCTGCGCTCGTCGCGGGAACGGCGGCGACAGCACAGGAAAAGTTCATCACCATCGGGACCGGCGGTCAGACCGGCGTTTATTTCGTCGTGGGTCAGTCGATCTGCCGCTTGGTCAACCGGGACAGCGCCAAGACGGGCCTGAAATGTACTGCCCCTTCCACCGGTGGTTCAATTGCAAACATCAACGCGATCAAGGCTGGCGATATGGATATGGGCGTTGCCCAGTCTGACTGGCAGTTCCACGCCTATAACGGGTCGTCGCAGTTCGAGGGCGATAAGTTCGACAAAGAACGTGCTGTATTTTCGGTGCACTCCGAACCCTTTACAGTCATCGCACGCGCAGATGCAGGAATCGAAAGCTTTGATGACCTGAAAGGCAAGCGCGTAAACGTCGGCAATCCCGGTTCGGGCCAGCTTGCTACCATGCAGGTTGTTCTGGATGCCAAGGGTTGGTCGATGGATGATTTTGCTTTGGCATCCGAGCTGAAGCCCGCAGAACAAGCGGCTGCTTTGGGCGATAACAAGGTTGACGCGATCGTTTATACTGTGGGCCACCCCAACGGGTCGATCCAAGAGGCGGTGTCCACCGTTGATGCCAAGCTGGTGCCGGTTGAAGGCGAAGCGATCGACAAACTGGTCGCGGACAACCCGTTCTATGCCTATGCGACCATCCCAGGCGGCATGTACAAAGGTACCGACAACGATGTGAAGACCTTTGGTGTGAAAGCGACATTTGTGACGTCCGCCGATGTCGACGATGAGGTCGTGTACGAGGTGGTGAAAGCTGTGTTCGACAACTTTGATCGCTTCAAGAAGCTGCACCCGGCCTTTGAGAACCTCAAGGAAGAAGACATGATCAAAGACGGGCTTTCCGCACCGCTGCATGATGGCGCCGTGAAGTACTATAAAGAACGTGGCTGGATGGAATAATACCACCCATCACAAAAACAGCGAACGCAACATTAGCTTTGCGTTCGCTGATTGCGACGAACAGCGCAATAAGACCCTAGAATAATACGCACCTGTTAAAATACAGGGCCGCCGAGGGGATGATAATGCACGAAAATGACCGATACAAAGCCGCTACCGTCGAGGCCGAAGCCGCCGGAAGAGGCGGCTTGAGCGAGGCAGAGCTGGATGAGCTTGTCGCCTCGTCTGACACAGGCGGCAGGTCAGCAATGGGTGCAGTCGGGGTGTTTTTGGCCCTCGTCGCCCTTTCATGGTCATTATTTCAGCTATGGATTGCGTCACCGATCCCGTTTGCATTGGGTTGGGGTGTTTTCAACGACACTGAAACCAGGTCGATTCACCTTGCCTTTGCCGTTTTCCTCGGGGTCACAGCGTTCCCCGCTGCCCATACGAAATGGCAGATGGGGCTGGGGATAGCCGTACCAGTGATGCTGGCATATCTGTTCATGGTAGGCGCAAAGGACGGCACACCGACATGGTGGATTCCGCTTGTCGCAATTGCCGTCGTGGCGACGGTGGTACTGGGTTCACCCAAGGACCGCATACCGGTCTGGGAATGGCTGCTTTCGATTATCGGCGCGGCCTCGGCACTGTATATTTTCGTGTATTACCGCGAGATTTCAACCCGTGTCGGTGCCCCGACAATGCAGGATATGGTCGTTTTCGTTATCGGAATCATGATCCTGCTCGAGGCGACCCGTCGGTCGCTTGGGCCTGCGTTGACAATCGTTGCCTCGCTGTTTCTTGTGTACAACGTTCTTGGCCCGATGATGCCGGATATCATCGCACACAAGGGCAACTCGCTTTCCGAGATCGTGAACCACCAATGGATCACGACCGAAGGCGTGTTCGGCATCGCGTTGGGGGTTTCGACGTCTTTTGTTTTCCTGTTCGTCCTGTTCGGCGCGTTGCTGGATAAGGCAGGTGCGGGCAACTATTTCATTCAGGTCGCGTTCAGCTTGATGGGCCATATGAAAGGCGGACCCGCAAAGGCAGCGGTCGTATCCTCGGCTATGACGGGGCTGATTTCAGGATCGTCCATTGCGAACGTGGTCACCACTGGCACGTTTACGATCCCGCTGATGAAAAAGGTCGGTTTCAGCTCTGAAAAGGCGGGCGCGGTCGAAGTGGCATCGTCGGTGAATGGCCAGATCATGCCGCCCGTGATGGGCGCTGCGGCGTTCTTGATGGTGGAATACGTGGGTATTCCCTATTTCGACGTGGTCAAACATGCATTTTTGCCTGCCGTCATTTCATACATCGCCCTGGTGTACATTGTGCATCTAGAAGCGCTCAAAGCCGGCATGAAGGGTCTGGAACGGCCCTATACCCCAAAACCGATCATCCAGCGCTTGCTGGTATCCGCCTTCATCGTTGCCTGCATATCGGCGCTGAGCCTGGCGGTCTATTATGGCATGGGGTGGCTGCGCCCCGCGTTTCCGAACTCTGCGGGCTATATCATCTTTGCCGCACTCACGGCTGTATACATCGGCTTGCTTTATATCGGCTCGCGAGAAGAACCGTTGGTGTTGGACGATCCGAATGAACCGGTCACCCGCCTGCCCTTGCCGGGTCCGACCGTGCGATCCGGTTTGCATTTCATCCTGCCTATCGTCGTATTGGTCTGGGCATTGATGGTGGACCGCCTTTCACCTGGCCTATCCGCGTTTTGGGCGACCACCTATATGGTGTTCATTCTTCTGACCCAACGGCCACTGATGGCGATGTTCCGTGGCGAAAGCCGTTTCGCCAACGATGTCGTTGCAGGCGTCAAGGATTTGATCGATGGGCTGATCGTAGGCGCACGCAACATGATCGGCATCGGCATCGCCACTGCGACGGCAGGCATCATCGTGGGGGTCGTCAGCCAAACCGGGGTCGGTTCTGCCTTGGCCGATGTGGTCGAAGTCCTGTCGGGCGGGAATATCCTCGCTATTTTGTTCCTGACAGCAATCCTGTCATTGATCTTGGGAATGGGCCTGCCGACGACTGCGAACTACATTGTCGTATCCGCATTGCTGGCACCCGTCATCGTGACGCTGGGACAGCAGAACGGGCTGATTGTTCCGTTGATCGCGGTGCATCTGTTTGTGTTCTACTTCGGCATCATGGCCGACGTGACGCCGCCTGTGGGCCTTGCCAGCTTCGCCGCTGCGGCGGTTTCGGGGGGCGATCCGATCAAAACCGGTGTCGTCGCCTTCTTCTATTCCCTGCGCACCGCTGCGCTTCCGTTTCTGTTCATCTTCAACACCGAACTGTTGTTGATCGACGTGACGATCGCCCAAGGGGTGTTCGTTTTCATCATCGCGACATTCGCAATGCTGTTGTTTGCAGCCGCCACCCAAGGGTGGTTCTTGGCAAAAAACCGATTTTACGAAACGATTGCCCTGCTGTTGATCGCCTTCACGTTGTTCCGACCGGGCTTCTGGATGGACATGGTATTCCCGCCCTTCGAAGAAGAAGCTCCGGCCGCCATCGTTCAGGCGGCTGCTGAAACGCCGACGGGCCAGGACCTGCGCATCAGGGTGTCCGGGGTCGGCGATCTGGGGGACCCGATAGAGTTCGTTTCGCTTTTGCCGATCGGTGGCGGCGCCACGGGTGAAGAGCGGCTCGAGGCAGCGGGTCTCGCAATGCGCACCGAAGGTGATCGCATGTTCATAGACGATGTGGCCTATGGGTCGCCGGCACAAGCTGCGGGCCTGGATTGGGATCAGAAAATCCTGCGGGTTCTCAAACCGGTCCCAACACCCAGCAAATACTGGATGTTTATTCCTGCCTTGCTGCTTCTGGCATTGGTGGTCATGCTTCAACGGGGGCGCAATCAACGCGGCACTTCCAGAACCGTGACGGCGTAACTTAGTCCTGTGTGCATATCTCTCATAGAATCCGTGCAAACAGAGGTGGCCTTTCCACCAAGTCACCTGTTTAATATTCCCAACGATGGGCGTATGGACCCGTCAAGTTGGGCGTACGGAGGGAGCATTTCCTGTCAGTTCCGCCCTTTTGGACGGAGTGACAAGTTATGACACCTTTTGCGATTGCCGGCGTACAGATGTACGTGAGTGCATTGGAATCCAATGTCGAGGGAATGATCCAGCGGTTGGATATTCTTATGGCGCGTTTCCCCTGGACCCAAATGGTCCTGTTTTCGGAACTTACGCCGTTCGGTCCGCTTGACCGCTTTGCGTTGCCACCAGAAAATGAAACCCTCGAGGTGTTTCAGGCAGCCGCGCGCAAGCACCGCGTCTGGCTGATCCCCGGGTCGATGTTCCTGAAAAACCCTGAAGACGGGCGTGTGTACAACACTGCCGTCGTGATCAACCCCGAGGGCGAGATTATTCGCCGTTACGCCAAGATGTTCCCGTTCCGGCCCTATGAATCCGGTATCGCGGCCGGGACGGAGTTCTGTGTCTTTGATGTGCCCGAGGTCGGGCGGTTTGGCCTGTCGATCTGTTACGACATGTGGTTTCCCGAAACCACGCGTCAGCTTACCAGTCAAGGCGTCGAAGTGTTGTTGACGCCGGTGCTGACCGGTACCACCGACCGCGACGCAGAGCTGGCAATCGCACGCGCAACAGCGGCGCAGTTTCAATGTTATGTGTTTGCGGTGAACGGTCTGGGTGCCGGGGGTGTGGGAAAATCCCTGGTGGTCGATCCCACGTCGATGGTTTTGCACCAGTCGGCCGGACAGGAAGACATGTTCCCGATCGAAGTCGATCTGTCGATGGTACGCCGGCAACGCGAAACGGGGATGAAGGGGCTTGGCCAGGTTCTCAAGTCCTTCCGAGACCGGTCAACGGACTTTTCGATTTATGACCGGAGCAGCGGCACAGATGCCTACCTGAACACGCTGGGGGCGCTTGAAATCCCGCATCAAGGGACACGCGCCGGTCTGCACGTAGACGTCCCGGCCCGACATGTGCCCGATGCCCCGGCCTTCAAGGGTCAGGGGGCCGTGCCGGGTATGGTTCCCGTTCAACCGGCATTTGCGCCGGAACCGCTTCCCAATCCCACAGCAGGTACAGCAGCGATCGAAGAAGCCACGCCTGCACCTTCACCCGCAGTCCCACCTGCGGCTACGCCAAACCCACCCGTAAAGCCCGACACTGTGTCGGGCAGCGGACCGACATCCAGCGGCTGATGCGCTGACTTCTGGCCTGACCGCGCCTTGGTCAGGCCCCAGAATGCAGCGGTTCAAGCCCCTAGCGGAGTATGATTGATGCATTCTATGAACGACTATTCGTCGGCAATTCAGCTTAGATCTGATCGGTGGAGCGCGCTGCGCGAGGCCTCAAGCGCACTGACGCGGGACATCACCCCAGAGAAAACCAAGGTGTTGCGCGAACAGTGCACGGCTTTGTTCGCCTCGCTTTCGTTGATTGAGCCCTACTGGGCCTTTCCAGGGATGCCGGCGTTTGAACATCTGCAACGGATGCTGAACCACAACAGCTTTGATGACATGTCATTTGCCGTCAATCGCATCACCCGCGCCCTGACCACTGGCGCGTACCGGCGACGGTCGATCCCCCTGGAGCGTGACAGCATTGATCACGATGAGCATGACGACGAAGCGATGTTGTCGCCCGAAGCACGCGCCCTGACCAAGCCCTATTTCGAAGTGCTGATTGTCGATGATGTGAACGATCAGCAAGAACGTTGGCTGAAATCCAACGTGACGCGCATGCGTCGCACCGAAGACCCGTTTCATTACGAAGCGGTGGTGGTCAAATCCATAGAAGACGCGTTGATCGCGGTGTTGTTCAACCACAACATTCAGGCCATCGTCGTGCGGCCAGGCCTGACGCTGAAATCCAAGATGGATGAAACGATACTCGTCCGATATTTGGCCCGTGCCGGCGGTCAGGAAGAAATCGACGCGCTTCAACCCGAAAACTATGGCCCTGAACTGTGCCGGATGATCGCCAAGGTACGCCCCGAGCTCGACGCTTATCTGGTCACCGAAAGATCGGTCGAAGACATTGCCGGTCTTGACTTGGGGATTTGTCGCCGGGTGTTTTACAATCAGGAAGATTTCATGGAGCTGCACCTGAACATCCTTCGTGGCGTTCAGGCCCGCAACAAATCGCCGTTCTTTACTGCGCTTGTTGAATATTCCAAACAGCCCACGGGTGTCTTCCACGCCATGCCGATCAGTCGCGGCAAATCGATCACCCGATCGCATTGGATTCAGGACATGGGTGCGTTCTACGGACCAAACATCTTTCTGGCAGAAACCTCGGCGACATCGGGCGGATTGGACAGTCTGCTGGAACCGCACGGCCCTATTAAGGAGGCACAGGAACTGGCATCGCGGGCATTCGGGTCCAAACAGACGTTCTTTGCGACCAACGGCACCTCGACCTGTAACAAGATCGTTGTGCAGGCACTGGTACGCCCCGGCGACATCGTGCTTGTCGACCGCGACTGCCATAAATCCCACCATTACGGGATGGTGCTGGCCGGTGCGCAGGTGTGTTACCTTGATAGCTATCCACTGAATAAATATTCGATGTATGGCGCGGTGCCGCTGCGCGAAATCAAGCACCAGCTATTGACGCTTAAAGCCGCGGGCAAACTGGATCAGGTCCGCATGCTGCTGCTGACCAACTGTACCTTTGACGGGCTTGTGTATAACGTCGAGAGGGTGATGGAGGAATGTCTGGCGATCAAGCCCGACCTTATATTTTTGTGGGATGAAGCATGGTTTGCATTTGCCAGGTTCAACCCGACATACCGCCAGCGCACCGGCATGAACGCCGCCAATACCCTGCGCGAAAAGTTCAAATCCGCTCAGCATCTGGAAGCGTATGAAAAGCAGCAGAAAACACTGAAGGACGCAGATGACGAAACGCTGTTGAATACGCGCCTGATTCCGCCGCCGAAATCGCGTGTCAGGGTGTACACGACGCAATCGACACATAAAACGCTGACCTCGCTGCGGCAGGGGTCGATGATCCACGTCAATGATCAGGATTTTAAAGGCGAGGTCGAACAGTCTTTCCACGAAGCGTATATGACGCATACCTCGACATCGCCAAACTATCAGATCATCGCGTCTTTGGATGTGGGGCGGCGTCAGGTCGAACTGGAAGGCTTTGAATTTGTCCAGCGCCAGATCGAGGCGGCTTTGTCGATGCGACGTGCGATAGCGGACCATCCCCTTTTGAACAAATACTTCAAGGTGCTGACTGCCGGTGACATGATCCCGGAAGAATACCGTGAAAGCGGGGTGACCAGTTATTATGATCAGCAACAGGGCTGGACTGACATGTGGGACTGCTGGGAGAATGACCAGTTTGTTCTGGACGCCAGCCGCGTGACGTTGCTCGTGGGTGGTACGGGCTGGGACGGTGATACATTCAAGACCGATATCTTGATGGATAAATACGGCATCCAGATCAATAAAACCTCGCGCAATACCGTGTTGTTCATGACCAATATCGGTACCACGCGTTCCAGCGTTGCCTACCTTATCGAAGTGCTGGTCGAGATCGCGAAATCACTGGATGACCGTCTGGACGACGCCAGCAAGATGGAGCGTCGGTCGTTCGATAACCGCGTTGCCAACCTGATGGAGAACTACCCGCCGCTGCCGGATTTCAGCCGCTTTCACGAAGCGTTCCGCAGTGATAGCATCACTTCCGAAGGTGATATCAGAACGGCGTTTTTCCTGGCTTACGACGAAAAGAACACAGATTACCTTGAGATGAACGGATCGCTGAAAGATGCGATGGATAGCAACCAAACGGTTGTATCCGCAAGCTTTATCATCCCCTATCCGCCCGGCTTTCCCATCCTTGTCCCCGGACAGGTAGTAAGCCAGGAAATCCTGTCGTTTATGCGCGCTTTGGATGTAAGCGAAATACACGGCTATCGCCCCGATCTGGGGCTGCGTGTCTTTACCGACGCGGCGCTAAAGCGGGTGCGCAAGAAAAACCTGTCGTCTTCACCAGAATAAGAAAAGCAAAGGACCCAATATCATGGCAACGACTGTTCTCAAGAATATCTCGGAAATTCGTCGGTTCTTTCACCGCAACGAAGACCCTGTGTACTTTATCTCGGCCACTAACTTTAACCTGTTGGGCCTTGATGAATGGGTGAAGAACTTCAAGTATATCTGCTATATCGACTGCTACGGCGGCAAACACCCCAATGTGTTCTGCCCGTCCGAACAGCCACACGCTGAATTTCAAAGCATCGAAGATATCAACAACTATCTGTTGCAGCACAAGGAAGTCATCGACTTTATCAAGCGGCGCGGTGGGAAGCCCAAATTCGTTTTTCTGATGTTCGATGAAGAAACCGAACGTCTGTCGAAAGAGCTGGGGGCGGATGTCTGGTTCCCCAAGGCCAAGCTGCGCCAAAAGATGGATAACAAGATCGAAACCGTGCGGATCGGCAACAAGGCCGGTGTGCCTTCCGTGCCGAACGTGCTGGCCGAGGTCAAGGATTACGAAGACCTCAAGAAGACCTGCGAGAAGGCCGGGATCGGCCATGATCTGGTGCTGCAATCCGCCTTTGGCGACAGTGGCCACACGACGTTCTTCATCAAATCCGAAGCAGACTTCCGCCGTCATGAATCCGAGATCGTCGGCGAGGGCGAGATCAAGATCATGAAGCGGATCGACTGCCGCGGTTCCGCGATCGAGGCTTGCGCCACCAAGGAAGGCACGATCGTTGGCCCGCTGATGACCGAATTGGTCGGGTTCAAGGATCTGACGCCCTATCGCGGGGGCTGGTGTGGCAACGAAATCCTGTCGACAGCCTTCCCGCCCAAGGTTCGTCAGAAAGCGCGCGAACTGACCTATAAGTTCGGGGAACAACTGCGCAAGGAAGGCTATCGTGGCTATTTCGAGCTGGACTTCCTTATCGACAAAAAAACCGGTGATATCTGGCTGGGCGAGCTGAATCCGCGCATCACGGGCGCATCGTCGATGACGAACCACGCCGCATTTGCACATGCGGATGCGCCGTTGTTCCTGTTCCACCTGCTGGAATTCAGCAAGAAAAAGTTCGATCTGAACGTGGAAGAGCTGAACAACCGCTGGGCCGACCCCGAGATGATCGATGGGTGGTCGCAAATGGTCATTAAGCATACCGACGACAGCGTCGATATCTGTACCGAGGCACCTGAAACAGGTATCTACAAGATGCTCGAGGATGGTCGCGTGGTTTTTGACCGGTTTGACTATCACCGCCGCGCCGTTGAATCCGAGAACGAGGCGTTTTTCCTGCGCATCCTACAACCGGGTGACTATCGCTATGAAGGGGCCGATATCGGTATTCTTGTGACCCGTGGCAGGTCAATGACGAAATCTTTCCAGTTGAATGAACGGGCGAAAAAGTGGATTCACGGAATCAAGAGGTCGGTCAACGGACGTCCTTTGCCCGTTGCCGAAGCTGGTCCAGCCTTTTCTGACCCGGCGTTTAAAATCCTGTAAGCACCGAAAGGGCAGCTCATGCTGTGGCGTGCCATTTCAGAAGATCTGCCCGGTCCCAAATGGGCCGGGCTTTTCGCCGAATATTGGCCTCACTACCGAAGATGGTGGTTGAAGGAGGGTGAATCCGCACGCCCGACATTTGCGGAATGCCGCCGGGCGCTGAAGACCCATATGCCGGAAATCGTGCCGTTATACGAAGATCTGTGCGAACAGGCCGGCGGCGGCGATCATGCTGCGAGGTTTCTGAGCTTTTATTGCCCGCCCCCATACCTATCAGGATGCAGTCAGGCGATTTGGGGCGGTAAAGAGCCGGTCATGGTGCGGAACTATGACTATAACACCAGCGCATTTGATAGCCTGCTGTTGCATACGGCCTGGCAAGGTCGCAAGGTCATGGGAACGTCGGATGGGCTGTTCGGCCTGGTGGACGGGGTGAACGACGCTGGTTTGTCTATCTCGTTGACGTTTGGCGGGCGGCGGGTCGTGGGTGTCGGCTTTGGCGTTCCGCTGATCCTGCGCTATGTACTGCAAACCTGCGAAACAACTGAACATGCCAGCGCGGTATTGGCGCGCATGCCAACTCACATGAGCTATAATGTCACGGTGCTGGACCGAAAGCGCAAGTATCTGACCGCGTTGATGGCCCCTGATCGGCCAGCCATCATCACCAATGCCTCGGTTGCGACGAACCATCAGGAGAATGTTGAGTGGATCAGTCACGCGCGGTTCACAGCCACCGTCGAGCGTGAACGGTATTTGTTGCAGCGATTGCGTTTTCATCGCGATTCGGAAGAGAAATTCATCAGCGCCTTTCTCAAACCGCCGCTGTATTCCCATGCGTTCAATGCTGGTTTCGGCACGCTTTACACCGCCGTATACCGCCCCAGAAAGCGACAGATGGAACTGCGGTGGCCGGGTACCATATGGCCACAGCGACTGGATGCGTTTGACGAAGGTTCGCGCAAAGTGTTGCTGCCCGGAGCCGCCTGAGAGCACGAATGCCGCGTCCTAGAGAAAATGCGAGGGTTTTCGTTGAGATCAACGGTTACGTGACAGCCTGAAGGAAAGAAAGCGATACACAGTGCTGCATCCATAATTTATGATGTGGATATGAAAGACACCGTTGACCACGAATTGGCTATCCCATTGGCAGATATTATTGTCTGCCCTCAGTGCGATGCCGTGTTTCATCTGCAGGTCCCCGAAATCGGTGAAAAAGCAGTTTGTCAGCGATGTCATACTGTGCTGATCGCACCAAAGCGCAAAGCCGGGTTGCAGATCATCGCGATAGCGGTTGGCATCTTTATCCTGCTCATCGGTGCGACATTCTTTCCGTTTCTCGATATTGATGCTGCCGGCAATAAAAATTCGGTCTCCATCCTGGACGCGGCCCTGGCCTTTGCGAACGGACCGATGATTCTGCTGGCTTTGGTGACCGCGGCGCTGATCATTTTGATCCCCTTGGTACGCGTCATGCTTACGTTGTATGTGCTGGTCCCGATCGTACTGGACCTGCCGCCGGCACGGCACGCGATACAGGCATTCCGGGTATCAGAAGCGCTGCGGCCTTGGTCTATGGCCGAAATATTTGTGTTGGGATGTGCAGTCGCTTTGGTTAAAGTCGCCGATCTTGCTACTGTGGGTTTTGGCCCTGCTTTCTGGATGTTCAGTGCGCTGGTTGTACTTATTGTGGCGCAAGAAAGCTTTATGTGTAAATGGTCGGTATGGAATTCACTGGAACACCCCAAAAGATCCTGAGCGCGCGAGAAATGGGTATCGTTGCCTGTACCCGATGCACAAAGGCCTGGCCTTTGGGCACGCAGGTCTGCGGGCGGTGCGGGCACAAGATGGTGTCGCGCGATTTTCAAAGCCTACAAAAGGTGTGGGCTTTATGGCTGGTGGGCTTGATGTGCTATATCCCGGCCAATACGTATCCCATGCTCAAGACCAAAACGCTTTTTCAAGTCGATGAGAGTACGATTATCGGAGGCGCGGTAGAGCTGGCGCAGCACGGTGCCTACGGGGTTTCTTTTATCATTCTGGTGGCATCTGTAGTGATCCCGCTCGCTAAATTCTGGGCCATTGCCTATCTGGCGATCAGCGTGAAAACCCGGCTCCCTGCCGGGAACCATTCTCGTCAATTGATGTACGAGATCGTTGAATATATTGGCAGATGGTCGATGATTGATATCTTTGTGGTTGCGATTTTGTCTTCATTGGTGCAACTCAAGACACTGGCGACAATCAACCCCGGCCCTGCGAGTATGTTTTTCGCCCTGTCTGTCATATTTACCATGCTTTCCGCGCAGGCGTTCGATTCCCGCTTGATCTGGGACCAAGAAGCCAAGGATAGGGGATCACGACAAGATGTCTGAAACACCGCCCGACGTGCAGGTCAAATCTGCACGCAAGATTTTTTTGAGCGGCACGTCCATCGTTTGGCTTATACCCCTGTTGGCGTTGGTCGTTGCCTTGGGCGTGGCTTGGAACAGCTATAATGCGCGCGGACCCGAGATTTATATCGAATTCGACAAAGGGGCCGGGATCAAGGCGGGTGAAACCGAATTGCGCTATCGGGATGTAACAGTCGGACGTGTGGAATCCGTCGGCTTTACCGAAGATCTGAGTAAGGTCTTGGCAACCATCCGAGTGAGCAAGAGCGTAGCACCGTATATAGACAGCAGCGCAGCCTTCTGGGTGGTCCAACCAGAGGTATCGGCCCGCGGTATCAGCGGCTTGGGTACAGTTTTAAGTGGCGTCTATATCGAAGGCTCCTGGAGCGAAAAGCCAGGCCCGTTTGCGAACCGGTTTTCAGGGTCAAGTTCAGCCCCCTTGATCCGGGCCGGTGAGTCCGGATTGCAGATTGCCTTTCGCACCGTAGGCAACGGGCAGCTTACGGATAACGCCCCGATCTTGTACCGGGGTATCGAAGTCGGTCGAGTGGGCAAAGCCGAGATCGCACCAAAGGGTAATTTTGCGATCGTCGAGGCATTGATTTACGAAGAACATCGCAACCTGATAAACAGCTCGACCCGTTTCTGGGACAGTTCAGGCTTTAGCGTGAGCATCGGACCTGCCGGAGCCGAAATTGACTTCCAATCACTGGCGACGGTGATCGGCGGCGGGATTACATTTGACACATTTGTTTCCGGTGGCAATCGCGTCCAGGACGGAACCGTATTCGAAGTTTTCGCGACCAAGGAAGATGCGCGATCTTCGGTTTTCAGCGCTTCCGAAGTCGATCCGCTGAAGCTTAGCGTTGTCTTCGATGACAATGTATCCGGCTTGGCAGTAGGGGCCCCGGTCGAGCTGAGCGGGCTGAACATCGGCGAGGTCGAATCCCTGTCGGGTATTGTCGATTATAACCAATTTGGCGACAGCCGCGTGCGCCTGAACGTGACGCTTTCGATCCAACCCGCCCGTTTGGGTCTGCCGGGCGATGTATCCGCCGCAAGCGCTCTTCGGTTTCTTGAAGACCGGGTGTTGAATGGCCTGCGTGCACGACTTGCCTCGGCAAGCCTGCTGACGGGCGGTCTGAAGGTGGAGTTCGTGGTGGTTGAAGACGCCCCTTCGGCGCGGCTTGTGGAATCCGGGGACAACTTTCCCATTATGCCGACAACCGCCAACGAAACATCCGATGCCGCGGCTACGGTCGAAGGGGTGTTTACGAGGATCAACAACCTCCCGATCGAGGAACTTCTTAACAGCGCCATCGGTCTGATGAACTCGGCGCAAGCCCTAATCGGTAGTGATGATCTTCAGCAGACGCCTCGCGATGTTCGTACGTTAATCAATGAGGTAACCGGATTAGTCGCTTCTGACTCGGTGCAGAACATCCCGGTTTCGCTGAACGCGACCTTATCGCGCGTCGAAATGCTGGTCGCCACACTTGAGAAAGAACAGATGGCGAAGCGGCTGTTGGATGCTGTAGATTCCGTTTCAGAGGCTGCCCAGTCTTTCACTGTGTCCACCGAAGGTGTTCCGGATCTGATTTTGGAGATCCAATCGGTTGCTGAAAAGGCCAGTCAACTTGAACTTCAACAGCTGGTCGATGAGCTTACTGCTTTAACCAACTCGGCAGATCAAGTCATCGGTACACCTGATGCAATAGCCCTGCCGGGAGCGTTGAAAAACGCGCTGGACGAACTAAATTATACGCTTCAGGCGCTACGAGAAGGTGGCGCAGTCGAGAATGTGAACCGGACATTGGCTTCTGCCCGAAACGCCGCCGATAACATTGCCGTATCTGTTCAGGATCTGCCGCAGATTGTCAGTCGCCTATCGACCTTGTTCTCACAGGCGAGCCGGACAATCGAAGGTTATGACAAGGGCGACGAAATCAGCCGAACAGCACAAGAAACCATGCGTGATATTCAAAAAGCGGCCGATGCACTTGCATCTTTAGCGCGCACCATTGAACGTAATCCTAATTCGCTCTTGCTGGGACGATAGAAAATGAACGTTGTTAAGAATATACTTGGTCTTGGTCTTGTGCTGGCGTTGACAGCGTGTGGAACCACTGACCGTTTCGCAGTGGATAGTCCTCAGGTTACCGAAAAGATCAATATTCGTTTTTCCGCAGTCGAAGTGCGGGATGTTTCACTGCCAACCTATGCGGCTGATGACGAGATCCATATCCTGAAAAGTAATGGAACGATGATCAGTTCCGCCGATCAATTGTGGGCTGACTCTCCCGAACGTGCTGTGGCACTTGAATTAAGCGAAAACCTGTCGCGTCTTACGGGGCGACGAATAGCATCAGAGCCATGGCCATTCGAGGCATATCCAGACGCGCGCCTTGAAGTGAGATTCAGCAAGTTGATTGCGTCAGAAGCAGGGCAATTCAACGCGTCAGGTCAATATTTTGTAGCCGTTATGAACGGCACGCAAGAACGGTCTGGATTGTTTGACTTGTCGGTTCCGTTTGACCCGAAAGGCGGCGCAGCTAATATCGCTGCGGCCAGAGGTCAGCTAATCCTTGATTTAGCAAGCTTCATTGCGCGCAATGGGTTAAAATAGGAAAACTAAACTTACCAAGTTCAGCTTATATGACATAAAAAGCCTTCGGAATAAATAAAGTTACTATGGGATTTGGAAAAGCCAACTGCTGACTGGAAGATAATTGTCTTTTGAATTAGTTTGCTTTGGTTGGATTTTTTTTCGACCCGAGCTTGCACCCATTTGTGCAGGCCCGGTGCCGATCTCGATTGCACAGTTACATAGCCTCAGTTTGGCAACGATTAGCGGACCACCACAATATGATGAACCAAAGCCAGAAAAACTTCTCTCAGGCACCCGCCGAAGATGACGACACGATAGACGTCGGCGCTTTGCTAGCGACGCTCTGGCGGGGAAAATGGCTCATTGCTCTCGTCACGCTCGCGTCGATGCTGTTGGCAGGATATTACGTTTATGGTGTCGCTGTGCCCAAGTATCGTTCCACTTCAGTGGTCGTTCTTGAAACCAAAGAAGACAGCGTGGTCGACCTCAAAGCCGTAGTGGGCGGCTTTTCCGGTGATTCCACCGAAGTGAATACCGAAGTCGAGGTTATTCGGTCGCGCGGCTTGGTAGGGAAGGTGGTGGACCGCCTGAGCCTTGTAAACGATCCAGAATTTAATGTAGCGCTAAGGGAGCCTTCCCTCATTGGTTCCACGTTATCCCGTATTCGCACGATCATGGGCCTTGGTCAGGATACTGACATTGCGTTAGACCCTGAGTTGGAAAAAAACCGCGTCAAAGACAGCGTGGTTGCCGCGTTGTTGGATAGGGTATCGGTCTCAAATGTCCGTCAAAGCCTTGTTTTTAATATCACGGTGGAAACCGAATCGCCTACGAAGTCGGCGCTGATCGCGAACACGATTGCCGAAAGCTATATACTCAACCAAATCGAAGTGAAATTCGAAGCGACTGAAAAGGCAACTGCCTGGTTGAGCAACCGTGTGTCCGAGCTCCAGATAGAATTAGAAACCGCAGAAAAGAAAGTTTCGGAATTCACGGCCCAGACCCAACTGGTGTCGATTGAAGGGCTTCAGGCATTGGAACGGCAGATCAAGGAGCTGCGTTACCGCATCGACGGCGCAGCAACGACACAGGCAGAGACCGAAAAACGTCTGAATGACCTTAACTCTGCCGAGACGCCGGAGCAAAAGCTGGCGATCGCTCAAGACTCGACGCTGGTCAGGATTGCGAGCGGTGGATTGGATTCCCAAGAGAAGCGTGCCAGCTTCGATGCGCGATATGAGGCTATTGTCGCGCGCGTCCAGTCTGAGTCGATCCGAGCAAGCCAACAATTGGCAGCCCTTAAAGCCTCAGAAACCGAATTGGCAAATCAAATCTCCAACCAAGGCACGGATATGATCGCGTTGCAGCAGCTTACGCGGGAGTCGGAAGCGACTCGTTTGCTTTATGAATATTTTTTGACACGTTTGAAGGAGACCTCGGCGCAAGAAGGCATCCAGAAAGCGGATAGTAGAATGCTTTCAGGTTCTGTTGTACCAGCAAACGCAAGCGCACCCAAGAAAGCGCAAATTTTATCTCTTGCCATGATCTTAGGGATTATGATCGGTTCAGGTCTGGTTCTCTTACGCGAATTCCGCACCAGTACCTTCCGCACCGCTAATGAACTTGAGCAGTTCACCGGCTATACTGTTATCGGCCAAATTCCGAAGATGCCGGCACGCCACCGTACGGATACTTTGACGTATCTCTCCGAAAAACCGACTTCGGCGGCGGCGGAATCCATTAGAAATCTGCGGACGTCGTTAATGTTGTCCAATCTCGACAAAAAGCCGCAAGTGATCATTTCGACGTCCTCTATCCCGGGGGAAGGTAAGACTACTGTTTCGCTATCTCTTTCAAAGTTTCTATCCGGGTTGGGGAAATCGGTTCTATTGATCGAAGGCGATATCCGTCGCCGGACGCTGAACGAATACTTCCCCAGCCTCCCGCATACGGGCATAGCCTCGGTTTTGAATGGCGACGTGAAATTTGCCGATGCCATTCACCGGCCGGCTGGGTTCGAAGCGGATGTTCTGACCGGCGAAAAGACCACGGTAAACGCCGCTGACATCTTTTCTTCGGATAGGTTCAAGTCGTTCATAGAGCAAATGCGCAGTGAATATGATTTCATAATCATCGACACACCGCCGGTGTTGGTGGTCCCTGATGCACGCATTATTGCCGAGTGCGCTGATGCTATTCTTTTCTCGGTAAAATGGGACAGTACAAGTAAGGCGCTCGTGGAGGAATCGATGCGGTTCTTCCACAATTCAAACCAGCGTATCACCGGTTTGGTGCTGAGCCAGATCGATGAAAAGGGAATGAAACGTTACGGATATGGTGGCGATTCAGGTGCTTATGCGGCGTATGGAAAAGGCTATTACGACAACTAGGTTTGTCGCGGCCATCAATGGCTGCCTAAAAATTGCCTTAAACTTTCCACTGCAAGAACATAACGGTGCCTCGGTCTTCGCTGATCCTTATCTGGAATCAATCCGGGTAGGGTCGTCCAAGTGTCATATATCAAAGAAACAGTAACGGCGGTGGGTACGCTCGCCTGTGCATTGGCAATCGGGTACGTTATGCAAAGTTCGGAAGCCGCAAACGCGCTTTACGGAAATGCAAAGTCCGATCGCGAATTGCGTTCTCTTGACGCCGAAACCTCTATGCTCGTGGTAAAGGATATAACGCTCACATCGGCGGAGTTTACCGAACCGACTGAGCCTATGTTGGACGACAGCTCGAATGAAACCACTGTCCAACCCGCGCCTGATGACACCGTGCATTTGTCCAATGACACCACGTCGGCTCTGTCAGAAATCGAAGAAACCTCTTGTGAGATTTCTGCGAAGGCGCGTCCTATGGCAGCCGCGATGGTTAACCTCACGTTAACGGCCCCCTGCCTTCCGAACGAACGGGTCACGGTGCATCATAATGGAATGATCTTTACGCAGACCACGTCGAAAACCGGGTCTCTTAGTATTGACGTGCCTGCGCTGGCTGAGACCGCAGTTTTTGTGTTTGCTTTTGGAAATGGCGATGGCGCGGTCGCTCAAGCCAAAGTCGAGGATCTTACCGATTTCGGGCGGGTCGTGTTGCAATGGAAAGGTGACACGGGGCTTCAAATCCATGCGTTGGAATCCGGTTCCGACTATTCTGGGGCCGGCCACGTCTGGAGCGGCCAGCCACGAAGCATGGCGGCAGCAATTACCGGAGAAGGCGGGTTTATCACCATGAATGGCGATCTGGATGCGGTCGAACCGCTGGTTGCAGAGGTATATACCTTCCCCGCAGAAATGGAGAGCCGCGAAGGCGGCGTGAAGCTCACTGTTGAGGCCGAAGTGATTCAAGCCAACTGCGGTACCGAAATAGAAGCCAAATCTTTTGAACTACGAGGTCGCGATCAACTGGTCACCCAGGATTTGTCACTCGCCGTGCCCGATTGTACCGCTTTGGGTAGCTTTCTTGTGTTGAATAATCTGCTCCAAGATATGAAGGTTGCGAGCAACTAAAGCAACGCTTGGGGTCTTATGATCACGCATATACGTGTGGCAGTTTACGCCGCACTTTTCCTTGTTATGGGCACGCTACCCGTGGTTGCCCAGGATATCGCGTTGACCTCGCGAGATGGAAAAGTTGAGCTCAGCGGCACCTTGTTGGGGTTTGATGGCGAATTCTACCGCGTTGCAACGGAATATGGTGAATTGACCATCGATAGCTCAGGGGTTCAATGCGCGGGCCCCGGGTGCCCCAACCTTGATATCTTTGTGGCCGAGCTTCAGCTTTCCGGCTCGGCAACGATGGGCAGGGTCTTGATGCCGGCGCTCATAGACGCCTTCGCTTCGAGAAACGGCTATCGCGCCGTCAAGGATGATGAAGCTGAAAATCGTTTCACCTATCGCCTTGAAGACGAAAAAACCAATCAGACCGTGGCGCTTTTCCTTTTCTCGGCAAGTAACGCTGACGAAGGCTTCGCGGACTTGTTGGCTGACGAAGCCGATATAGTAATGTCGCTTCGTGAAATGCGCCCGCAAGAACGCCTTTTGGCACGCGAAGCTGGGTTGGGGGATATGAAGGGACCCAACCGAAGCCGCGTTCTGGCGCTGGATGCGGTGGTCCCTGTGGTATCGGTTTCCAACCCGATCCACAGCATCTCTCCGCTTATGCTGGCGCAGGTGTTTTCGGGAAAAATATCGAACTGGAAAACTCTTGGGGGCCCCGATGCCCCGATTGACCTGCATTTACCAGATGATAGCAGCGGTTTGGCGCAAGCTATCCATGATCAGGTCATGCGCCCTGCACTATTGGATTTTGCGCAGGAAATTACCCGCCACGACGATCTGGCTGAGCTGGCAGCGGCCGTTGAAAAAGACAGCTTGTCTATTGGTATTACCAGCTATGCTGAGCAGCACGGCACCGCCATCCTGACGTTGTCGGGAAGCTGTGGATTTTCCCTGGATGTTTCGCGCCTGGCCATCAAGACCGAAGATTATCCCCTGACCGCACCAATGTTTCTATACTTTCCCGCCCGGCGTCTGCCACAGATCGCTCGGGAGTTCCTTTCGTTTACACGCAGCCCGAACGCTCAACTGGTCATACGACGGGCCGGTTTTGTCGATCAGACGGCAGAGGAGATACCCGTCGAGGAACAAGGCAATAGATTTGCCAATGCGATAGCCGTGGCCGGACCAGAGATTTCTTTGGATGAACTTAAAATGATGACGGCAACGCTAACTCCGATGGCACGTTTGACCACATCATTCCGGTTTGAAGCCGGATCGGTTCGGCTGGACGCGCAATCTCGATCCAATGTGCAGCAATTGGCTCGCGCGTTGGAAGTCGGGCAGTATGACACTCGCCGTCTTTTGTTTGTGGGTTTCAGTGACGGAAAAGGCGCGGCATTCGCCAACCGCGAAATCGCCCTGCGCAGAGCGGAAGCGGTGCGCCAAGCCGTCATAGCTGCTGCCATAACGGTCAATCTTGATCGCGTCGCTCTGGATGTAGATGCGTTCGGAGAGGCAATGCCTATGGCATGCGACGACAGCGCTTGGGGCAGACAGGCCAACCGCAGGGTCGAAGTTTGGGTGCGCTAGAGGTCAACGAAACTGCGGCGGATCGTATTTGAGCAAGACAGGCACGACCAATTCTTCCTCGTCAATCAGATGACGGTTCAACATCGGTCTAAACGCGTTTAGCCGATCTTTCATCGCCGCAACAGTATCCACAAACCCTGCCTTAGCCCCATTAAAGCGCAGCACGCCATTGGCGGTATCGGCCAAGTCCGAAAGTATTTCATCAAGAAGTTGATGGTCTTTATCAAGTATGTCGAAACCCATAGCCGTGCGTTGATCAAGCAAGGCCATCGTGGGGAAATAATGCATATCTTCGATTTGATGGTGGCCATGCAGCTCGTTGATAAGCCTCCCGCCCAACTGGCTAACCCTCCGCTTGTAGCTGTCGGGGTTCTGGTTTCCGTCAAGCGCGCTTTCGGTGTCTTTATCAAGATGATCAAGAATCTGCCGGAACATCATGTGGCGGTCCAGCCAGAACCTTATCAAACGACTATAGGCTGGGTTCTCTTCCCATCCATTGCGCGGATAGGCGACGACCAGCGCACGCAGGGCATCCGGCAGCCCTGTGCGATCTGTCAGTGAAACGGAGGTTGAATTCTTCGGCATGTTCATCCCCCACAAGTAGCAGCTTCGCGGATCAGGGTATATCCGGCAAATTCGAACACGCTTCCTGCGGTTATAGGTACCCTTCGGCGCGAAAGCTCAGCTCGCGGGATTTTCCGATGATAAGGTGATCATGCAGGGTGAGCCCTAGCGCATTGCAAGCGTTATGGATCTGTTGTGTCATGTCGATGTCATTCTGGGATGGGGTAGGATCGCCCGAAGGATGATTATGAACGAGGATCAACGCGCTAGCATTCAGTTCCAACGCACGTTTCGCGACCTCACGAGGGTAGACCGGGACATGGTCAACAGTGCCTTTTCCCTGTTCTTCATCAGCAATGATGACATTCTTACGATCAAGATAGAGAACGCGGAATTGTTCGGTTTCCCGGTGGGCCATGGTGGTGTGGCAATAATCCAGCAAGGCATCCCAGCTTGATACCACATGCGTGCGCATCATCTTTGACCGGGCCATGCGGTGGGCAGCGGCTTCGATAATTTTGAGCTCTGTGACCACTGCGTCGCCGACACCTGAAATGCTGCGCAGACGGGATGAAGCTGCTGATATGACACGGTTAAAGTCGCCGAATTCATCCATCAATGCACGGGCAAGCGGCTTTACATCGCGTCGCGGTATGGCGCGGAACAAAACCAGTTCAAGCAGTTCGTAATCCGGGATTGCCGCAGCGCCCCCCACCATAAAACGGGCACGCAGACGCTGACGATGATCAACGATATACGATGGTTGTTTGCCCGACACAGGGGCTGTTTGCGCGGTTTCGTCGTTTAGAAACGGCAACATCGGATCAGCGAATTGAGAAGGTTTGGACGCCATCCGCTGACTGTGCGCGAAACAGGTTATCAGCGCGCTAAATTGGATAGCCCGGATCAGCGAAAAAAAGGGTGAGACGGATGCCCCACCCCGTTTCATCAACTTTTCATCGAATCCCAAAAGGATTTAACCGAAGAAAAAAAACTGCTGGATTCAGGGTTGTTGTTCGACGATTCCTTTTCGAACTCCCGCAGCAGCTCTTTTTGGCGACCGGTGAGGTTCACCGGCGTTTCGACGGCCAATTCGATGATCATGTCGCCAGTGCCTCCGCCGCGAAGTGGCGGCATCCCCTTGCTGCGCAGGCGCATTTGACGGCCTGACTGGCTACCGGCCGGGATTTGCACCCGTCCGCGACCCCCGTCGATAGTAGGTACTTCAATGCTGCCACCAAGAGCTGCGGTGCTCATTGAAACGGGTACCCGGCAAAAAAGATTTGAACCGTCGCGTTCGAACAGGTCGTGTTCCTGGACCTCGATGAAGATGTACAGGTCACCTGCCGGACCGCCGCGCATGCCTGCTTCGCCTTCACCGGCCAAGCGAATGCGTGTCCCGGTTTCAACCCCGGCGGGGATGTTGACCGACAGCGCCCGGTCCTTATCGACACGTCCTGCGCCCCGGCACACTTTGCAGGGGTTCTTGATGATCTGACCCATCCCCGAACAGGTCGGGCACGTACGTTCAACGGTAAAGAAGCCCTGCTGCGCACGGACTTTGCCCATCCCCGAACAGGTCGGACAGGTCGTCGGTTCAGCACCGCCTTCGGCCCCCGAGCCGCTGCATGCATCACACGCAACAGAGGTCGGCACGTTGATGGATTTCTGCATGCCCTTATAGGCATCTTCGAGCGTGATACCCAAGTTAAACCGCAAATCGGCACCCCGCGCGGCGCGACGTCCACCGCCACCTCCGCGTTGATTGCCCATGAAGTCACCGAACAAATCATCAAACACATCCGAGAATGCGGACGAAAAATCACCGTGCGCACCGGCACCGTGACGTTGACCACCCCCCATGCCACCTTCGAAAGCCGCATGACCATAACGGTCATAGGCTGCTTTCTTGTCGGCATTCTTCAATATCTCATAGGCTTCGTTCGCTTCTTTGAACTGGGCCTCGGCATTGGGATTGTCGGCATTCCGATCGGGGTGCAATTCCTTGGCTTTGGTTCGATAGCCTCTTTTGATATCATCGGCGGACGCGCCTTTGGGCACACCGAGAATTTCGTAGTAATCACGTTTGGCCATAGATTAGCTCCTACGCTGGAACGTGACAGGCCGGCCCGGCAAGCAAGCGGACCGGCCTATCAAGGATTCCATGGGCGTGCTTATGCGCGCTTGTTATCGTCTAGATCTTCGAAATCGGCGTCAACAATGTCGTCGTCGCCATGGGGCGCGTCTGCGGCCTGAGCAACATCTTCATTGTCTTCCTGAGCCGCCTTATAGATGGCTTCACCCAGTTTCATTGCCGACTCTGTGACGTTTTGAATGCCTGACTTGATCTTTTCGACGTTGTCGGTCGCCAGTTCGTCATTCAACGCGGCAATGGCCAGTTCGATCGCTTCGACAGTGGTCGGATCAACCTTGTCGGAATGCTCTTCCAGCGACTTCTCGGTCGAGTGGATCAGCGATTCCGCCTGGTTCTTTGCTTCGATCAGTGCACGGCGCTCCTTATCGGATTCCGCATTCTCTTCCGCATCCTTGACCATCTTTTCGATGTCAGCATCAGACAATCCGCCCGACGCTTGGATCGTGATCTTCTGTTCCTTGCCCGTGCCCTTGTCCAATGCGCCAACGGCAACGATACCGTTTGCGTCAATGTCGAAGGTCACTTCGATCTGGGGCATACCGCGTGGTGCGGGTGGAATGCTTTCCAGATTGAAAGCGCCAAGGATCTTGTTGTCTGCCGCCATTTCGCGCTCACCCTGGAAAACCCGGATGGTCACAGCGTTCTGGTTGTCTTCGGCAGTCGAGAAGACCTGCGACTTCTTGGTCGGGATCGTGGTGTTGCGGTCGATCAGACGGGTGAAAACACCGCCCAATGTTTCGATACCCAAGCTCAGCGGTGTCACGTCAAGCAGAACGACGTCTTTGACGTCACCTTGCAAAACACCGGCCTGAATGGCGGCACCCAAGGCAACAACCTCATCCGGGTTAACACCCTTGTGCGGCTCTTTACCAAAGAACTTGGTCACTTCCTCGATCACGCGCGGCATACGTGTCATACCACCAACCAGAACGACTTCGTCGATCTCGGAAGCGGAAACACCGGCATCTTTCAACGCAGCGGCACAAGGCTTGAGCGAAGCTTTGATCAAGTCACCCACCAGCTGCTCCAACTTGGAGCGGGTCAGTTTCATGACCATGTGCAGAGGCGAACCGTCTTTGCCCATCGAAATGAACGGCTGGTTAATCTCTGTCTGGTTTGCGCTCGACAGTTCGATCTTGGCCTTTTCCGCAGCTTCCTTCAGACGCTGAAGCGCCATCTTGTCTTGCGTAAGGTCGACACCGTTGGCCTTTTTGAATTCATCCGCAAGGTAGTTGACCAAGCGCATGTCAAAATCTTCACCACCGAGGAACGTATCACCATTGGTAGATTTCACTTCGAACAGACCATCGTCGATCTCGAGGATCGTGACGTCGAATGTACCGCCACCAAGGTCATAGACCGCGATGGTTTGGGTTTCTTTCTTGTCCAGACCGTACGCCAAGGCAGCCGCTGTCGGTTCGTTGATGATCCGCAGCACTTCGAGGCCGGCAATCTTGCCCGCATCTTTGGTCGCCTGACGCTGAGCGTCGTTAAAGTACGCAGGCACCGTGATAACCGCTTGGGTAACTTCTTCGCCCAGATACGATTCTGCTGTTTCTTTCATCTTACCAAGGATGAACGCAGAGATTTGCGAAGGAGAGTATTTCTCGCCCCTGGCTTCAACCCATGCGTCGCCATTGCCACCATCGATGACTTTGAATGGCAGGTTTTTCTTGTCTTTGGCCAGATCCGGGTCGTCATTGCGACGACCGATCAGACGCTTCACACCGAAAATGGTGTTGTCCGCGTTTGTGACAGCCTGCCGCTTGGCGGGCTGACCGACCAGACGTTCGTCATCTGTGAATGCCACGATGGAAGGGGTAGTACGCGCACCTTCGGCGTTTTCGATAACCCGCGGCTGGCTACCATCCATGATGGCGACACAGCTATTTGTAGTTCCTAAGTCGATACCAATTACTTTGGCCATGCTTTGATCCCTCATTTACTCAAGGCGATTACACGAAGCTCAGGCCCGTTACGGCACCCTTGCTCCGATCTTTTTCACCAAAGGCTGGATGCCCTCGGCGGTTCTGGGCGTATATAAGGAGCAGATATGGACCCTGCAACCGTTGCATGAGAAAGGAATTGGGAAATCTACAAGGATTTTTCACGAAAGCAGTCAGGAAAGGCGCTCAGATGACGATATTGGACTTGCGCGGCTTTGAAATTCACAAAAATCACCTTGATACCACGTCGCAGGGCAAATTGTTGAATGCTGTCAGGGCTGTGGTGAAAGTGGCCCCTTTTTTTCGCCCCGTCACGCCGCGCGGGCAGAAAATGTCGGTGCGAATGACATCGGCGGGAAAATATGGCTGGCTTACGGATGAAAGGGGCTATCGCTATGTTGACCGGCATCCCGACGGATCAGCGTGGCCGGCGATTCCCGACGAAGCGCTTGCCATCTGGGACGCTCTGACGGGCTTGGAGAAGCGCCCGGAATGTTGCTTGATCAACTATTACGGACCGGAAGCCAAAATGGGCCTGCACCAAGACAAGGACGAGGCAGATTTTCGTTGGCCCGTGGTGTCGGTATCGCTCGGAGATGAGGGCCTTTTCCGTATCGGAGGGCAAAAACGCGGGGGCAAAACCGAAAGCATTTGGCTCCAGTCGGGGGACGTCGTGGTCATGGGTGGGGAAGCTCGCTTGAACTATCACGGCATTGACCGGATCAGGGCAGGGTCTTCCACGCTGTTACCCAAAGGCGGGCGGATAAACCTGACACTGCGAGTCGTCGAATAGGGTCAGCGTCGTGCGCTCCAGCTCGCCGAGGCGTGTTTGCGGGTATAAAATTCACCCATCAGGCCGATCACCATAAGCACAACGCCGACCCAGACCGCATATTCCCAGTTGCTGTAACGTGGGTTGTAATTGATGAACGCATATCCGCGCGCCTGATCAATGATGTGAAACAGCGGGTTCCAGTCGAACATCGCGATCATGAACGTCGGCAGTGAATTGGCCAGAAACATTTTGCCAGATGCCACCATGTTGGCCCGCTGGTAAAGCGACGTGAAAATCTGGGTGAATGACGGTGCCCACGGCTTGATCGCCAACAACACCATACCGACCGCAACGCCGGTGAACCAGGCAATCATCATCATAAAGAAGACACCCGACGGGTCGTCGATGACCACGGGATTAAACGCCAGATGATAGATCGACATGATCATGATCAAGGACAGCATCTGAATATACAGCGACCCAAGGGCGGCGGCTGCCAATGCAATCATCGTGGTCATGGGGGCGTGCTGCATCATCGCGCTTGCAGGGCCTTCGGCTGCGGCAACGGCGGTTACTGTTTTCGTATGCATCATGAACAGGAAAATACCGGTCATGATGTAGATCACGAAATCCCCCCGGATCGAAGACCCGCGCATCCCCAGGATTGTGAACATGACATAGAACACACCGACAAAGATGACGGCTTGAAGAATATTGATACCAATGGCCGCAAAGGCGTTGTTATGCTGTTTCCGGACGGATCTGACGACAGAGTGATAAACCAGTTCGGCCATGTTCAAGGCCGAGGTCATGTTGCCTCTGGTGGTACGCCGTGGTTGGAACATGTTGAAAAGCCTCTTTGCACCCTGTCGTGGCACGGAATTCTTGCTGTTCCGCTAATGGCCAACCATAAGGAGTTTGCGTAAGGTAATCAATCAAACTGAAGGGGCCGCGGCAATATGGATTATCAAGAATTGGTGACGGTCATGCGCCGTCTGGCAATCGAAGCCGGTGACAAGATCATGGAAATCTACGACGCCGGAGATTTCGATGTGAAAACCAAATCGGACGCGAGCCCCGTAACGGTTGCCGACGAAGCCGCAGACAAGATCATCTCTGACGGGCTGCGCGCTGCGTTTCCCGATGTGGTGCTGGTTACCGAAGAACAAGCCGCTACTCATTCTGCCAAAGGTGACACATTCCTGATTGTCGATCCATTGGACGGCACCAAAGAGTTCATCAATCGCAGGGGTGACTTTACCGTGAACATTGCGTTGGTCGAAGGCGGGGAACCAACACGTGGTGTGGTTTATGCGCCTGCGCGGTCGCGCATGTTCTTTACATTGGCCGACGGAAGCTCGGTTGAGGAAACCGGTGAGTTTGCCACGGACGAAATCGGCCCGACAAAGCCTATCTCGGTCTCGCGCCCCGATAATGCTGCGTTGATGGTTGTCGCGTCAAAATCTCACCGCGATCAGGCGACCGATGACTATATCGCCCAGTACAAGGTACGCGACATGACCAGCGCCGGGTCATCGTTGAAGTTCTGTTTGATCGCCACAGGCGAGGCAGATCTCTACCCGCGGGTTGGCCGCACGATGGAGTGGGACACCGCAGCAGGTCACGCTGTGCTAACGGGGGCCGGGGGTGTCGTCGTGCGCTTTGATGACCTGACTCCGTTGAAATACGGCAAGGCCGATTTCGCCAACCCGTTCTTCATCGCCCATGCTCCGGGCGTCGAACTAAAGGCTTCTTGATGTCTGTTCTTCTGGTCATTCCCGCCCGCTATGCGTCATCACGCTATCCCGCCAAACCACTGGCTATGTTGAAAGGGGCAGGCGGGGTATCGCGCAGCCTGATTGAACGCAGTTGGCGCGCGGCTTGCGAGGTTCGGGGTGTGGACAGGGTCGTTGTCGCCACGGATGATGACCGGATAAAAAACGCCGCCGCCAGCTTTGGCGCCGAGGTCGTGATGACGTCGGTCGATTGCGCAAACGGAACCGAACGCTGCGCCGAAGCCCATGCGGCATTGGGCGGCGGTTACGACATCGTGGTCAACCTACAGGGCGACGCCCCGCTGACCCCGCATTGGTTTGTCGAAAGCCTTGTTGAGGGGCTGAAGGGCGACAGCGATGCCGGTATCGCCACGCCTGTTTTACGTTGTGACGGATCGACCTTGAACAGCCTGCTGGCGGATCGCAAAGCCGGGCGTGTCGGGGGGACTACTGCGGTTTTTGCCACCAACCACAGTGCGCTTTACTTTTCCAAAGAGGTAGTGCCCTTCACGTCGAAAACCTATGATGACGCTGAAACTACACCGGTGTTCCATCATGTCGGTGTCTATGCATACCGTCCCGCGGCGTTAGCATCCTATCCGACGTGGCCGGTAGGGCCGCTCGAACAGCTCGAAGGGCTCGAGCAGCTTCGGTTCATGGAAAACAATCACATGGTGCTTTGTGTCGAAGTCGACGCCAAAGGGCGGCAGTTCTGGGAGATGAACAACCCCGAGGATGTGCCGAAAATAGAGGCGATGATGGGCGAGATGGGATTGGAATGACCGATTTGCCAGTCAGTGTCGTGGTCGTCAGCCGAGCGCGGCCCGGTTCATTGGCTCGAACATTGAAAGGTATTTCTCAGCTCCAATACTGGAATTTCGAAGTTATCGTGGTGGCGGATCCCGATGGAATAGAGGCCGCCCAAACGCTTGATTTCAGCGAAAACCTAAAGCTCGTTCCCTTTGATGTCCCAAATATTTCGGCGGCGCGGAATATGGGGCTGACCCGTGCTGCCGGCGAAGTCGTGGCTTTCATAGATGATGACGCGGTCCCCGAACCCATGTGGCTGCGTTATTTGATCGCTCCGTTTGAGCGAGCTGATATCGCGGCTACCGGTGGCTTCGTTCGGGGTCGAAATGGCATTTCCTTTCAATGGAAGGCCGCCAGCTTGGATGCCAATGGTATTGCGCACCCGATGAAGGTGAATTCAGAACATGCAACTGTTTTCACTCCTCCCAAAGGGTATGCTGTCAAAACCGAAGGTACGAACATGGCCTTTCGGCGCGACGTGTTAATCGATCTAAACGGCTTTGACCCCGCATTTCATTATTTTCTGGATGAAACCGACCTGAATATGCGTCTGGCACGGGCCGGTCACGCCACGGCGTTGGTGCCGTTAGCCGAAGTTCACCATGGGTATGCCGAAAACACGACGCGAAGTGCGGATCGCGTACCTAAAGATCTTGTCGATATTGGTGCAAGCTGGGCTGTTTTCCAGCGCAAGCATATCGCGGTGGGTAGCCACAAGACCCATTGGCAGGAACGCCGCAGTGAACAGTCCCGGCGACTGCTGGGTTTCATGCAATCTGGTCAGCTTGAACCGCGCGATGTACGGCGGTTGATGAAGGGGCTTGACGCAGGATATGCGCAAGGAGGCTTGCGTCAGCTTGGGGGTGCGCCTTTGCCACGCTATTCATCTGGTCCGTTTTGGCGTTTCCCAAGCCGCCACCGCGAGACCGTTATGATCGTCAGCAGGCCGGCGCAGGCCGCCATTGACCGCCAAACAGCGACCGAGCAAGTGTCAGAAGGCAAGATCGTGACGCTTTTGGTAATGTCGTCCACGGCATTGTTTCACAAGCTTTCTTTCGATCCAGCCGGTTTTTGGGTGCAGAAAGGCGGAGTTTTTGGTAAGGTCGAACGGAGCGAACCGATGTTCACCATTTACTCTCGCGGTTATCGCGCACGCCGCGAAACCGTACGAGTTGCCAGGCAACGAGGCTTTGAACGCAAAAACAGCAAGTTGTTGCCATAAAGTTTGTGAGTTGATGCTTTACGGCTGGACGCACACCGCAAGTGAACCACATAGCTATCACGACATTTAAGGACGAAAGTTTATTATGGCTAAGAAAGTTACGAAAGCAATTTTTCCAGTGGCCGGACTGGGGACGCGTTTCTTGCCCGCGACCAAATCAGTGCCAAAAGAAATCATGACATTGGTGGACCGCCCGCTGATCCAATATGCGATCGACGAAGCCCGCGCTGCCGGGATCAAGGAGTTCATATTTGTAACCTCTCGCGGAAAAGGCGCTTTGGAAGATTACTTTGATCACGCCCCGGTGCTTGAACAGGAGCTTCGGTCAAAGGGAAAGACAGAGCTGCTAGAAACTCTCAAAAATACCAATATGGACAGCGGAGCCATCGCCTATATCCGCCAGCACAAAGCGCTTGGCCTGGGGCATGCGGTATGGTGTGCGCGTCGGCTGATAGGAAATGAACCTTTCGCGGTTATCCTGCCCGATGACGTCATCGCCGCCGAAAAGCCCTGTCTTCAGCAAATGGTCGAAGCATATAATGAAACCGGCGGTAACATGGTGGCCGCAATGGAGGTTCACCCGGAACGCTCATCTTCGTATGGTATGCTTGATGTTGATGACGATCAGGGGGAACTGGTTAAAATCCGAGGTATGGTAGAGAAACCAAAAACCGAGGATGCGCCATCGAACCTTGCCGTTATCGGTCGCTATATTCTGTCACCCAATGTATTGAAGAACCTCAACCAGCTCAAATCCGGCTCGGGCGGTGAAATCCAGTTGACCGATGCGATCGCCGCAGAGCTGACCCAGGGCCACGATGTCTATGGCTATCGGTTCAAGGGCCAACGTTTCGACTGCGGGTCCAAATCGGGCTTTTTGCAAGCTACGGTTTCTTTTGGCTTGGCCCGCGACGAGCTGCGCGATGATCTTTATGCGTATTTGCAAGATGTCATGATGGTCGATAAAGCGGCGCAATAGGCAACCGGCAAAGGCAACTTAATGGCGAATGTTCTGGTCACAGGCGGCGCGGGTTACATCGGGTCGCATGCCTGCAAGGCGCTTGCCGCTGCTGGATTTACGCCTGTCACCTTTGACAATCTGATCACCGGTTGGCGCGATGCCGTCAAATTCGGCCCGTTTATTCAGGGCGATCTGCTGAACAGAGCAGAAATTGACGCTGTCTTTGCGCGACACACGCCTGTAGCCGTCATGCATTTCGCCGCCCTGAGCCAAGTCGGCGAAAGCATGAAACACCCGGGGCGCTATTGGCGAAACAACGTTCAAGGGTCGTTGAACTTGATCGAGGCCGCGGCATCGGCAGAATGCGGAAACTTTGTGTTTTCATCGACCTGCGCCACGTATGGTGACCAGGATAATGTTGTGCTTGACGAAGACAGTGACCAGTATCCGATCAATGCCTATGGTTCATCAAAACGCGCCATAGAAGACATCTTGCGCGATTTCGGGGCAGCGTACGGTATGAAAAGCGTTATTTTTCGCTATTTCAACGTAGCTGGCGCTGACCCCGAGGGTGACGTTGGTGAGTTCCACAAACCTGAGACCCACCTGATTCCCCTTATGCTGGATGCCATTGATGGCAAACGTGATGCGTTGACCATTTTCGGTACAGATTACGACACACCCGACGGGACCTGTATTCGTGATTACGTGCATGTTTGCGATCTGGTGGATGCGCATGTGCTGGGGTTGAGATGGTTACTGGACGGCAAGCCGAGCCGCGTTTTCAATCTGGGTACCGGTTCGGGGTTTTCGGTTCGAGAAGTTATCGATCACAGTCGTGATGTCACTAATCGTGCTGTCCCGATTATCGAAGGTGAACGAAGACCCGGCGATTGCACGAAACTGGTTTCCGGATCAACGCGAGCTGTGGCAGAGTTGGGATGGGCTCCTTCGCGTTCAACGCTACCCCAAATGATTTCTGACGCCTGGAGATGGCATCAAACTGGTCACTACAACACATAAAGCCCCGTCCGCGCGACTGCTGGACCTGACCCGGACCATGCGGCGTGCGGGACGTATACCAACGGGCGTTGACAGGGTAGAGCACGCTTATCTTACCCGTTTTTTGGCCGGTGATACTGCGTGTTTTGGCCTTGTGCGCACGGCGTTTGGCTATCTTTTGCTGGACAGGCAAGGGTTGCAAGGCGTCTTGGACCGGATCGAGGGGCGGATTGCCTGGGGCGATTGTGACCGTCTGTCATGGCTGACTGCCCCCGAGAACACTATCGTCAAACGTGCCGAGGCAGATTTTCGCAGGCTCGCTGTGGGGCGTTCCACACCCTGGCTTTTGCGGCGGCTTTGCGACAAACTTCCCGACAATTGCACCTATTACAACGTTGGTCACAGTAACCTTACCGACCGCGTCCTGTCGGCTATGAAAGGGGCGGGCGTGCATCTTGCGGTGTTGATCCACGACGTAATCCCGCTTGAATACCCGCAGTTTCAGCGCACTGGGACGGTCGAGCCGTTCAGAGCCAAGATCCAACGAGTGCGACAATGGGCTGATCTGGTGATTTATAATTCAGCAGACACCCGCGACCGAACTGAGGCACAAATGCTGCAATGGGGTGCCGTGCCCAAGGGGGTGGTGGCTCACCTAGGGATGGTCCCCCCGGTACCTGACAGCGCAGCGCTTCCCTCATCGCTGCCGCCGCGACCGCCCTATTTTGTAACGGTAGGTACGATAGAACCCCGGAAAAACCACATGTTTCTGTTGGATATCTGGCAGGAACTCGGACCTGACGCGCCGGTCTTGTTGATTTGCGGCGCACGCGGCTGGAACAATGAAGCGGTGTTTGACCGGCTCGATTCATTGGACCCTGACGGCCCCGTACGCGAGATATCAAACCTTTCCGATGCGGCATTGGCGGCGCTGGTTCAGGGAGCTGCGGGTGCGCTTTTCCCCAGTCTGGCAGAAGGTTTTGGTCTTCCGCCCTATGAAGCATTGGCATTGCGAACGCGTGTTTTATGCAACGATCTTCCGGTCTTGCAAGAGTTCTTGGGCTATATGCCTGTTTACGCAAGTGTTTCTGACCGATATCAATGGCAGAAGATAATTACCTCGTGGGCAAATGACGCGAAACAGGACGAGATATCGCAAACCTTTGTTGGCCCAACGTGGACTGAACACTTCAGTACTGTGTTAAGCGCCCGCAACTAAGGTGACCGCTTAAAGGTGAGTGCGCCGGAATGTGATATAGACTCCGATGTGAAGGGCAGTTTTTGGGTTTAATTCGATCATACCGGCTTCGGCTTCAGCGCAAACGATGGCGCATTCGTGCGTTTCGCAAGCGGCGCGAGCTCAAGCAGGTTGTGGACCAGACCCGCTTGATCAGACCCGATGATATTTTGCTGTATTGCACGCAGCGAAATGAAAAAATCAGACTGCCATATTTTCTGGATTATTATCGCAAGATGGGTGTGGGGCACTTCTTTTTTGTCGACAACGGCAGTGCCGATGGTTCCCTAGAGTATTTGTCTGAACAGCCTGACGTATCGGTGTGGACCACGCGGGCCAGCTATCGCCGGTCTCGGTTTGGCGCGGATTGGCTGAACTGGCTTCAGATGAAACATGCGCATGGTCACTGGACGCTGACGGTCGACCCTGACGAATTTCTGGTTTACCCATTTTGCGACACTCGCCCGCTGCGGGCTTTGACTGACTGGCTTGATGCGTCATCGATAAAATCGTTTTCGGCGATGCTTCTGGATATGTACCCAAAGGGCCGTCTTGATGACCAGCCCTACCAATCTGGCCAAAACCCGATCGAGATCGCTTCGTGGTTCGACAGCGGGAACTATTCTTTGAGGCGAAATTCAAAATACGCTAACCTGTGGATACAGGGCGGTCCGCGCATGCGGGTTTTCTTCAAGGATGCACCCGAAAAGGCCCCGGCCCTGAACAAGATTCCGTTGGTCAAATGGGACCGGCGCTATGTCTATGTCAGTTCAACCCACATGCTTCTGCCCCGAGGGTTAAATCAGGTTTATGACGAATGGGGCGGCGAAAAAGCGTCCGGTGTGCTGCTTCATGCCAAATTTTTGGATACGTTCGGTTCCAAAGCGAAGGAAGAACTTGAGCGCGGCCAGCATTATGCGGGTTCTGTCGAATACAAAGCCTATGCGGCCAGCTTGCAAGATGACCCACAGCTTTGGTGCAAGTGGTCGGAACAATATATAAACTGGCGACAGCTTGAGATTTTAGGGCTCATGTCAAAAGGGAACTGGGCATGACGGTCGGTATAGTCATGTTGGTGCACACTGCGCTTGACCGTGCCGAACAGGTCGCGCGGCACTGGGCGGCGAATGGATGCCCGGTGGTGATCCACATCGACAAAGCCGTCCCGAGCAAGGCGCGTGACGCCTTTGTTGAAAACCTTGCCACCGTGCCGGACGTAGTATTCACCACGCGCTATCGCTGCGAATGGGGGACTTGGGGAATCGTGGCGGCATCGCAGGCGGGGTCCGAGCTGATGCTCGCCCGTTTTCCGAATGTGCGCCATGTTTATCTGGCGTCTGGGTCCTGTTTGCCACTGCGCCCGGTAAGCGAATTGGTCAGCTATCTTGCCGCGCGTCCCCATACCGATTTTATCGAAAGCGCGACGACCGCAGACGTGCCATGGACTGTAGGAGGCTTGGACCACGAACGTTTCACCCTGCGGTTTCCGTTCTCGTGGAAGCGGCACAGGTATCTTTTTGACAAGGCTGTTGCTGTGCAGCGTAGGCTGCACATGAAGCGAAGATTACCGGCGGGTGTCGTGCCTCATATGGGGTCACAGTGGTGGTGCCTTACCCGCCAGACGCTTTCCGCGATCCTGCAAGACCCTGACCGCGCTGAATACGACCGTTACTTCAAGCGAGTCTGGATCCCGGATGAAAGCTATTTTCAGACGTTGTCGCGAAAGTACGCACGGCGGATCGAAAGCCGGTCACTGACGTTGTCAAAATTCGATTTTCAGGGAAAGCCGCACATTTTTTATGATGACCACCTGCAATTGCTGCGTCGGTCCGATTGCTTCGTGGCGCGCAAGATCTGGCCGCATGCTGACCGCTTGTACGAGGCTTTTTTGATTGACGCTGGAACTGCATTGAAACGGACAGAGCCCAATCCGGGCAAGATTGACCGGGTATTTGCCAAAGCAGTGGAGCGCCGCACACGCGGCCGATCGGGTCTATATATGCAGAGCCGCTTCCCGAATGAGGACTGGGAAAACGGCGTGACTGCGGCACCCTATTCGGTTTTTCAGGGATTTTCCGACTTGTTCGATAACTTTGAACCATGGTTGGGCAAAGCCACGGGCGTTCGGGTGCACGGGCATCTTTTTGCACCTGATCATGTGCATTATTCGGACGATCAGTCGACGATAAACGGGGCACTTGGCACCAGCGCAGCTGTGCGTGATTACGATAGCAAAGCCTTTCTGACCAATCTGATCTGGAATACCCGGGGCGAACGCCAATGCTTTCAGTACGGGCCAAATGACAATCAGGATATATGTTGGCACATCGCCAAGGATCCCAACGCACAACTGTCGATGATTACCGGCGCATGGGCTGTTCAACTGTTCAAATCCAACAAGGATTTCGCGGATATAAGGCGCAAAGCGGCGGTGTTGCAAAAGATCGAAAGCGAACAGATCAAGATTTTCCGTTCACCTTACACGAAAGCCCGCGTGCGAATTTGGACTATGGCCGAATTCATCGAAGCCCCTATCGAACCACTGCAAAGTATTTTGGAGCAGATTGGCCAAACCCGTTCACACCGGGTATCGGAGGTACCGAAAATGGTTGATCTACGAGGGTTCGGACAATTTCTGCAAAACCTGAAGAACCAAGGCATGCACCCCTACTTGATGGGCGACTTTCCTATCGAGCAGGACGTGGCGATGCCGCAGAAACCACCGCGCAAGCCATATTTGGTGCAATAACATATGTCTTTGAATTTTAGCAGCTTCGTTGTCTTTGCCGAAATGCGAACAGGCTCGAACTTCCTTGAAAGCAATCTGAACGCCTTTTCGGGCATCACTTGCCATGGAGAGGCCTTCAATCCTCATTTCATCGGATATCCCAACACGTCTGAAATTCTGGGGGTGGATCAAGAGACCCGCGATAACGATCCTCGAATTCTGCTGGAGGCGATCAAGACACAATCCGACGGATTGGGTGGATTCCGCTATTTTCACGACCATGATCCGAGGGTTGTGGATCTTCTGATTGACGATACCAGTTGTGCCAAGATCATCCTGACCCGTAACCCTGTTGAAAGCTATGTGAGCTGGAAAATCGCCCAGGCCACCGGCCAGTGGAAACTTACGGATATGAAGGCCCACAAATCAGGGCACGCGGTGTTTGATGAGGGTGAATTTGCCAGCCATATTGAGGACTTGCAAAAGTTTCAGCTTATGCTGTTGCGCAGATTGCAAACCCAAGGGCAGACGGCGTTCTATATAGCCTATGAAGACCTGCAAAGCGTCGAGGTGATGAACGGACTTGCTTGTTATCTGGGTGTCGATGACCGGCTTGAAGCGCTTGATAAAAGCCTCAAGAAACAGAACCCCGAACCGGTTGCCGCCAAGGTGAGCAACTTTGACGAGATGCAGGCCGCCCTAAGCCGGTTTGATCAGTTTGATCTCACGCGCACCCCCAACTTTGAGCCGCGCAGGGGGCCTGTGGTGCCGTCATATGTGGCTGCGGCCAAGGCCCCGTTGTTGTATCTACCGCTTCGCAGCGGGCCGGAACCGCAGATACTGGACTGGCTTGCAGCGTTGGACAATAGCGAGCGCGGTGATCTGCCGAGCAAGATGAACCAAAAGCAATTGCGCCAGTGGAAGCGCAAGCACCCCGGTCACCGCAGTTTTACCGTTTTACGACATCCCGTTGATCGTGCGCATGACGCGTTTTGCCGCCACATTGTGACTACGGGCAAGGGTTCATATAGCCAGCTACGTGCGACGCTTATCAAGCGCTATAAGCTTCCTTTGCCGGACGGTGAGCCTGACAGCAGTTATGATGAGGCGGAACATCGGGTGGCGTTCAAGGCATTTTTAACCTTTATCAAAGGTAATCTGAACGGCCAGACCGCCATTCGCGTGGATCAGGCATGGTGCACACAAGCGCAAGCCATCCAGGGCTTTGGTGAATTCGCGCTGCCTGACCGGATCATTCGGGAAAGCGATCTTGAACTTGAATTGCATGGGCTGGCCCATAGCGCCGGATTGTCGACGTCCCCTGCGCTGCCCCCGCGGCGTCCACAAAAGCCTTTCTACCTAGGCGCGATCTATGACGACGAAATCGAAAAGCTGGCGGCGGACGCGTACCAAAGAGACTATATGATGTTCGGGTTTGACCGTTGGCGCTAGGTGGTTAGGCCGCCTTTGTGGCGTGTGCTTCGGTGAGAATGGTATAAAGCGTCGCAGGTTCGGGGTTGGCCCGCAACTTGGAGCAGACGGATTCATCGCGAAGGGTTCGAGATACAAGAGCCAAAGCCTTTAGATGTTCGACCCCTGCGCTTTCGGGTGCAAAAAGGGCAAAGGCGATGTCGACTGGCTGGCGATCAACCGCGTTGAAATCAATCGGCTTGTCCAGCAGAACAAACGCACCAAGCACCTTGTCCAACCCTTCAAGCCGGGCGTGCGGCAGGGCAATCCCATGGCCCACGCCTGTCGGGCCAAGAGATTCGCGCGTCATGAGCGCATCGACCACGTTGCCGGCATCCAGTCCGTAGGCATTGTGCGCCAGCTCCCCGATATCGTGGAGCAGGCGCTTTTTACTCGAGGCCGACGTGAGGATTTTTACCGCGTCCGGCTTTAAGAGTTTCGCAAAATCCATAACTTCATTCTGCTCGCTCTGTTTGTGGCACTTATCGCCGGTTTCGTGTTACGACGGATCAATCCATCCGATATTTCCGTCTTCGCGGCGATACACAACGTTCACACCTTGGGCACCGTCCTTGCGAAACACGACGACCGGTGACCCCGAAATCTCCATCTGCATGACAGCTTCACCAACAGACAAGGTTGCGATTTTTGTCTGCATTTCCGCGATGATCATGGGGTTGAGGGTTTCGGGTTCCTGCGCGTCTGAATCGCTTTCTGAGGCGAGGATATACGAGGATGCACCGAAAAGTTCAACCGGTTCTGCTCTCTCGCGATGATGATCTTTCAACCGCCGCTTGTAGCGCCTGAGCTGTTTTTCCATCTTGGCCGCACAGGAATCGAAAGATCCATATATATCAGTAGCATGGGCTTTTGCAGAGGCTGTCAAACCCGTGGAAAGATGAACCGTAGCCTCACAGACGAACTCATGTCCTGACTTGGAAAATACGACATTGGCGTCTGTCGGGCGCTCTGCGTATTTCTTAACGGCTTCGCCCAATTCTGTTTTTACATGGGTTTGAAGCGCCTCGCCGATGTCGATTTGTTTGCCACTGATTTGGTACCGCATAAACTCTCCTTATTCTTATCATTCCGAACAGCATCATCGTGCGCAAGAATGCGCGAGAATGATACGTTCAGATGCGGGGGAATGGTGTTGCGTTTTGGTTGAAATCCATCACCCCCTTAGGGGAGGGTCGATGCAAGACAAACGTGAAACGCAGTGTCACCATTCCTCTATTGAGCGCTGGAAAGCGGTACGATGTCAAATAAAACTGCTGCGAGACTGTGCGGATATTGGCGCAATATTACCAAGACTTTTTAGGAGATACGGAAATTATCGCCCAGGTACACGCGCCGAACATTCTCGTTCTCCACGACTTCATCGGGTGTGCCGGACATCAAAACCTTACCCTCGTGTAGAATGTAGGCCCGATCCACAATTTCAAGCGTTTCGCGCACGTTGTGGTCGGTGATAAGCACGCCGATACCGCGTTTCTTGAGATCGGAGACAAGGTGCCTGATATCGTCGACCGAAATAGGGTCCACGCCCGCGAAAGGTTCATCCAGCAGCAAATACTTGGGATTGGCCGCCAAACAGCGGGCGATTTCGACACGGCGCCGTTCTCCGCCCGACAGGGCAAGCGCCGGTGCGCGACGCAGGTGTTCTATCGAAAATTCCGATAGCAATGCTTCAAGCCGCTCGCGCCGCTTGCGGGCACCCGAAACGGAAATGTCGAGAATGGCGGCGATGTTATCCTGCACACTTAGGCCGCGAAAGATGCTCATCTCTTGCGGCAGATACCCGATGCCAAGCTGCGCGCGGCGGTACATCGGCAGCGACGTCACGTCTTTACCGTCAATGGTGACGGTGCCGCCCTCCGGCATGACCAGACCCGCCACGGCATAGAAGGTTGTGGTCTTGCCAGACCCGTTCGGGCCCAGCAGCGCCACGACCTCCCCTCTGTCAAGCGTCATCGAAAAATCGCGAATCACGGTTTTCTTGCGGTATGACTTGCGCAGATGTTCTATGCGCAGCCCGCTCGAGCCTTCGGCGACAGTCAGCGAAGGTTTGGGCATCAGTTATTACTGCCGGGTTGCAGTATAGTTTTAACTCTGCCTGACATGCGCGCAGTGCCCTCAGAAAGGTTGACGGTCATGGTGTTCGAACTGATCGCATTTTGCCCCTGTGACAGCAGCACATTGCCCGACATGACGATTTCCCCGGTATCGATATCATAATCGGCACGCTCTGATTCGGCCGCGTCCTGACCAGATACCAAGGTAACACCACCAGTCGCTTCAAGCCGCGCAATGCCAGTGTTCTTGTCGCGGTAAACTACCAGGACACGTGCCGCGGAAAGGCGCATTTCACCCTGACCAATTATGACATTATCGGTAAATACAGCGGTACCGGTAGCCTGATCGACAGCCAGATTGTCTGCCGTCACTTCTACGGGCAAGCTTGTATCTTGCCGGATCGTTCCGAAAGCCACATTTGTGCCCTGCGCCGCAAGCGGGAGCGCGGAGAAAAATAGGAAAATGGGCAGAAGCAAAGATTTCATGCTCGTCACTCTATCAAAGGTTTCGGTTTGTATATCAGCTTCACCCGGTTTGTGAAAAGCAATTGGGGCGCTTCGTCATTTTCGGCCTGAGTGACAGACATTGCTCCGGCCTCCAGGGTACCGGCAGGAGCGGTTCCGAATACCGCACCCGGAGATTTGACGTTCAGGTTTGACAATTCTGACGTCATCTTTTCACTGGTCAATCGATAGCCTGTGGAGGTTGTGAATATGACATCACCCAGTAATTCGGCGTAGTCTTGCGCCAAGTCAAAATCTGCCGTGTCCGATTGCAGTCGGAACGTCGTGCCGTTGGGGGTGCTGATCGTCGCCCGGAGATTGCGGGCACGGTTGGTCCCCACCTTGCCATCCGGCGTGGTCAGCACGTCCGCATAAAACGATAGGGCGTCGCCGGAAGAGCTTGCGCCCGAAAAGAACGGCCCGGTGATTTGCTGATCGCGCAACCTGTCCTGGATATCCTTTTCCGCAAATGGCAAAGCCTGTCCGGGATCGATGGCGCGTGACAGGAGAAACAAGGTGGATAGCAGACCAAGTGCCATCAGGGGAAACAGCACCTTGAGCCAGGACACCAGACGTGTGTAGCGATCCCTTTGCATCGGAGCGCTAGCCCAAACCGATACGCAGGCAGTCGTGAATATGAAGCAAGCCAGTTGGCTTGTTGTTTCCATCAGGTTCGACAACCACAAGACAGGTAATCTTGCGACCATTCATGATACCTACGGCCTTTTCAGCCAAAGCGTTGGGGGCGATGGTCACGGGGTTGCTTGTCATCACGTCACGGGCGGTTTTCGACAGCAACCCATCAAGATGACGGCCAAGATCGCCGCTTGTGATGATACCTTGCAAGGTACCGTCAGCGTCGGCAACGATAACGACCCCAAAGGATTTGCTGCTCAGGGCCATCAGGGCTTCGGACATGGGAGCATCAGCCTGCACCAACGGCAGGGCATCGCCTGTGTGCATCAGATCCGCGACGCGGTTCAGTCGCGCACCCAGTTTGCCACCGGGGTGAAACTCGCGAAAATGCTCGGCTGTAAAGGCGCGGTTTTCCATCAATGCGATCGCTACTGCATCACCCATCGCCAGCGTCATGGTGGTTGACGTCGAGGGGACAACGCCGGTCCCACAGGCCTCGGACAACTGCGGCAGTTGCAAGATGACATCGCATTGGGTGCCAAGGCTGCTTTCTGCCCGACTCGTGATGCCGATCAGTGGAATGGAAAAGCGGCGCGAATAAGAGATCAAGTTTGCCAACTCGGGCGCTTCGCCTGAGTTGGAGATCGCCAGTACCACATCATCGCTGGTGATCATGCCCAAGTCGCCGTGGCTCGCTTCGGCGGGGTGAACGAACTGTGCGGGTGTACCCGTGCTGGCCAAGGTCGCGGCAATCTTTTTGGCAATATGGCCGGATTTGCCGATGCCGGTGACGATCACCCGGCCGCGCGTCGCGACAAGCATGTCAATCGCTTGGCGAAATCTGTCATCAAGGCTGTCCGCCAGTTGCACCAGTGCTTCTGCTTCGGTGCGAATGACGCGGCGGGCGGTATCTAGGAATGGGGTGCTCATGCGTGTGCAAAAATATCCGTTTCGGGCCAGCCTGCCAGATCCAACTGGGCACGGGTTGGCAAAAATTCAAAACACGCTTGCGCGAGCTCGACACGACCTTCGCGGATCAGCATCTGGTTCAGTGTGTCCCGCAGCTTGTGCAGGTGCAATACGTCGGACGCAGCATACTCTATCTGCGCTTTAGTCAGCTTTTCCGCACCCCAATCGCTGGATTGCTGTTGCTTTGACAGATCGATGCCCAACAATTCCTGACATAGCTTTGCCAACCCGTGCCGATCGGTATAGGTGCGCACAAGACGGCTGGCGATTTTGGTGCAGTACACAGGATATGTGGTGACACCAAAGGTATTCAACAAGGCCGCGATATCAAACCTGCCATAATGAAACAGCTTGAGCACGTTCCGGTTTTCCAAAAGACGACACAGGTTCGGGGCGTCGGTTTGCCCCGGTGCGATCTGGATCAGATGGGCGTTGCCGTCACCGCCCGAAAGCTGAACCACACACAAGCGATCACGATGTGGGTGCAGGCCCATGGTTTCGCAGTCGATCGCCACGATGGGGCCCAGATCCAACCCGTCAGGCAAGTCATGTTGATAAAGTCTATTTGTCATGGCTTTCCTATATCGCCCCACGTCGCCGTGCGAAAGTGTCGCTTTCGCGGGTTCCCTATAACACCGATATCTCTGATAGATCGGGGCGGGGGTAGCGTTCAAGCAGATCGGCAACCAGGACATGCGCTTTGAGCCCGGGCCATTCATCGCGCATCAAGGGGCGTGGAAGCGACGGATGCTTCAGCGCCAGCCTGCGCCAGTTGTGCACGATCAGGCATCGCAATGTAGCGATTTCAAGCGGGGTAAGGTCTGTGGGGGACGGTAAGAAGCGGGCAGTCTGCTCAAGTGCATGGGCAAGCTGATCGTAGCTTTCAGCCAATTGCGCGGGCTCAAGCTGGAGCTTCATCCATTCGGGAACCTTTTGACCGACCAGTGCCACCGCACCCACCGGCACCTTGGAGGAGGCCGGGCCAACATAGCAGCGCGGAAGGAACGCGGTGAAGCCTGCCTGTTCCAGTGTGGGCGTGCCCACGTCTTCGGTCATGACCATTTGCCACGACTGATCAAGATCTCCCGGCGTGGCATATATGCGCGGACTGGCCGCCTGACTTTGATTGCGGCCTTCCCGGGTCAGGCTGTGTCGGCTTATGCGCCCGTGTTTTTCCGATGCGATCCAGTTGTCCTTGCGCAACCGATGCAAGGCAACGCGGGCAGCTTCGGGGCGTACGTCCATAGCAGTCATGATCGCGGACAGCACCGGGCCGTTGATGGCATCACCGTCGCGCCGCGCGAGATCGCCGAAAAGGCTGATCATCAGCGACCAGACCCGCTGGCCTTTCAAATCCTTGAGGGCGTTGGTCGCCTCGGCGAAGGTTTTAGTACGCATTCATCGTCAGCAATTCATACTCGGCCACGGCGGCATCATCCTGATTGGTCAGGGTCACGTGCCAGCGTACCTCACCGTATTCGTCATTGCGAGGCGTCTTTGCCTTGACGCTGAGCCGGACCTTGATGCTGTCGCCCGCCTGCACCGGTGCCATAAAGCGCAGGTTATCCAGCCCGGTATTCGCCAGCACAGGGCCGGGGTCGGGCTGCACGAACAGCCCTGCGGCAAAGCTCAGCAGCAGATAGCCATGGGCGACACGGCCCGGAAAGAACGGGTTCGCCTTGGCGGCGGCGTCATCCATATGCGCGTAAAACGTATCACCGGTGAAATGGGCGAAAGTCTCGATATCCTCCAGCGACACGGTGCGGCTGGCAGAATTGAACGTCTCGCCCAGATCCAGCGCGCCAAAGCGGCGGGTGAACGGGTGGTCGCGGTCCGAAATCTCGGTCGCGCCGGGCACCCATTGCTTGCCGATGGCGGTCAGAATATCGGGGCTGCCCTGAATGGCGGTGCGCTGCATGTAATGCATGACACCGCGCACGCCGCCCAGTTCCTCGCCGCCACCTGCACGCCCCGGACCCCCGTGGACCATATGGGGCAGGGGGGCACCGTGGCCCGTCGCCTCGGCCATCGAGTCGCGGTTGTTGAAATAGAGCCGCCCGTGAAACGCGCCTGCGCCCATCACCATGTCGCGCGCGGTCTTGCCGTCGCGGGTGATGATGGATGCGACCAGTGACCCTTTGCCCTTGTTCAGCAGCGCGATGGCGTGATCGGTGTCGCGGTAAGGCACGATGGTGGACACAGGGCCGAAAGCCTCGGTGTCGTGCACATGCGTGGCGGCATCGGGATCGGCGCAGTGGAACAGCATCGGCGGGACAAAGGCACCTTTCTGGGCATCCGCACCCTCGACCGCAAAGGCATCGGGGTCACCAAAGACACGCGTCGCCTCTGTCCTGATCAGGGCGGCTTTCTCCAGCACGTCGCGGCGCTGCGATTGTGAAACAAGCGCGCCCATTTTCGTGCCTTCAAGCCGCGGATCGCCGATGGTGACTTTGGCCAATCGTTCCGACAGCGCGGCGATCAGCGCATCCACATGGGGTTGCGGTACCATGATCCGGCGGATGGCGGTGCATTTCTGCCCCGCCTTAGCCGTCATCTCGCGCTGGATCTCTTTCACAAACAGATCAAACTCGGGCGTGCCAGGGCCCGCATCAGACCCTAACACAGAAGCATTGAGGCTGTCCTGTTCAGACGCGAAACGGACGGAGCGTTCGACCAACACAGGGGTGCCGCGCAGTTGTAGCGCGGTTTCGGCAGAGCCTGTAAAACTGACGACATCCTGACAATCGAGGTGGTCCAGCATATCGCCCAAGCCCCCCGTCACCAATTGGATCGCGCCGTCTGGCAGAATACCGGATTGGATCATCAGGCGGAAACAGGCCTCGGTCACCTGACAGGTGGCGGTGGCGGGTTTGACGATGGCAGGCACCCCGGCCAGCAGCGTCGGGGCGAGCTTTTCCAACATGCCCCAAACGGGGAAGTTGAAAGCGTTGATATGCACCGCAACGCCCTGCATCGGTGTGCAGATGTGGCGGCCCATGAACTGACCCGCGCGGCCCAGCTGTTCGACGGGACCATCAAGATAGACCTGATCATCTGGCATTTCGCGGCGACCTTTGGCGGCGTAGACCTGCATCGTGCCGATCCCGCCATCCACATCGATCATGTGGTCAGCCTGCGTGCCGCCTGTGTCGAACGACAGCTCGTAAAGGCTCTGTTTATGGTCATTGAGGTAGAGCGCGACGGCCTTGAGCATCCGGGCACGGTCGTGAAAGGTCAGCTTGCGCAGGGCGGGGCCGCCGATGTCGCGGGCATAGGCCAGCATCGTCTGAACCTGCAGCGCGTCATTGCCGGCTTGGGCGATCACATCGCCGGTGATAGCGCTTGCGATGTTGCGTGCACCGGCACCGGGGTTGATCCATTGTCCGGCGGCAAAGCTTTGGATATCGCGCATATTGGGCCCCTTAGTGATGGTCGTAGTCAATGAAAAGCGTGTCGCTCAGCGGATAGCTTTGGCAGCTCAGCCGGTATCCGCGTTCGACTTCGTAGTCCTCCAGCGCGTGGTTCGACAGCATCTCGACCTCGCCTTCGGTGACCTTGCACATGCAGGTCGAACAGACCCCCGCCTTGCAGGCAAAGGGCGCATCAAGCTTATTCTCTAGCGCGGCATCCAGCACCGACTGCCCCTTGGCCATGGTAAAGCTGTGCTGCGCGCCGTCGATTTTCACGGTCACCTGCGTTTGCGCCTGACCTTCGCTGCGCTTGGCCATTTCCTGTTTCGCCAGACGGCCCTGCTGGCTTTCGCTGAACAGTTCGAACTTGATCTGATCAGGCTCTAACCCGTGGGTTTTCAGGGCATCCGCGATGGCCAACATCATCGGCTCCGGCCCGCAGATAAAGGCCATGTCCATGTCCGACACGTCGATCCAGGTCTTGAACAACTCGGCGCATTTATTCTGGTCTACACGGCCGGTGAACAGGTCGATGTCCTGCCCGCTTTCCAGCATGTGAATGACGCTCAACCGGCCCATATAGCGGTTCTTGAGATCTTCCAGCTCTTCGCGGAACATGATCGTGTTCACAGCGCGGTTGGCATAGACCAGCGTAAAGGTCGATTTGGGCTCGCGTTTCAGCACCGTCTTGAGGATCGACAGAACGGGTGTGATACCCGACCCGCCGGCAAAGCCAAGGTAATTCCGCGCGCGATCAGGCTCTAACCCGACGGAAAACGTGCCTTGGGGGGGCATGGCATGCAGCGTATCCCCGACCTTCAATACCTCGTTCGCAAAGGTAGAGAAGGCGCCGCCATCGACCCGCTTGATCCCCACTTGCAGCACGCCGTCGCCCAGACCGGCGCAAATGGAATAGTTACGGCGCAGCTCGGTCCCGTCGAAATCCTGTTTGAAGGTCAGATACTGACCCTGTTTGAAGGCAAACGCCTGTGGGTCTTCGGGTTGTAGGGTCAAGACCACCGCGTCACGGATGGTGTGGTGAATATCAGTCACTAATAAGGGGAGGAATTGGCTCATGGGTCAGATACACTTAAAATAATCGAAGGGTTCCAGACAGTCGGTGCAGCGCCATTGCGCCTTGCAGGGTGTCGATCCGAACTGGCTGATCTTTTCCAGATGCGTCGATTGGCAACGGGGGCAGCGTTCGGGGCCACCTGCGGGTTGGGGCGGGGCGATGCCGTAGCTTTCCAGCTTGGCGCGACCCGCGTCGGTCATCCAGTCAGAGGTCCAGGCAGGCGAAAGTTGGCGCTTTAGAGCCAGTTTTTCGATCCCGTGCCCGCGTAATGCCGCTTCGATATCAAGGTTGATGATCGTCGTCGCGGGGCAGCCGGAGTATGTCGGCGTCACCGTGACCTCTAGCGTGTCATCCTGCCATTGCACATCGCGGATGATCCCCAGATCGGTAAGCGATATCACCGGAATCTCGGGGTCCGGCACGGCGTGGAGCCAGCCCCAAATCGTCTCTAACGAAGGCTTTTCGACTACCATGTCGCATCCGGGTAGGCGCGTTGCAGCCATTGCATCTGCGTCAGCATATGCCCCAGATGTTCCGAATGGCGTTTGCCAGATTTGCCGCCGCGATGGCCGAAGTCGGTTTCGGGCCGTGTCAGCGTGGCGGCGGTGAATACATCGTTCACCAAGGTATCATAGGCGGGGCGCAGGGACGCAGGATCGGGCGCGATGCCCGTTGCGACCATAGCCTCGTCCACGGCGTCCGCGACGAACATTTCCCCGACATAGGGCCACAACAGGTCCAGCGCGTTCTGCATGCGGCGGTGGCTTTCCTCGGTCCCGTCGCCAAGGCCGATCACCGTGTCTGTCGCGCGCTCCAGATGGTAGGTCACCTCTTTGCTCGACTTTTCCGCGATGGCGGTGATCTGTGCATCGCTGCTTTCCATCAGGGCGGTCAGCTGCGACAGGTGCCATGCGTCAAACAGGAACTGGCGCATGATCGTCTGGCCGAAATCGCCGTTGGGCTGTTCGACCAACAACAGATTGCGGAAATCCCAGACGTCACGGTGAAAGGCAAGCCGATCCGCATCGCGACCCGCGTCTTCGACCTTACCCGCCAGATCCAGCCAAAGTGTGGTCTGGCCGATCAGGTCCAGCGCGGTATTCGCCAGCGCGATGTCTTCCTCCAGCACGGGGGCGTGGCCGCACCATTCCGAAACGCGGTGTCCCAGAACAAGGGTGTTATCCCCCATTCGGCATAGAAATTCGAACAAATCGCCTTTGTTAGGGTCTATATTTGCCGTGCTCACATCGCCCCCACTTCGTCTGGAATGTCAAAGAAGGTGGGGTGGCGATAGACTTTGTCGTTGGCGGGCTCGTACAGCGGGCCTTTTTCCTCGGGCGAGGAGGCGGCGATATGGGCGGCCTCGACGACCCAGATGCTCACGCCTTCGTTGCGGCGGGTGTAGACATCGCGGGCGTTCTTGATCGCCATTTCGGCGTCAGCGGCGTGAAGCGACCCGACGTGGCGATGGCTCAGCCCGTGCTGACCGCGAATGAAAACCTCGAACAGGGGCCATTCATCGGCGCGAGCCTTGCCGTGGTCGACCGCTTGGGTGCCGGGGTAGGGTTTTGCTTCCGGGCTGCTCATCTTGCTTACTCCGCTGCCAGTTTCGCGGCGCGTTTCTTCGCCGCATGTGCCATCAAACCGTCCCGCACCCACGCGCCGTCGTCCCACGCCTTGTTGCGCGCGGCGAGCCGTTCGGTATTGCAGGGGCCATTGCCCTTGAGCACGTCAAAGAATTCGTCCCAATCGGGCTGGGTAAAGTCGTAATGCCTGCGTTCCTCGTTCCACTTCAGATCGGGGTCGGGAACGGTGAGGCCCAGATATTCGGCCTGCGGGACACATTCATCGACGAACTTCTGACGCAGTTCGTCATTGGAATTCATCTTGATCTTCCACGCCATCGATTGTGCCGAATGGACAGAGTTTTCGTCCGACGGGCCAAACATCATCAGCGCGGGACCCCAGAAGCGGTTCAGCGCGTCCTGCGCCATCTTGCGCTGCGCGTCTGTGCCCTTCGCCATCTTCATCATGATGTCGTAGCCCTGGCGCTGGTGGAACGATTCCTCTTTGCAGATACGCACCATCGCGCGGGCATAGGGACCGTAGGATGTGCGTTGCAGGGGCACCTGATTCATGATCGCGGCCCCATCCACGAGCCAGCCCACAGCCCCCATATCGGCCCATGTCAGGGTCGGATAATTAAAGATAGAGCTGTATTTCATTTTGCCCGACAGAAGGTCGCGGGTCAGCTGGTCACGGCTGACCCCCAGTGTTTCAGCGGCACAATACAGATACAGACCGTGGCCTGCCTCGTCCTGCACCTTGGCCAGCAGGATCGCCTTACGCTCCAGCGTCGGGGCGCGGGTGATCCAGTTGCCTTCTGGCAACTGGCCCACGATTTCCGAATGCGCGTGCTGGCCGATCTGACGGATCAAGTTCTTGCGATACCCCTCCGGCATCCAGTCTTTCGGTTCGATCTTGCCGCCCGCATTTATCCGTTCCTGAAAGGCGCGTTCCTGCGGATCCATATCTTCGAGAGATTTGACACCTTGGCCGGTGGATTTGATCATCTGTGCATACATCGTTCAGATCCTTTCAGGGGGATAATTGCGTTAAGCGCGTTCGAGGATGATGGCGACGCCTTGGCCGACGCCGACACACATGGTGCACAGCGCATAGCGGCCGCCTGTGCGTTTCAACTGCAGGGCTGCGGTCATGACCAGACGGGCACCGGACATCCCCAGCGGGTGACCGATGGCAATCGCGCCGCCGTTGGCATTCACATGAGGCGCATCATCCGCCACGCCAAGCGCGCGCAATGTGGCGATCCCTTGCGAAGCGAATGCTTCGTTCAGTTCGATCACATCCATCTGGTCGATGGTCAGACCTGCGCGAGCCAGAACTTTCTGGCTGGCAGGAACAGGGCCGATGCCCATGACGCGTGGTTCAACACCGGCGGCAGAGATACCGACAACGCGTGCAATCGGGGTCAGCCCGTGCTGCGACGCCGCTGCTTCGGACGCCATCAGCATCGCCGCCGCGCCGTCGTTGACGCCAGAGGCATTACCCGCGGTCACGGTCAGATCGGGGCCGTTGATCGGGCGCAGCTTGGTCAGCGCTTCGATCGTGGTGCCGGGGCGCGGGTGTTCGTCTCGGTCAAAGACAATCGGGTCGCCCTTGCGCTGCGGGATCGACACGGGGGTGATCTCGTCGGCGAAAACACCGGCCTTGTCCGCCGCTTCCCAGCGGTCCTGACTGCGCTTGGCAAAGACGTCCTGATCTTCGCGGCTGATATCATAATCCGTTGCCACGTTGTCGCCGGTTTCGGGCATGGATTCGACACCGTATTGCGCCTTCATCTTGGGGTTCACAAAGCGCCAGCCGATCGTGGTGTCATATACGGCGTTGCTGCGCGAGAAGGCGGTTTGCGCCTTGGGCATCACGAAAGGCGCGCGGGTCATGCTTTCGACACCGCCGGCAATCGCCAGATCCATGTCGCCGGCCTTGATCGCACGGGCCGCGACGCCGACCGCATCCATGCCAGAGGCACACAGACGGTTGATCGTTGCACCGGGCACATCGACCGGCAGACCGGCCAGTAGGGCGGCCATACGGGCCACATTACGGTTGTCTTCGCCGGCCTGGTTTGCGCAGCCAAAGATCACGTCATCGATTTTGGACCAGTCCAGATCGGGATGGCGTGCCATCAACGCGGCAATTGGTACAGCGGCCAGATCATCAGCCCGAACCGATGAAAGTGCGCCGCCAAAACGGCCAATGGGTGTGCGCTGCGCGTCACAAATATAAGCGTCCATGAAAGTCTCCCTTATTCACAAATGTAGAGATAGATGCGATTCGCAGCAACTTAAATGTTACTTAAAACTGAAAAGTAGCTTAGTTTTGTAACATCAATTCCGGAGCCATCTCGTTTCGTGCAATCCGGGAAGTGCCGGGATGTTCCTTCGGGCATTGGCAGATTGGCAGACGATCAAGCGCAAACGGCTTCTTGATATGCGCGGGCAAATTCTTGGGTATGAATTGTCATGGGCAGGCAACGCCTAAGCGCTGTGGATCCTTCGGCCAATTGAGGATTGCCTGGCTATATTATCGCGGATCCGCCTCGAGGTATCCAAAACCATGCTGATTTGCCTGCGTCATGCAGGGCGAATTCAAGCTATGGTTTCGTTGCGACCGGAAACATAACATCAGTTGGCTGATACGTTTCAAGTGGTGCCCAGGAGAGGCTGTCCTGAGGGAGATCCGGTTTTTCCCTGCTCGGACAAATGAACCCAAGTTTTTAGGGAGAAACCGCTCCATCCGGCTCTGGATGGGGTTCCTGAAAACCGACCCCATTGTGGGGCAGAATGTGGGGCAGATTCTGTGGCAACCTCCACCGCCGATTACCTCGAGCTTCGAGGAAAAACTTACTACCTTCGCATGCGCGTTCCGGCCGAGTTCGCCGACGTCGAACCTCTTCTCGAGATCAACAGGTCGTTGAAGACCCGTGACCGGGTGAACGCCGAGGCAAAATGCGCGAACGCCAGGGTGGCGCTTTTCGCGGAGTGGCGCGCGCGACGTGCCGGAAAGGCGGCCGACACCCGCGCGATCTTCGATACATCGATCGAACTTCTGAAGGGTTGGGGGCTGACGTTTAGCCCACTGGACGACCTGCTGACGGGACCAATCGACGACCTTCTCTCGCGCATCGAGATCGTCGCCAAAATGGACCTGAATTCAGCGGCTGTTCCCGCTGCGCTTGGGACGCTCGATTTACCGGATGCGACGCTCGCTGAGATGGCGGAGCGCATGCCGGATTTGAAGGCGGCCGAGATCCGCGCGAAAAACCCCCGCCAGCGCCGCGAGTGGTGGGGGAACTACAAGCGGGCGGCAAAGGACTTCACCGCAGTGATCGGAAAGCGAACCGTCCTCAAGATCTCCGAGCAGGACGCGACCGAATACGAGGACTATTGGAAGAAGCGTGCGAAGTCCGGCGAGGTGACGTCCAATTACGCGAACAAGCAGGTCCGCTACGTCCGGCAGATGGTCGACGCCCACTTCGAAGATATTCGACTGCCCAACAGCAAGCGTGTCAACTTCTTCAAGGGGCTGGGCGTCAAGAAGCTCGCCTACGATGCGGCGGATGACGATCGGAAGAAATTGCCGCTGCCCGAGGATTGGGTGTGCAAGCGCCTGATCGGCGACAGGGTGCTCGAAGGTTGCAACCAGCAAGCCTCGGACATTGCCATCATTACGGCCATCTGCGGTTGCCGAGCATCTGAGATCTACGACCTGCCAGAAGAAGACATCCACTTGGACGCTCCGATCCCGCACATCATGATTCGTGTTGTGCTGGAGGGAGAGGACAAGCGTGAGCTGAAGATGCAGTCGACATCTCGAGCGATTGTGTTGCAAGGGCCGGCATTGGAAGCAATGCGCCGGCACCCCAAGGGATTCACGAAGTATCGCGGCAAGGCTTCCTACTCTGGTGATGTGAACAACTACCTGCGCAACAACAAACTCTTTCCGTCCCTACCGGAAGAAACAACCGATCGTTACGTGATAAGCGGGCTTCGGCATTCTTTCGAAGACCGGATGGACAAGGCTTCGATGACCAACGAAGAGCGCGCGCAGCTCATGGGACATTCGATCGGCAAGCTTCGTGGACGGCCTGTCTACGGTGCCAAATTGGAGCTGATCATGCGTTCGCTCCTTCAAGAATTGGTTGGGATTGAAGGCGGTGGCTGGAAGCCGCGCCCACGGGCCGAGATCCGGGAGGAGATCGACAGGCTGCTTGAGGAAGCGGGGTATCGGCTCCGTTAACCACGCCGGCGCGCCGGAGATACGGTAATGCCTTTTGCTTCGGTCAGTGGCGTGTCGGCTTGCGCAGCAGAAGGATTGAAGGCCAACACGCCTGCCCATGGTGATCCTTCCATGGACACGGGTCAGTCGACCCTCAATGCGCGGCGCCCCAGGCAGGGGCGCCGTGACGTTCACTCGTCCATCAAAGTCGCTGCTACACGGGCCGCGTCAGCGGCGCTCAGAGAAGCGGATATGAGGTCGTAGAACAGATCGAGTTCACCCAGCGCGGCTGCGAGAGGCTGCACCCCGGGCTCGCGAAAAATGCTCTCGTAACCCCCGCGAACGTGATTTTCATCGCCATGGAAGAAGACGTGAGTGCGTTTCCTGACTTGCCCGCCGAGCAGCTCGATGAGGGTTCTGAGATCCCGGGCGAAGCTGTCGTCGAAGATGTCGCGGCTGGCGATCTTGCTTGCCATCGCCGAGGGGAACGCACGCTGCGCAGGTGGCAGTTCCGGAATGATGGTCTCGTGAAGCTCATCCGCAACGACATCGGCTTGCATCAGCGCGGCAGTGACAACGCCAGTGAGCAGATCCGGGGTCATTTCGATGCCATCAACCAGGGCGGCGAAGCGGGATAGCGTGCGCGACCCACTCATGCTGCCACTCCAGAGGCCAACGGCTCGCGCGCGTCCTTGCGGTATGCTCCAAGGGCGTCAGCGAGGCCATCTGCGAGGATGCAGATCTCTTCGACGACAGGCTCAGCGGGGTCCAACGCAGCGAAACATGCGGCTTCGATCCGATGTGGTTCATGCACGTTCTTGAGCATGAGAAGGTCGACCAAATCGTCGAGCGCGCGCATCGTGCGTGCGGTCGGGCGGCCCTGGCTGGCCAGACCGTCCAGCGCACTCAGAGCGTTGCGGACACCTGGCGACGCGCCCAGCAAAGCTGCGGCGCAGGCGAGCGCATCAGCGTTCTCGCCTGCAAAGGACCGCAGTTCCTGGAGGGCTTTCGACGGTGCGGCAGTGATAGTATCGGTAAAATCGAACATGTTGTCTCCTGGTTTCTCGGAGTGTCCGGCTCAAGACCGGGTCAAGTTCGTTCGATTTCCATTCCTCTCGGGCTGCGGCTCCCCTGGGCACGGCTCTCGCAAAGAGGAGCCGGGACCAGGGTGACGCTGCGCTGTTCATTCTATCGTTCTCCAAGAAATCCCATTGTTGTGCGCCCCGAAACGGGAGTTGGTGGTAGTTAACAGACCGGGGCGCGACGGTGCGGTGGTCAAGTCCTGAGGCCGTGTGATCCCCTCGACAACCAGCATGCGTTCGTGGTTCGACATCCGCCCGAGGACGACGATAAATTCGATCAGTGCCACAGTGTAGATCTCGGCGACCTCATCGCTGCTGCCCGGGTCCGTGGGCGTCACAGCACCCAAGAACAGGTTCCCACAGTAAAGTTCGATATCCCGGGTGCTGATGCATTGGACGATTGTCAGAAATAGGTTCGCCCGGCACTCATGCTGGCGATCTCTTGCGTTGTCTGTCCCATACGGGCTGATCACTTGATCGGTTTCCCTAACGGGTGGTCGATCTATCATGGCAAACCTCCTATCGCCAATCTCCTGCCATGAAAGGAGATGGGCGACGGGTGGTTCAGGCATGATACACACCGCGATCATTCGCTTCGACACCCGGCGCTCGCGAAATCGCCGGACATGCTGGGAGAGGTCGAGGAGAGGGCCTGCCCTCTCTTCGCCGGCCGTGGGGAGCGGCGAGCAGGTGGGGGTCGCGGGGGAGGAGTGCGGAACGACGCTCCCCCGCGCCGTCGGAGACGCCAGGGGGTTTCGAGGGGGAGTGGCGAACGACACCCTCGATCCGCCGGAAGGCGCCGGAGTGCAGGGGTGGCGAACGCCCTGCCGCCGTCTGCGCAAGACCGCCCCCCCGGCGTGAGGGGCCCTCGGAGAGCCGGCGCGTATTCAGGCCCAAAGGGTCGCCTCGGAATACGCATAGTCGGTCCCTATGAGTATTGCGCCCGGCCTCCGGAGGGCGCCCCAGCTCTCTTTTTCGCATCAGCAGGTCTTACCTATGTCCCGTCCGCTTCAAACAAAATCAGGAGGCGGAGCGCAGCGATGCAGGGATATCAGTTTGCCCATATGGAGACCTATTCGGTCAAGGGCGCACCCGGGGCCGGACCCGACGCGACTGCGAAGAAGAAAAGCGGTCAGAAAGCTTGGACAGCACGAGAGATCATTGACGAGGCCGAGCGGAAGGAATTGGCGTCGATGCATGTCGGTGTGGGCGGGCCGCCCCCGGAGATCATCGCCGGCGAGGTTTCAAGCTTCGATGCGCTGCGGAACGCGCATGCCACAGCCTCTGCTAAGAAGGAGAGCTTCCGGTATACGAAGAAGGACGGCAGTGTTCAGGCGCGGCGGCGCAAGCTTCGTGCTGATGCGCCCACCTTGCACACAACCATTGTCTCGCTTCCGATCACTTCTGTGGATGCTCTCGCCGATCCGGCATTGCTGGAGAGCTGCCGGAAGCTTTTTCAGGCGGCCATGGAGGACGAGCGCACGCGTGTCGACCCCCTTGGCGGGAAGATGATGATGGGCGTGATCCACCTCGACGAGAGGATGGTCCACGCTCACTTTTACAGCCTCGACCCGCAGCAGGGGCGGGTCGATCACCTTCACCCCCGAAAGGCGGCCAAGGCAGAGTTCCATGCGACGCGCACAGGAACCGGCGACGATCCGAAGGATGTCCGCAAAGCAGGCAACCGCGCTTACTGCGATGCCATGCGCGTCTGGCAGGATGGTATCCACGAAAACGTCTTCCGAAAGGCAGGGCTCCTCCGTAGGGGCCCAGGAGTGGAGCGCCTCACCACCGCAGAATACAATGACCGCAAGGCGGCACAGGAACAAGCGGCGCGAGATCAAGAGCGAAGCGAGGCGCTGGCGGCACAAATCGCACATCAGGAAGATCAGATCCGCACGATGCTTCGGGAGGCCAGAGCTGCGGCACAGGATCTCACGCGGCAGTCGGTGGATCTCCAAGCCGAGAAAATCGACGTTCTGGTCCAAGCGAGCGAGGCAGCCACAACCAAGGCCCGGGCCGAGGAGGAGATCGAACGCGGAGTGCGTCAGACGGCGGATGCTGAGGCGCTTCAGAGGGCCACGCTCCGAGGCTGGGACGCTGTCGATAACCGAGAGGTCGATTACCGGGAGGAAACCGAGGAAATTACTGAGGGTCTCAAACTCGGCCCCAATGCACCGGTGACGAAGACAGAGCGCGCCACGTTGATCGACGCCATCCGACCGGCATATGATTTCGTGGTCGATATCGCCAAGCGCGCCTTCGCCCAGCGAAAGGCCGAGGCCAACCGTGAAGCCGCTCGCGAGAAAAAGGAAGCCGAGCTGCGTCGCCAAGCTGCAATCGTCGCCCAGGAATTGGAGCGCAGTCGACTTGCGGTTCCAAAGGTCCTGCGTGAAGTCCTCGGCGACAAGGGAATAACTTATGACGAAGAGAGCTTTCCGGGCGCTTGGGCAATCTCCCCAGGGGCCAACCCCAAGGAGATCAGCGATCGTCTGAATGCCTCCCCGAACCTGGATCTTCGGGAGGCCTACTTGGCGACCCGTGATGCGGTTCGTCTGGTGGAAAACGACGAGACGCTTCGCAGAAAATTCGAGATTGGGGTGCAGGTCCTTGAGGCCGGCGCCGCGCAGCGGGGCTTTGATCTTGATACAGGTCGGCAGGATGTTGCGAATGCACTGAGCCCCGATCTGGCCGCGCTTCACCGCGACCAGATGGAGGAGGGGCCAAAAGTCATTCGGAAGGACCAGGCTCGGGTTCGGTAGCAATACCGGGAACGGGAAGGTCAGCTGTCTCCGTCTCATCTTTCTTCGGGGAACGACGGGAGGACTTCTCGGCTTCCGCGTCGGCTCCGGTGTCTACAATCGCAGCTTCGGCGCACTCGTGCGATGCCGGTAACGCAAAAATTTCTTCATGAGCTGCTTCGCTTGCGGGTTTCGTGTTAAGGTCGGCCCCTTCTCCATCAAGTTCGTTTTCGAAGCGGGTGGCAGGCAGTTCTCCGTCAGAAACCAATTCGGCGAAAAGGTTGATCTGACGGGTATCGTCTGCCTCTGCCGCACTTTTCTTATGCTTCTCTGCGTCATCCGGCACAGTCTCTTCCCGACCAAGAAGCCGGCCTTCCAGACCGGCCACAACCACCCGAAGTTCCACGATCTCTTTCTCGAGCTGCGACTGAATCTCTTCCACCGCCTCAGCGCGAGCGGTCATGTCGTAGAGAGCATCCTCCGCCTTGGTGACATCACCTTCGCGCTCGGTGATCTCCTCCCGGAGCTTCTTGAGCTCTTCGGCATGGGCACGCCGATCGGCCCCCGCGATCTCGTCGGCACAACGATAGGCGCCTTCCCAGATAGCAGCTGCGAGCTCGGCGACGTCGGCGGGCATCTCGGGCACAGCGCTCTCGGCCTTTGCCCGGGCCTCCTGTTCGGCGAGGATCGCCTTGATGATTGGTCCGAGGTCGCGGAACGATCCTCCGCCGATCTCGTCCCGGACGTTGGCATATGTAGGGCGCTTGCCCTCTTTGCTAAGTTCGGCGATCGCGGCGCGAACCTTCTTCTCAAGCTGTGTGGCGGTCGTCTTGTTGTTCTTTCCGGCCATGATCGGCTCCTTTTGGTAGGGTAAGCGCCGGTATTACCGCTACCAGCGCTACCGCCCCCTCGGGGTGGCAAGGAGAAATTGGGTCCGACCGATCCGGGCGAAAAACAATTCGGCAGCGTCAGGTCAACTTTTTCTGATGCCTCAAACCCCGTCGAACCAGGAGCCGTCGATGCGCACGCGCTCCACCATCTCCGTCGCAACGCCGAGTCCGTTCTCCTTGAGAAGTTCGCACAGTCGGTCGCCGTCGATAAGGTCGATGGCGATGGCACCATCTCGGGTCGCCTCATCGGAGGCAGCCGGCGTGTAGTGGCCCGTGGTGATGAACAGGCCCTTATCGGCACGCCGTTGGAGTGCCCCGCGGAAGTCGCGGATCTCTTTCGCGCCGACGCCACCTTTCCAGCGCTTGCACTGAAAGTAGACCTGGAACGAGACGAGGTTCACGCGAAGGACACCGAGCCCATCGATACCGCCGTCGCCGGTCTTGCCGCGGACCTCGACCTTGGTGAAGCCGGCCTCGCGCAGAAGGCGCTGAGACAGGCGCTCAAAAGCGCTCGGGTCCATGGCGCCCAGGACCGACAGCAGTGCTGTCTTCCAGTCCTCTTCATCCACCGGGCCGGCGTCTGCGTCCGTGATTGCGACCCCTGCGCCGCCGGGCACATCCTCTGCCGCTTCCTTGGCCTTGCGCTTCTGCCGCGCCTTTTCGCGCTCTTCTGCCTGAACCAGTTCCACGATGGCAGCGACAGGCCCGCGGTTATGGATCACGCTCCCCGCCTCGGTGATCGCCCACACGCCGCGGGCCGAATTCTCGACCCCTCCGCCACGCCGCAGGTAGGTGCGCGCCCAGGCGAGGTAGTAGTTCACCTTCAGACGCTGCTCGTTATTCGGCATCGTGATGGCCTGCTCGGCCTCGCTGACGCACTCCATCTCGATGACGGTCTCGTCGATCTCCTGGATGCTGCCTGAGCCGCCGAGCTGTCGCAGCGCGTCGAGCATGGCGATCATCATGCCGGCCAGGTCAGGCAAGCCTTCGGGCTCGATGATGAAGCGGCGGTCAGATGGCATAGCGGCCCTCGTCGGTCATCTCTGCCATACCCAGACCCGCGAGCGTTTCCAGCAAAGGCTCTACGGACTTGGCGCGGCCGCGCAGGAAGGTGCGGGCGACGGTTTCGGCATCGGCCTCGCCGAGATCCTCCAGCGCCTCGCGGACGGCGGCGATCTGGTCGGGGAGCGATTTGGGCCAGGGGGCCTTGCCCGACTTGGCGCCGGCGGCGATCTCGAGCTTGCCCTGCTTGGCCTCGGCTGCGCGACCCTCGGGGTTCTGGTAGTCGGGGCGAAGCCAGCGGACATGGCCTCGAGCCTCTTCTTCGGCGCGCTCGTGATTGAGGGCGACGAGGTTCATCAAGATGTCGTTCTCGGAGAGGCCCTCGGGCCAGCCATAGGCTTCGGCCACGGCGCTATCGATGCGGTCGTGGATGTCCTTGAGCAAGCCCACCAGCCCGTCCTCGTAGACCTGCTTGTCGCGGCCCTCGATCCCCTCGCCGGCACGGAGCTTTTCAAGGGTGTTATACATCTGGGTCAAGGTCAGCTTCGGGTGCTGCGCCTGCCGCTCCTTACGGTGCGCGTCGAGTTCCTCGCCCATTTGGCGGAGGGTGGTGCGTTGGGATGGGGTGAGGTCGGGGAAGGGGAATTTGTTGAAGCAATCAGTATGATTGTAAGTCGGGTCATTTCCCGCTCCGAGCCAGCCACCCGCAGCGAGCGAGAACAAAGCGTGTGGCCGGCTTGAGAGCATCGCCAACCACTCGCCTGTTTCCAACCCTAAAACGACAATTTTACTCTCAGCAATTGTTGTCGCGGGCAGGAATGAGAAAACCCTGTGCTTTGCCGTTCGAGTGGTTCCAATTACCCGTGATAAACCTGAGGTCATGTTGCGCAAGTCCTCATGGGTCCGACCATACCACCACCAGTGCTCTTTGCGCCATGGCTCCCGATTTGTTTCCCTTTCAGGTTTAACCAAATCGATGACATGTTGGAGTGCCGCGGGAAATTTACTGCGAGCTTCTGATTGTGAAAATGGATAAAAATCTATTGCCCAAAACCCACGCGGAGATTGAGCCAAGTCTCTTCCGTTCATATAGGGGCGGATCACTAACTTAGCGTCTTCAAGATTTTCCGATGAAAAGCGAAGTGCTTCTTCTTTCGAGATAATAAATCCTGCCCCATGTAATTTCATACCCATAGCAGCGAGACCTTTATTTGCAGATAGCGAAGATGAGGCTGCCACATCGGCCCCAATCCGCAGATTTGCAAAAATGCGACCCAACTCGGTCTTCAGCTCGACCTGCCGACCCTCGGCCTCGTTCCGCTCACCGTTCTCGGACACCACCGTCACCAGCCTCCCCGGCCGGCTCCCCGCCCCCGCCACCGTCATCCCAATGCGCACCGCCGCGCCGTCCACCGTGTCCACCCAAGGGTGGTCCGGAATGGCAAAGAGCAGCGACAGGGGGTGCTTGGCATCGCCCAGATGCGGCTCCAGCACCCGGCGGTTGAAGGTCTGGCGCAGGGAGTTGGTGGTGATGAGGCCGAAGCGGCGCAGGCCGGATTTCGGATCGCGGGCCTTCAGCGCGGCCTTCTCCCACCAGAACATCACCAAGTCGGCACTGCCCGGCATCTTTGGGTAGGCCTGCCACAGCGCTTCGACATAGCCGTCTCCAAGCGCCTCGCGCATCCGGCTGACGCCGATGAACGGCGGGTTGCCGACGATGAAGGTCGCCTCGGGCCACTGTGCCGGACGCGGGTCCGCGTAGTCGTAGATCTGCACCCGGGCCGAAGGGTCCGGCACCTCCTCTCCGGTCGCCGGGTGGCGCATGGTGGTCGTGCCGTCCCAGCGGGTCACCGGCACTCCATACTCGTCCTGCCGGGGCGTGCGGTCCGACCACGTGAGCACGGCGTCGCGATGCTCGATGTTCTTGAAGTCGCGCAGGATCGGCTCGGACGGGGCGGCCTTGCCATGCGTGCGGTAATGCCATTGCAGGTAGCCGATCCACAGCACCAGCTCGGCCACGTTGGCGGCCCAGGGGTTCAACTCGATCCCCAGGAACTGGTGCGGATCGACGGTGTGGCCCGCGAGACTGAAGGAGGCCTGGGTCTGGCCCAGCTCCTCCATGGTTGCGGTCACTTCGCCCTCGAGCCGCTTCATCAGCTCGAGCGCGACATATAGGAAATTTCCACTGCCACATGCCGGGTCGAGCACCGTGACCTCGCAGAGCTTGCGATGGAAGTCCTGCACCGCTTTCAAGGCCTCCGCATCCTTGCCCTGGCTGCGCAGAAGGTCGGCCGTGGCCTGAACCGCCTCCCAGTCCCGGCGCAGGGGCTGGATGATGGTGGGCATCACCAGCCGCTCGACATAGGCGCGCGGGGTGTAATGGGCACCCAGCTTGTGGCGGCTCTTCTTGTCGAGGGCACGTTCCAGCAAAGTGCCGAAGATCGCGGGCTCCACCTGTTTCCAGTCGGCCTCGGCCGCCTCGATCAGCAGGCTCAGCTGGACCTCGTTCAACGGCAGCGCGCTGGCTTCGCGGAAGAGACCTCCGTTGAAGCGAAGGAGCTTGGCCATCAGGACCGGGGAATTGCCGCCGGTGTTCATCGTCTCCCAGAGTGACTGGAGCACTGGCGCGGCCATCTCGGGCTTGCCCCGCAGCTCGCGCAACTTGTCGCGAAAGGAATCCTTGGGCAGCAGCTCCACATCCTCGGCGAACATGGTGAAGAGGCAGCGCATGAGGAAGCGGGCCACAGCCTCGCCGTCATGGCCCTGACCTTCAAAGCTGCGACCGAGCTGTGCGAGGTGGTCGGCGATCTCGCGTGTGACCCGGGCGGCGGTGCGCGAGGGGTCGAGCGACTGGGGGTTCGTCCAGATGGCGTGGAGCCGGTCGCGCACGGCCTCGTCGCGCAGATCCTCGAGCGTGATGCGGAAGCGGTTGCCGTCCGGGAATTGGGTGTAGCCCTGCCCCTGGCCGGAAAAGTCAGCGTAGACCTCGATGACATGGCCCACATCGACGATCAGCAGGAAGGGCGGCCAGCCGTCCTCCTTGGAGATGGCACGCGCGTAGCTGTCAGCCTGGTTGCGGGCACGAAGCATCGTATCCTCGAAAGCGCGCGTGCCCCGACGCCCATGACCGAGCTGGGTCTGCGGTGCATCCTGTGGCGAGAGAAGACTGAGCTGCTCGGCCTCGGCCTTTGGGCCGGCCCCTTGTTTGGCCTCCATGACGAAACAGCTACGTCGATAGAGATCGATCCGCCGGCTACGTCGCTTTCCTGTATGGGTCTCGGTGACGGGGCGCTCGAACCTGTAGTCATTCGTTTGCCCGTCACTTTGCGCGGGTTTCGGACGTTCAACCTCGAGTAATGCACAGAGGTCATGTGCGAAACTTTGAAAATTGGCAATCTCACTCCCGCTGGACGCGCTCCAGCGGGTAATAAATTCGTCGATGTGCAAAATCTACTTCTCCCTGTTGATGGGGAGAATGCACTTGGGAATTGTGTTCGACAACCACTTCGTAAAGCCCGGCTCTATGGGGCTTTTCAATCTCTTGGCTTTTGCGTTGCTCCGGCCGGGTGCGGCGGCTGGGGCTTTGGGTGGGGGTGGGGTCTTTGCCGGCGGGGCTCCGCCCCTCCGCCGGCGCCTCCGGCAAGGCAGAGCCCCCCTGTTGCGGGCACGGACCAGTCTCAACATGCGGAGCCGAGGCTGGCTCGGTTGTGTCCACGATCTCACCTGCTTTCAATCTGCGGTAATAAGTGGTGCGCGAGATGCCGAGGTTCACCCAAGGCTGCCGCGCCTCCCGGCTGTTTTCCTCGAGCCAGGTTTCGCGCGACATCGCGCCGGCAGTCCGGCGACGCTGGCGTTCTCGCTCCGCTTTCCTTCGCGCACGCTCGCATGTCGGCATGATCTGCTCGAGGCCGAGCGTTCGTGTTTCCGCGGCTGTCACCCCAAGCAAGTCGGCGATCGTGGCACCAGCATAATGATATCGTCCGTCGGAGAGGGATGCTCCGTTCTTGGGGAAGGCAGCATGCCGGGCGGCGATCCTTGCGACGCCAGACACTTCGGATGGGGACAGGCCAGGGGTGGCCGCGGCGGCCATCGCCTGAACACGGTCCGGTATCTCTGCGGTGCCGAACGTGTGGGAGAGGCAGGTTGCGTAAAGATGCAGCCAAGTGTTCCGGGCACCAACGGGCACTCTTCCGCCCCATGAGATGCGCAGGCGATCAAGGTCCCGCATGATGGCCGCGAAACGCGCCGCCACGGGCAGGCCGCCGGAATGCTTTCGCGCCCCGCGCTGCTTCCGGCGCGCCTTCCGGTGCTTCAACTCCTCCCGTGTCGGGCGGCCGGCGGCCATATAGATCTCGTCGGCCAGCTGATCGAAGTCGTAGCGCTCCAGGGTGCCGTCGATGATCGACGCGATCTTTTCGCTTTTGCTGTTGAGCGAACCGGGCAGCCGTGTGATGCGTGCGGCATCGCGGCAGGCGGGATCGGCTCCGAGGGAGCGGAACAGCTCAATTAGCACGTTCTGCGCCGCCTGCCACCGCGGCAGGGCTTTGGACGGCAGGGGCTTGATCAGCCAGATGGCCGCCAGGCCACGCCCCGTGAAAAGAAGCACGGTCGGGGGCGGCAGCTTCAAGGACAGGCAATGCATCGTCACGTCGAGCGACCACGCCCCCACGGACCTGCTGGTGCCGCGTGGCAGGCGGTCAATATCGAGATCCAGGAATAGGCCGTTCAGAGCAGCAAGCTGGTTTACCGTTCGAGGGCCATGGAAGCGATGGAGGCTGATGTAGCCGTCACCATCCAGGAAATTGTTGGCCAACACTGGCGCGGTGGTCAGGGTGTAGGTTCTGGAATGTGCACGTCCGGTCGCATCCTTCGCCATGAGGGTCGCTTTGCCGATCGCATCTTCCGGATGCAGCAGTCGGACATAGGCTTCGGTGGTGAGGATCGGCGCTGCGGAGGCCGTCTCAAAGTGTGCTTGATCGAAGTGTCTCATTGCGAGGAACTGGTGCTGAATGCACCCTCCTCAAAACCGGGTCTCCGTCTCACTTGCGCGGGCCGAGACTCGAGGACTATCGGGCCGAAAGCCTCCCGGTGCCTGGAGCACTGGCCCGGCGTCAATCAATGGAGTTCAGCCATTTACCCTGTCAGGCACAAGAAATTAACCAACGAGGTTGACAGATGCGGCGATACACTACATATTGTGCTTCGAACCACCAGGAGACCAACCATGACCACAGATATCGGGAAGGAGCTGCGGAAGCTAAGAATTGATCGAGATGAACGCCTCTACGATATGTCACGTCGCCTTGAGAAGTCGTCGGCCTTCATCTCCGCAGTCGAGCGCGGTTCCAAGAGTCCGCCTTCAGGCTTTGAAGAGCTTGTCATCGCCGCATACCAGCTCGCAGGCGATGCAGCTAATGCCCTGCGCCGGGCCGCAGACCGGTCGCGGAAGGCATTCACAATCGAGGCGCAGACGCCGTTGGAGCGCGATGCCGCTGGGCTGATGGCTCGACGGATGAGTTCCAAGATGGACGCCCTGTCTCCGGACGAACTGGAGAAGATACTCGCCATCCTCCGCAAGGGAGACAGAGATTGATGGGTGACATGTCCGATTTCAGGGCTCCTGCTATGAGCTGGGCGCAGGTGGACGCCGCTGCTGACAGTGTCCGGAACAGCTTCCGGCTTGAGGAGGTGCCCTACTTTCCAGTAGTCGACGTCGTCGAAAAGCTGCTCGCCAACCGGTTTGAGGAGATTAGCTTCGATATCTGCACGCATGCAGAAATGGATGGCGCTGAAGGGCTGACGTGTCCCAGGGGGCGGTTCATCCGCATCCGCGAGGACGTGTATGATGAGGCCTGCACCGGCGGTGTTCGCGCCCGGTTCACGTTTGCCCATGAACTGGGCCACCTCCTCCTCCACACCGATGCCGACAAGCCGCTGGCGCGCGCGATGTCGAACGAGCAGCTCAAGCCGTATCGGTCTGCCGAAAAACAAGCCAACCGGTTTGCCAGCACGCTCTTGATGCCGGGTCGCCACATTACGGTCCTCGACAGCGCAGAGGACCTGATGGAGCGTTTCGGCGTCTCCCGGCCCGCCGCCAGCTACCGCCTTGACGATCTTACAAAGAGGGGGTGGCTCTAACGAAAGAAGGCTCAGGTTGGCACCCGAGCCTCCTCACAGATTTCTTCATCGTGCATCAGGGGCTTGACGATGCAGAGCCTCCCAGACGCGCAAATCAGTCTCCTACGCAGGACTGCTCATAGCGCAATCTGGGCACAAAGGCAAGATACGCCCCGAAGTGGAGAGTGTAATGACCAAGCGTCACACACCCCCTCCGCCGGGCTACCGGTATGTTTTCCGCCCTTGGCGGACATGCCCGAAGACCGGCACCCGGCTTTACGCGAAAGCGTTTGGCCTGCGGGCGTGGCCTATTCTGATCCCGGAATAGCACCCGACCCAGATCAACGGGGGGCGCGATGAGCGCGCCTCCCGCCCTCAATGCACTATCGAAAGCAGAACAAATGAAATCGAAATCATTCAAAGTTGGCCGCAGCGCGAAGACCGGACGGTTCACCACGGTCAAGAAGGCTACTGAGCGCAAATCGACCCACGTAGTCGAGACCATCAAGAAAAGGTGAACCCCACCGAGTTGATCGTGCCCCGCGGCGGCGTTCGCGGGGCACGACGACTTGCAATGTTCAACAATCACAAAGATCCCCCCAAGGGGTAGCGGACGTGCCTACGCTCGCAGCTCATTGCCGTGGCGCAGAAGGATATTTCCGGGTGCGACCTCCCAAACATTGACTACCCATGGTATCCGGCACCGCTTTTGGATCGCGTTGCCATTCAACTGCATTGCCCGTGGTGCCTAAGCCGCTTCCTTCATGATGCGAGCAAGCTCGCTGTCGATGTTCGTGTTAGCCGCGATCTGACGCTCGAGTTCGAGCACAATGGGGACGAACTTCTTTCCATCTGGTCGGGCCTGCACGATCCGGATCATAGCCATCCGGGCTGCCTGTAGCTTTTCGTCGGATATGTTCATGTTTTTCTCCATCCATTGCGATGGAAGGGAGATCGGTCCGACCAGGCTTGGCCGGAAATCTCGCCCAGAACCGGACGGCCGGATGGTTCCATCGGTAGCGGATCATGAATGTGGGGCAGTCTGTGGGGCAGTTTTCGGGAAAAACACCCGCAAAAACGCAAAAAACCCAGCATTGCTGGGTTTTTGAGCTTGACTTTGGTGCCCAGGAGAGGACTCGAACCTCCACACCGTTGCCAGTACTAGCACCTGAAGCTAGCGCGTCTACCATTCCGCCACCTGGGCAGGTGTCGTGAGGGGTGCTCTAATCCCGCAGGGCGGAGGTGTCAATTGGAATTCCGTCAATTCATGCAACTTGTTTGTGCAGGTTCGTTCAGCAGGTTTTTCGACGGCTGGCGCGGCATTTGCTGTATCGTAACCCCGCTTGTGGGCGGAATTGCGGCTTGTTCCTAGTCGGGCCGAGATGTATCTGTGAACGCAAGTTTTCTGCGCGGGAGTATGATCATGTCTAAGCTTGTCACAATTTTTGGCGGCTCGGGGTTTGTCGGGCGTTATATTACGCGTCGCATGGCCAAGGCAGGATGGCGTGTTCGCGTAGCTGTACGGCGCCCGAACGAGGCGTTGTTCGTACGCACCTACGGCACTGTGGGTCAGGTTGAACCAATTTTCTGCAACATACGCGATGATGCTTCGGTCGCCGCCGCGTTAAATGGGGCGGATGCGGTCGTGAACTGCGTGGGTATTCTGACCGAGGCCGGAAAGAACACCTTTGACGAGGTGCAGTCCGAAGGGGCCGAGAGAATTGCGCGCCTTGCTGCCTTGGAAGGCATTTCGACGATGGTGCACATGTCTGCCATTGGTGCCGACCCGGAAGCGGACAGTAAATATTCGCATACCAAAGCCCTGGGCGAGGCGGGCGTTGCAAAGCACATGCCGGGTGCGGTCATCTTGCGCCCTTCGATTATCTTTGGTCCCGAAGATCAGTTTTTCAATCGGTTTGCAGGTATGGTGCGTACCAGCCCGGTAATACCCCTTGTCCGGGCGAATACATTATTTCAACCGGTCTATGTCGATGATGTGGCCCAAGCTGCGGCGCAAGCCGTTCTTCAGAACGCCCCGGGCGGTGTGTACGAGCTGGGCGGTCCCGAGGTGGCGAGCTTTCGCGCGTTGATCGGGCGGATGCTCGAGGTCATTCACCGACGGCGTCTGGTTTTGGCGTTGCCGACGTTTGCGGGTCGCGTGATGGCATTTGGATTTGATATGATGCAAGCCGCGTCTTTTGGGCTGATCAAGAATTCCATGCTTACGCGGGATCAGGTTGACAGCCTTTCTCGCGACAACGTGGTCGCCAAGGACGCACGCGGTTTTTCGGCCTTTGGTATCGTTCCCAAGTCGATGGCGTCGGTATTGCCCGGCTATCTGTGGCGGTTTCGTCCATCGGGCCAGTATGACGACATCAAGAACTCTGCTAAAAACCTGCGGACCTGAGCCGGGCAGTAGACTGGCGTACAATGCCCGGCCGGGTCTCGGGGTGTGCTAGGCCTTAGCTATAGGCGTAGATTAGCAGTATTATGCCCAGGATAACCCTATAGATCACATAGGGTGTAAAGCTGACGCTGCGCAGCAGTCGCATCATGAGTGTCAGGGCCACAAGGGCTGCAACAAAGGCGAACGCCGCCGCAATCGACGCGTCCTGCGCCAGTTGCCAGTCCGCTTGGCCAATCACATCCAGCGAGAGCAGGGCACCCGATGCCAGGATCGTCGGGATCGACATCAGCATGGAAAGGGTCGCGGCACTGGTGCGGTCATACCCGAGCTTGCGCGCCGCCGTAATCGTGATGCCGGAGCGCGAGGTACCGGGTATCAAGGCTATGGTTTGGGCCAGTCCCATCCATATCGCATCCCTGAGGTTCCAGTCATTGGTGCGCAGCTTCTCTTGGCCGGTCTTGTCGGCCCAATACAGAACGATACCAAATATCAACATGGTCCAGCCAATCACGGCAACGGACCGGAGCGCTTCCTCAATGCCCAGGACCTTGAACAATAATCCCGCCACCAAAACGGGAATTGTTGCGATGATCAAAAGCAACGCTGTACGCGCGCCATTGGTATCGACCTTACCACGGGCCAGCCGCCCCAGGCCTATTGTCGCTTCAAGCACTTCGGCACGGAAATATATGACCACGGCAAGCAATGTGCCGACATGGACCGCGACATCGATGGCTAGCCCTTGGTCCGGCCCGCCTGTCAATGTGGGCAGCAATATCAAGTGGCCCGAAGATGAGATTGGCAGAAATTCAGTCAAGCCTTGAATGATGGCGACGAGCAAAAGTTGAAACAGGGTCATAACCTAGGTGCCTTTTCCACACATGATAGGAATCGGAGGTATAGACCCCTCAGGTTGATTGCAAAGAGCATAATTAGGTCCGGATCGGATATAATTTTGTGGGATAAGGATCAGTATTTTATCCTCAACTGCGAATAAAACGATATATAGGTCAGCATTTATGACTTTTTATGGCGGTCAGACTTGTATATAGCGGCCTGAGAAAGTTTATCTGACGGAGTGTTCGATCATGGCGAAGCAGCCTATGCTGAAGTTTACAACGATTTCGCGGGATATGCCTGAGAAGCGCATGCCGAATCTGCGTCGCGAGGACTTTAGGGAAATCTATGCTGAATACGCCGATGAAAAGGCGAAAGAGCAGTCAAGCAGGTGCAGCCAATGCGGCGTTCCCTATTGCCAGACTCATTGTCCACTACACAACAACATTCCCGACTGGTTGCGCCTGACCGCCGAAGGGCGTCTGAAAGAGGCGTACGAGGTTAGTCAGGCCACCAACACATTCCCGGAGATCTGCGGACGTATCTGCCCCCAAGACCGTCTTTGCGAAGGTAACTGCGTGATTGAACAGTCCGGCCACGGGACCGTGACCATTGGATCGGTGGAGAAATACATCACCGACACTGCGTGGGAAAATGGATGGGTCCAGGCGATCAAACCACATACAGAGCGGGCGGAATCCGTTGGCATTATCGGTGCCGGGCCCGGCGGTCTGGCGGCGGCCGACGTCTTGCGACGCGCTGGCGTGCAAGTCACTATCTATGACCGCTACGACCGGGCTGGCGGATTGTTGACGTATGGCATTCCGGGGTTCAAGCTGGAAAAAGACATCGTGATGCGCCGCAATGATCAGCTGGCCGAAGGCGGCGTCACGTTCGAACTGAACTGCGATGTGGGCGTGGATATCAGCTTTGCCGACATTCGGGCCAAGCATGACGCTGTCATTATCGCAACCGGCGTTTACAAGACTCGCGATATCCAGGCCCCCGGCGTCGGCGGTGTCGGCCTGGAGCGAGCCATTGATTTTCTGACAGTCAGCAACCGGAAAAGCTTTGATGACGATGTAGAAGAGTTCGAGTCCGGTCGTTTGAATGCCCACGGCAAGAGAGTCGTGGTTATTGGCGGCGGCGATACGGCGATGGATTGCGTGCGCACGTCGATCCGTCAGGGCGCAACGTCGGTAAAATGCTTGTACCGGCGTGACCGGGCCAACATGCCCGGCAGCCAGCGCGAAGTCCAAAATGCCGAAGAAGAAGGCGTGGTATTCGAATGGCTGTCTGCCCCCAAAGGGTTTGTCGGTGATCCGGTCACTGGTGTGATGGTCCAAAAGATGCGACTTGGCGCGCCGGATGTTTCGGGGCGACAGGCACCCGAGCTGATTGAAGGGTCGGATTACATCGAAGAGGCTGATCTGGTCATCATGGCGCTTGGGTTTGAACCTGAGGATCTACCAACCATGTGGAACACGCCCGAGCTGCCGGTAAACCGCTGGGGCACGATCAAAGCTGATTACATCACGGGTGCGACCGACCTGGACGGCGTCTATGCCGTCGGCGACATCGTGCGCGGGGCGTCTTTGGTCGTCTGGGCCATCAAAGATGGACGCGACTGCGCGCAGGCAATTCTTGAGAAGATGGGAACGGCCAGCGCGATCGCTGCTGAATAAGCTTCTGCTTCTGACCAACTTATTATCGCGCCATGGCGCGCCCGATTTAGGAGATTTCGAATGACCAAGTATGATGACGCCTGGGTAGCCCGCGCAGAAGCCAAGCGGGCTTATATGGCGGAAAATGGTCTGTACGCCGAAGAGGAAGAGCATTCGTCCTGCGGTGTTGGCCTTGTGGTGAACATCGACGGTTCAAGAAGCCGGGATGTCGTGGATAACGGCATCAAGGCGTTGAAAGCAATTTGGCACCGCGGCGCGGTAGACGCAGACGGAAAAACCGGCGATGGTGCCGGCATCCACGTGCAGATCCCGGTGAACTTCTTTTATGATCAGGTGCGTCGCACCGGTCATAGCCCGCGCCAGAATGAATTGATCGCGGTCGGACAGGTATTCCTGCCCCGCACCAACTTTGCCGCGCAGGAAACCTGCCGTACCATTGTCGAAACCGAAGTGTTGCGCATGGGGTACTATATCTACGGCTGGCGCCACGTCCCGGTGGATATTTCGGTTCTGGGTGAAAAGGCGAACGCCACCCGTCCCGAGATCGAACAGATCCTGATTTCGAACGCCAAGGGCGTTGACGAAGAAACCTTTGAACGCGAGCTTTACGTCATTCGTCGCCGCATTGAAAAGGCCGCGCTGGCCGCGCAGGTACCGACGCTCTACATCGCGTCGATGTCGTGCCGGTCGATCATCTACAAAGGTATGATGCTGGCCCAGGACGTAGCCAACTTTTACCCGGATCTTTTGGACGAACGCTTTGAATCCGCGTTTGCGATCTATCACCAGCGCTACTCGACCAACACGTTCCCGCAGTGGTGGTTGGCGCAGCCGTTCCGCATGTTGGCCCATAACGGTGAGATCAACACACTTAAGGGCAACCTGAACTGGATGAAATCCCACGAGATCCGGATGGCATCGGGTACTTTTGGCGACATGGCCGATGACATCAAGCCGATCGTCGCCGCCGGTTCGTCCGACTCGGCCGCGCTGGATGCGGTGTTCGAAGTGTTGGTGCGTGCCGGTCGCAATGCGCCCATGGCGAAAACCATGCTGGTGCCCGAAAGCTGGTCCAAGCAAGCAGTCGAGCTGCCCGAGGCATGGCGCGACATGTATTCCTACTGCAACTCGGTGATGGAACCGTGGGACGGCCCCGCCGCCCTTGCCATGACAGACGGTCGCTGGGTATGCGCTGGTCTGGACCGTAATGGCCTGCGGCCTATGCGCTATGTGGTTACAGGCGACGGCATGCTTATCGCCGGTTCCGAAGCAGGGATGGTACCGCAAGACGAAGCGAACGTCGTGCGCAAAGGCGCGCTTGGCCCCGGGCAGTTGCTGGCCGTGGACATCGAAGAAGGCAAGATGTTCGGCGATACCGAGATCAAGGACAAGCTGGCCGCGTCCCGCCCGTTCGGTGAATGGGTCGGCAAGATCAATGAACTGGATGAAGCGCTCAGCGACATTGAAGAAAAACCGCTTTTCAGTGGTAACGATCTGCGCCGGCGTCAGGTCGCTGCGGGGTATACCGTCGAAGACCTGGAGCAGATTTTGGCCCCCATGGCCGAAGACGGCAAGGAACCCTTGGCGTCGATGGGCGACGACACCCCGTCGGCGGTGTTGTCGAACCAGTATCGCCCGCTGAGCCATTTTTTCCGCCAGAACTTCAGTCAGGTTACCAACCCCCCGATCGACAGCCTGCGCGAATTCCGCGTGATGAGCCTAAAAACACGTTTTGGCAACCTGAAGAACGTTTTGGACGAATCCAGTGCCCAAACCGAGATTCTGGTGCTGGACAGCCCGTTTCTTGCGAATGCGCAATTCGACCAGTTGATGGATGTTTTCAATGCGGATTCGGTGACCATCGACTGTACCTTTGCCCCGGGTGGTACCAACCTGAGCGAAAGCCTGCGCCGTATTCGTGAAGAGGCCGAAGATGCCGTTCGATCGGGTGCCGGGCATATCGTGCTGACCGACCAGTTTTCCGGGGACGGCCGCGTGGCCATGCCGATGATTCTGGCGACCTCGGCGGTGCATAGCCAACTGACACGCAAGGGCCTGCGGACCTTTACCTCGCTGAACGTACGGTCGGCCGAATGTGTCGACCCTCATTACTTTGCCGTTCTGATTGGCTGCGGTGCGACGGTCGTGAACGCCTATCTCGCCGAAGATTCATTGGCAGACCGTATCGAACGCGGTTTGCTTGATGTAAACCTGACCACAGCGATGGCCCGCTACCGGGAAGCGATTGACCAAGGTCTTCTCAAGATCATGGCGAAAATGGGTATCAGCGTGATTTCGTCTTATCGCGGTGGTTTGAACTTCGAGGCCGTGGGGCTGAGCCGTGCCATGTGTGCTGAATACTTCCCCGGCATGACCAGCCGGATCAGCGGCATCGGCATTACCGGTATTCAGCGCAAGGCTGAAGCGGTTCATGATCGCGGCTGGAAGGGTGATGGTACCGTGTTGCCCATCGGTGGTTTCTACAAAGCCCGCCATTCCGGCGAAACACACGCTTGGGAAGCGTCTTCGATGCACATGCTGCAAATGGCGTGCAACAAGGCGTCGTATCAGATGTGGAAGCAATACAGCGCCAAGATGCAGAGCAATCCGCCGATCCATTTGCGCGATTTGCTGGATATCAAGCCGCTCGGCGCACCTGTCCCGCTTGAGGAAGTCGAATCCATTACCTCAATCCGCAAGCGTTTCGTGACGCCGGGCATGTCGCTTGGGGCCTTGTCGCCCGAGGCGCACAAGACCCTGAACGTCGCGATGAACCGTATTGGGGCCAAGTCGGATTCCGGCGAGGGTGGCGAAGATCCGGCGCATTTTCTGCCTGAATCAAACGGGGATAACCCGTCGGCCAAGATCAAGCAGGTTGCTTCGGGTCGTTTCGGTGTCACTGCCGAATATCTGAACCAGTGCGAAGAACTTGAGATCAAGGTCGCCCAAGGGGCCAAGCCCGGCGAGGGTGGCCAGCTGCCCGGTATGAAGGTCACCGACCTGATCGCCCGTCTGCGCCATTCGACCAAGGGGGTAACGCTGATCTCTCCCCCGCCGCACCACGATATCTATTCCATCGAAGATCTGGCGCAACTGATCTATGACCTCAAGCAGATCAACCCGCGTTGCAAGGTCACCGTGAAGCTGGTGGCGTCCTCGGGCGTTGGCACGATTGCGGCGGGTGTGGCGAAGGCCAAGGCGGATATCATCCTGATCTCGGGCCACAACGGTGGTACCGGCGCGTCGCCCGCGACCTCGATCAAATATGCAGGGCTTCCGTGGGAAATGGGGCTGACCGAAGCGCATCAGGTTCTGTCGATGAACAACCTGCGTGACCGCGTGACCCTGCGGACCGACGGCGGGCTGCGCACGGGCCGCGATATCGTGATGGCCGCGATGATGGGGGCCGAGGAATACGGCATCGGCACTGCGGCGCTGATCGCTATGGGCTGTATCATGGTGCGTCAGTGCCAGTCGAACACCTGCCCCGTCGGCGTCTGTACCCAAGACGAAGCGCTGCGGGGCAAGTTTACCGGCAACGCGGATAAGGTCGTGAACCTCATCACGTTCTATGCAACCGAAGTGCGCGAATTGCTCGCCTCTATCGGGGCGCGTAGTCTGGATGACGTGATTGGCCGTGCCGATCTGCTGGCGCAGGTCAGCCGTGGGTCTGCCCACCTTGACGATCTGGATCTCAACCCGCTGTTGATCACCGTCGATGGTGCGGCCGAAATCGTCTATGACCGCAACAAACCGCGCAACGCTGTGTTGGACACGCTGGATTCCGAGATCGTGCGCGACGCCGCGCGTTTCCTGGAGGAAGGCGAAAAAATGCAGCTGAGCTATGCAGTGCAGAATACGCACCGCACGGTCGGCACCAGGGTTTCCAGCCATATCATTAGCCGCTTTGGCATGAATAACCAGCTTCAGCCTGATCACCTGACGGTCAAGTTGACTGGTTCGGCCGGGCAGTCATTGGGCGCGTTTGCGGCACCGGGACTAAAGCTGGAAGTGTCTGGCGACGCAAATGATTATGTCGGCAAGGGCCTGTCGGGCGGTACCATTGTGGTGCGTCCTCCGATGGCCAGCACGATCGTGGCATCCGAAAACACGATTATCGGTAACACGGTTCTGTATGGTGCCACCAAGGGACACCTGTTTGCGGCAGGCCGCGCAGGAGAGCGCTTTGCCGTGCGCAATTCCGGGGCTCATGTGGTGATTGAGGGCTGCGGCAGCAACGGCTGTGAATACATGACCGGCGGTGTTGCGGTTATCCTTGGTGATATCGGTGCAAACTTTGGTGCCGGGATGACCGGCGGCATGGCGTATCTGTACGACCCACAAGGCAAGGCAGATAAAATGCTCAACCGTGAAACGCTGGTGACATGCCCGGTTACTGTCGACCACTGGACCGATCAGCTCAAAGGGCTAATCGAACGGCACCTGGCAGAGACCGGCAGCAGAAAGGCCGAGGATATTCTTCAGCATTGGGAGATCGAAAAAGACAACTTCTTGCAGATCTGTCCGAAAGAAATGCTGGTCCATATCCCGGCTCCGCTTAGCCATGAACAAAAAGCTATTCCTGCCGAATAATTCCGGGAACAGCACCAGGGTGCCGGTCAAGTTCCGGCACCCTTTTGACCGATCGGTCGGCTGAAAATGATCTTTACCGCAATGGTTCGTGCCCTATAGTCAGGGAATGACAAAGATTATTGCGCTGCGCACCCGCCTTTTCTTGATGCTGTTTGCCGGGCTGGTGCTGACCGCCTGCACCGACGCGGCGCCGAAGAACGGGGGCGATATTTTGGTCCTCGGCGATTCTGTCATGGCTTGGAATGGCTCTGACGACCAGTCTATCGGTGATGTAATAGGAAAGGTCCTGAATCGCCAAGTCGTCGATAAATCTGTTCCCGGCGCGAAATTCAGCAATGACAGCCCGTTGTTTTCCGCAATCGGGTTTGACATCCGCCAGCAATATCCAGGCGGTAGGTGGAACTGGGTGGTAATGGACGGCGGGGCGAATGACCTTGGCTTCAACGACTGCAAATGCGGGGCCTGCACACCTGTTGTCGACCGGTTGATTGCTCCTGATGCGCACAGCGGTGATATCCCGACATTTATCGAAGGGCTACGCCGGACCGGGGCGCAGGTGCTATGGATGGGCTATTATGCCGGCAACGGAAAAGGGTCATTCGAAGGCTGCCGCGACGATCTGGTGTTGATGGAGCGCCGCATCGCCCGCTATGCGGCCCACACTTCCGGTGTCACGTTTCTTGACGCGGAAAACGTCATCGACCGAACGGACCCCACGATGTTTGCAAGCGACAATACCCATCCCTCGGCCAAAGCCTCGAACCTTATCGGGACCTATTTGGCAAAAGCGATCTCAGCCCGAGACAACCGTTCACATTGACCGCTCCGGACGCTAAGAGGGGGCCATGGCAAAGCGCGCATCACCCAAGAAGAAAAAGGCCCCTCCCGTCCAGCGGCGCAGCATCAAACGCCGAGCGATTGGTGGTTTGATCAAAGGCTTAATCGCGGTTGCTGGCCTGCTTCTGGCCGTGATCTTGCTGTTTACCATGCTCAACCCGCCCACAACCCCGTACATGTTCAGTGAAAGTCGCAGGTTGGGTGGCGTGAATCAGCAGTGGGTAGCGCTTGAAGACATCGCCCCTGTGGTGGCGAGGTCTGTGGTCGCGGCGGAAGACGCCAATTTTTGCGAACACTGGGGCTTTGACTTGGCGGCGATTAAGAAGGCGATCGCCGAAGGGTCCAACCGGGGCGCTTCGACACTAAGCCAGCAAGTGGTCAAGAACGTCTATCTTTGGCAGGGTCGCACGTGGGTACGAAAGGCGCTCGAGGCGGCTCTCACGCCGGTGGTCGAAGCAATCTGGTCCAAGCGTCGGATCATCGAGGTGTATTTGAACGTTGTCGAGTTCGGTGAAGGCGTATTCGGAATAGACGCCGCTGCTCGGCATTACTTTGGTGCGATCCCCGCGGAATTGACTGATACGCAGGCGGCGCGACTGGCCGCGATCCTGCCGTCGCCCAAAACACGGTCAGCATCGCGCCCCTCTGCTTCGGTGCGACGTCGCAGCGCACAGATACGCGATGGGGCGGCAACAATCAGCAAGGATGGCCGGGCCTCCTGTTTCGAGAGTTGAAAATCCCACCCAACACGGGCATGAGGGTTGTGTATTTCTTTTCAGTACCGGAACCCGTTTATGGCGCGCTTGTATCATGTCCCCCTATCGCCTTTTTGCCGTAAGGTGCGGCTAAGCCTCGCAGAAAAAAAGATCGAGGTAGAGCGTGTAGAGGAGCGTTATTGGGAACAGGACCCGGATTTCATGCGTCGCAACCCTGCGGGTAAAGTACCGGTTTTGCAACTTGACGGGTTTATAATGTCCGAAAGTGCAGCCATCTGTGAATACATCGAAGAGACACGTCCCGAACCTGCGTTGATGCCATCCGACCCGGTGCAGCGCCTGGAAGTGCGCCGCTTGGTAAGCTGGTTTGACGACAAGTTTCACGATGAGGTGACTTCAAAGTTGCTGTACGAACGGGTCAACAAGAAGGTGATGAAACAAGGCTTCCCCGACAGCAGAAACGTAAAGGACGGGGCCAAGGCGATTAAGTATCACATTGATTACATGGCCTGGCTACTGGACCACCGGCGCTGGTTGGCTGGTGATGTCATGACACTGGCAGATTTCGCGGCCGCGGCGCATCTGTCATCGCTGGATTACATATCGGACGTAGACTGGAACCGGTCTGATGTGGTCAAGGATTGGTACGCCAAAATCAAGTCACGCCCGGCTTTCCGGTCGCTGCTGGCTGATCAGGTTCCGGGCTTCCCTCCTCCGAAACACTACAATGACCTTGATTTTTGATCTAGTCGCGGGTGGTTCTGCTTGAACAACACCTTGGATACGGCCGGTCTAAAGGACCGTTTGGTTTCCCAGGCGTCAATCGAGGGGTTTGTGTCCTGCCGTGTGTGCAGGCCTTGGGATGTGCCGGATGTGCCAGCACGGCTCGCGGCGTTCGTTGACGCCGGATATCATGGACAAATGGAGTGGATGGCGGACCGTATGGCCTGGCGTGGCGACCCTGCTGTGCTTTGGCCCGAAGCGAAATCGGTTATCATGCTGGCTGAAAGCTATACGCCGCTCTATGATCCGACATCAGTCCTGGACGAAACGGAAAATGCGGCGGTTTCTGTTTACGCTCAGGGTCGGGATTATCACGACATCGTAAAAAAGCGCCTTAAGCGGTTGGCGCGGTGGTTGATCGAACAACAACCATGCGAGGTAAAAGTCTTTGTCGATACCGCGCCCGTACCCGAAAAAGCATTGGGGCAGGCGGCAGGTCTGGGCTGGCAGGGCAAGCACACCAATCTGGTAAGTCGCGACTGGGGCAACTGGGCGTTTCTGGGTGCTATCTTTACAACCTTGGATCTGGACGTGGACGGTGCGGAAAAAGACCACTGCGGCAGCTGCCGTTCCTGTCTCGCAGCCTGTCCGACAGATGCGTTTCCGGCCCCTTACAGGCTGGATGCGCGGCGTTGCATATCGTATCTGACCATCGAACACAGTGGCCCCGTGGACCCTGAGCTGCGATCCAAACTGGGCAACCGTATCTATGGGTGCGACGATTGTCTCGCGGCGTGCCCATGGAACAAATTTGCGGTACAGGCCAGCGACATGCGCTATCACGGTGGCGTGGGGTCGCCCCCCCTGGCCGAGCTTGCAACCTTGGATGACGCCGCTTTTCGAGCCCGGTTCAGCGGCTCTCCGATCAAGAGGATCGGGCGCAACCGGTTCATCCGCAATGTGCTTTACGCTATCGGAAATTCTGGCCAAGCTGACCTGGTACCGACGGCGCAGGGTCTGGTCGGTGATCCGGACCCCACGATTGTCGAAGCGGCACAATGGGCCATCGAACAATTGGCCGGAAAATGACGTAAACGGGCTGGACCGATTCTGTTTATTCTCTAAACCAGCAGAAAGCTGAGCGAGGAAAAGTCGATGGCGTACCTGCTGGGAGTTGATACGGGCGGCACCTATACAGATGCCGTATTGATCCGTGACGAAACCGTCGTCGTTGGGGCAGCCAAGGCGTTGACCACGCGGGCCGATCTGGCGATTGGCGTAGGAAATGCCGTGCGTTCCGTCTTGGCCCGGGCCGGCATCGAAGCGGCGCAGGTTTCGCTGGCGTCACTGTCGACCACGCTGGCAACCAATGCGCTGGTAGAGGGACAAGGAGGTCGCATTGGGCTGATTTATATCGGTTTCAAGGAACGTGATTTGCAAACCCATGGTCTGGCCGACGCGCTGAAGGGTGACCCGTGCCTGTTGTTGGACGGGGGCCATAACCATGACGGTAGCGAAGCGCAGCCATTGGACGAGCCGCGGCTGACAACCTTTCTTGAGACCCATAAATCTGAGGTCAGCGGCTTTGCGATTGCCAGCCATTTTGCCACTCGTAACCCGACGCATGAACTGCGGGCCGCTGAATTGGTCACGCAGATCACCGGCCGCCCGGTGTCTGCGTCACACCAGCTATCTGCCAAGTTGAATGGCCCCAAGCGGGCGCTGACTGCGGTGCTGAATGCGCGCCTGATCGGAATGATAGACCGCTTGATCGGGCGCGCTCAAGAAATACTGGTTGAAATTGGTGTGACAGCCCCGCTCATGGTAGTTCGCGGTGATGGTGCGTTGATATCAGCATCGCAGGCCCGCGAACGCCCGATAGAAACTATCCTGAGCGGACCTGCGGCATCAATCGTGGGTGCACGTTGGTTGACCGGGGCCGATCATGCTCTGGTCAGCGATATCGGCGGCACCACCACGGATGTGGCCCTTCTGCGCGATGGCCGCCCCACGATTGACCCGGCAGGTGCGCAGGTGGGTATCTATCGTACCATGGTCGAAGCGGTTGCGATGCGCACCACTGGCTTGGGGGGCGACAGTGAAGTACATTTTCGGACAGAAGGTCTGCAAGGTGGCGTCACATTGGGGCCAAAGCGCTTGCTGCCGGTTTCTCTGGTCGCCGTTGACGATCCTGAGGTTGTTCACCAGGCACTTGACGCACAGCTTCGCAACGCAACGCCGGGGGAATTTGACGGGCGGTTTGTGCGCGCGGTGCCAGGACAAACGCACGAAGGTATCGGCCCGCGTGAAATAGCGCTGCTGGATCGGATCGGCGATAGTCTGCACCCTCTGGACAAGATCCTGCGCGCCCGAATAGAGACCGGTGCATTGAAACGTCTGGTGGAAAGAGGACTGGTCCAGGTCGCAGGTGTGACGCCTTCCGACGCAAGCCATGCGCTGGGCCGTCTGGATGCATGGGATGCGATGGCTTCGGTCAAGGCGCTCCGGTTGCTGGGGCGCAGAAGAACAGGAGCCGGAGAAATGCTGGCACCGGATCCTGACAAGATGGCGCAGATCATTATTGATCAGCTAACGCAACAGACCGCATTGGCCCTGTTGGAAACCGCATTCGCTGAGGAAACGCCCGCCTTTGACGGCAGCCCCGATGTCCTGGCCCGGCACATCCTGTTACAACGTGGCCTGGGGCACCATCGCGGTTTGCTGAAGATTGACGCGGCTTTGAACCTGCCGGTGATAGGGTTGGGGGCATCTGCTGCGGCATATTATCCAGCAGTCGGAACGGCGGTAGGGGCAAAGATGATTTTGCCTGAACATGCCGGGGTGGCTAACGCAATCGGGGCTGTCGTGGGGCGCGTCACCATGCGCGAAAGTGGGACGGTCACCTCGCCCGCCGAAGGTAAATTTCGTGTTCACCTTGTTGGGGGCCCCCAGGATTTCTCGGACCAGAACAGTGCGCTGGCATTGCTGGAGCAAGCGTTGCGCACCAAGGCCCACGCTGACGCAGCGGCGGCCGGAGCAGCCGATATTCAAGTGACCGCACAAAGAGACATCCGCACGGCCGGCGTGGAAAATCGCGAAGTCTTTGTCGAGGCAATCGTGACCGTAGAAGCGACGGGCAGGCCAAGGGTCGCTGTCGGTTGAAATTTTGCCAGCCTATATACAATGGTCGTCGAAGCCGGCGAGGGGCTGTTAATAAAGATTAATTTTTAGAAAATTGACATAATCTGAACACAATAGACTTCTATCTTAGCGGGTGTTCATGGCCTCGGTCGTGCGACATGGTTAGATAACGAGTTGTTTTGTTTAGATAGGAATGGCGATAAAGGCCACAAAGCTCCGAATGGAGTGGTACGCATCGTCTTTCTTTGGCGGCAATGAGAGATTGTTTGCCTGCGATTGATAAAAAAGGCGGGATAATACCCGCCTTTTTCTTATTCTGCCGCGGCGCGTTTGGGCAACACCCAGTCGGGACGCGGATAATGGCAGGTATACCCGTTCGGGATACGCTCGAGGTAATCCTGATGCTCCGGTTCTGCTTCCCAGAAATCAGAGACGGGCTCGACCTCGGTAACCACTCTGCCGGGCCATATACCCGAAGCTTCGACATCCGCGATTGTATCAAGTGCCACAGTTTTCTGGTCTTCGTTTTCGTAATAGATGGCGGATCTATAACTTAGCCCACGGTCATTGCCTTGCCGATTCAACGTTGTGGGATCGTGAATCTGGAAGAAAAGCTCCAGTAAATCCCGATAGCTAAGTACGTCGTCTTTGAATATCACCTCAATTGCTTCCGCATGGCTACCATGATTGCGATAGGTCGCGTTCGGTACATCGCCACCGGAATAGCCAACCCGCGTGGAGACAACTCCGTCCCGTTTGCGGATCAGATCCTGCATCCCCCAAAAACATCCACCAGCCAAGACTGCGCGTTGCGTGCTCATGACACATCCTCCACTTGATTTAGATAATCGCCGTACCCTTCGGCTTCCATCGCATCGCGAGGAACGAAGCGCAGTGACGCTGAGTTGATGCAATAGCGCAGCCCGCCGCGATCGGCGGGGCCATCCGGAAACACATGGCCCAAATGACTGTCACCATTGGTACTACGGACTTCGGTGCGCACCATGCCAAGACTGCTGTCGCGCAGTTCCGACACATATGCGGGTTCGATCGGTTTGGTAAAACTCGGCCAGCCGCATCCGGAATCGTATTTGTCAGACGACGCAAACAGCGGCTCTCCGGAAACGATATCAACGTAAATTCCCGGTTCCTTGTTGCCAAGCAATTTGCCCGTGCCCGGGCGTTCGGTTCCGTTTCGCTGGGTGACCCGAAACTCTTCGGGTGACAGGGCGTCGATGGCAGCTTGGGTTTTTTCATAGGTCGGCATGGAAGTCTCCTTTGAGTCTTGATGTATAAGATGGGGGGAGATTTGGATTTTCAAAGGATTTATGTGCGCGTCGCAAATTTGTGTGAAGCAGTGCCGTGCTGTCCAAAGTTTACTTCGCTGCCAAATGCATCGGCGACGACCTGGCTTTCATGCTGTACGCTGACGTGATATTTGAACCGCCAGGATACCGATGGCGATGATCGCGACACCGATGGCGTCCTGAAGCCCAAGCGGTTCACCCAACAATACCCACGCGATTGCCACACCGAAGAAGGGATTGAGAAAGTGAAACGTCGCCGCCCGCGTCGCGCCAATTCGGTTGACCAGCCAGAACCAGACCACAGTCGCAAGCAATCCCGGAACCAGACAGGTATAGGCAAAAGCCGCGGCCAATGGCCAACTCGGATTGATATAAGGTGTCTCGAAGGCTAGCATGGCCAGGGTCAGTGCCACGCATCCCACAAGCATTTGCAACCCGACGACCATCAGGAAATTCCCGCCCGAAGTCGCACCCCGCACCAGCAAGGTCGCGGCCGAAAGTGCCACCACCCCGATGCCGCATAGCAACAGGCCGGTCAAATCAACGCCACCGCTGATCCGCGCACTCATGATGACGATCACGCCGATAACACCCGCGACCAGGCCACCCATACCAAGGGGCCTTAGCTTTTCCCCTAGAATTAACCAGGTGGCCAGCCCGACCAGCAGCGGCATTGTAGAGGCGATGATCGCAGCGAGTGACGCCTGAACAGTCTGCATCGCAATAAAATTCAGGCCCAGATACACCGCGTTCTGCAAGATTCCAAAGATTATGGTCGCGCGCCATTGCGCCGGTGTGAGCCGCCAAGATTGCCCCAAGGCCAAGGCGATGCCGACCCCCAGCAACCCCGATATAAGATACCGGGCCGACAAAGCCATCAGCGGCGATGCATCCGCAACAATGATCCGCGCAGAGCTAAAGGCAGACGACCACATGAATGCAAACGCGAGGCCCCCAAGAATTGCGCGTATGTCCATGCTGAGCCCCTGAGGTTGATATCTTGCGAACCCTTTCGCAGATGCGGGATGAGGGCAAGCACGTTTAAAGCAAAGCAGCCCTGCCTAAAACGCAAAGGGCCGCCCCTAGGGCGACCCTTTGTCAAAGCCTGTATCCAGGTTTATTCGTTAACGCTGTCTTTCAGCGCTTTCGCGATGGTCATCTTCACAACCTTGTCCGCGTCTTTTTTGAACTGTTCGCCGGTGGCGGGGTTGCGCACCATACGTTCAGGGCGTTCACGGCAATAGATTTTACCGATGCCGGGAAGCGTCACCGCTCCTCCGCCAGATACTTCTTTTGTGATCAATGCGCAGATTGCGTCGAGCGCATTTCCTGCCGCTTTCTTGTCTTCGCCCATTTCCTCAGCCAAAGCCGCGACGAGCTGGGTTTTTGTCATTGGTTTAGTTGCCATCTTTTTTTCTCCTTCGTCCGCCCGGATTAGGGCCTCACGGGCAGAATGTAACGGTATGTAGTGGACGAACACAACGAATAGGTGGCGATAAACAGTGAAAACATGCGTTTTTCTGCGATTTTGAGCCTTTATAGAAAGGCTGTTTCGTCAAATGAGCGTAATTTCCGACTGTGAAGCCTCTCCAAAGGCATATCGCGTAATTGCTCCATCGCCCGAATTCCGATCATCAGATGGCGCGCAACCTGTGTTTTATAGAATTCCGAAGCCATTCCGGGGAGCTTCAGTTCGCCGTGCAGGGGTTTGTCAGAGACACATAAAAGCGTGCCATAGGGCACACGAAACCGATAGCCGTTCGCGGCGATTGTAGCGCTTTCCATATCCAATGCCACTGCGCGTGACTGCGACAGACGCTGCACCGGGCCGGATTGGTCGCGAAGTTCCCAGTTGCGGTTGTCGATGGTTGCGACCGTGCCGGTTCGCATGATCCGCTTCAATTCATACCCTTCCAGTTGGGTCACCTGTTCAACGGCGTCTTCCAGAGCAATCTGGATTTCGGCCAATGCGGGAATGGGGACCCACACCGGCAGGTCATCATCCAATACGTGATCTTCGCGCAGGTACCCGTGCGCCAGCACGAAATCGCCAAGCGCCTGAGTGTTGCGCAGCCCGGCGCAATGTCCGACCATAAGCCAAGCATGAGGGCGCAGCACCGCGATATGGTCAGTGGCTGTCTTCGCGTTCGAGGGGCCGACACCGATATTGACAAGGGTTATTCCCAGGCCATTCGCGCGCTTTAGGTGATAGGTCGGCATTTGCGGGGTTTTTACCGAGGACGGGAGGGCTGCGTCGCCGTCGGTGATCTCGAAGTTGCCGGTGGATACAAACGAAGTATAGCCGCTTTCGGGGTCGCGCAGCATGGCGCGGGCGTATTCCTCGAACTCGGTGACATAGAATTGATAGTTGGTGAATAGAACATGGCTCTGGAAATGTTCCGGATCGGTCGCGGTATAATGTGCAAGACGTGCCAGAGAGTAATCGACCCGCTGCGCGGTAAACGGGGCCAGCGGGCGCACACCATCCAGAGGCAGACAGGTGCCGTTCACGATGTCATCGTTCGTTGTGCTCAGATCGGGTACATCAAATACATCGCGCAGGGTGAATTCCGCAGCACCTTCCTGCGGTATGGTTACGCTGTCGTCATGGCTGACTGCGAAATGCACCGGGATGGGCGTATCAGAAACTGTGATGGTGACGGGTTGGCCATGATTTTCAATCAGCAGGCCGATCTGTTGGGTCAGGTAATTCCTGAACAATTCCGGTCGCGTGATCGTCGCGGCAAAGGTCCCGGGCGAAGACACATGACCGAAGGACAATCGCGAATCCACCTGCGCATAGCTGGAGGTGGTGAAGCGGATTTCAGGATAAAACGCCCTGATCCGCATTGCCGGCGCGGCGTTGTCCATTGCCTTTTGAAAGTGCGCCGTCAGAAAGCCGGTCGCCTGGGAATAAAGGTCGATCAACCGTTCCACGGCCGCTTTTGCATCTGTGAATTGTTCTGCTGGCCGGGTATCGGGCGTCAATATCTTGTTCATGAAACAGGCTCTAACAAAGGAATGAATTCAAAGCTACGCACATCCACCAAGCCAAGGTCCGAGATGCGCAATTCGGGAATGACGACAAGCGCCAGCAGCGAATGCTGCATATAGGCGTTGTTCAACGTACATCCGCAATCTCGCATGGCCTGCATCATCGCTTGTGTCTTGGCGGCAACCTCGGCGGCGGGTCTGTCCGACATCAGACCGCCAATCGGCAGTTCGACCATCGCCAGCTCGGCACCGTCTTTGAAGATCGTGATGCCGCCTCCGACTTCTCCCAATCGGTTTGCGGCCAGCGCCATGTGTTGGTTGTCGGTCCCGACCACGATCATGTGATGGCTGTCATGCGCCACGGTTGACGCCATTGCCATAGGCCCGTCGTAGCCGAACCCCGACACCAATGCATTCACGACGGTGCCGGTCCCGCGGTGCCTTTCCACCAGAGCGATCTGGCAGACATCGCCGGTCGGTTGGACGCGCCCGTCGGTGACCGGCAGTTCAAACTTCAGTGCACGGGTCGGGGCCTGATTTTCCACGACACCAATCACATTGGCAGTTACGGCATTGGCACCGGCCGGAGCGTAAATTCGAAAGTCGTCGCCAGTCAGCGATTTGCCCATGTTTACGGTCTGACGCGCGTGTTGCGGCCAATCATAGTGCGGGCAATCGACCAGGCAGGCACCATTTTCGGCCACGATCCGGCCACGGGCAATCACGGTCTCGATCGGTAACGATTTCAGATCAGAGGTAAGGATCACATCGGCGCGACGGCCCGGCGTCAGCGAGCCGATGTCGCGTTCCAATCCGAAATGGGTTGCAGTGTTGATCGTTGCCATTTGCAAAGCGATCAGCGGGTCACATCCGCAGTCGATGGCATGACGCACGACGCGGTTCATATGCCCGTCATTCACCAGAGTGCCAGAATGGCAATCATCGGTGCACAGGATCATGTTGCGCGGGTCCAATCCCTTTTCGGTGATCGCGGTAATCTGCGTTTTCACGTCATACCATGCCGATCCCAAACGGATCATCGACCGCATCCCCTGCCGCATGCGGGCGATCGCATCGGCCTCGCAGGTACCTTCGTGGTCATCGGCAGGACCACCCGCGACATAGGCCGCGAAAGCCGGCCCTAGATCAGGCGATGCGTAATGCCCGCCAACCGTCTTGCCTGCCCGCTGCGTCGCCGCGATTTCGGCCAGCATCTTGGGATCGCCGGCGGTCACACCGGGAAAGTTCATCATTTCGCCCAGACCGATGATACCGGGCCATGCCATCGCCTCGGCGACGTCGTCGGCGGTAATTTCAAATCCGGTTGTTTCCAGCCCGGGTGCCGACGGGGCACAGGACGGCATTTGGGTGAAAATATTGATCGGCTGCAACAACGCTTCGTCGTGCATCATGCGTACGCCTTCAAGACCAAGCACATTGGCGATCTCATGCGGGTCGATGAACATCGACGTCGTACCATGAGCGATGACCGCGCGGGCAAATTCGGCAGGGGTCAGCATGCCGCTTTCGATATGCATATGCCCGTCACACAAACCCGGGATCATGTAGCGCCCCTTGGCATCTATCATCTGCGTCGTCTCGCCCTTGCAGTGGCTGGCATCGGGTCCGACAAACGCGATGCGCCCTGCGACGATAGCGATGTCATGATCAGGCAGGGTTTCGCGGGTATGGACGTTTACCCAGATGCCGCCGGTAATGATTGTATCGGCGACCGCGCGACCGGCGGCCACTGAAACCAGTTGAGCCGCAACATCGGGCCACGAAGGGAAGGATTGCTGTTTCATGCCTGACGTTGACACGAAGATTGCATGAGGTTCAAGGTGATGCGACCCCAGGGGGCACGGCAAACCCGCGACAAAGAAGGAAACCGAAGATGGCCATTACACAAATCCGCCAAAACATGGACCACTGGCAAGAGCGGGTCGATCTGGCCGCTGCGTTTCGCTGGACAGCGCGACTGGACATGCACGAGGGTGTCGCGAACCATTTCAGCCTGGCGATCAATGATGATGGAACCCGGTTCCTGATGAACCCAAATCAGGTCCATTTTTCGCGGATCAAGGCAAGCGATCTCATCGAAGTCGACGCCAATGACCCCGAAACGCTTGCCGGGCCTGACGCCCCCGACCCGACAGCTTGGGGGTTGCATGGCGGGGTCCACCGCGCTTGCGCTCATGCCCGGTGCGTGATGCACGTTCATTCGATCCACGCGACGGTGTTGGCTTGTTTGCAAGACAGCCGACTGCCGCCGATTGACCAGAATTGCTGCACGTTTTTTAATCGGGTAGTGATCGATGAAAACTATGGCGGGTTGGCCTTCGAGGACGAAGGTACCCGGTGTGCCGCGCTGTTAAGCGACCCCAGGCAAAAGGTTATGGTGATGGGCAGCCACGGTGTGCTGGTGATCGGCAACAGCGTGGCTGATACCTTCAACAGGCTTTATTATTTTGAACGTGCCGCCGAGACTTACATCCGGGCGCTGCAAACAGGCATGCCGCTGCGCCGCATACCTGACGATATTGCCGAAAAAACCGCGCGCGAGCTTGAAAATTACCCCGAACAGGATGCACGGCATCTGGCTGAATTAAAAGCGATCCTTGATGCAGAAGGGGCCAATTACGCGCATTGATCCAATCCTTTCCCGAATAGGGTAGCACCCTGGCCAGCGGTGCGTCTGGTTAAACTAGCATTTGCATTCCAAACCGGTCTGGCACTAATTCGCTGCATGGCATCACAAGACGGGCAGTTTCGATGAAAATCATGTTTGTTCACCAGAATATGCCCGGCCAATATCGCGAATTGGTACAGTGGCTGGCCGCTACAGGTGACCACGAGATTTATTTTTTGACCCAACGCAAGGCCGCGCCCAGTTTCAAAGGGGTGCAGACCCGAGTTTACGAGCCGCATCACAAACCCGCTGATAACGCCTATGGCCTGTCGAAAAACTGGGAGGAATCGACGGGAAATGCTCTGGGAGCGGTCCGGGCTGCCCGACAGATCGAAAAGACCGAACGGTTCAAGCCTGACATCGTCATCGGCCACGTCGGCTGGGGAGAGCTGACTTTCTTCAAGGAGATATGGAAAGACGTCCCGATCATTGGGCTTTTCGAGTATTACTATAGCGCGACCGGCGGCCCGGTCGGGTTTGATCCGGCGGAACCGGTATCGGAGAATACGCCGTTCCTGCTGCATGCGCGCAATGCCGTTCCCTTGGCAAACATTGAAACCGTGGACATGGGCCTGAGCCCGACATTTTGGCAGCGCGACCGGTTTCCGCAAAGCTTCCATCGAAAGCTCTACGTGTGCCACGACGGTATCCGTACTGATCAATTAAGACCAAACCCCCTGGTGCGGTTGAAACTGGGCCGTCTGAAGCACGATCTGACACGATCCGATGAAATCGTCACCTTTGTTTCCCGCAATCTGGAGCGGACACGCGGGTTTCACATCTTCATGCGGGCGCTTCCGCGTATACTGAAAGAACGGCCCGACGCACGCGTATTGATCGTTGGGGGAAATGACACGTCCTATGGGGGGAAAAGCAAACATCCCGGCGGACTTCGTGCTGAAATGGAAGCCGAGGTCGGAAAGGATGTCGATTGGACCCGTGTCCATTTTCTGGGCAAGCTACCCTATGACGACTATCAAAAGGTCATACAGATCAGCCGCTGTCACTTGTATCTGACAATGCCGTTCGTGCTGTCGTGGTCGTTACTGGAAGCTATGGCGATGGAGGCGACGATTGTTGCATCCGACGTCGCCCCGGTCCGCGAGGCAATCACCCATGGCAAAACCGGTCTGCTTGTCGACTTCTTCAATCCGGACGCCTTCGCCGACCAAGTGATTGACGTGTTGCAAAATCCCGATAAATACCAGCGACTGGGACCAGAGGCGCGCAAACATGTCGTACGGAACTATGATTTTCTGACCAAATGTCTGCCCGAGCACATTGCCCAGATCAATGCGCTGGTCCCGGCCGACAAGCAGATCAGCTTGCCTTGAGACGGGAAAGGTGAGCGACGATGGATGAAATGAATAAAACGCTTCTTTCTATCGGTCATGGGTACAGTGCCCAAGCCTTGGCCAGACGCCTGTTGCCGCAGGGTTGGCGGATCATCGGTACAACGCGCAGCGCCGATAAGACGCATGAAATCGCGGCTTCCGGGGTTGAACCTCTGATTTGGCCGGGCACTGACCTTGAGCCGCTCCTTGACCAGTTACCCAACGTTCTGGTTTCAGCCGGACCGGGGGCCGAGGGCGACCCGGTGCTTAATGCCTGCGAAACAGCAATGACACGTATGGCACCGGGGCTGCGGTGGGTCGGATATCTGTCCACGACCGGTGTCTACGGCAACCACGACGGTGGATGGGTGGACGAGAATACAGCTTTGACGCCTGCCACCAGACGCGGTGCCGCGCGCATGCAGGCCGAAAGTCGTTGGCGGGCCATCCCCGAAATGCCGCTTCATATCTTTCGATTGGCTGGCATCTACGGCCCCGGACGCGGACCGTTTACCAAGGTAAAAGAAGGAACTGCCCGCCGCATCATCAAGAAAGATCAGGTGTTTTCCCGTATCCACGTCGACGATATTGCCCAAGCGCTGACGTTATCGCTGCATCACCCTACACCCGGCGGAATCTACAACCTGTGCGATGATGATCCCGCGCCGCCACAGGATGTGATCGCCTATGCCGCTGCGCTTTTGGGTGTGCCGGCACCTCCGGAGGTCAATATTGAAGACGCGGATATGTCGCCGATGGCACGCAGTTTCTATGCCGAAAGCAAGAAGGTGCGGAACGACCGGATCAAAAAGGCGTTGGGGTGGATGCCGCTTTATCCAAGTTACCGATCTGGGTTGGCCGCTATACTTGAGGGCTACGGCTGACTGTTTTTCGGGGGGAGGTGGGAAATGAAACAGTGTGATGAACGCAGTTTGACCCACCTTTTGGATGGGATGGAGCATGCCGCCCGCCATGATACCGTGTCGGTGAAAGACGTACTGGACGAATTCGGAGAGCGGTCTGTATTGCCATTTATCCTGGTGGCGTCGCTATTGCTGGTCTCGCCGCTGTCAGGGCTGTTCGGCGTCACCACGCTTATAGCAATGGTGATCATTGTGCTGTCTGCCCAAGCGCTATGGGGCCGCAGACGGCTTTGGCTTCCCGGTTTTATCTTGCGCCGTCGGGTGAAGTCATCGCGGCTTTTGCTTGGCATCCGCTGGCTGCGCGCACCAAGCAAGTTTTTTGACCGTCACTCCGGACGACGCTTGCTGATCCTTGTTACCGGTCCAATGCGGTCAATCACGCTTCTGACGTGCATGGTCTTGCCCACCGCGTGGCCGATGCTGGAATTCGTACCGTTCGCTTCGTCGTTTGGCGGAGGGACGGTCGCATTGTTTTCATTTGGCCTGTTCACGCGTGACGGCCTGTATGTGCTGTTGGGCTATCTGACGATCTTGGTCACATCAGTGGTATTCTATGCGATCCTTTTCTGATCATCCAAGGTAATCACGTAGCTCTTGAGGTGGATTATCCATCAAGGTTTTGGCCGGTTGCGGCTTCGCGGCCACCCCGTTCGCGACAAAGATTACCTCGTCCGCGATGCGGCGCACGTCATCTGGTGCGTGGGTGACCATGATCAACGTCGCTTTGGTTTCGGTGATCAGTTCGGCGACAAGATCCAGCATTTCATTTCGCAAGGCAGGGCCCAAGGCGGCAAAAGGTTCATCCAGCAACACAAACGGGCGGGCCTGCACCAGAACCCGGGCAAGCGCGGCACGGCTTTGCTGGCCACCGGAAAGCGCACCCGGCTTGCGCTGTGCAAACGCAGATAAGCCGACACGAGATAAAGCGTCAAGAACCCTGTCTTTTTCGTCAATCGACAGGCGAAGGTCTGGGCGCAGGCCAAGCCCCACATTCTGCTGGATGCTCAAGTGCGGAAAAAGGTTGTTGTCCTGAAAAAGCATCGTCATGGGCCGGTCACCGGGGGCAAACGTCGTGATGTCGGTGTCCTGCCAGAGTAGCCTGCCCGTGCTGAGGGGGATAAATCCGCAAAGCGCGGACAGAAGGGTGGACTTGCCCGCGCCGGACGGGCCGATAACCGCGTATTTTCTTGTCTGTTCAATCGACAGATCGGCACGCAGCGTAAAGGTGTCTTGAGCGATTTCTGCTTCTTCAAGCCTGAGCATGCCAACGTCCCCCCTTATCGAAAACCCAGAAGATACCCAAGGAAAGGGCCAGCAAAATCAGGGCCGCACCCGCGGCGGCGTCCATTCGATATGCCCCCATAAGCCGATACATTTGCAGCGGCAACGTGGCGGTATCGGGCGAAGCGAACAAAGCGATGACCCCGAGGTCACCCATAGACAGCGCTCCCGTCAGGCCTGCGGCAAACCCTATTTGCGGGCGTAGTCGTGGCAATATCACCCATCGCCACAACGACCAGCCGCCCATCCCCAATGTCTGGGTCAGGCGTCCGTAAACCTGTACGGTATCGCGCATCGGCGGGACGATGATACGCAGCACGAAAGGCAAAGCCATGAACGCATTTACCAGTGCAGTGACCGGCAAGGCCAGCGCAAAGGGATCGACCACCGGGTTGATCAAGATAAACCAACCCGTGCCGATGGTAAGCGGCGACGCGGCGAGCCCCAGCAGCCCCACTGCCTCTGACCCGCCCCGTGGTCGTGTGGCGATCCAACCCGCCATCGGAAGCGCGATCACCAAAAGCACCACAATGCTGAACAGAGCCACGATAATGGACACGCCCGCGGCATGCCAAACCGCCAACGGCGTTTTGGCTAACCCGGCCACGCCGCGGGTGACCACCGCGACAAGCGGGAGCAACAAAAACGCGGTCGTAAGACCGATGAACAAGACATCCAGCACTTGTTGCACGCCAACTTGCCCATCCCACCGGTGCAACGATCGGTCAAACCCGCCACCGATGCTGATGGTCGGAATGATCCAAAGTGCCGCGGCAGCCGTGCCGCCCGCAATGCCTAGCTGCACCAATGACAGCAGGGCCGCGCGGCTCAGGTCGAAATCAAATCGGAAAGCCTGATAGATCGCCAATTCGACAGTCGTGGCGCGAGGGCCGCCGCCCAAGGTCAGGGCAACCGCAAAGCTGGTCAGACAAATCACAAATACAAGCGCTGCGGTACCGGGCAAAATCTGACGCAGCAGCGGTACTTCGATACTGCGAAAAACCGCATAGGGGGTCAGGTTCATTTGGGCGGCAAGGCGGAATCGTTCGGCTGGTACGGTCTGCCACGCTTGCAGCAAAAGACGGGTGGCGAGCGGCAGGTTAAAGAAAACATGCGCCAGAACGACGCCGTGCAGGCCATATATCGACACTGGTTCCAACCCGACCTGTGCCAGGCCCGCGTTCAACCACCCCGCTCTGCCAAACACCGCAATCAGCCCCAGGACCGCAACAATCACAGGTAAGATGAACGGAGCGCCAAGCAACGTGACCAACAAACCGCGACCGCGAAAGCGCCGCCGCGCCAGCGCGCGTGCAACCGGGACCGCCAGCAGGGTGGAAACCACGGCGGATATCACTGCCTGGAGGATGGTAAAGCGGATCGCAGACCAATCGGCAGGGCCAAGACCGCTCGTGAATTCGGCGCGCCCCAACACGGCCAGTAGCGCGGTCAAGATCAGCGCCGCCACCGTCACGGCGGCGCTGATCCCTGGCTTGGTGCTTATTGAGACAGGGCGGAAAGCCATTCGGCCAGCGCCTCATCGCGCAGGGCTGGCACGGCGTCATTTGGCACCAACAGCGCCTTTTCTGGTTCGACCAACTGGTCAAAACCTTCCGGCAGGCCCGCTGCCGGAGCTACCGCCGGATACATCCAATTGGTTGTTGGCAGCACCGATTGCGCGGCGTCCGAGACCATAAATTGCATGAATTTGTCAGCCAGCTCCGGTTGATCGGTTGCCGCAAGCTTTCCTGCCACCTCTATCTGCATGTAGTGGCCCTCGTCGAAAATCGCAGCGGCCTTGGTTTCGTCCTTTTCGGCAATGAGATGATAGGCGGGTGACGTGGTATAGCTCAGTACCATATCGGCCTCGCCCTCAAGAAACAGGCCATACGCTTCGGACCAGCCTTTGGTCACCGTCACGATATTATCCGCCAGCCCTTCCCAGATCGCCGGGGCTTCGTCACCGTACGCGTCCTTGACCCACATCAACAAGCCCAGACCGGGGGTGGAGGAACGCGGATCCTGAATTACGATCTTTAGGTCGCTGTCGGCAAGCTCGCGGAAATTCTTGGGCGCGGTGAGCTTTTTGTCGTGGACAAAGGCGAAGTACCCCCAGTCATAGGGCACGAACGTATCGTCGGCCCATGTGACGGGCAAATCGTAATCGGCAGTGACCTTGGCCGGAGCAAACAGCCCGGTATCCTTTGCCGCGGCGACCAGACTGGTATCCAGGCCAAGCACCACGTCGGCGTCAGATCGCGCACCTTCGAGCTTGAGCCGGGCCAGAAGCGCCGCACCGTCACCCATTCCAACGAATTTCAGATCACAGTCACATTCGGCCTCGAAGGCCGCTTCGATAACCGGGCCTGGGCCCCAGTCGGCAACGAAGCTATCATAGGTATAGACCACCAACTGTGGCGGCTCTGCCAAGGCAGAGGTCGCAAGCAGGTTGGCGGCAGCAAGTGTAAGATACTTCATGGTATCCTCCATTTTGCGGCGTCAGAAAGTGTTGGAGAACCATCTAGACCTTCCCTCCGCCGGTGTTAACCGGTTCAGGTTCAACGGGTCCGTGCGCGCACATCTCAGCCAAAAGGGCCCCCCGAGGTATCTTATCGGTAGAACGCCGCAAAGCTGTGCGCAAGGCGAAATCCCTTGAGGCGCGGGTGCGGCATCGCTAATGATCGCCGCCAAAGGAGCATTTGCATGTCGATCAACAGCTTTGGCCATCTTTTCCGCGTGACCACCTGGGGCGAAAGCCACGGGCCTGCTTTGGGGGCCACGGTGGACGGCTGCCCCCCCGGTGTGACGATCACCGAAGAAATGATCCAGCACTGGATGGACAAGCGCAAACCCGGCCAGAACAAATACACCACGCAGCGCCGCGAGGCGGACGAGGTGCGGATCCTGTCGGGCGTGTTCGAAGGCGTCACCACCGGCACGCCGATCCAGCTGATGATCGAGAACACCGATCAACGGTCGAAAGACTACGGTGACATCAAGGACAAGTTCCGCCCCGGTCACGCCGACATCACTTATTTCCAGAAATACGGCATCCGCGATTACCGCGGCGGCGGGCGGTCCTCGGCACGTGAAACCGCGTCGCGTGTGGCAGCGGGTGGCCTTGCGCGCGAGGCGATCAAGGCGATTGCGCCGAATGTGCAGATCACCGGCTACATGGTGCAGATGGGCCCCCACCAGATCGACCGCGATGCGTTCGATTGGGACCAGATCGAACAGAACCCGTTCTGGGTGCCCGACGCCAAAGCGGCAGAAGAGTGGGCGGCGTATCTGGACGGTCTGCGCAAATCCGGATCGTCCGTCGGTGCGATCATCGAGCTGACAGCGCGCGGCGTGCCCGCGGGCCTTGGCGCGCCGGTTTATGGCAAGCTCGACACCGATCTCGCCGCCGCGATGATGAGCATCAACGCCGTCAAAGGCGTGGAGATTGGCGAAGGCATGTCTGCCGCCATGCTCACCGGAGAGTTGAACGCGGACGAGATCAGCATGGGCCCAGACGGCCCTGTCTATTCGTCGAACCACGCGGGCGGTATATTGGGCGGTATCAGTACGGGGCAGGACATCGTTGTACGTTTTGCGGTCAAGCCCACGTCAAGCATTCTTACCACGCGCAAGACCATCACCAAATCGGGCGAAGATACAGAAATCATCACCAAGGGCCGCCACGACCCTTGCGTTGGGATCCGTGCAGTACCGGTCGGCGAAGCAATGATGGCCTGCGTGTTGCTGGATCACATGCTGCTGCATCGCGGGCAAGTCGGAGAAAACCGGGGCACCATTGGCTAAGCCCAGCAAAAAGCGGAAATTTATAGCCACAGAAGTTTAAAAATCCCTTTGCCCTGCCGCCCAAGCCTTGAACTTTGACAAACCGAAGCGCAAGCATGCGTCATGCCAAGCGTCATGACACAGCACCGCCCCGGTCGGGCCATCGCCCTTAAACTGGGCGCGGTATTGCTTTTTTCGATCATGGCCGCATTGATCAAGATCGCCACAGCCACAGTACCCGCTGGGCAAGCGGTGTTCTTTCGGTCGTTCTTTGCCTTTCCGATGATCATCTTGTGGCTTTGGCAGCGCGGCGATCTTCGCCATGGGCTTAAGCCAAGCAACCTGATGGGCCATGTCTGGCGTGGCATCTTCGGGACCATCGCAATGGGGCTTACCTTTGCCGGCCTTAGCCTGTTGCCCCTGCCCGAAGTGACGGCGATCGGATATGCCACGCCGTTGTTCACCGTTGTTTTCGCGGCTATATTTCTGGGTGAACAGGTACGCCTGTTCAGGCTATCGGCGGTCGCCGTGGGGTTGATCGGGGTGCTGATCGTGCTGTTTCCGCGCTTTACTGTTGATGGTGATACCGTGTCAAAGATGGCGACGTTGGGGGCGGTCATGGTGCTGGGGGCCTCGATCATGCGTGGCTTGGTGCAGATACACGTTCGCCGTCTGGTTCAGACCGACAGTACCGCCGCCATCGTGTTCTTCTTTTCGTTGACTGCAACCTGCCTGTCTTTCCTCACGTTCCCTGCCGGTATGCTGGTCGACTGGCCAGCGCTGACCTGGATATCGCCCAGCACGGAAATCGTCGCAATCTTGATTGTGTCGGGTCTGGTGGGCGGGGTCGCGCAGATCATGATAACGTCGTCGTTTCGTTTCGGGCCGGTTTCAATGCTGGCCCCGTTCGATTACGCGTCGATGGTTTTTGCAATCGTCATCGGCTGGGCTTTCTTCGGCGAGATACCGACGCTGGCTATCCTGATCGGTGCCGGGTTGGTCATGACCGGTGGGGTGTTGATCATCTGGCGCGAGCGTTACTTGGGTCTGGATAGAGCAAAATCAAAGGCAAGCAGCCCGCCGCAGGGTACGCCCAGCTGATATTCAAGCTGCCTGTGCAAAAGAGACTACCATAAACGAGAATCGTGTTAGCGTGATCTTCTAGCGGCGTGGGAACTTCGCATCAGATGTTTCTGCGCCAATTTTCTGGGAGGGAAACATGACTTTAACAAAATTTATCGGAGCGGCAATTATCGCCGGGTTTGCAGCTTCTTCGGCGGTGGCACAAGACTGTGCCCAATCAAAATGGGGCGCTGACGATCAAATTGGATCGGCAAACCTGGTCAGCACCGAAAGAACGCTGGAAGCGGCCAAGCTTATCAAAAAAGGCAAATCCATGCCGTTGGGAATCGTTATCGGGCCAGATACGCCAGCATTCCCGCCGCGATCGTTGAACCTGCAAATCGTGCAACCCAACCAGCAAGGCGGGCAGAAGCTGTCAGCCTTCGGCTATGAGGGCAACTACAACGACGACATTATCCAGACCTGGATAGGCATCGGATCGCAACTGGATGGACTGGGACACCTAGGCGAAAACGGGATGTATTATAACTGTCTGGATGAGAAGGAAATTTCAGCCATTGGCGGCTTGACCAAGCTTGGCACCCACGCCGTGCCGCCGCTGGTAGCCCGTGCCGTCATTATCGATATGGCCAAACAGATGGGCAAGGATGTTCTCGCTGCCGGCGAACACTTTGGAGAGGCCGAGATTACTGCCGCCATGGATGCTCAGGGTATCACGGTAAACGAGGGTGATATCGTGCTGTTCCATACTGGATGGACCGACGGGAAGCTTGAAAGCGATCCTGCCGCATGGGGGTCCACCGAACCCGGCTTGAACAACGAAGGCGCGGTCTTTGTTGCGGCAATGAACCCGATGGCCGTAGGTGCAGACACCTGGGGGCTCGAGGCGATCCCGGCTAAAGAGGGCGATAAGGTGTTTTATGGCCACGTGACGCTGCTGAAAGACAATGGTATCTATATTCTGGAAACGATGAATACCGGCCCATTGGTCCGTGACGGCGTAAAGGAATTCATGTTTGTTCTGGGCCAACCGCTGATCAAAGGTACGGTGCAGGCGATGATCAATCCGGTCGCGCTGTACTGAGCCACCGGCCTGAAATAGATGCGGCGCGGGGGGAATGCCCTCGCGCCGCTTTGATGACGATCACAAGATGCTCAGGCCCGAACCAGCTTTTCGTAGGCGTCTGAAATATCGCGGGTGAGGCTGCCGACCTCGAAGGTATAGTCGCCGATCTGACCGACCGGCGTGACCTCGGCTGCCGTGCCGGTCAACCAGCACTGTTCGAATCCCTCAAGCTCCTCTGGCATGATGCGGCGTTCATGCACCGTCAGGCCCTTTTCCTTGAGCATTCCGATAACGGTCTGGCGGGTCAGACCGTTGAGGAAGCAATCGGCCAGCGGCGTGTGGACTTCGCCGTCCTTGACGAAAAAGATGTTCGCCCCGGTCGCTTCGGCCACATAGCCACGATAATCCATGAACAGTGCATCAGAGCAGCCCTTGGCCTCGGCTGCGTGCTTCGACGTGGTGCAGATCATGTACAGGCCCGCCGCTTTGGCGTGCACGGGGATTGTTTCGGGCGACGGGCGCTTCCACTTCGAAATGTCGAGCTTCGCGCCTTTCATCTTGGCGTCGCCGTAATAGTTGCCCCATTCCCAGCCCGTGATGGCCAGACGCACCGGGTTGCGAGCGGCTGAAACGCCCATATCGGGGCCAGCCCCGCGCCATGCCACGGCCCGCACATAGGCGTCGGTCCAGCCGTTCGCCTTGAGCATTTCGTATTTCGCGGCTTCGATCTCATCCACGGTATAGGGGATTTCAAAGTCGAGATACTGCGCCGATTTGCGCAGGCGTTCGGAATGTTCGCGCCCTTTGAAAATCTTGCCGTTATAGCAGCGCTCGCCTTCGAACACAGATGACGCGTAATGCATCGCGTGGGTCAGGATATGGACATTGGCGTCGCGCCAATCGACCATCTTACCGTCCATCCAAATTTTTCCGTCGCGGTCGTCGTATGCGCCGTCCATGGTGTATCCTTCCTGAATCGCCCGGTTACATTTGCAAATATTGCGTGTTACCCGACGTATTGAGATATTTTATTACGTAAATATGCGGATTCGATAGCCTTTGACCCTTGGAAAGTCAATAACGCTGACGTAAACTATGGGCGTAATCAGAGGGGTACACCATGGCAGACGGACGGGGCGCATCTTCTCAGACGGGGGAAAATCTGCTTTTTCTGACCGACGAACAGCTGCGTCAGGGGATCGAGGCCATGTTTTTTGCCTATCGCGGTTTCACGGCAGACCCTGATAAGATCCTGGTTGATATGGCGTATGGTCGCGCGCACCACCGTGCCATCCACTTTATCAACCGTGCCCCCGGAACAACGGTAAATAACCTGTTAGGAATTCTTGGTGTAACAAAGCAGTCATTGAACCGGGTGCTGCGCACGCTTATCGCCGATGGGCTGGTGAAAAGTCACGTTGGTAAATCGGACAAGCGAGAGCGACATTTGTACCTGACGGACGCCGGGCGCGCGCTTGAGCAAACTTTGTCCGATGCACAACGCATGCGTATGCGCAGCGCCTTTCGCGACGCCGGACCCGAGGCGGTGGCCGGGTTTCGCACCGTTCTGGAGGCAATGATGGACCCTGAAATGCACCATAGTTACACCCGTCTGAAGGAAAGCAGCACGTGAGCGAAATGGACGCGCACCTGCTGATTGTCGATGATGATGAACGTATCCGGTCGTTGTTGCAAAAGTTCTTGATGCGACACGGTTTCCTGGTGACTGCCGCACGCGACGCGGCACATGCGCGCCGCATTCTGGCCGGGCTGGATTTCGACATGATCGTTCTGGACGTCATGATGCCCGGCGAAGACGGGCTTCGACTAACGCGAAGCCTGCGCGAAACCATGCAGACGCCGATCCTTTTATTGACCGCCAAGGGTGAAACCGGCAATCGGATCGAGGGGCTCGAGGCGGGTGCCGACGATTATCTTGCCAAGCCCTTCGAGCCGAAAGAGCTTTTGTTGCGTATCAATGCTATCTTGCGGCGGATGCCCGATACACGGGTGGCCGATGCTGCCGTCAAGGTGCTGTCGATGGGCGCTATCCGGTATGATATCGAACGCGGCGAACTTTGGCAGGGTGACGATTTGGTGCGCCTGACCGCAACTGAAATACAGCTGATGCGGATATTCGCCGCGCAGCCCGGCACTGCGTTAAGTCGATCCACCCTGGTGGAAGAACTGGGACGCGATCGGGGCCAGGCGCAGGAGCGTGCCGTTGATGTGCAGATCACCAGATTACGCCGCAAGATCGAGGATAATCCGAAGCAACCGCGATATCTTCAGACCGTGCGCGGGGCGGGGTATATGCTGGCCCCCGACTGAATTGCTGTCGATCTGCCGGCCGTTTCGTTTGATTTTTGCTCTATAGCGGGGCGCGATCACTGGAAGGTGGCGCACAGGCACGCTATGTTCCGGCTGACTTAGATTGATTGGATGCGCGCGATGACGGATACTCCGGTAGAAAAAATGAGCTTTGAAGCTGCGATGGCGGAACTTGAAAAGGTTTTGGGACAGCTTGAGCGTGGCGATGTTGCGCTGGATGAAAGTATCGCGCTTTACGAGCGTGGGGCGGCCCTGAAGAAACGCTGCGAGACCAAACTGAAAGAAGCCGAAGAGAAAGTTGCGCAAATCACTTTGGACGGTGACGGTAACCCGACCGGAGTAACGGCCGTTGACGGGGTTTGAAATATCTTTCCAGGATGAATTGAAACGCAAACCTTTTGCCGAAGCGCTAAGCCAGGCGGCTGATCTGGCCACTGGGCAGGTGTTGCATGGGCTGGACGGACTGGATGGCACGGTGGCCGACGCGATGCGCTATGCCGTTGTCGGGGGAAAGGGGCTGCGCGCATTCCTGGCGATCGAAAGCGCCCGTTTGCATGGTATCTCCGCAGCTCAGGCGGCACCGGCCGCCGGCGCAATCGAGGCTCTGCACGGCTATTCGCTTGTACATGATGACATGCCCTGCATGGATGATGACGCCCTGCGGCGCGGACAGCCGACCGTTCATGCAAAATGGAACGAAGCAATAGCAGTGCTGGCAGGCGATGCGCTGCAATCGCTGGCGTTTGAATTGGTGGCCCGGGCCGGATGCAGTGACGCCGCTCGGGTTGCGTTGGTCTCTGGGTTGGCGCAGGCCGCCGGGGTGCGTGGTATGGTCGGCGGTCAGGCAATGGACATCGCCGCGGAAACGGCAGCCTCGCCCTTGAACCTCGCCCAGATCACAGAACTGCAAGGTGGAAAAACCGGGGCGCTGATCGGCTGGGCGGCAACCGTCGGGCCGGTGATGGCGGGCGATGATCCGGCTCCGTTGCGTAACTATGCGCAAAATCTTGGTTTGGCATTCCAGATTGCCGACGACATTCTTGATATCGAAGGCGATGCAGCTACCGTAGGTAAGGCCTTGGGCAAGGATGCTGATGCGGGAAAGGCCACATTCGTTTCGCTGCTGGGGCTTGAATCCGCCAAGCAGCAAGCGCACGAACTGATACGCGCGGCTTGCGACGCCCTGGATGTGTACGGTACCGACGCCGACACCTTGCGGGATGCAGCCCGCTTCGTTATTGCCCGCAAAAGCTGATCCGGTGGAGAGTCCGATGACCGACAGACCCAAAACGCCCTTGTTGGACCGCGTGGATAGCCCTGCGGATCTGAAACAGTTTTCGGACGCCGAGCTGATCAGGCTGTCGCACGAATTGCGCCAGGAAACGATTTCGGCAGTGTCGGTGACAGGCGGACACCTGGGGGCAGGCTTGGGGGTCGTCGAACTGACGGTGGCTTTGCATGCGGTGTTTGACACACCCCGTGATAAACTGGTTTGGGATGTGAGCCACCAATGCTACCCTCACAAGATTTTGACCAAACGCCGCGATCGTATTCGTACATTGCGAATGAAGGACGGTTTAAGCGGTTTTACCAAGCGCACCGAATCCCCGTATGACCCGTTTGGGGCGGCACATAGCTCGACCTCGATCAGTGCCGCGCTTGGCTTTGCGGTGGCGCGGGATTTGGGCGGCGTGGTGCCCGAAGGTCTGGGCGACGCGATCGCTGTAATCGGCGACGGGTCGATGTCGGCAGGCATGGCCTATGAGGCGATGAACAACGCCGGTCATCTGAAAAAACGGATGTTCGTGATTTTGAACGACAACGAAATGTCTATTGCGCCCCCGGTGGGCGCGATGTCGGCTTATCTGACACGGCTATACGCCGAAGAGCCGTTCCAAGAGCTTAAGGCGGCCGCCAAAGGCGCGGTAAGCATGTTGCCAGGTCCGTTCCGTGAGGGTGCGAAGCGCGCCAAGGACATGCTGAAAGGGATGGCGGTCGGCGGCACATTGTTTGAGCAACTGGGTTTCTCGTACCTCGGGCCGATAGACGGGCATGACCTGAACCAGTTGTTGCCGGTTTTGCGCACGGTCAAGGCGCGGGCGACGGGGCCGGTGTTGATCCATGTGATAACCAAAAAGGGCAAGGGCTACGGCCCCGCCGAAGCCGCGCGGGACAAGGGGCATGCAACCGCCAAGTTCAATGTTCTGACCGGCGAGCAGAGCAAGGCACCCTCGAACGCGCCCAGCTATACGCGGGTGTTTGCGGATAGCCTGATCGCGCAAGCCGCCGACGATGACAAGATTTGCGCAGTGACGGCGGCGATGCCCGATGGCACCGGGCTGAATCTGTTTGCCGAACGCTATCCCAGCCGCTGTTTCGACGTGGGTATCGCCGAACAGCATGGGGTGACGTTTTCAGCGGCACTGGCTGCTGGCGGAATGAAACCGTTTTGCACAATCTATTCCACCTTTCTGCAACGCGGCTATGATCAGGTTGTGCATGATGTCGCGATACAACGCTTGCCCGTACGCTTTGCCATCGATCGCGCAGGGTTGGTCGGGGCCGATGGGGCGACCCACGCAGGCTCGTTCGACGTTGCCTTTTTGGCGAACCTGCCCGGTTTCGTGGTAATGGCCGCAGCCGATGAAGCCGAGCTGGTGCATATGGTCGCCACCGCCGCGGCGCATGACGACGGGCCGATTGCCTTCCGGTTTCCCCGGGGCGAAGGCGCGGGCGTGACCATGCCCGAACGCGGGCAGCCGTTGGAAATCGGCAAGGGACGCATCATCGCCGAAGGCAAGCGCGTGGCGCTGCTGTCCTTTGGCACGCGTCTGGCAGAGGTCGAAAAAGCCGCCGAGGCTTTGCGCGCCAAGGGGATCACATCGACCATCGCCGACGCACGCTTTGCCAAGCCGCTGGACCGCGAGATGATCTTGCGTCTAGCCGCAGATCACGAGGCGCTGATCACCATCGAGGAAGGTGCCGTTGGCGGTTTTGGCAGCCATGTGGCACAGCTTCTGGCGGATGAGGGCGTGTTCGACGCTGGTTTGAAATACCGGTCGATGGTGCTTCCCGATACCTTCATTGATCAGGCAAGCCCGGCGGATATGTACGCGGTCGCGGGGATGAACGCCGAACACATCGAGGCCAAAGTGCTGGATGTGCTGGGCATCGCCAGCATCGGGGCGCAGCGGGCCTGACGCACAGGCCCGCGCGGTAAACCCGTCTTAGGCGTCAAGCAGTTGACGCGCCGCGACGATGCCAAGCGCTGCCGAGGCGGCCTCGCGGCCCTTTTCGACGAAATGCGCACGGTAGATCGCATTGTGGTGGTCGGTTTCCTGATAGTGATGCGGCGTCAGCGATACGGATAGCACGGGCACGCCCGTATCAAGGCCTACGCGCATCAACCCGTCAACCACGGCTGTCGCCACGAAATCATGCCGGTAGATGCCGCCATCGACCACGAAGGCCGCGCAGATCACCGCATCGTATTTGCCGGATTTGGCCAGGGTCTGCGCCATCAACGGCATCTCGAACGCGCCGGGGACATCGACGACATCGATCTGGCTGGCGGGGATGGTTTCGGAAAACCCGTCATAGGCACGATCAACGATATCGGCGTGCCAGCGTGCTTTTACAAAGGCGTAGCGGGTGTGTGTCATGGTGATCTCCTTTTTACGTCAGCGACACAAGTCACCCAAGGCGATCACGGTTGCCGACGGCCCCAAGGGGCCGCAACAAACGCATTCTCTTTCATCCGGACTATGACCGTCGGCTCTGGCATCTCACCAGATCTGCTGACCAACCGCCCCCGAAGGGGCGCGTTGCGCTCGCGGGCTCATGGCACTGGGGCCACATACCGCCGGTGGGGAATTGCGCCCCGCCCTGAGAATAGGTTCAAGTTGCCAAGACCGGGCTGGGTCTGCAATACCAAAAGCGACCTTTCATATCGGACATCACGTTATGCATCCCAACCCCGTTTATCATGACGCTGACCGCGCCAAGAACCTCGCCTTTGCCCGCGACCGCAGCTTTGGCGTGTTGGCCGCAAACGGTCCGGACGGCCCGATGTTGAGCCATGTGCCATTTTTGCTGAACGATGCCGGAGATGTGGCCGAACTCCACCTTGTGCGGTCGAACCCGATTGCGCGGGAGCTGAACCAGCCGATCGCGGTCAAGATCGCGATCAGCAGCGGTGATACCTATATCTCGCCCGACTGGTATGGGATCGATGATCAGGTCCCCACATGGAATTACGTGGCGGTGCATATGACCGGTATGCTGGAGCGTCGCCCGCAAGAGGAACTGCTTGATCTGCTGGATCGGCAGTCGGCTCTGTTTGAAAACCGTCTGCTTCCCAAGGTACCATGGACCACGGCCAAGATGCAGGACGAAACCATGCAAAAGCTGATGCGGATGATCGTACCCTGCCGAATGAAGGTCACCGGTATTGATGGTACCTGGAAGCTCGGCCAAAACAAGACGGACACTGTACGTCTGTCTGCTGCGGAAGGCGTGGCCAGCCATGGATTTGGTGTGGAAACCGATTTGATTGCGGCGCTGATGCGCAACGCAACGGGTAGATAGCCAACAAGCGATTGCACAGGGCACGATTGCCAGTGATAGTCACCACGGACTCTTGGAGGAGACGCTGATGAAACTTTCTTATGCCCCGACATCGCCGTATGTGCGCAAAGTCATGGTGCTTTTGCACGAAACCGGCCAGCTGGATGATGTGGAAATAGAATCGATTGCCACAACGCCGTTGGCCCCGGACGCAGCACTGCTATCGAAAAACCCGCTTACCAAAGTGCCGGCGTTGGAACGCAGCGACGGGCCTACGCTTTTTGATAGCCGGGTGATCTGCGCATATCTGGACGCCCGCGCAGGGGGCAAGCTTTATCCCACGGGATCGCGCCGGTGGGATACCCTGACGCTAGAGGCGCTGGCGGACGGTATCCTCGATGCAGCGTTGCTCATGGTGTACGAAGGCCGGATGCGCCCCGAGGAAAAGCAGATGCCTGAATGGGTTGAAGGCCAGTGGGGGAAGATTGAGCGCGCTTGCGATGCTTTGAATACGCGTTGGATCAGCCAGTTGTCCGGGCCGCTTGACATGGGGCAGATCGCCGTGGGGTGCGCGCTTGGATATCTTGATTTCCGCCACGACGCCCGGAACTGGCGCAAAGGCAACGATGCGCTGGCAGCGTGGGCCCGAAAATTTGATTCGCGCGATTCGATGCAGGCAACGGCACCGCCAAAGGGCTAAATTCATATATTGCGGGGTATTAGTTTGCCCTGAATGCAACACTGCGACGGTTTGCGCGTCAAAGGTATCTGGACGTGCGCGGCCCATCCCGCTAGTAACCAACAGAATTGTGGGAGATGCGGTTGCATCGCCCCTTGATTTAATGGCCGGCAGGCCCATGATTTGGAGTTAACCCGTGTCCCAAGCAGAAGATCACGCAGGCACCCGGAGGGATTTCCTCTATTACGCCACAGCTGGTACAGGTGCGGTCGCCGTCGGTGCGGCTGTCTGGCCCTTGGTCAATCAAATGAACCCTTCGGCAGATGTTAAAGCATTGTCGTCGATCCGCGTTGACATCTCTTCGGTGGAACCCGGAACGCAGCTTACCATCAAATGGCTGGGCAAGCCGGTGTTTATCCGTCGCCGTACCGAAGAAGAAATTGCCAAAGCTCGCGCCGTCGACATGTCCGAGTTGCCTGACCCCGTTGCCGAGAATAACAATCTGGCGGCGGACGCGCCTGCGACCGATGAAAATCGCGCCATGGCCGGCAAGGAAGACTGGTTGGTCATGATCGGCGTGTGTACGCACCTCGGCTGTGTGCCGTTGGGCGATGCCGGTGATTTTGGAGGCTGGTTCTGCCCGTGTCACGGATCGCATTACGATACGGCTGGTCGTATCCGCAAAGGTCCAGCACCGCGCAACTTGCTCGTGCCTGTCGCAGAATTCGTGGATGAAACCACGCTTAAACTAGGTTAAGGGAGAACGGGAATGGCTGGAATTCCTCACGACCATTACGAGCCGAAATCAAACGGAGAAAAATGGCTGCACAGCCGTCTCCCCGTTGTTGGCTTGCTATACGACACTTTGATGATCCCGACACCGAAGAACCTAAACTGGATGTGGATCTGGGGTATTGTTCTGACGTTCTGCCTGGCGCTGCAAATCGTCACAGGCATCGTGCTGGCGATGCATTATACACCGCAGGTCGACATGGCTTTTGCCAGCGTCGAACACATCATGCGCAACGTAAACGGCGGCTATATGCTGCGTTATCTGCATGCAAACGGCGCATCGTTGTTCTTTGTGGCGGTTTATGCCCACATCTTCCGCGGTCTTTACTACGGGTCATACAAGGCCCCGCGTGAAATCACGTGGATCATCGGTATGTTGATCTATCTGCTGATGATGGCGACCGGCTTCATGGGCTACGTTCTGCCTTGGGGGCAAATGTCTTTCTGGGGTGCGACTGTTATCACCGGTCTGTTCGGCGCTATCCCGTTCATCGGGGAAAGCCTGCAAACGCTACTGCTTGGCGGGCCTGCCGTCGATAACGCCACGTTGAACCGTTTCTTCAGCTTGCACTATCTGCTGCCCTTCGTGATTGCCGGTCTTGTGATCGTGCACATCTGGGCCTTTCACACCACGGGCAACAACAACCCGACAGGTGTAGAAGTGCGCCGCACCAGCAAGGCAGAGGCAGAGAAAGACACGCTGCCATTCTGGCCCTACTTCGTGATGAAAGACCTGTTCGCGCTTGCCGTGATCCTGGTCGTGTTCTTCGCTATTGTGGGCTTCATGCCGAACTATCTGGGCCACCCCGATAACTACATCGAGGCGAACCCGCTTTCGACACCTGCACACATCGTGCCTGAATGGTACTTCTTGCCGTTCTATGCGATCTTGCGCGCCTTCACCGCCGATGTCTGGGTCGTCCAGATCGCGTCTTTCGTGACCGGCGGTATCATCGACGCCAAGTTCTTTGGTGTGTTGGCGATGTTTGGTGCGATTGCGGTTATGGCGCTTGTCCCATGGTTGGATACATCCTCCGTACGTTCCGGCCGGTTCCGTCCGATGTTCAAATGGTGGTTCGCGCTGCTGGTCGTCGACTTTTTCGCTTTGATGTGGCTCGGCGCGATGCCGGCGGAAGAACCCTATGCCAGCTTCTCGTTGATAGCTTCGGCGTATTGGTTCGGGTACTTCTTGGTGATCCTGCCCCTGTTGGGCGTCATCGAAAAGCCATCGGCCCATCCTGAAACCATCGAAGCCGATTTTGACGCACATTATGCGCCCAACACCGGCGGCACCAAGACGCTGGTCGAGCCAGCAGAGTAAGGACCATGACAATGATTAAGAAAACAATACTCTCGGCTGTTGTCGCCATGGGCCTTGCCGTTCCGGCTGCCTTCGCGGAAGGCGGTGGTACCTATATGGAAGACTTCGACTTCTCTTACGAAGGGCCGTTCGGGGCCTTCGACACCAACCAACTTCAGCGCGGGTTGCAGATCTATACCGAAGTCTGTTCCGCTTGCCACGGCCTGAAGTTCGTCCCCATCCGTACGCTTGCGGATGAGGGTGGACCCGACTTGCCTGAAGACCAGGTGCGTGCCTATGCTCAACGGTTCGACATTTTCGACCCCGAGTTGGACGATACGCGCCCCGGGACCCCGGTTGACCACTTTCCCGTTTCTGCAATGGAAAGCGCACCCGACCTTAGCCTGATGGCCAAGAAACGTGCGGGTTTCCACGGTCCGTACGGCCTGGGCATCAACCAGTTCGTCAAGGGCATTGGTGGCGCGGAATATATTGCTTCGCTGCTCAACGGTTACAAAGAACCGCCGGCCTGCGCCCCCGAGGATTTCCCGGGTTATTATAACGCGGCTTTCCCTAACGGTGGTGTGCCGGAATCCTGCAAGCATGAAGGCGTGTCAACAATTCAGGGCAGCTGGATCGCGATGGCACAGCCCTTGTATGGCGACGACGTGCAATATGCTGACGGTCATGAATCCGATGTCCGCAGCGAAGCGGCAGACGTCGCAGCGTTCTTGATGTGGACCGCCGAACCCAAGATGATGGCCCGCAAACAGGCCGGATTTGCTGGCGTGATCTTTTTGACCCTGTTGTCGGTACTGTTGTACCTTACCAACAAGCGCCTTTGGGCACCGATCAAGCGCAAGAAAAACTAACCTGTCTACACAGTATGGTTTGAAACGACAAAGCCTCCCGCAGCATGACCGCTGCGGGAGGCTTTGTCGTTGTCAGTCAGTCGACAGGTGTACTGCGTCATCGCACCGAACATCTTTGCCGGCAGTCGACCCGTCGTGCTAGCCAGCCAAAAGATGTCCCGCCCGTTGCCCGGTGATTTTGGCAGTCACAATATCACCCTCGGTCTGGGGCTGCGAAAAACGCACTTCAGTGAATTGTTCCGTGCGCCCCATGGTAGGGCTTTCCAGCAATACGCGATGCAAACGACCTTGCTGCACGGTCAGATGATGCGCCACCTGAGCATCGCCCGCCATGCGCAATCGCGCCGCGCGTTCCTTGATCACCGCACCGTTGACGGCGGGCATCCGGGCCGCTGGCGTGCCTTGGCGGGCGGAATAGGGAAACACGTGCAGCCACGTCAGATCGCAGTCGGTCACCAGCTTTAACGAATTATAGAACATCGCGTCGGTCTCGGTGGGGAAGCCGGCGATGATGTCGGCACCAAAGGTCATGTCCGGGCGGTGTTTGCGGGCGTCCTCTGCGAAGCGGATGGCGTCATCGCGCAGGTGCCGACGTTTCATCCGTTTCAGGATCATGTCGTCGCCGTGCTGAAGGCTCAGGTGCAGGTGCGGCATCAGACGGGCTTCGGTCGCTATGGCCTGCATCAGGTTCTCGTCCACCTCGATGGAATCGATCGAACTGATCCGCAGGCGCGGCAGGTCTGGAACAAGCCGCAGGATCCGCATCACCAGATCCCCCAGTTTGGGAGTGGCAGGCAGGTCTGCGCCCCAACTGGTGAGGTCGACGCCGGTCAGCACCACTTCGTTAAAGCCCTTGTCGACCAAACGCTTGATTTGGTCCACCACAACCCCCGCGGGGACCGAGCGGGAATTGCCGCGGCCATAGGGAATGATGCAGAAGGTGCAGCGGTGGTCGCATCCGTTCTGGACCTGCACATAGGCCCGGCTGCGCGTGCCGAACCCGTCGATGAGATGCCCCGCCGTTTCAGTGACGGACATGATGTCGTCAACCTGTACCGCTTCGGTTTCGCCGATAAAATCAGCAGCCAGCCCCTGCCATGTGGCTCCGACCATCTTTTCGGTATTGCCGATCACAGCATCAACCTCGACCATCTTGGAAAAGGTTTCCGGTTCGGTTTGCGCAGCACAGCCGGTGACGATCAGCCGCGCATCGGGGTTCGCCTTGCGCAGTTTGCGGATGTCCTGACGCGCCTTGCGAACCGCTTCGGCGGTGACGGCACAGGTGTTGATGATGACCGCATTCTTCAATCCGGCCTCTTGGGCCAGTTCTTTCATCGCTTCGGTTTCGTAAGCGTTCAGGCGGCAACCGTGATTCGAGAAAATTGGTGTGCTCATGCCAGCCCGTCCAGAAAATCACGTGTGAGGGTGCCGCTGAACACATGAGCAGACGGCCCGGTCATCCAGACGCCGTCCTCGCGCCAGTCAATGTACAACGTCCCCCCATCAAGGTCGACGCGTACCTTGCGTCCAGTGAGGCCCTTGCGGGCCGCTGCGACGGCTGTGGCACAGCTTGACGATCCGGATGCAAGCGTGATGCCGACGCCACGTTCCCACACCCGCATACGGATGTGGTCAGTGTCGATGATCTGGGCAATCTGAACGTTGGTGCGTTCCGGGTACAGCGGGTGGTGTTCGATCGTTGGTCCGAACTGTTCCAGATCAACCGCCCCTATGTCGTCGACGAAAAAGGTGCAATGAGGGTTCCCCATGCCGGTGGCCGTCGGGCCGCCATCAATCGGCAGGGCCAACGTATCCATCCGATGCGACAACGGGATTTCATCCCAGTCAAGTTGCGGCTGGCCCATGTTTACGGCGGTAAGGCCGTCACCCATATCCTGGGCGGCCAGATCACCGCGATCGGTGGTCAGGTGAAGTGTGGAGCTCCCGCTCTCCTCCATGAGAAAACGCGCAATACACCGGGTCGCATTTCCACAGGTAGCCGACACCGACCCGTCGGCGTTGTAGAACGTCAGGTGAGCATCGCCGGTCCCGTTCGAGATCACGGCAAGCTGATCAAACCCCACGCCGAAATGCCGATGTCCCACTGCCTTTGCCAACGCCGGGGTAACCGTAAACGGGGGCGGCCCCGAATCTTCCCCTTTGGGCGCACGAGCATCGAGCACGACAAAGTCGTTCCCCAGCCCATGCATCTTCATAAAGGGCAAACCATTGATAATATCACTACACATTTGGCGCATATAACGTGCCGAATGAAACTTATCCAGCATGTGCGAATAATTTCGCACGTTAGGGGCTTGACCCCACCGCCCCAGCTTTCTAGTAAGCCGCCTAGTGGGCCTGTAGCTCAGTTGGTAGAGCAACTGACTTTTAATCAGTAGGTCTCGGGTTCGAACCCCGACGGGCTCACCATTTTTACTCGATCCAATGTGAAAATGACGAAACAGCACCCCGTGGGGTGCTGCTTTGGTTTCTGTTCAATATCAGACGGCTGAACTGGCTAGCTGCTGCGACCATCGAAGCACTGGAGCGTGATGCCCGCGTCCTGAAGAGCGGTTTTCACTGCCCGTGCGATATCTACGGCCTCTGGGGTATCGCCATGCAGGCAGATCGTATCGATGGCAGCGGGAATCGACACGCCACCTTCGGTTAAAATCGCTCCTGCCTTGACCATTGCGACCATGCGGTTGCCCGCGAGGGCGGCGTCGTGGATCACCGCACCGGGTTTCGACCGGTCAACCAGCGTCGCGTCGTCATTATAGGCGCGGTCAGCAAAAATTTCGCCTGCCCACTTGCACCCCAAGCTCTGCACGGCCTTTTGCTGGGCGGTTGCCGTCAGCACCATTACAATCAGATCCGGGGCGACGCTCAACGCGGCCTCGTACAGGTCATGGGCCAAAGTTTCGTCCTCGGATGCCATATTCGCGAGCGCCCCGTGCAACTTTAGATGCCGCACCGATGTGCCGAGGCTGCGCGCCATGCCGACACTGGCGGCCACCTGATAGCGTACCTGGTTTTGCAACGTACCGCGTGGCACAGTCATGCGGTTGCGTCCGAAACCGGCAATATCCATGAACCCAGGATGTGCCCCGATGCCCACGCTATTGTCGCGCGCCAGTGTCATCGTGGCAGCCATCACATCGGCATCGCCGGCATGCCCGCCACACGCGATATTCGCCGAACTGATGATTTTCAGCAAGGCGGCGTCATTGCCCATTCTCCATGGGCCAAAGCTTTCTCCCATGTCTGCATTCAAATCGACGGTCTGCATTCTATTTATCCTTTTCAAACGGGTCGTCCCATGCTGACACGGTACCCCCGACCAATTGGTAGAGAAGTAGGTTCCGAATCTGCCTCGGATCGCGAATCAGAGGTTTAACCTGGCCGCGTAACGCATGAATGGCGTCGCGATGACGGATCTCCAACGTTATCGCTTCGGCGAGGCTGAGGAATTTGAACATGATCGGTGCCCCAGCGGCAGCTTGCGCCACACGTGGGATATCGCTGGGGATAACGGTACCTATGCGCGGATAGCCCCCGGTAGTCTGGCATTCGCCCATCAGCACAAACGGCGCGCCGTCGCCGGTGATCTGAATGTCGCCGGGGACGATGACCTCGGACAGGATCGTCAATCCGCCTTCGGCATGAAAGCCCCCGCCTTGGTGATCCATCCGCACGCCGACGCGATTGGCTCGGGGGTCGCGGCTGAATTGCGTCTGGGTAAAGCGCAGGCGTTCTGCGGGGGTAAAATGTTCGGTCTGCATGCTGGCGACCACATGTACCACCCCGCCGTCAAAGCGCCCGTCACGAGGGAGCGTCAGCCCGGTTTCGCGCCCTGTGTCATCTCCGACAACAAAGCCGTCCCCTGCGGCAAGAGGCCGTCCCAATCCTGCGCTTAGGTGACTGGCCCGCGCCCCCAGGAGCACATCCGACATAATGCCGCCCCCGACGTGCAAATAGCCATAGGTGCCGCTGCTGGCACCGCCGATGGTCAGCTTCGCACCTGCGGGCAGCAGGTGGCTGGCGTTCCAGACCACGACGTCGCCGTCTATTTTGGCCGCCATGCCGGCACCGGTCAGCGCGATGCGGATGTCACCATCCGCGACAAAGGTGCCCCCGGTCCCGGTCATTTCGATCACTGCCAATTCGGGCGATTGTCCCAGCAACGCCGCCCCTTCATATATGGCCATCGGGTCTGCCGCGCCGCCTTTGGTCAGCCCCTGGGCCCGCCAGCCGGGCCGGCCAAGGTCCTGAACGGCCAAGGCGGGACCCGCCTGCGCAATGGTCAAGGTTACGCTCATGTCAGCACCTGCGCATCAGCGCCGCCCTGGCCCGTTCCATCACTCGTCAGTATCTTTTCAAGCGCGTCACGGGTTACCGAGGGGAAGCACAGCTCATCCCCCGGTGACAATGCGAACGGTTTCTCGCTGGTTGGGCGGAACGTTTTGAAGGCGGTCTGGCCGACGTGCCGCCAGCCGGTGGGGGACGCGTTGGTAAAGATGATCAACTGCCGGATCGCTACGATCAGCGCCCCGGCAGGTACCGACCGTGTCAGCCCCTGTTGCCGAGGAATATCCCAGTTTTCCGGCAGTTCCCCCATATAGGGCTGGCCGGGGGCAAACCCGATGGTCAGTACCCTGACCCGCGCCTGTGACAGCTGAGCGATCGCTTCGTCGGGGTCGACACCGGCAAGATCGGCCGCTTCTTCAAGCTGGGGGGCCAGATCAGTACCGTAGACCGTGGGGATGTGCCACAAGGTCCGGCCCGACGGCAAATCGGCAGTGTACCAGTCTCGAGTGGCCAGAAGATCGGTCAGGCGTTCGATCATCTGATCAAGCGGGACGCGCACGAGGTCAAGCTGGAGAAAAGTGGACACAAGCGAGGTGCTGGTTTCCGACACCTCGGGCCATTCGGCGTTGTCGACGGCGGCACGAAATGACAGCGCGGCACGGTTGGCGGGTTCAGACATGGTTGCGGCAAAGCGCACAAGGATGCCCGATAGCCCGACGGTTTGTATCTGGGGAAAGTCTGTCATGATGGGGCCTGGCGCAGGTTTTCAGGCAACCAGGTCGCGACTTCGGGGAAGAAGATCAAAATGAATACCATTACAACCATGATTGCGAACATCGGCAAAGCCGCCTTGGTGATATAGCCCATTTCGTGGTCGGTCATGCCCTGGATCACGAACAGGTTGAACCCGATAGGCGGAGTGATCTGCGCCATTTCGACGACAACCACGACGAAGATGCCGAACCAGATCAGGTCGATACCGGCCCCGCGCACCATCGGCTCTACCACCGCCATCGTCAGCACTACCGATGAAATACCGTCCAGAAACATGCCCAGAACGATGTAGAATACCAATAGAGCCATCAACAGTTGAAACCTGGTCAGTTCCATCACGGCGATGCCATCGGCAAGCGCGCGTGGCAGCCCAGTGAACCCCATCGACAGCTTCAAGAACGCCGCACCTGCCAGGATCAATGCGATCATCGCAGATGTCCGCATCGCCCCCATCAGGCTTTGCTGAAAGCTGGTCCAGTTCAGCGACCCTTGCAGCAGCGCCAGCGTCAACGCCCCCAGCACCCCGATAGCCGCCGCTTCGGTCGCGGTGGCGAACCCCAGATACATCGACCCGATCACGACGATTATCAACGCGAATACCGGCAGCAAGAACCGCGAATTGCGCAGCTTGTCGGCAAAGCTCATGCCCGTTTCAACCGTGGGGTTCCAGTCTTTGGCCGTCAGCGCGACGAAGGCCACATAGGCCATGAACATCAGCGCCAGAACAAGGCCCGGTACGACCCCGGCAAAGAACAGCTTGGTGATGCTTTCGTTAACCGTCACACCATAGACGATCAGCGCCAACGACGGGGGGATCATCAGGCCCAGGGTCGCAGCCCCGGCCAAAGTTCCGATAATCATCTTCTCTGGATAGTTGCGCGCCCTTAATTCGGGAATCGACATCTTGCCAACGGTTGACAGCGTAGCAGCAGAGGAACCTGACACGGCGGCAAAGACGGTGCAGCCCACGATATTGGTATGAACCAGCCCGCCGGGCAAACGGGCCAGCCAGGGCGACAATCCTTTGAACATATCCTCCGATAGGCGGGTCCTGAACAATATCTCGCCCATCCAGATGAACAGCGGCAGTGCCGTCAGCGTCCAGGAGCTGGACGAGGCCCAGATTGTGGTGACCATGGCATCGCCGACAGGGCGGGTCGTGAAAAGCTCCATCCCGACCCAGGCAACGCCCATCAAGGCAAGGCCCACCCACACACCAGTGCCCAGCAGAAAAAACAGAACAATGAGGAAGAGCGCAATTGCGTAAAGTTCAGTCATCGCTTCACTCCCCAAAGCTTTGATCGACAAGATCACGGGTCAAGCGGTGGTTCCCCTTGATGACCAGTTGCAGCAGATTATCCGTCAAGGCGATGGCCAGAATACCGCCGCCCACGACCATCACCGACTGCGGTATCCATAGGGCAGTGGCGTCTTGTGATTGAGAGATTTCGTTGAACTTCCAGGACCAGTAAACAAACCAATAGGCATAATATGTAAAGTACCACGCGATCACTGCGGCCAAGCCAAAGCACCAGATCTCAAGCAAGCGTTTGGGTCCTTTGGGCAATGCGTTCAACAGGATCGACACGCGTATATGCGCACCCCGGTTCAATGCATTGGCAAAGGCCAGAAAACTCGCAGCCGCCATCGCATAGCCGGCATAGCTGGCCGCACCGGGAAAGACCTCTCCGGTCCAACGGGCAATCATTTGCACCACGATCAACAACAAGATGGCGACAAGGCTGACGGCGGCCAGTGCCCCGGATGCAAAGTAAATGAAATCGAGCAGTTTACGCAGGCTTTTCAAAGGGGATGTCTCCGGTTGGTCGGAAAAGATCGGCGGCCCTTGATCAGGGCCGCCGTTAAATGGTTACTGCATCGACTTGTATTTATCGACGATGGCTTTGCCATCTTCACCAGCCGATTCCAGCCATTCGGCGGTCATCGTTTCACCCACCGCTCGCAGGCCCGACATCAGTTCATCGCTGGCAGGTTCGACTTTCATACCGCCTTCGCGCAAACCGTCATAGGTGAACTGGGTATAGTCCTTCGACGCTTGCAGACCGCGTGCTTCCGCGTCGCTGGCACAGCCGGTGATGACCGATTTGTTTTCTTCGGACACCTCGGACCAGACATCGTTGTTCACCATGATATAGTTACGAGGCAACCAGGCATCCACTTCGTAAAAGTTGGTCAGGCTTTCCCAGACTTTCTGATCATAGCCTGTCGCGCCGGACGAGATCATCGATTCTGCTACCCCGGTCGCAAACGCTTGGCTTAGTTCGGCCGCCTCTATTGTGACCGGCAACATGCCTGTCAATTCGGCCAACCGGCTGGTCGCGTTGTTATAGGAACGGAACTTGACGCCTTTCATGTCCTCGACGCTGTTCACATCTTTCTTGAAGTAGAGACCCTGGGGCGGCCATGGCACGTTGTAAAGCAGTGTTAGATTCTGCTCTGCCAAAAGCTCTTCGATCTTGGGTTTGGCTGCTTGCCACAGCTTATCGGACGCCTCAAAGGACGGTGCCAGAAAGGGAATTGAATCAAATCCGAAGATTGCATTCTCGTTCTGGTGGCCGGACAGGATGCGTTCGCCCAACTGGACCTGACCGGTCTGGATCGCGCGCTTGATGTCAGCGCCGGCAATCAGTGACCCGCCCGGGTGTACCGTGATCTCGATCTCGCCCTTGGTGCCGTCGGTCACACATTTGGCAAATTCCATTCCATTGACAGAATGAAAGTTAGATGCGGAATAGGCCATCGGCATATCCCATTTCTCGGCGGCAAAGGCAGGCAGGGTGCCGGCAAATGTAATTGCCGCCGTCGCCACACCTGTCGTCATTTTATGGATCAGTTTCATCAGTCTCTCCTTGTTGAATTGGTTATGTTTGCAAGGTTAGCCCTTGCCAAATCGTTGCGGGGCATAGGGTCGTATGTCGGTGTTGCCAGGCTGCCCCATGATCAACCCTGCAACCAGACGGCCGGTTTTCGGGCCGCCCGTCAACCCGATGTGGTGATGCCCGAAGGCGGTATAGACCCGGCTTGTGCCAATCTGGCCAATCAACGGCAGACTGTCGCTGGGGGCGGGCCTGTGCCCCAACCATTCCACTTCGGACGTAGCGGTAAGGTTCGGAAAGGCAGCCTTGGCCTGACGGCGCAACAGCGCCAGCGGTGCCTTGGATGGCCGGGCATCAAGGCCGCCAAATTCCAGTATCCCCGCACAGCGCAGCCCCTGTGCCATCGGTGTCGCAACAAATTTCCCGCTGGCGATCATCGTGGGGCGCGACGGCCCGCCGGTCGCGTCGCCGAAAATGATATGATAGCCGCGCTCTGTTTCCAGCGGTATGCTCAGGCCCAGTTTCGCCATCAGCGGTTTTGACCAAACACCAGTGGCCAATACGATATCATCGCAGGCGACCGCACCTTGGTCGGTTTGCACGGCTGCGACTGTTCCACCGGTCAGATCAAAGTCCTTGACCTCGGCTTTCATTATCGTGCCGCCGCCCTGAGTGAACGCCTGGGCCAATGCCGCGACATAGCCGCCGGGATCGCGGATGAAACCGTGGTCTTTCATCGTAGCTAGCAAAGTGATGTCTTGGCCCAAAGCGGGTTCATAGTCGCGTATCGCGGGGCCCTTGATCAGTTCAGGAGTAAAGCCAGCCCGGGCCCGCAGCGCCCAGGTATAGGCTTCGGCATCAAAGGCCGCCCTGGTGCGGTAGGCGAACACATAATCACTGTCCGCTATCCAATCGGACAATCCCAAATCGGCGGTCAGGCTTTTATGCTGGTCGATGCTGTCGCTGACGATCGGGGCCAGCCCCGCTGAAATGCGCTTTGTGTCAGTATCGTTGGCGACGCTCAGGTATTTGCCAAGCCACGGCAACAGGCGCGGCAGATAGGATAGGCGCAGATACAGCGGCACGTCCGGGTGCATCAACATCACAGGTGCTTTTGTCAAAAGCCCTGGCGCAGTCACCGGGGCGACCGCGCAAGCGGCAAGCACCCCCGCGTTGCCGTGCGATGTGCCTTTCCCGGGGCCAGCGCGGTCGATAATGGTTACCTGTGCACCTGCGCGTTGCAGCCAGATGGCAGTAGATACGCCCACAATACCCGCGCCGATGACGATGACGTGGCGTGTCACAGCGGGGCCATTCGATAATTGGGGGCAAAACTGCGCATGGGTTTGATTCCTTTCGCTGCAGTCTGGCATGGAAAAGCAACACGTCAACAAAATGTTTACAAATTGTCATCGTTGTAGGGGCATGATGCGAAAATCGCTCAAACTATCATCGGCATTTTGAAGGTAGCTTAGCGTAACCAGCCGTTTTCGAACGCGATATTCGATACACCAGCCAATCGCCGCAAGCGGAATAGTTCGGCCTCGAAGGCGGATTGCCTGCCTTTGCCCCAATGCACGCCGGGTTCGGGCCATAATGCCTGCACGACCAGGGTGTCGCGATCACGAAAGGCCTTCATATCGACCCGTGCGATGATGCGGTCACCTTGCAGAACCGGAAAGACGTAATAGCCATAGCTCCGCTTGGCAGCGGGGACGAACATTTCCACGCGGTAGCTGAAACCAAACAAACGTTCAGCGCGGTTTCGATCACGCAGCGCAGGGTCGAACGGGCTGAGAACCCGAAGCCGAGGGGACGGGGCGATGTTGATGGCTGGATCATTCAGCAAACCTGGCCGGGCATAGGCACCCCGCGCCGTGCCATCGGCACCGATTATATTTACCGGCTCTAACCGGCCCTCAGCGCATTCCTGCTCGACCCAGGCTTTCGCTTCTGCGGGGGTCAGATGTGCCCAAAACGCCGCGATCTCGGTATGTGTGGCAAATCCCAGCCTGTCCAAAGCACCGCTGCAACACCAATCGATCGTCCGTATCGCATCCGGGGCGCTTATCGGATCGCATAGCGTTGCATCAATCACCCTTTCTGTGAGGTCATAGCGTTTCTGAAAACCATCGCGCCCGACAACACATAACGCCCCGGCACGCCAAAGGTATTCAAGCGCCGTCTTGGAGGGATGCCAGTCCCACCAACCGCCCTTGGATCGGGGTTCACCCTTGCCCACATCGGACGAACTTACCGGTCCTCTTTCGCGGATTTGCTCCAGCACGGTCTGGAACCGCGATTCAAAATCATGACGCTGCCAATTCTGATACCGGCTGCGCAGTCTTGCGGCATCGCGCTGTCGACGCATTTCCCAATATGGGTAATATTCCATCGGGATCACCGACGCATCGTGGGTCCAGTGCTCAAACAGGGCGCGATCACGTTCATAAAGCGTTTTCAACGCCTCGGGGCGATAACGCTGGCGCCGGGAAAACAAGATCAGGTCATGTGCCCGCGCCACGGTGTTGATACTGTCAAGCTGTACAAAGCCCAAGCCCGTTATCACCTGCAAAAGCGCGGCACCATGGGCGGGGCCCTGTGGTGTATCGCTCAGCAGATGCCGATGCAAAAAAATCCGCCGGGCATCGCGATTGCCAAGCGTGACGGGCGTCATTGCTTGCGATTGCGGCGCAGCGTGTCCCCGAGCGAAAGGGTGGGGGTCATCGTGACCTGGGTTTGCAAATCGGGATCGGGTTCTTCAAGTGTGTCATTCAGAATGATACGCGCCGCCGCCTGCCCAATCTCGAGCCGACAGGCGTCCATTGTGGCAAGCTGACGCGGCAAGCCTTGCAAGAGTTCGACGTTGTTAAAGCCCGCCAGGCCGATCTGTCCAGGAATGTCTATTCCTTGATCAATCAGATACAGCAGTCCGCCAGCGCCGATCATATCGTTGGAATAATACAGGAAATCAAGCTCGGGAGAGCGTTCCAGCATGTCTTGCGTCATCTCGCGCCCCTTGGCGAGAGCGGAGCCGCCAGAGTAGAACGCGCGGTCCTCGATCTCTATCCCGGCCTTGGCCAGCCCTTCGGTAAACCCTTCGAAGCGTTTGCGGGCGCGGTGGTCGAGCGGCATCTTGGTGCCCATGAACCCGATGTGTTCATAGCCTTCCTTGAGGATCGCCTTAGCCATTTCCTGCCCGGCACGGCGATGCGAAATTCCGACCATCGCGTCAATCGGCCGCCCATCGACGTCCATGATCTCGACCACGGGAATGCCGGCATTTTTGAGCATGGCGCGGGTCGCGTCCGAATGTTCCAGCCCTGCGATGATTACCCCCGACGGCCGCCAGGACAGCATTTCATACAAGACCCGCTCTTCCTTTTCGGGCATGTAATCCGTGACACCGACGACAGGTTGCAAGGGCGTGTCTTCAAGTACCTGATTGACCCCGTTCAATACTTCGGGGAACACCATATTCGACAACGAAGGAATGATCACAGCCACCAGATTGACCCGCTGGGACGCCAGAGATCCTGCGATCTGATTGGGAACGTAGCCCAATTCCTTCGCCGCGGCGAGCACCCTGAGGCGCGTCGTTTCAGACACATCCCCACGTTTGCGCAGCACGCGACTGACGGTCATTTCGGACACCCCGCACGCATCGGATACATCACGAAGGGTAAGCGGTCGTTTCGGGGGCTGTGACAATGGCAATATCCTGCTAAATCTCTTAAATCCTACGCTAGCGTAGTTCATCGCGTAGGCGCAAGTATGCTGCGTGCCCGACCATAATACTTCCCCCCAGCGGTCAATTTGCAGGTGACAGCCGTTGTAGATGCTTGATACACGAACAGTGGCGGTCCCGTGGCTCAACTGGATAGAGCAGCCCCCTCCTAAGGGGCAGGTTGCAGGTTCGAATCCTGCCGGGGTCACCAGATGCAGTAGCGGTAAGGTACTACCTTGCGATCGTCGTCGTGAATTCTCCGCCCAAGGTTGCTTCAAGCAGTTCAAGATCGTCGGAGCAGTTTGCGTATTGCGTGACCATCCCAGGCGGGATCACAAACGCATCGCCGGGCTCTAGATCACGCGGTTCCTGACCTTGAGGGACCAATGTCATCTTGCCCTCCATCACAAAGGTGAAATGTATGTCCGCATCATGTATGTAAGGGGCCGGCACAGTGCCGTCGGGGCGAATGACCTGGATCCCCGCGACGCCTTTGGTACCCGCAGAGATGCCGGTATCGCGCGCGGTAAAGCCCGGTACCCGGAAGGATTGCCAAGTCGCGCCCTGTTTCCGGTGATGCACGAAACGCTGTCCGTCCCATTCACGCGCCGGGTCGCCCTTGCCGTTCGGCAGGGTCATATCATGATCAATAGTGGTGACATGTTCGGCGGGCACGCCGATCTCGATCACTTCGATATTTGGCGAAGCTTCCACGACGCGGTGGCGAATGCCGGGTGGTTGCGTCACGCAATCACCGGCGTGCAGGCGGATCAGGTCTCCTTGATCCTCGTACAGCACATCAACCCAGCCGCGATAGCAAAAGATTAGCTGAAACCCGACCGTATGGTAATGAACCATATCCGGCACTGGCCCGCCATCGGGGATTCTGATGTGGCTGGCGATGATCGAACCGCCAAGGCGTGACGGGATCAGATCACGGTAATGCATGCCGGCGCGCCCGATGACCCACGGCGCTTCGTCGCGTAGGCGTCGCACGGCGAATTCGTGCTGGGTTTGCGGCTGATCGGCGGTCGGGGTCAGCGGAACAATTTCGATTTGGGTGCCGTTCGGTGCTGTCAGGTGACGGGCACCATTGGCAAAACCGTCTGGGTCATCGGTAAGGATGCGCAGTTTTCCGGGGCAGACATCGGCACCTTTTTCTATACGAATCCGCAGACCGTGACCGGAAAAGCTCGCCACCGACGGATCATCGGCGGGAAAGATGCTATCAAGCCGCAGGCCCAGTGTCTTGGTGTAAAAGGGCAGGTCATGACGCAGCTCTTGGGTGGGCAGCAATACTTCGGCTTGGATGGCTGTTGTCATATACTGGTTCCGTTGTGATCAAGCGGAGGGTGCGCGTCAGAACAGGATAGTTGCGTATCAGGCCCGGCAACAGGCCCGATACGCCGATTGTTTACAGGCTCGCGTCCAGCGCTGCCAGAATTGCATCACCCATTTCGCTGGTCGAGATGGGCGTACCGTCTTCGGGACCCATTAGATCAGCGGTGCGGGCACCGTCAGCCAGCACTTGTTCAACCGCCTTTTCCAGACGCGCGGCTTCTTCGCCCTGGTCAAAGGAATAGCGCAGCGCCATTGCAAAGCTGAGGATACAGGCGATCGGGTTTGCCTTGCCCTGGCCCGCGATATCGGGGGCAGAGCCGTGTACGGGCTCGTACAGCGCCTTGGGGCGGCCGTCGGCATTGGGCGCACCCAGCGAGGCAGAGGGCAGCATCCCCAGCGAGCCTGTCAGCATCGCCGCACAATCGGACAGGATATCGCCAAACAGGTTGTCGGTGACGATGACGTCAAACTGTTTGGGGGCGCGTACCAACTGCATTGCGCCGTTATCTGCGTACATGTGGGTCAGTTCAACATCGGGGTAATCTTCATCGTGGACTTTCTGGACGACTTCACGCCACAGGATCCCGCTTTCCATCACGTTGGCTTTTTCCATCGAGCAAACCTTGTTGTTGCGACGGCGCGCCAGTTCAAAGGCCGACCGCGCCACGCGGTCGATCTCGGACTCCGTGTAGCGTTGGGTGTTGATCCCGACACGCTCATTGCCTTCTTCGAAAATGCCGCGCGGTTCTCCGAAATAGACGCCAGAGGTCAATTCCCGCACGATCATGATATCGAGACCGGCAACGATATCTTTCTTGAGTGATGAAAAATCAGCCAGCGCATCAAAACACTGCGCAGGGCGCAGGTTGGAAAACAGGTCCATTTCCTTGCGCAGGCGCAGCAAGCCACGTTCTGGTTTTACACTAAAATCAAGCGCATCGTACTTCGGGCCTCCGACCGCCCCCAGCAACACCGCATCCGCGGCCAGAGCCTTGGCCATCGTATCATCATGCAGTGGCGTCCCGTGCTTGTCATACGCTGCACCACCGACAAGATCATGTTCGACATCAAACGCCAAACTGCGTTTTTCGCCAAACCAGTCGATAATGCGAACGACCTGGTCCATGACCTCGGGGCCGATGCCGTCACCGGCGAGGATAAGCAATGATGGATTGGCCATGGGATACTCCTGATAAATGCGTTGCAAGCGGGGTAGCGCGAGGATTGAAAAGGGTCAAGAACTGCTAGCGGTCCAGGTCGGCCCAGATCAGGCCATGACGGCTGGCAGAGGCGTTACGGGCGACCCCTGACGCAACCACGCGCCAGTCGGATGATGGCAGCAGATAATCCGTGCGCATGTCGCCCAACCCGTCAAACGTGACAGTGGGTTGGCCTTGCAGCGGGTCCTGAAGCATCGGATGGTGCAGCAGTGTTGTGATGGCTGACTTCTGGCCTTCACCCTTGTCGGGGTCAAGGTTCGCATTGCCAAGCAGGACAAAACGGTCATCGGGAGGCGTATCAAACCTGCCGGCCAAGTAATGATCCCAGAACATGATCTCGTCATGGTTACGTTTGCCATTGCGGTCTTCGGGCCCATCAAAAACCGGCGGAGTCGCGTAAAAGGTCATGAGAGTGATCGGGGGTGCATGAGGGAGATCGATGGGAACAACCCAGTGGCCGTGCGATGACAGTCTCTGGATCTCCTGAGCTTCGGCAGATGGGAAAGGGCCATGCGGGCTTCGTGGCAGTAGCGCTCCGGGCAGGTCGCGCCACAAAAGGGCGGAGTAGTCCTGAACGCCATTCGGCACGATCGGAAACCGCGACAGGACTGCCAACGCACCGTCCCCCAGAAACCGGCCGTATCCCTGACCATCTCTGGCGTGTCCGGCGCTGCCATCACCATCCATGTCAATGCCGGTCTGTCGCCCCGCATTGGGTGGCAGGGCAAAACGGTACCGATAATCGGGTCCGTCCTGGCCGATCGCCTTGGCAAGCGCAGCCAAGGCTGAGCCTTGCAGGTCATAATCGATACCCTGCAATACCAGAATATCAGGAGCCACGGCCGAGATCGTCTGGATCACGGCGGCAACCTGTGGGTTGTCGGCCCTGATTATGTCACGCAGCAAAAGACCCGGACCGGGTTGGGAAAGTTCGGTGTTGTACGTTGCGACCCGTATCGGTTCAGCCTGCGAAGCACCGGCCGCGAGCACAAATGCAAAGGTCAGGCAGGCTGCATGGCAGGCTTGTCCGGATCGCCCGAAGAATAAGCGCGACGGCGCTTTATTTCGATCATCTCTGCGATCTTGCCCATGGCAATTCCGCGCATGATGATGCTGGCTGGTAAGAATGCCCATGCAGCGACTGTCCAAATCTGGCTTTGTGGATTCTGGAACGTAATCGGGTCTATCATATTTGAGGTCGCCTTGACCACTGCGGGGATCAGAAAGGGCAATAGGAAGCCCAGAACAATATTGATCCGTGCGTCACGCTTCAGGCGATAGATGACGTCACCTCCGGCTGTTGGATCAAACAGCGGCAGATTGATCCAGACGTTGAAGGCACCCTGTCTTGCCGGCCAATTCATCACGCGCACCAAGATCAGGAAGAATGCCATCGAGATCAACGAGATCAGATAAGCGATCCCGGCAGAGGTACGGACTGAATTCACCAGTTCCATGCTGGCATTGACGGGCAGCATCAACACGATCAGCCGAACCGGAGAGAAAGGAAAGTCCATTGCATTTCCGATGATCGTCCCGATCGAAGTCAGCGCACTGGAGACCGCGGTAGGATCGGTTTTGTGTTGCATGATCATCGTAAGCAATGAAACCGTTGCAAGCAGCGAAACGAAGCGCATCCGGTTAAACGGAGCAGCATCGCGAAATTCGACGATGCTGGGGAAGTGTGAGGTGTATTCGATAAACGTGAGAAAGCCCGCAAGAAGCGCAACCAACATAGTGATTTGGTTGGCATCATAGGTGACGTCAGGCAACATCAAAGCCGGGGTTGCCACCAGCAATGCCACTAAAACGCCACGCGCTGCTGCGCCAGTCAAACGTGCGAACACAAAAATACCCTTCCAAACTGGCCAGCCGCGGTTCGATGCCGTGGTCTTGTTCCAACTTGTTGCCTCCGATTAACGGAAGCGTGCCTCATTATTGCCTTAATTGTGCCTTCTTTCGCCATAATCCTCAAGTATGTTCAGGAACACCATGCCACATGGGTGACATTTTAGACAGAATAGTGGTGCTTTTCTGCATCATTAAGCAACTTCGCTCACATATTTACCTAGAGTTGTGGGCTTGAAGCTTAAGCCCACAAATCCATCGGGGTCTATAAAATAATTTGATATTGCGCGGTTATACCCAAGGCCGCGCTTGCGACGCCGAAGCCTCGAAACTGTCGATCGAAGCGCCTTTCTCGAGGGTAAGGCCAATGTCGTCCAAACCATTCATCAAACAGTGCTTCTTGAAGCTGTCCAACTCAAAGCTGAAGACATCGCCGTCCGAACTGGTGATGGTTTGGGCCTCAAGATCGATCTCAATCCGGGCGTTCGACCCTTTTTCGGCGTCCTTCATCAACACGTCGACCTGCTCTTGCGGCAGGGCGATCGGCAGAATGCCGTTTTTGAAGCAGTTGTTATAAAAGATGTCCGCAAAGCTGGGCGCGATCACACAGGTGATGCCGAAATCAGCGATGGCCCAAGGGGCGTGTTCCCGCGATGAACCACAGCCGAAATTGTCGCCGGCAACAAGTATCTGTGCATCCCGGTACTGCGGCTTGTTCAGCACGAATTCGGGGATTTCGTTGCGGTCGTCGTCATAGCGCATTTCATCAAAGAGGTTCACGCCAAGGCCGGACCGCTTGATGGTTTTTAGAAACTGCTTGGGAATGATCATATCGGTGTCGATGTTGATCAACGGCAGCGGGGCGGCAATGCCGCTTAAAGTGGTGAACTTGTTCATTCTCGATTTCCTTTGTGGATGCCGCGCACACCAACTGCCGGGGCAGGGTGGCGGGGCCAAAACCGCACTGTGGTCTCGGCCCGATGGGCGGACTGTTTTGTAAAACAGCGTGAACATATCAGGCAGGGTCGCTCATCATCGCGCGTACATCCGTCAATTTTCCGGTGATCGCGGCGGCGGCGGCCATTGCCGGGCTCATCAAGTGGGTACGCCCGCCGCGGCCTTGGCGGCCTTCGAAGTTGCGGTTCGATGTCGCCGCACAGCGTTCGCCGGGTGCGAGTTGGTCAGGATTCATCGCCAGACACATCGAGCACCCCGCAAGGCGCCATTCAAAACCTGCGTCTTTAAAGATGTCGGCAAGGCCCTCTTCTTCGGCCTGTGCACGCACAAGGCCAGAGCCGGGCACGATCATGGCGCGCATGCCTTCCTTGACCTTTTTACCCTTCAGAATCTCGGCCGCAGCGCGCAGGTCTTCGATGCGACCGTTTGTGCAGGACCCGATAAAGACGGTGTCAATCTCGATGTCGGTCAGCGCCATGCCTTCGGTCAGGCCCATGTATTCGATGGACCGTTTTGCCGCATCAACCTTGCCACCCTTAAAGTCGGTAGCAGCAGGTACTTTCGCAGTGATTGGCAATACGTCTTCGGGCGACGTGCCCCATGTGACAGCAGGTGCGATGTCTTCGGCCTTGATCGTGATGACCTTGTCCCAATGTGCGTCATCGTCAGAATATAACGTTTTCCACCACGCAAGCGCCGCTTCCCACTGCGCCCCTTTCGGCGCGTGCGGGCGACCCATGCAGTATGCGAATGTCTTTTCGTCCGGCGCAATCAAGCCGGCGCGCGCGCCACCCTCGATTGCCATATTGCACACGGTCATGCGACCTTCCATCGACAGGTCGCGAATGGCCTCGCCGCAATATTCGATCACGTAACCCGTACCGCCGGCAGTGCCGGTTTCGCCGATGACGGTCATTGTGATGTCTTTCGCGGTCACACCCTTTGGCAGCTTGCCGGTGATCTCGACCTTCATGTTCTTGGATTTCTTCTGGATCAGCGTCTGCGTGGCCAGGACATGTTCAACCTCGGACGTGCCGATCCCGTGAGCCAAAGACCCGAACGCTCCGTGCGTCGCGGTGTGGCTGTCGCCGCACACGACGGTCATGCCGGGCAAGGTCCAGCCCTGTTCCGGCCCGACGATATGAACGATACCCTGACGCACGTCGGACACGGGGTAGTAGTGCAGACCGAATTCCTTGGCGTTGGTATCAAGGGCGGCAACCTGAACGCGGCTGTCTTCGGTCATCGTGGCGGCATTGGCGCGGTCCAGCGTGGTCGGCACGTTGTGATCGGGCACGGCGATAGTCTGATCCGGGCGGCGCACGGTGCGGCCTGTCATGCGCAGGCCTTCGAACGCCTGCGGGCTGGTCACTTCGTGAACCAGATGGCGATCAATATACAGCAGGCAGGTGCCATCGTCAGCTTCGTGTGCGACATGGGCGTCCCAGATTTTATCATAGAGCGTTTTGGGGGACATGTGGTCCTCTCCCGTAGGTTGGATAGCTTGTGAAAATAGTAGGAAATATGCGCCAAAGCGCGTTCAGGCGTTATAGCCGCGCCAGCACTGTCCGGGTGGCACCGAAAAAGCGTTCGCGCAGACGGGCGCGATCACAGATATTGAACAGGTTTTCCGAAAGGTGTGTCATAATTGCGTGACTAGCCCTTTTCAGCGCTGCAATCAAGGATTCTGACGTGGGCTGGCGCGCAACAGACCTGCGAACCCCTGGGCGTATCGCTGCTTGCTCTATGGCATGGATTATTTCACGATCACCAAACGGTAATTCCCGTCTGTTTGCGAAAGTAACTTGATGAAGCCAGATCCCTTTGCGACTTTCCTGGAAAGCGTCCAAGCCCTGATTGCAGGCGGGCTAAGACTTGCTGAAAGCCTGATGCAACCTGGCTGGCGGCAATACCAGATGTTCATCATCATAGGGCTCGCACTGGCGTCATGGGCGTTGCATCACGCTTCGGGAAACTGGTTGCAAGCTTGGGTGCGTACGCGCGAAGGTTGGTCAAAGTGGCAGTTGCGCGCGATTGTTCAGTTCAAGCGGCGTTTGGGGCTGATTTGGTTCGCCTCGATGGCCTGGATGATTTACTTGGTGATGCAAAACATCACGTGGCCGTCTCGATCGTATTTGATCGGTATCTTTGCTACGCTGGTGACCGTCTGGGTCGGCATTGCGTTTGCGGCCAGACTGGTCCGAAATCGGCCCATGCGCCGCTTGGTGACATGGGGATTATGGATATATGCAACGCTGTATTTCCTGAATGTTGTCGATGACGTGTCAAGGTTTCTTGATGCCGTGGCGCTGTCGATCGGGGATTTCCGGCTTTCGCTCTTAACAGTGATAACCGCGTTGGTTGTTATCGGCATATTCTTTTCCGTGGCACGTATCGTCAGCCAAGCCAGCGCGGCGACGATCCGCAAGAATGAAGATATCAGCCCCTCTATGCAGGTGCTCGCTGTAAAGGGCGTTCAACTTACGCTTTACGGCGTGGCTTTCTTCATGGGCGTAAAGGCCGTAGGCGTCGATTTGACCGGGCTTGCCGTGTTGTCCGGTGCCATCGGCGTAGGGCTTGGTTTCGGTCTTCAAAAGGTGGTGTCGAACCTTGTGTCCGGCATCATCATTCTGATCGATAAGTCCATAAAGCCGGGGGATGTGATCAGCTTGGGCGATACGTTCGGCTGGATACAAACCTTGGGTGCCCGCTATGCCTCGGTTGTGACGCGCGACGGCAAGGAATATCTTATTCCAAACGAAGACCTTATCACCGGCCAAGTGGTGAACTGGTCGCATTCCAATGATTTTGTCCGGCTCGATATCTATTTTGGCACCGCCTATAATGACGACCCCCACATAGTAAGAAAACTGGCGATCGACGCAGCCAAGGGCGTAGAGCGGGTGCTAAGCTTCAAGGCACCTGTATGCCATATCGTTGGTTTCGGGGATAGCAGCGTGGATTATATTCTACGGTTCTGGATCAAGGACCCGACCGAGGGCCTGACCAACATTCGAGGAAACGTATACTTGGCCCTTTGGGATGCGTTCAAGAGCAATGGCATCTCGATCCCGTTCCCACAACGCGAAGTGACGATGTTGGATACCAGCAAGCTTACAGTGTCCCGGTCGCGCCCACAGGATGACTGAGTTTCCCGAGCGCGCGTCGTCGTTTCATCTGAGAATGTGAGACATTTTTGATACGGCGGGGTAATACACGCGGTAGCCGGGGGGGGCAACGTGGGTGTACCTTTTGCACCACTGGGGGCTGGGTGTCTTGTTAAAACCGATTCTCGTAAACCGCGCCTTGATCGAAAAATGCCCCTTGTCTTGCGGCACCTCCTGAAACTAACAACAGTGACATCATCTATCAGGACCAGCGCCGGGCGACGCGGGTTCGTGTCGCGTTGATACCCATTTCTGGCGACAAATCTTTGGCGTAAAATCGGTGGCAGATCGATAAACCCCTTTATATGAAACGGATTAGCTCTTGCTATCAGTCGTCACACACGCTGGACGAGGGCGGGCTGGCAGGTACCATGTGTCGCGCATGGAAAGCGCTTGGCAGTGATGAACGCCATATTGTGACAGACGCCGGCTGGTAAGTGCTTGTGTGTTCGCTTGTCATTGAAGTTTTACCTCAGCGTGCCTATTCTAGGGCATCCCCAGCGCCGGGGGACTGTCGGCGCGACTAAAGGAGGACAATGTCCTGTCAATGCTTTCACGCGCAGCTCCCACTGCGAACCAGCAGGCACCAATAATGGCTGCTGATAACGATATGGCCACAAGCGATGCATTGCTGGCTTCAATTTTGTCCCAGCTCGACGATGATAAAGCCGAAGATGTCGTGCAGATTGATCTGCGCGGTAAAACGGCGATCGGCGATTATATGGTCGTGTGCTCTGGCCGGTCTACGCGTCAAGTCTCAGCTATCGCTGAAAAGTTGGCGCAAATGGTAAAGGACGACTATGGTCGTTCGCCCAAGGTCGAAGGTAAAGATACCGGCGATTGGGTTCTGATCGACACCGGCGATGTCATCGTGCACGTCTTCAGACCGGAAGTGCGGGAATTCTATCAGCTGGAAAAAATGTGGATTTCTACCGAATCCCCAGCAGTGATGCCGCATTAACCAAGAACTATGCGGGTTCACATCTGTGCCATGGGTCGCTTGCGCACCGGTCCCGAAAAAGACCTTATCGACGACTACCTGGTGCGATTTGACCGCACTGGCCGCGCATTGGGTTTAGGCCCTGCGCGGATCATCGAAGTAGAAGATAAGAAAAACGGCGGAATGAGCGCGGAAGCGGTGCTGTTACGCCGAGCTGTTCCAGAGGGGGCGCTGCTTTGCGTGCTGGATGAAAGAGGCCGGGTCGAAACATCACCGGATTTCGCCAGCCGGTTGGGCGTGTGGCGCGATCAGGGGCGCAGCGATCTGGCATTTGTGATCGGCGGAGCGGACGGGATCGAACCGGCGCTGCGCAAGCAAGCAGACCACGCTTTGTCGTTCGGAAAAATGGTCTGGCCGCACATGCTGGTCAGGGTCATGCTTGCCGAACAGCTATACCGTGCGGCGTCAATTCTGGCGGGTGGTCCCTATCATAGGGAATAAAACCGCTATCTCAGTTGAACGGTTTTCTTGTTGGAATGCCACCCTGACTGGGTATCGCGCGTCTGGATGTCAACGGAAGTGATACCATCGGGAAGTTCAATGCCTGACAAAGACCTGGTGAGCGGCTGTTCATCCACGTGAGGGTGAATCAATTCGCGAATTGCCAGCTGGTTGCCATCTTTATCTAGGATGCGCCAAGCATCGGAAAAGTGACTCCAGCCGGTATCAGCGTGGCTGATGGTAACGTCGAACGTCCACAGCCCGCCTCGTTGCGAGGCATGCACGCTCTCGATAACAGCGGGATCCGCGAATGCCACCGGTGCGAGTGCAACAAAAACCAAGCTGGAAAAACCGAGCTTATACATCTAAATACCAAAGTTTCATGAGGAACATATAGTCTAGCTTGGATCGCTTTCCAATAGGATGCGTCGGGAAAGCGAAGTGAACTCTCTTCGCCACACGATTGTCACCGTAATCACCGCCGCGACGGCAAGGGGAATTGGCCCGATGATCCATGCCAAGCTGGCCAAGGCAAAATAAAGCGATCGCAAGCCCCGGTTGAAACTTCGTGCAGCGGTGATGTTAATTTCGGCTGCCTTCTTGGCCAGTATCGGTGCCCGAGGGTCTTCAACATCATTTGGAACCGCTGCCATCAATACCGAGCAATATCCGAACAGGCGGTTCGACCAAACAAATTTCAGAAATCCGTTGGTGAGGAAGAATAGCGGCAAGAGCATTTTAAATTCCCACACCACTGACGGCACGTTGGTAAGCGCCAGATCTTCGACGACCGTCGACAGACGTTCCGAATTGCCGATGAGTGCAAGCGCGCCGCCTAGCGCGATCATGCTGGTCGATGCGAAGAATGCCGTGCTTTGGCGCAATGTGCTGATCATCTGAGAATCAAAGATACGGGGCTGGCGGGTGATCATCTGCACCATCCACTCGCGTCTGTATTGCGCCATAAGCTGAGAAACCGAAGGTTTCGATGCGCTGGCGTTTTCAATGAGCCACCCCAGACCCAGCCACGCGATGAAAACGCCGGCGAGGGCCGCATAGTCCAGCGGCTGAAACAGGGTGATGCGATCCATCCAAGTCATGTTAAGCTGCATACGCCGCAGGGTTCAGTATTGCCAATGGTATAAATTGGTCATAATATTTTACCAAATCGGAGGTCCTCCATGGAAATGCCAGTTCCCAACCCATCAATCATTGCGCGCAAGGCGCGCGTGGTACAGCGTTTGCAGCAAGTGTTGCCTGCCGATGCCGTTATTTCGGACGAGCAGGAAACCCGTGCTTACGAATGCGACGCGCTTACTGCCTACAAGTGCCCGCCCATGGTTGCAGTCTTGCCATACACGACACAGCAGGTCTCGGATGTATTGCGTATTTGCCACGAAGAAGGGGTGCCCGTGGTACCCCGTGGGTCAGGAACCTCGCTTGCAGGGGGTGCGCTACCGACAGCAGACTGCGTGATTCTGGGCGTAGCGCGGATGAATGAAGTGATTGAGACCGATTACGAAAACCGGTTCATCAGGGTGCAGACCGGGCGTACCAACCTGAGCGTGACCGGTGCCGTCGAAGAACACGGTTTTTTCTATGCCCCGGACCCGTCCAGCCAGCTTGCCTGTGCCATCGCCGGTAATATCGCGATGAACTCGGGCGGCGCACATTGCCTCAAATACGGGGTGACGACCAACAACTTGATGGGCGTCACGATGGTTCTGATGGACGGCGAAGTCGTCGAGGTTGGCGGGCCCTATCTTGATGCAGGCGGGCTTGATCTGTTGGGCCTGATCTGCGGGTCCGAAGGTCAGCTTGGCGTCGTGACCGAAGCGACCTTGCGTATTTTGCACAAGCCCGAGGGGGCGAGACCGGTCCTGATCGGTTTCGACGATAACGAAGTCGCAGGGGCCTGTGTTTCGGACATCATCAAGGCGGGCGTCCTGCCTGTCGCGATTGAATTCATGGATCGCCCTTGCATCGAGGCGACCGAAGCCTTCGCCAAGGCTGGGTATCCGATGTGCGAAGCGCTTTTGATTGTGGAAGTCGAAGGATCGGACGCGGAAATAGATCATCAACTGGGTTTGATTTCCGACATCGCAAAACAGCATAACCCAGTGGAACTGCGTCAGTCAAAATCGGCCGAGGAAAGCGCCAAGATCTGGTTGGGTCGCAAATCAGCCTTTGGGGCGATGGGGCAGATTAACGATTACATGTGTCTGGATGGCACCATTCCCGTGTCCGCTTTACCGCATGTCCTGAAACGGATTGGCGAGATGAGCGATCATTACGGGTTGAAGGTGGGCAATGTGTTTCATGCCGGCGACGGGAACATGCATCCGCTGATCCTGTTCGATGCAAACAAACCCGGTGATCTTGAGTTATGCGAAGAATTCGGCGCTGAAGTACTGAAGCTGTGTGTCGAGGTGGGTGGGTGCCTAACCGGCGAGCACGGCGTCGGTATTGAAAAACGCGATCTGATGCATGTGCAATACGCCCGCGAAGATCTTGACGCACAAATGTCGATCAAGGACATCTTTGACCCTGCGTGGCTTCTGAACCCTGCCAAGGTGTTTCCTCTCGACGCCTCTGAAACCCGCCGCACTGTGATGCTGGCCGCAGAATAAGCGGCCGCTTGCCGTGTCAGGGGCGTGTCGCCCCGTTCAAAATTTAGGAGTTCCGGCATGATGGACATCACTTCAGAAGATGCATTGGTAGACGCGATCAAGGGCGCAGGGACGCCACTTGCCGTGCAGGGCGGCGGTACCCGTGGCGTGCCCAAGGCGGGAACCGTCTTGTCGGTGGCCGGCCTTAGCGGCATTACGTTGTACGAACCCGGTGCCCTGACCTTGGTGGCGCAGGCGGGAACGCCCGTGGCTGATATAGAAGCAGCGTTGGCACAGGAAAATCAACGCCTTGCGTTTGAGCCGATGGACCATCGCGGATTGCTCGGTACCACCGGATCGCCCACGATCGGCGGCGTAATGGCCGCAAATGTCAGCGGCCCGCGACGCATATCTGTGGGGGCTGCGCGCGACTTCCTGCTTGGCGTGCGGTTCGTTGATGGGCAGGGCGTCGTGATCAAGAACGGCGGCCGGGTAATGAAGAATGTGACCGGCTATGACTTGGTCAAGGTGATGGCCGGATCTTACGGGTCGCTCGGCGTACTCAGCGAAGTTTCGATGAAGGTTCTGCCACGCCCCGAAACGCAGGCGGCCTTGGTTCTGCACGGGTTGGATGATGCGGCTGCGGTGCGCGCCATGGCCGCAGCACTGGGCAGCCCGTTCGAAGTGACCGGGGCCGCGCACGACCGCGCCTGTAAGAAGACAATGTTGCGCATTGAGGGTTTTGAAACCTCGGTGTTGTATCGCTTGGGGCGTCTGCGCGATCTGCTGGGCAACATGGGGGCAGAAATCACAGTATCCGATGAACACCAAACAGCCGAAGCTTGGACCGCAACCCGCGATGTCGCTGCATTTGCGGCTGCAAAAGGCGATGTATGGCGTGTGTCTTGCAAGCCGTCTGACGGCCCGTCACTTGCCGCGCGATCTCAGGCAGAGGCATGGCTTTATGATTGGGCTGGCGGCTTGATATGGCTGCGGTGTGCGGCAGGGCATGATCTGCGGCAAAAGCTTGGTGCCTTTGCAGGTCATGCGACCTTGGTGAGGGCAGATAGTGAAACCAAGGCCCGGCTTGGCGTGTTTCACCCCGAAAATGCCGGGGTCGCCCGTTTGACCAGTGCGCTCCGCGCTAAATTTGACCCCAAGGGCCTGTTCAATGCCGGTTTGATGGAACACGCGGCGTGAAACTTTGGCTGCTATTTATAGCTGTCTTTATCGGGGGGCCACTCACCTTTCGGTGGCTGACAAGAAGCCCGCCCTCGCCACGAACAGCACGAGGATTGGCGCTTCTTGCGTTGATCAGTGCAAGTATAGCGATGATTTTGCGGTACGGCTTTGCGGGGCGATGGGGTGACGATCTTGCCATCACTGTCGCGGGGTTGTTTTTTATCTGGTTGGGGTGGATCAGCGTCATCGCCTTTGCCGTGCAGGCGATCCGTCATGCAAACCCTGGCACCAAGATGCGCCGCGCTACCGGGATATTAGGGGCGGCTGCCACGACGCTCCCCTGGTTCGGGTTGGCTCTTGCTCTCTACCTTGCCGCTTAATTCATCAGATGTTTAGGGCCATCGCCCGTAAAAGTCGGAGTACTCATGCAGACTACATTCACCCCCGAGCAGCTGAAAAACCCAGACACGGCGCGCAGCAACGAAATCTTGCGCGCCTGTGTACACTGCGGATTCTGTACGGCGACCTGCCCCACGTATCAGGTTCTGGGCGATGAGTTGGACAGCCCGCGCGGGCGCATCTATCTGATCAAGGACATGCTGGAAAATGACCGTGACCCAGACGCCAAGACGGTCAAGCATATCGACCGCTGCCTGTCATGTTTGGCCTGTATGACGACCTGTCCTTCGGGCGTGCATTACATGCATCTGGTTGACCACGCGCGCGACTACATCGAAAAACGGTATAAGCGACCATTAGGAGACCGGGCGCTTCGTTGGGTACTGGCGCGAATTCTACCTTACCCCATGCGCTTTCGCGTTGCGTTGTTGGCGGCAAAGATCGGGCGTCCCTTTGCACCGCTGATCCCCGATGCGCGGCTGCGTGCGATGATCGCGATGGCCCCGAAAACCATCCCTCCGGTCAGCCGCAATGACGACCCCCAGACGTTCGCGCCGCTTGGCCGCCCCAAAAAGCGGGTGGCGCTGATGACCGGCTGTGCGCAAAAAGCACTAAACACTGATATCAACGACGCCACGATCCGGGTACTGACGCGGCTAGGATGCGAGGTTGTCGTAGCCGAAGGTGCGGGGTGCTGCGGGGCGTTGACCCATCATATGGGAAAGACCAGCGAAAGCCACGCCACGGCCGCGAAAAACATCAAGGCGTGGGCCGCCGAAATGGACGGTCAGGGGCTGGACGCTATCGTGATCAACACCTCTGGTTGCGGCACCACCGTCAAAGACTATGGTCATATGTTTCGAAATGATCCGCTCGCCGCCGATGCAGCGCGAGTGTCGGCGATTGCCCGTGATGTGACCGAGCTTCTGCATGATCTGACAGTGCGCGATGGCGGCGCAGAGGCTGCAAACCCCGCAAACCCCGCAAAAGGCGACATCGCGGGTACAGATGCGGTGCATCGCCCGGACCCCGCCCATGTGGGTATGACAGTCGCCTATCATGCCGCGTGTTCGCTTCAGCATGGTCAGCAGATCAAGACCTATCCCAAAGACCTTTTGAGGAAAGCGGGTTTTACAGTGGTCGAACCGGCTGATTCTCATTTGTGCTGCGGGTCGGCGGGCACGTATAATCTGATGCAGCCAGACATTTCCAAGCAACTGAAGGATCGCAAGGTCAAGACGTTGATGGCCAAGAACCCCGACGTCATCGCCGCAGGCAATATCGGATGCATGATGCAGATCGGTTCTGCCGCCGGTGTGCCAGTGGTTCATACCGTCGAATTGCTGGACTGGGCGTCAGGGGGGCCAAAGCCACCAGCGCTTTCACAAGAAAAAGGCACCAATTTGCAGATTCCTCGCTTGCGATAGGGTTTTCGCCGCATTTTCGCCTTATCTCGACGGTATTAAAGGAGAGCTGCTTTAGATTATCCCATTGCGAAAGGAAGGTTATTCGTGCGCCGTTCGGTTGCCCTTTTTATCATGTGCCTAACCGTGGCGACGGCTGGACTTGCCCAGGATGCGCGTTTGCGGCGTTTGGATACGGGCATTGATGCCGGTGAATGGGAGGCCGTCGGGCGGCTGGACATCGGCGGCAAGGGATTTTGCACCGGCGCATTGATCGCACCAAGGCTGGTGCTGACCGCCGCGCATTGTCTGTTTGATCGCAAGACAAAGCAACGTATCGACCACGGCGAGGTTCAGTTCCTTGCCGGATGGCGCAATGGTCGCGCGGGGGCATATCGCATGGTGCGCCGTGCGGTTGTACACCCTGACTATGTCTACGACGGGGTGGTGTCGTCTGAACGGGTGCGCAACGATCTGGCTCTGCTTGAACTTGACCAGCCGATCCAGAACACCACGATCAAACCGTTTGAAACTGCCCCGAGGCCCCGCAGGGGCGACCGATTGGGGGTCGTCAGCTATGCCAAAAACCGGTCCGAAGCACCCTCGTTGCAAGAAGTTTGTAGCGTAATCGCCCGCCAGGAAGGTGTATTGGTAACGTCATGTTCGGTGGATTTCGGTGCCAGTGGTGCTCCGATCTTTACCTTTGAAAACGGGTCGCCCCAGATCGTTTCGGTAGTATCTGCAAAAGCCCATGTTGAAAACAAAGAGGTATCTTTGGGTACCGCTTTGGGGGCTCCGCTGGCGTTGTTGCAGGCCGAACTGGTCGCTGGCAAGGGCGTCTTCCAACAGCCCGGCCCCGCCAGCCGACGCTTGAGCGCGCAGGATCGTAGACGCAGCATAGGCGCGAAATTCGTCAAACCATAACGTGTCGCGTAGGTTTCAACTCTGCAAATAAGGGTCTTGAAACTGCATTTTCCATCCCCACATGAGTGCAGTCGGAATGCCTGATGAGGGTTCCGGCGAAGTAACCAGAGCCTGTCCGAAGTGGAAGGCTTGTCAGAGTAATCGCTCAAATGAGGATGAATAACATGCGTAGTTTTGATTTTGCACCGTTGCACCGTTCGACCATCGGCTTCGATCAGATCGCCAATCTGATGGATCGGGTTCTGGCCAATGACGTGGCCCAACCGAGCTATCCCCCTTATAACATTGAAAAGCTGAATGACGATTCGTATCGGATTACGATCGCGGTTGCCGGCTTTGGCGAAGCTGACCTGAGCGTCGAGGTTCGTGAGAAATCCCTGATCGTTTCGGCGCGCAAGGCGGATGAAGATGCGGATAAAACCTATCTGTATCGCGGCATTGCCACCCGTGCGTTCGAGCGCCGGTTCCATTTGGCCGATCATGTGCAGGTAACAGGTGCCGCCCATGCAGACGGCATGCTGCATATCGAACTTGAACGCCAAGTGCCCGAAGCACTGAAGCCGCGTCAAATTCAGATTGCCAGCAACGTTTCGGCGATCGAAAAGGACGTGATCGACGCCAGCGCAGTGAACTGAACCAGCGCGGTCAATTGAACAGGTTGATAAGATACTAAACCAAGCCCGGTGCACGCGCGCCGGGCTTTTGACTTCTCCCTACTAGGTCACTCTTGTTGACATAAAAATGCGCCGGCGTCACAGTGCCTCGAATCCAAGGGAGAGGAATGCCGGATGTCACTTCAGGAAATATTTGCGACCCGCGCAACGCGCATGAAAGCATCCGAAATTCGCGAATTGCTTAAACTGCTCGATCAACCCGATATTATTTCGTTCGCGGGGGGTATTCCCGACCCCGACCTCTTTCCGACGACGGCTTTTCAAGAGGCATTCGTCGATAGCTTGACCGGCCCGTTGGCGACCCAAGGCCTGCAATATTCACCAAGCGAAGGCCATGCGCCGCTCAGGCAGTGGATCGCCACGCACATGCAGACATTGGGTATTCCCGCAACCTCCGACAATATCCTGATTACATCCGGGTCTCAGCAGGCACTCGATTATCTGGGCAAGCTTTTCCTATCGCCGGGGGACACGGCCCTGATCGGGTGGCCCACTTATCTTGGTGCCTTGGGCGCATTCAATGCCTATGAACCGCGGTATGACAAGTTGGACCCACTAAGCAATCGCAGCGGTGCAGATTATGCCGCGGATGCGGAACATGCCGGGGGCAAAGCCAAGTTCGCATATCTGTCGGTCGACTTCGCCAACCCGACCGGTGCCACGGTCAGCCATGCCGCCCGTGAACGGGTAATCGATTTGGCAGATGAAATGGACATCGCCATAATCGAAGATGCCGCGTATCAGTCGTTGCGCTTCGACGGTGAAGCGATCCCTCCGATCCTGGCTATCGAGGCCGCGCGCAAGAATGGTGATCTGGAGGCATGCCGTACAATCTATTGCGGCAGTTTTTCCAAGACACTGTCGCCGGGGCTGCGCGTTGGTTGGGTCTGTGCGGCACAGCCGGTGATTGCCCAGTTGGTACTGATGAAACAAGCGGCAGATTTGCACAGCGCTTCCTTAAACCAGATCGCAATTTGCAAAGTCGCCGAGACGCATTTCGACAGCCACATCGCGACCATCCGAAACGCCTATCGCGCCCGTCGCGATGCAATGTTGAAAGCGCTGGAAGAACATATGCCGAAAGGTGTCAGTTGGACCAAACCCGAAGGAGGTATGTTCATCTGGGTCACATTGCCCGACGGTCTTGATGGGGCAGAGCTTCTTAAGCGGTCACTGGAAACCGAAAGGGTTGCATTTGTTCCCGGGCATGCATTTTTTGCGGATGGCTCCGGGCGCAACACTGTTCGGCTGAGCTATTCAACGTCAACGGAAGACAAGATACGGACCGGGGTCGCGCGGTTGGGTAAACTGGTCAAGGCGGCGATCGCCCGTTGAAGCCGGTTGAACGTGCGCGGGCGGCAGGATGATCCGCCGCCCGTGATGATCTATCAGATCGACATGCAGATATATTTCATCTCAAGGTAATCTTCGATGCCATGGTGGCTGCCTTCGCGGCCCAGGCCCGACTGCTTGACCCCGCCAAACGGCGCGACCTCGGTTGAAATGATCCCGGTGTTTACGCCAACGATGCCGTATTCCAGCGCCTCGGCCACCTTGTAAACGCGGCTAAGGTCTTTGGCGTAGAAATAGGATGCAAGGCCGAAAATCGTGTCATTGGCCATCGCAATCACTTCGTCTTCGTCTTCGAACTTGAACAGCGGTGCAAACGGGCCGAAAGTTTCCTCGGTCGCGACTTTCATCTCCTGCGTCACCCCGGTCACGATTGTCGGCTCGAAGAAATTGCCAGCCTGATCGTCCTTGGCATTTCCAAGAATGATCTTGGCCCCCTTGGAAACTGCATCTTCGATGTGTTCCTTAACCTTGGCACCGGCGTCGGCATTGATCAGCGGCCCCAATTCGACGCCTTCTTCAAACCCGTCGCCGACCTTCATCTGGTTAACCCGCGTTTTCAGTTTCTCAGCGAAAGCATCGTAGATGCCCGCCTGCACATAGATGCGGTTTGCACAGACACAGGTTTGGCCGTTGTTGCGGAATTTGCATAGAATCGCGCCTTCAACGGCGGCATCAAGATCGGCGTCGTCAAACACGATGAACGGCGCGTTGCCGCCCAATTCCATCGAGCATTTCATGACCTGATCGGCGGCTTGCTTGAGCAGGATACGCCCGACCTCGGTCGACCCGGTGAATGTCAGCTTGCGCACGGCGGGGTTTTCACAGAACTCTTTACCCACAGCCGAGGATGAAGACGACGGCAACACGTTGAACACGCCCGCCGGAATACCTGCGCGTTCGGCAAGTACGCCCATGACAATGGCCGACAGCGGGGTTTCAGCAGCGGGGCGGGCAACAAAGGAACATCCCGCCGCCAGCGCTGGCGCGGCTTTGCGGGTAATCATCGCGTTGGGGAAGTTCCATGGCGTGATGGACGCCGCAACCCCGATGGGCTGCTTGATGACCGTGATGCGCTTGTCACGCTGGTGCCCCGGAATGGTTTCGCCATAGACCCGCTTGGCCTCTTCGCCGAAAAATTCGATGAACGAAGCGCCATAGGCGATTTCGCCCTTGGCTTCGGCCAGCGGCTTGCCCTGTTCGGCGGTCAGGATGGTGCCCAGATCATCTTGATTTTCCATCATCAGGTCGAACCATTTGCGCAATACGGCAGCGCGTTCCTTACCGGTCCACGCGGCCCATCCCTTCTGGGCCTTTTCCGCCTGGGCGATCGCCCCTGCAACTTGGGCACGGCTCAGGTCGGCCACCTTGGCTATTACATCGCCGCGGGCAGGATTGGTCACATCAAATGTGCCATCGTCGCCGTCGACCCACTGGCCACCGATGTAGGCGCGGGTTTCAAGCAGGGTCGGGTCTTTGAGCATGGATTTCAGATTGGTTTTGGCGTCAGTCATTTTGATCTCTCCGCTTTTGTCTGTGGTACCCAAAGCAACAATCGGTATGATTGTCTAGTTCGAGTTCGAAATGGTACCCTGACGGAGGACTTAAATGCAGCTAGATGATGACTATGCTAACGCCGCATATATTGAGGGTGCGGATCAGTTTCCGCCGCGCTGGCAATCGGCTGCTGCAGCGTTCCGCAAAAAGCTTGGGTTCCGAGCGCAAAAGAATATCTCCTACGGGCCGACAGACCGGGAAGTATACGATTTCTTCGAACCCGAGGGGGTTTCACGCGGAACGGTGATCTTCGTACATGGCGGATACTGGAAGGCGTTCGCACCGTCCGACTGGTCGCATCTGGCGGCGGGTGCCCTGGCGCGCGGCTATGCTGTTGCGATGGTCGGGTATGATTTATGTCCCGATGTGCGCGTCACCCAGATCACCGGGCAAGTGGCCCGTGCAATGATGGAAATTGCCAAGCGTACCCAAGGGATGATCGCCTTGGCCGGGCATTCCGCGGGCGGCCAGCTCGTGGCGCGTATGATGGACCCATTGGTGCTGCCCGGCGACGTACGCGACCGGATCGAAAATATCGTGTCCATTTCGCCGGTCGCCAACCTGATGCCCTTGCTTCAGACATCAATGAACGACATTTTGCAGCTGGACGAGGCCGAGGCGACGGCGGAAAGCCCGGTCAACATGACCCCGCCCCACGGTGTGAATGTGACGATCTGGGTAGGCGCACAGGAAAGGCCGGCCTTTCTAGAGCAGGCCGAACAATTCGCACGGGTTTGGGGTGCAAAACAGTTCGTCATCGAAGGCCGGCACCATTTCGATATCATCGAACTGCTTGAAGATACTGACAGCGATATGGTGAAAGCGTTATTGGGGGTAAAGTGACCTCTTGATCGTGTCGATAAAATCGGCGAAGGATTGGCAAGGGTCAGAGCGATGGCGTCGCTCTAGGTTTAACGGCTCTTGCGTCCTGTACGCCGGGACCTTTCTGAGAAGGAGGGTCTGACATGACCAACTCGTCCACCACCGCACGTCCTGATATGTACCGGTTCCATAATGGCGCGAAATCTCCGTTGCCATTCGAGGCCGCCGAATACGAAGCAAGACTTGAGGAACTGCGCGAACGGATGGAGGCAGCAGGCGTTACTGCGGCTGTTTTTACGTCCATGCACAACGTCGCTTATTATTCGGGCTTTTTATACTGCGCCTTCGGTCGGCCGTATGGTCTGGTTGTCACCGATACGGATTGCGTCACAGTGTCGGCTGGAATTGACGCCGGTCAACCTTGGCGGCGCAGCTTTGCCGACAATATCACCTACACCGATTGGCAACGCGATAACTATTGGCGCGCAGTTCTATCCATCACCGGCAAAGGTGCCGTTATCGGATACGAGGGCGACCACCTGACGCTGATGCAGCGTGACAAGCTGGAAGATTTCCTTGAACCTGCGGTCATGGTCGACCTGTTCGAAACCACCATGCGCCAACGGATGCACAAATCCCCCGCCGAGATCGCCTTGATCCGCCAAGGTGCACAGGTTGCGGATGTCGGCGGATATGCTATCCGCGAGGCCGTCAAGATCGGAGCCCGCGAGATTGACGTCGCCATGGCAGGTCGCGATGCGATGGAGCTGGAGATCGCCAGGCGCTTTCCCGACGCTGAATACCGCGACACCTGGGTATGGTTCCAGTCAGGTCTGAACACCGATGGCGCACACAACCCGGTGACATCTCGCAAGATCGAACGTGGCGATATTCTGTCGCTGAATACTTTCCCGATGATCTCGGCTTACTATACCGCGCTGGAACGAACGATGTTCGCCGGAGAAGTGGACGCAGCCAGCCTCAAGATTTGGGAGGCGAATGTGGCGGCGCATGAGCTTGGGATAAGCCTTCTTAAACCCGGTGTAAGCTGTGCCCACGTGACCCAGCAAATCAACGCCTTTCTCGAAGAACGAGATCTTCTCCGGTATCGGACCTTCGGGTATGGTCATTCTTTCGGGGTCTTGTCGCACTTCTATGGGCGCGAAGCAGGGCTTGAGCTGCGCGAGGACATCGACACGGTACTTGAGCCCGGCATGGTAATCTCGATGGAGCCGATGCTCACACTGGCTGCTGACCAGCCCGGCGCGGGCGGGTATCGCGAACACGATATCTTGGTGATTACTGACGACGGAAATGACAACATCACGGGCTATCCATATGGGCCAGAGTTCAACGTCGTCGGTTGATTGTTTTCTGTGTATGCCACCTGGTTGCTACGCCATGAAAAGGACGATGCCGGGTGGTGCACACATGTTTCGGTGACATGTTCGCGCCGCCAGGGTCTGGCTTGGCGCAAAATTTATGTGACTTGACGCGCTTAGAAAGATGTCTAGTTTGAGCCCTTGAAAAAACGGAGATCAATCTGCGCTATGCGAAAATCGCTGTTTTTTGCGGATAAGGTGCTTTTTGTGCACAATACCTGTGAGTGCCCAAGATGAAAGCGTCCTTGATCGAAGACGAAGAAATGCGCCTTGCCTTGTTACGCGGGTACAACATTCTAGATACGGCCCCTCATGAAGGGTTCGACGACATCACCAAGCTTGCCGCCGAAATCTGTGGGGCACCGATTGCTTTGATTTCATTGGTCGATGACAATCGTCAGTGGTTCAAATCCAAGGTCGGTCTCGCTATCGAGGGTAGCAAAATTGACGACAGCATGTGTGCCCACGCTATTGCCGCCAGGAATTACCTCGAGATACAGGACACTGCCGCCGATCCCCGAACCGCTGACAATGGATTTGTCACGGGCCCGGATCAAATACGGTTCTATGCCGGGGCTTTACTTGAGGATGATAATAAGTTGCCGCTTGGTACGCTGTGCGTTCTCGATAAAGAACCACGACAGCTTAACGACTTTCAACGACGTGCACTAAAGGTTTTGGCGGTCCAGGTCATGCGCCAGATCGAACTGCGCAAAGCCTTGGCGGATGCCGAGGTCCTGCGCAAAGAAGTGGATCACCGCGTCAAAAACTCCCTTCAATCGCTCGAAGCGCTGATCCGAATTCAAGTACGCAAAGAGAAGTCTCCCGAAGCCCGTGCGGCACTCGACAGTGTTCAGGGGCGATTGGCCACGATCAGCCAGCTGCACGAGGCATTGTATCTGACCGACAGCGGAGCAGCAGTCGATATCGCGGAATTCCTTAGGAAAGTAGCCCATTCAACAAGTGAACAGATGCCCGCCGGAGTACACATCGAGATCAAACTTGAGCAGACCAACCTATCGTCACGCTCTGCGTCATCCGTCGGTATGATCGTCAACGAAGCGATGACCAACGCAGCCAAATACGCCTATCAGGATCGCGAAAGGGGCGCATTTATCATCTCGGGAGAGAGGCGTGGCGGCTTTTATCACCTGTCTTGCATAGACGATGGCCCGGGCATTCCAGCAACCGACCCGTCAGGGTCGGGGCTTGGCATGCGTATTTTGACGGCTGCGGCGCAGCAGCTTGGTGGCGAGATGACATTGCTTGACCGGGAAGACGGGGGTGAGGTCAAGTTCATCTGGCCGATCTTCGAGTAGTAGGTTCCGAATTGTATTGGCGCGAACCAGATGCGGCACCCCGCTGGCTGGACCTTGTCGAGAAGGCTGTTTTCGTGCAAACACAGTGATAGCGATAGGGAGGATCAGAGTTTCCCAAAGCGATCCTTGGGCGCTATCCAAAAGGTGGTGCCAATCACAGTAATCTTGCATCTCACTAATTTTTACCAAGGGTAGTAAGCATATGGCGATTTTAAAGTGGGTTTTCTGGTTGACGATCTGGGCCGTTATCGCAGCTTTCTTTCACTATACCCTGCCGCAAGTCGACATCGTAAGGATCACCGATACTTACGAAAAGCGTATAGATTTTGGCAATAATTCTATTTTCTGGTCCAAGGCAGACGTCGGCAACAACGCAACGCTGGGCAACCGCGATGTGTTTTTTATCCAGACCCGGCGCGCCAAAGGCGATGTCATGGTGTACCGCAACGAAGACACAGGCTGGGGGTGGCCGCCATATTTCAAGTTCGACACCACGAACCTTCAGGCAGAAGCATCTGATTTGAAATCATCGTCTGGGTCGCCACAATACGTGGCGCTGAAACATTACGGTTGGCGCAACGAATTCTTTTCCATCTTCCCCAACGCGACATCAATGTGGGTGGTTGACGGGCCGAATGCGTCCACGGGTATCCCTTTTGGGAATATCATCATCCTGACTTTGTTTGCGGCGACGGCCTATGCAATCTGGGTCCGCTGGCGGCGGTTCAAACGCAGCCGTATCGACCCGACGGTCGAGCGGATCGAAGACGATTTTGCCGAACGGCAAAACCGTTTTTCTAGCTGGATGAAAAGCCGCAGGAAAAAGTAGCGTCGAGCGGTGCGGTGGGTGCTGCCACAAGGGGGCGCATGATTATAGCGGGTCGCCCCCCTTGTTTCATCTTCGCCTGTCAATCGCCGCTTGTTTCCGATTAGGCCTGTTGGCTGACCATGCGCCCCATCGGGCGACCGCCAAGAATATGAACGTGCAAATGCGGCACATCCTGGACCCCGTGGGCACCAGCGTTTGCAATCATGCGAAACCCTTCACCCACAGGTAAAGCAAGGCCCTCGGCCTTGCACACTTCCGAGATCGCGCGGGTAAAATCGACGATTTCGGCGTCCGATGCCTCGGCTGCGAAATGATCGTAGCTGACATAAGGACCCTTGGGGATGACCAGAACGTGGCTTGGGGCCTGCGGTTGGATATCGCGAAAGGCCAATGAGTATTCAGTGTCCAGAACCGTATCGTTGGGAATTTCGCCCCGTAGAATTTTGGCAAAGATGTTTTGGGGGTCGTAAGTATAGGCCATAGGGTGTCCTTAATCGGAAAACAGGTACGGAGCATTCGCAATATCATATGCTTTTGCCTCAGGAATATTCAAAAATGTCGCCAATGCAGCGGCGTTATCATCAGCCGTGGCAGTTTCGCGTATACGCGAATAATGCTCGTACTGAGAATCGCGAATGCGATCGGTTTCAAAAGCTATATCATTACGGATCGCGGGCAATAGACGCTCCATCGTGCCGTCCGACGTATGTTCGCCCGCCAGACCTACACGCATTGCATGACCGATCAGGTAGTCATCGGAGAACTTGCATTCTATCTCCAGGATCCGGGTAACTGAACGGTCCGATGCAAAATCGTCGAGCAGTTCGATATTTCCCGGGTCGATGCATATGACCAGCCGGTCTGTCTCGTAATAATCAAACAGCATACGCATCAAGACACGCCGGTGCCGGGTGCGCTTGTTCAGGGTATTTTGTATACCACCCAGATCGGGCAAGGCTGTGTTTTCCTCGTTGAACAAATATTCGATTGCGGGCAAGTTCGTCGCTTGTCGCACACGCCCCACCACGCGCTTTGCCACATGCCATTTTTTGCACACCAAAATCAGCAGTTCGCGTTCACGTCCCAAGGCGCTGTCATTTTCCCAAAACCGGGTGGTAAATCGGCGCCCGACACGCCCGCGGTCGCTTAGGAATTTAAACAGGCTGCGCCCTTCGTTGCTGATTTGAAAATCAACACCCTCAGCGGTATAGAGCAGCCCCAGTCGGCGTTTCAGTTCGGTTGCCTCACTGCTGATTTTTCGCGCGAACATATAGTTTTGCGCCAACAGCAGTTCGTAGTGGTCGTTATAAAACGTCAATGGCATCCCATAGTCGGTGAACATCAGGAACGTTAAGGTGCGGGCGCTGATCTCGGAATTGGGCACTACGTGGCGCACGATGGTCTGAAAGAATGTTTCGTCCGGTATCCACGTGGTTTTGAAGAAACGCATAACGTCCCTGCGTCGCTTGGTGAACTCAATCACCGTTTCAACCGTTTGGCGACGCAGGCACCACCATTGGCTGCCTATTTGTATTTGAAGATCATGCGGAATGTCGCGGGTCAGCCCAAGCCGCTTCTGCAGCTTGAACATCCCGTAGAACCGTTTCTTTTGGGTGCGTTCGTTGAACCAGTGACGGTAAATCAGCCGTTCTTCTTTCCAACCTGTCTTGATCCAGTCGCTCTCGAAAAAGTCGAAGCTTTCAATGAAGTCGAGGTCATTATCGTCAAGATAGTTATGCGTGTATTCGGCCGATTTAATCGCCATGCAATCGCCCGACAGCATGTAGAAATGGGTTGCCCGCGGAAAGGCGTCCAGCCCGCTTTGTACAGCGTTAAGCGTCGCCTGAACCAACGACCATTCCCCCCAGCCACAACGAATGCGCTTGCTTGCGAAGGTAACGTTGGGATTGCCCGACAATGCTTGGTATATTTCCTTGTACGCGCTGTTGCTCGCAGACGCATCAAAGTGAATGGACATATAGTCGCCGGCCTTGGTCAAGCGTTCGGCCTGCCGTATTATCGCAGTTGGATCCTTATGACACAGAAGAATATAGGCGATTCTGGCCATATCAGATCAGCAGCCTTTTGCACGAGGTGACTTATACTGATAATCGCGATCCACGATTGAATAAACCGCGAATATTTGTTTTTTTGTTACATTGCCGTTTTTGCGCCATAAATTATAACACCTATAATGATAAAATTAGGAGGCCGGGCAGTAAATGGGTTTTCCAGGTACCTGGATGACGGAAAGTGAAAGCGTTGTGTACCGCGTCGTACCAAAATGCGCATGTTCGACCATTGGTCAAATCATGTTCTATTCCGATCACGGCAAATTTTTCGACGGCGATATTCATGATGCCAAATCCGGCTTGCACAAGTGGGCCCTTGATGAATCGCAGGGGCCGATTGAAAGGAATGTGGAAAACCACACGTCCTATGCATTCACCTGCGTACGCAACCCGTATACCCGCGTACTAAGTTCGTTTTTCGACAAGATCTGCGGCATACAGCGAAACGGCAAGCGTTATCGTGGTAATCTGGTGCCGCTACTGATGCAGAAATACGGCATCGAAGTCGGCGGTGCGGATGGCAAACAAGAGTTTGATCAGATTGCCAGCTTTCGCCGGTTCCTTTTGTTTGCGCGCGACACGGTCCGCTGGCGCCGCCCGATGGATCCGGACATTCACTGGTCGGCCCAGTCGGGGCATGTAAGCACATTCGTCGTGAATGGCGGTACGTATGACAAGATCATTTGGACCGAAAAGTTCAACGATGGCATGCAAGACGTGCTGGACGCCATCGAAACACCCCATCAGGTAAAGCTGGCGGAAATTCCGCGTTTCAACGAATCCGAAGGGCACGGCCCCAAACGTGCCCACCCGGTCGAAGACTATTTTGACGATCTGTCGATGCATCTGGTTCGTGAAATTTACAAAGCGGATTTCGAGCTTTTCAAATACGATTTCGACAATCCCGGAAACAAGATGCCGATCGCCGAAATCGACCTTGCCGAGGTGCACGCCAAGCTCAGGGATTAAACCGAAAGCCGGAAAATCCTGTCTATGACAACGGCTCGCCCGCCTTGTAGGCTATCGGGAATTACTCGCCTAATCTCAGGTGCGACCACCGAAAGATGAAGGGTAGATAGCCGACCTGCACTGGTAGGGCGGCATTCGCACACACACCATCTTGCGCGCAAGGCGTTGGCGTCCTACATCCAGTTTATGTCTCAGGTTAAATCTTCATCAAAGTCAGACCCGAACTATAAGGTCATCGCTGAAAACCGTCGCGCACGGTTTGATTACGCTATCGAGGATGACGTTGAATGCGGTATTATCCTCGAAGGGTCCGAGGTCAAATCACTGCGCAACGGCGGGGCCAATATCGCCGAAAGCTACGCCGCGGTGGAAGATGGCGAACTGTGGTTGGTGAACTCATACGTCGCGCCCTACACCCAGGCCAAGACCTTTACCCACGAAGAACGCCGCCGCCGCAAGTTGCTGGTGTCCAAGAAAGAGCTTTCGAACCTCTGGAATGAAACACAGCGCAAGGGGATGACCCTGGTGCCGCTGGTGATGTATTTCAATCACCGCGGCATGGCAAAGATCAAGATCGGTATCGCCAAGGGTAAAAAGCTGCACGACAAGCGTGAAACCGCAGCCAAGCGCGATTGGTCGCGGCAAAAGCAGCGCCTGCTGAAAGACCACGGTTGATTTCCTGCCCATCGATAATTTAAAGCGGCGTCGGCCGGTTTGATCTCAGACCCTTGCCTGTATGCGCCTGCGCGGTTAGGCAGTGAACAACCTGTTTCAAAAAGGGCTGACCCATGGCTGACAACCCGAAGACGCTTGTTTCAACCGATTGGCTTGTTCAACATCTCAAGGATCCGGATCTGCGTGTTCTGGACGCTTCGTGGTATTTACCCGATGCGGGCCGCGATCCAAAGGCTGAATATGACGCCGCCCATATACCCGGGGCCCGGTTTTTCGATATAGATGACATTTCCGACGCGCGCTCTGATATGCCACATATGGCCCCACCGGCCGAAAAATTCATGTCCCGGATGCGGGCATTGGGGGTTGGCGACGGACACCAAGTCATCGTCTATGACGGGGCAGGCCTTTTGTCAGCAGCCCGCGTCTGGTGGTTATTCCGCCTTATGGGGCAGGAAAATGTCGCCGTCTTGGATGGCGGTCTGCCGAAATGGCAAGCCGAGGGCCACCCGGTCGAGGACATGCCCCCGATCGCCCGAGACCGTCACATGACGGTACGTTTTCAGAACCACTTGGTCCGTGACGTGACGCAGGTCGCTCAGGCGTCCAAGCTCAAAGACCCGCAGATCGTCGATGCCCGCTCGGCGGCGCGCTTCCGCGGTGAAGCCCCCGAACCGCGTGAAGGTCTGCGTGCAGGGCACATCCCCGGCTCCCGTAATCTGCCCTATACCGATTTGCTGAACGACGATAAAACTCTGAAGTCCACACAAGACATCAAGACCATCTTCGAGGCCGCTGGCATTGACCTGTCGCGCCCTGTCATCACCAGTTGCGGGTCAGGTATCACCGCGGCCATTCTGGCTCTGGCGCTCGAACGGATCGGCCATGCGAATTGGTCGCTTTATGATGGATCATGGGCCGAATGGGGCATGTTCCCCACGGTGCCCGTCGCAACCGGAGACGCATGATGTTTGAAACTCTTCAGGCCCAACCTGCCGATAAAATCCTTGCTCTCATGCAAATGTACAAGGATGACCCCCGCGAGACCAAGATCGATCTGGGCGTTGGCGTCTACAAGGACGCGACGGGGCTGACACCGATTATGCGCGCCGTCAAATCTGCCGAACACCAACTTTGGGAGACGCAGGACAGCAAAGCCTATACCGGTCTGGCCGGCGATCCTGCCTTTGCTGATGCAATGATCTCCATGGTGCTGGGGGACGCGGTCGCCCGCGATTGCATCGCCGCCGCCGCCACGCCAGGGGGGACGGGGGCCATTCGCCAGGCTTTCGAACTGATCAAGATGGCCCGCCCCCAAGCCAGGGTTTTCGTATCTGATCCGACGTGGCCCAACCACTTGTCGATCCTCAAATATCTCGACATGCCCGTCGTCCCGTATCGCTACTTCGACGACGAAACACGGGGGGTCGCCTTTGAAGGGATGCTACAGGATCTCAAAACCGCGCAAAAAGGCGATGTGATCCTCTTGCACGGTTGCTGTCACAATCCGACGGGGGCCAACCTGAACGGCGAACAATGGAACGCCGTGATACAGGTACTGCAAGATACCGGCGCAACCCCGATGGTCGATATCGCCTATCAAGGCTTTGGCGACGGGTTGCTTGCCGATGCCGCCGCGACCCGGCAGGTCGCGGCCGCCGTTCCGGAATGCCTGATCGCTGCAAGCTGCTCCAAGAATTTCGGTATCTACCGCGAACGCACCGGCGTCCTGATGGCGCTTTCTTCGGACACGTCGGCGCAAAGGCTCAATCAGGGCACATTGGCGTTTCTCAACCGTCAGAACTTCAGTTTCCCACCGGATCATGGTGCGCGGCTCGTCACAATGATCCTCAATGATGATACCCTGCGCGTTGACTGGATGACAGAACTCGAAGACATCCGGACCACGATGCTCGGCTTGCGCAGCCAGTTGGCGCAAGAATTGCAAAACCGCTCCGGTTCGGACAGGTTCGGTTTCCTGGCGGCACATCGTGGCATGTTCTCGCGCCTCGGTGCGTCGCCTGAAATGGTGGAAAAGCTCCGCACCGATCACGGGATCTACATGGTCGGTGACAGCCGGATGAATATTGCAGGGTTGAACAGCCAGACTGTGCCCATCCTCGCAAAAGCGATCATCGACGTCGGTATCTGACTTAAACCTTCACCCTTTCTTAAATACTCAATGCGCGACATCACCCGGCGCGTGGTATCGCCAATATCTATATCTCGTGTCGAAACCCTAACGATGTGACCGTTGGATGCAAAAAGCCCGGGCAGTGATGCCCGGGCCAGATCGATGGACATCAACGGTCCTAGCTCTTTGAGAATTCCGGATACGCTTCCATCCCAAGCTCTGATACATCAAGCCCGGCAATCTCAGCTTCTTCGCTGACACGTATCCCCATTGTCGCCTTCAAAACGGCCCAGACGATGGCAGACACGATGAACACGAACGCACCGATAGATACAAAGCCGATGATCTGGGTCACGAAGGAAGTGCCCTCAGTATAGACCGGAACAACCAGTGTACCCCAGAAACCGGCGATCAAGTGCACGGGTATCGCCCCCACCACATCGTCGATCTTGAGCTTATCCAGAAACGGTACCGCAAACACCACGATCACACCGCCCATCGCACCGATCCACAGCGCGCCGAACAGCGTCGGGTCAAGCGGGCCCGCAGTGATCGATACCAACCCGGCCAGCGCGCCGTTCAGTACCATGGTCAGGTCGACCTTCCTGTACATGATCTGGGTCAACACCAGCGCCGAAATCGCCCCGGCCGCCGCGGCCATATTGGTGTTTGCAAAGATCTGTGCGACAGCGTCGGCATCCGCCATCGTACCCATCGCAAGCTGCGACGCGCCGTTGAAGCCGAACCATCCCAGCCATAGAATGAACGTTCCCAGTGTTGCCAAAGGCAGGTTCGAACCTTGCATCGGTATCGTCCGACCATCCTTGTACTTGCCAATACGCGGTCCCAAAATCAGAGCTCCGGCAAGCGCGGCGAAACCGCCGGCAGCATGGACAAGCGTGGACCCAGCAAAGTCACTGAAACCGATCTCGGAGAGCCATCCCGCGCCCCACTGCCAGCTTGCTTCGATCGGATAGATAAACCCGGTCAGCACGAGGGTGAAGATCAGGAACGGCCACAGCTTGATGCGCTCTGCCAGGGTTCCCGAAACGATGGATGCCGTCGTCGCACAGAACATCAACTGGAAGAAAAAGTCCGACGCGTTCGAATAGCCGCCCGCATCGATGGAAGACTTGATATCCTTGGGCGCAATTGATCCGAAGACGCCTTGCAGGATCCAGTTATCCCCGGGGTACATGATGTTATACCCGACCAGCCAGTACATGATGGCAGCCAGCGCAAAGAGCGCGATATTCTTGGTCAATTGGGTTGTCACGTTCTTGGAGCGGACCAGTCCGGCTTCCAGCATCGCGAACCCAGCGGCCATCCAGAAAACCAGAAACCCCCCGATCAGGAATAGCAAAGTGTTGAAAATAAAAGCGGTCTCGGCAGATGTTGCGAATTGTGCATCTTGTGCGAAACCCCAGCTCGGCAATAGCGCCGTGGCCGCAGCCAAAGGTATCAGATATTGTGGTTTCATCTCGTTGTTTCCTTGGGTGTAAGGGGGTCAGATGGCGTCTTCGCCAGTTTCGCCGGTGCGGACGCGCACGGCCTGTTCGACATCAAGGACAAAGATCTTGCCGTCGCCGATCTTGCCCGTATGGGCAGTGCGGGTAATGGTTTCGACCATCTGATCGGACAGTGCATCGGCCACGACCAGTTCGAGCTTTACCTTGGGCACAAAATTCACGACATATTCGGCACCGCGATAGATTTCGGTGTGTCCGGATTGGGCTCCAAAGCCCTTGATTTCTGTCACCATCAGGCCGCGCACACCCGCGTCGGTCAGTGCTTCGCGCACTTCCTCCAGCTTGAACGGCTTGATTGTTGCAATGATGAGTTTCACCTATAAGTCCCTCTGCTGCTTGGCAGGCATTTCCCTGCAAGATGTTTCAACAGGAAAGCGGAGCCGGGAGGGTTTATGGAAGGTGAGACTGCGCGGGGGAAATCCAAAAGCGCCACATGTGCATAAAAATAGAGCACACACCAAAAAGCGCACAAAAAATGATCACATAATAGATCCAACTTGCGGCGCTCAGCGCTAAACAATCCCGGTTACACAGGTTAAAAGGCACGAACGAATGGCAGAGCGAGCAGCCCAATGAGTGATTCATCCAAGCGAAAGCGCCCATTGGTCGCTGACCGGCGCCGTACATCAAAAAGTGCGGCTTCGACTAAGACGGCCGCTTCAAGCCGAAAGTCGACAAAGACACCCGCAAAGCGCCGGGGCGGGCGTGGCACGCCATCCCGACGCAAAGGGCCGATCGGCTTGCTTAGTGCATTGGTGCGTTGGGTGTTTCGGTTGATCTGGACGATTACATGGCGCATCACCGCGGTGGCGGTGTTGATGCTGGCTCTGGCGGTTGGCTATTTCTACACGACATTGCCGCCTCTCGAAGTTTTGCTTGATGGTCGCGCGCGCGGGTCAGTTACCCTGAAGGATCGCTATGGCGAAGTGTTTGCTTGGCGGGGCGACCAATTCGGCGGGATCGTAACGGCCGATAGCGTGTCACCCGCTTTGCGGGATGCCGTGATCGCGACCGAAGACAAGCGTTTCTATCAGCACTTCGGGGTCAGTCCGCGCGGCATCGCTTCGGCGATAAAGATCAACCTGAGTGAAGGCCGAGGACCGCTCTCGGGTCACGGTGGGTCGACGATAACCCAACAGGTCGCGAAGCTGTTGTGCCTGGGCGAACCTTACGACGCTTCAAGCGGGCAAACCGAAAAAGAATACGAGGCCGAGTGCCGCCGCACCTCGTTGTCGCGCAAGGCTAAGGAAGCGATCTTTTCCATGGCGATGGAAGCCAAATACTCCAAGAACGATATTCTGTCGATCTATCTGAACCGGGCCTATATGGGTGGCGGAGCGTTCGGGGCAGAGGCCGCTGCGCAGCGCTTCTTTGGAAAACCTGCGTCCGCCTTGTCACCTGCCGAAGGGGCGATGCTTGCAGGGTTGCTGACGGCCCCCACCACACTTGCTCCGACGAACAATCTTGACCGGTCGCAGGACCGGGCTGCGACGGTCATCCGCCTGATGCAAGACCAAGGTTATCTGACCAAAGCGCAAGCGGACAGCGCGATCGCCAACCCCGCAGAGTTGTCAGAAGCCGCAGAGGCAGAAGCCGGGGGGTATTTCGCCGATTGGGTGATGTCCTCGGGCCCGGAGTTTTTCACCCGAAACACCACCGAAGACGTGATTATCAAAACCACGCTTGACCAAAAAATTCAGCAAGCAGCCGAGGCTGGCTTGAAATCGGTTTTCGAGAGCAAGGTTCGCGAAGGGTCGAAAGCACAGGCGGCAGTCGTCGTCATGTCCGCCGATGGTGCCGTGCGGGCCATGGTCGGCGGGCGCAAGACCAAGGTCGCGGGCGCATTCAATCGCGCCACCCAAGCGATGCGGCAAACGGGGTCGGCGTTCAAGCCATTCGTCTACGCGGCGGCGCTTGATCTGGGGTATTCACCCAACGACCTGATCGACGACGCGCCGTATTGTCTGAATATTCCCGGCTCGGGTGAATGGTGTCCCAAGAATTACACCAGCAACTTCAAGGGTAAGGTGACGCTGACCACGGCATTGAAGGATTCGCTCAACATTCCGGCGGTCAAGCTGTCCGAAAGTGTCGGCCGTGAAGTTGTCAGCCGCGTCGCCGAGCAATTCGGGATCAAAAGTGATCTGGCGGCTGGACCTGCGCTGGCGCTTGGTGCGTCCGAAAGCACCTTGCTTGAAATGACCGGGGCATATGCAGGTATCCTGAACGGGGGGTCTTCGGTGAAACCTTACGGTTTGATTGATCTTTCGCTTCAGGGGGACAGCGAACCGTTGATGGGTACGGGCGGCGGCATCGGCGAACGGGTCATCCAAGAGGATGCAGCGCTGCAACTGGTTTATATGATGTCGAAAGTCGTATCAGAGGGTACAGGCCAGCGGGCACAATTCGGCGGGCGCGAGCTGGCAGGAAAAACGGGCACGACGCAGGCCAACAGGGATGCGTGGTTCATCGGATTCTCTGCCGATTACGTTACCGGCGTCTGGATGGGCTATGACGATAACACACCTCTTAGCGGGGTATCGGGTGGTGGTCTGCCAACAGAAATCTGGCGCGAGGTCATGGTGCGTGTTCACGAAGGGCTGCCCAACACGCCGTTGCCGATGATCGTACCGGCCCCGGCTGTGGTGCAAGCCCCTGAGCCCAAACCAGAACGCCAGCCGGTCCGCAGACAGCAGCGCGAGAACCCGCTTGGGATCATTGATCAGGTGCTGCGCGATATTTTCGGAAGATAAACCAACATAAGCCATGCATGCCGTTGCGACGGGGCATGCATGGCTTGAGACCTAGGAAAACAAAGGACGAAGTGCAGTAATGAACTCGGGTTCGGCCCGGTCAGCCTGCCTTGTTCAACTCGTGTATCGTGGCATTCAGATCGCCACCGCTCATGTCCAACATGGATCCGATCTCGCTGCGTTCGGTCAGCAACAGGTTGACGCCTTCCAGGAACATGTTGAAGAACTGAAGCTCCCCAGACTTGTCCGATACCAAAAAGATGACCTCGATCGGATTTTCGCCCTTGAGATACGCAGTGGTTTTGATCTCAAAGCCAGCCTTGATCTTGCGCGCACCTTCCACTTCGATCCGGCCGCCAATGAATTGCCGGAATCTCTTGCCATATTTCTTGGCAATATAACCGGCAAATGCTGCATTGAACGCTGACTTCTGTTCGGCGGTGGCGCTGCGGGCATCCACCCCCAGAGCGTATTGCGCCATGATTTGGACGTCGGCGTATCGGACGAACAACTCTTCAAACTGACGGATCATTGCAGCCTCGGGCGCGCCGCTGTCTATGACGATGTAGATGTCGCCGATAAGCCGTTTGATGAAGGCCGTGGCGTCATCTGCGTTTAATGCAAGAGCAGGGCGTGCCAGCACGATGGCCAACGCTCCCCCGCCAAATGCGCGTCTGTTCATCTTATTGCAAATATGGGTCATCGTAAGTTACGGGGGCTCCGGTGCGCCGAGACAATTCATACCGACGTTTTTGCAGATAAATCAATCTTGCTTGCGAATAGCTGTCAGTACTGCCTTCTAGCACGTCGTTAATGGCATCGCTGCGGCGGCTGTTTTTGAACACGCTATCGGCAAATTTAGTAACGGTACCGACATATTTTTCGGGCCGCGGCAGCGTATAAGATAGTGGGTTGGTGAACAAATCCACAAACCGGCCCGCAACGTCGCGACCTGTCGAGGGGCCGACAAACGGCAGCTCGTAGTATGAACCTTCACCGACGCCCCACACATAAAGCGTTTCACCAAAATCGGTGTCATGCTTTGGAATTTGGAATTCCGATGCAACGTCCGCGATCCCGCCAACCCCAAGCACGGTGTTGGTAAGGAAGCGGTAGGACGCTATGCCGAACCCTTTTACATCGGCCTGCAAGGCGCTGTTCACGGCGACCTGCGGCATCGAGAGGTTTTCGGCAATATTGTGAACGACCGTTTGCACTCCCATAGGCACGGCGTGCGCAAGGCCGCTCCCGTTTCCGGATCCGGCCAGTTTCTTGTTGAAATTGTGGACCTTGCGATTGCTCTGTTCGTGCGGATCGTTGATGCCGGTCGGTTGGACGCGGCCAGCGCCGCTACACCCGGCGAGGCCGGCGATCAATGCGATGACAATCAGCGCACGCGGCGAAGATCTTTTGATATTGCCTAACGACACGATGCAATTCCTTGGAAACCAACCAAACTCGGCTCCTTATGGGCACGATGAGCTGAATTAGCAATATATGTTTACGGGTGCGGCGTTTCGCCTTAGCCACTATGGCAATAATGACGATGGCCCTTTCCGTTTGCGAAAGCCCCCGCTATCGTCCTGCAAAAGTACCGCAGTTATTTTAAAGGACTGAAAATCATGAGCATCACCAACCGCTTGAACGATCTTGGGGTCACGTTGCCAGATGCCCCGGCTCCTGCCGCAAATTATGTGCCATTCGTGGTAACCGGCAGCACGGTCTATGTGTCGGGCCAGATATCCAGTGGACCAGACGGATTTATCACCGGCAAACTGGGCCAGGACATGGACGTCGACGCCGGCGCCGCCGCAGCGAAAACCTGCGCGATCAGCTTGTTGGCGCAGGTAAAGGCCGCCTGTAACGGTGACATCGAAAGACTTGTGCGCGTGATCAAATTGACAGCTTTCGTCAATTCGACCGCGGACTTCACGGATCAACCCAAAGTGGTGAATGGTGCGTCCGACTTTCTGGTCGAGGCTTTGGGCGATGCGGGGCGTCACGCACGGTCTGCGGTATCGGCAGCATCCTTGCCATTGGGCGTGGCCGTTGAAATTGAAGGTATCTTCGAAATCAAATGACCCTGCCATCAGCGTTTTACACCCAACCCATTGCCCACCGTGGTTTGCATGATCTCGGCGCGGGTCGTCCGGAAAACAGCCCTGTCGCATTTGAAGCCGCGATCAGCCGTGGGTATGGCATTGAATTGGACGTGCAACTGACCCGCGACGGCGCCGCGGTGGTGTTTCACGACTATGCCCTGGATCGCTTGACCAACGAAAAGGGTGCCGTGCGGCTGCTGGACGCGGCCGAGCTGGGGCGCATGACCCTTAAAGGGGGTAATGACAAGATCCCGACGTTGGAAGCCGTGCTGGACCAGATCGCGGGCCGCGCCCCTGTGTTGGTCGAGATCAAGGATCAGGACGGTGCAATGGGCGACGATCTTGGTCCTCTCGAACGGGCCACGGCACAAGCGCTGCGCGGATATCGCGGCGACGTCGCGGTAATGTCGTTTAACCCGCATGCGGTTGGGCGGATGGCTGAATTGATCCCCGAAGTTCCGCGCGGCATTGTGACCAGCGCCTATTGTTACGACGACTGGCCGCTGCCGAAGGCGACCTGTGATCGGCTGCGCGAAATTCCAGATTACGACGCCACCGGTGCAAGTTTCATCAGCCACGAAGTTGATGACCTTGCGCGCGACCGGGTTGCCCAGCTCCGCCGTCAGGGCGCGATGGTCTGTTGCTGGACCGTCCGTAGCCTCGAGGCGGAAATGTCGGCGCGGGAATTCGCTGATAATATCACCTTTGAAGGGTATGCAGCTCCGCTCTCTTCTTGAAGCTGACCGTCGCGGCCACAGATAAGGTGCTAGGCAATCGGAAGGTCGGGATGAGCGCACAAGAAGTCGAAATAAGAATTTCCCCTCGGATTGCCGATATTGGTCAAGCCGAGTGGGATGCCTGCGCATGCCCCGAAGCAAAACCCGGTGTGCGTCCGAACGACCCTTTTACGACGTATCGTTTTTTGTCCGCGCTCGAACAAAGCGGGAGCGTCGGTCCGGGGACCGGCTGGCAACCGCAGTACCTTAGCGCCGCTATCGGTGGCCAGGTTATCGCGGTGGCCCCGATGTACGCAAAGTCTCACAGCCAGGGCGAATACATCTTTGACCACAGTTGGGCGCATGCGCTGGAACGTGCCGGCGGGCGCTATTATCCCAAGTTGCAAATCGCTGTTCCGCATACTCCGGCCACTGGTCGGCGCTTTCTGGTGCGCCCCGGTTTTGAAGGTTCCGGAATGGCGGCTTTGGTGCAGGGGGCGGTACAGCTTACGGATAACAACGGGTTGTCATCCCTGCACATCACGTTTTGCACCCAAGCCGAAGCCCAGGCAGGTGAGGATCTGGGTCTATTGGTCCGAAAAAGCCAACAGTTTCATTGGCGAAACAACGGGTTTGAAGATTTCGACGGGTTCCTGTCCACGCTCAGCTCTCGCAAGCGCAAGAATATACGCAAGGAAAGAGAGCAGGCGCAGCGCTTTGGCGGCGAAATCGAAGTGTTGACCGGGGATGCCATCCAACCTGCGCATTGGGATGCATTCTGGCAGTTCTATCAAGACACCGGGGCAAGAAAGTGGGGGACACCGTATTTGACGCGGCAGTTCTTTGATATCGCTCAGCAAAACTTGCGCGACGACATTGTGCTAGTCTTGGCAAAGCGCGATGGTGCGTGGGTTGCGGGTGCGTTGAATTTCATTGGCGCGCAGGCGCTCTATGGCAGGTACTGGGGATGCACTGAACACCACCCTTTCTTGCATTTCGAGCTGTGCTATTATCAGGCCATCGACATCGCCATCGCGTGGAAACTGGCCGCCGTGGAGGCCGGTGCGCAGGGCGAACACAAGCTGGCTCGCGGTTATCTGCCGAGACCTACTTGGTCTTTGCATTGGATACGAGAGGAGGGTTTCATGCGTGCCGTCGCAGACTATCTTTCACAGGAGCGGGCCGCCGTTGACCAAGAGATCGACATACTCACCGAATATGGCCCGTTCAAAAGAGCTGAAATCGAGGAACAACAATGAGCGAAAAGCTGAGCGAAGAGACACGTAAAACTGTACTGGCACCGCTGTTTAATACGGGTTGGGAAATGACAGATGACCGTGACGGGATAACCAAGACTTTTGTCTTCAATGACTTTGCCGACGCTTTTGGCTGGATGACCCGCGCCGCGATCTGGGCAGAAAAATGGAACCACCATCCCGAATGGAGCAACGTCTACAACAAGGTGGTGGTCACGCTTATCACCCATGACGTCGACGGGCTAAGCTCTCTTGATGCCAAGCTGGCACGCAAGATGGACGGGCTGATGGGCGATGCGAAATAGCGCAGCCACGCCCCCCGGAATAAAAATGCAGCCTCATACGCCGAGGCTGCGTTTTGTGTTTCATAGTGCGATCCCCCTTGGGGGTTACATGTTGTCCAACAAGGCTTCGCCGCCGGACAGGTCGCAGACACCGGGGCTTTCCTCGGCTTGGAACAACGTGACCTTGCCATCTTCAACCAGCATCGCGTAACGCTTGGAACGTGATATCAGCCCAGCCGGAGCAGCCGAAAAGTCCATCCCGATCGCTTTGGTGAATTCGCTGTTGGCGTCGGCAAGCATGGTGATGCCCGCAGCGTTGGCACCGGTTGCTTCGCCCCAGGCCTGCATCACAAACGGATCGTTGCAAGAGATACAGATGATTTCGTCGACGCCCTTGGCATCGAACTTGTCCTTGTTGCGCACAAAACTGGGTACGTGTGCCGAATGACAGGTCGGTGTGAACGCTCCGGGAACGGCAAAGACAACGACCTTGCGGTCCTTCAGCTTATCCGACATCTGCACAGCGGTAGGGCCGTCTTCGCCCATGCGTACCAGCGTTGCGTCGGGCAACGTATCACCTTGGGAAATCGTCATATGCGTGACCTTTCATGTCATTGCGTTTGTCTTGGCTAAAGATATAGGCTTTGCAGCAGGCAGGAAAACGGTTTTTTCGAAGGGGACAGCGATGAAACATGTGGTCGTGATCGGGGCAGGACAGGCAGGATCGTCCTGCGTTGCCAAGCTGCGCAACACCGGCTTTGCCGGCGAGGTCACCCTGATCGGTACCGAAGCCGTACCGCCTTATCAACGTCCGCCTTTGTCCAAAGCCTATCTTCTGGGCGAGATGGCATTGGAAAGGTTATTTCTGCGTCCGGAAAGTTTCTATGCCGAAAACGGGATTAACCTGATGTTGGGTACCACTGTCGAAACAATCGACACCTTTGCGCAAACCGTCCGCGCCGCCGGCCAAACCTTCGCCTATGATGAATTAGTGTTAACCACCGGGTCTGTGCCGCGGCGCTTGCCCGCCCGGATCGGCGGCACATTGGATGGGGTGCATGTGGTGCGGGGTCTGGCCGATGTCGATGCGATGCGCCCGCGTTTCACCGAAGGCGCGCGGGTGTTGATCGTCGGCGGGGGCTATATCGGTCTGGAAGCCGCATCAGTCGCTGCCAAGCTGGGCCTCAAGGTGACATTGGTCGAAATGGGCGACCGTATTCTGCAAAGGGTCGCAGCACCGCAAACGTCGGATTTTTTTCGGGCTTTGCATACGTCCCACGGGGTCGATATTCGCGAAGGCGTGGGGTTGGAGCGTCTCTCGGGAGATACCAAAGTGACGGGTGCAGTGCTGTCGGATGGAAGCGAGCTGGCCGTGGATTTCGTCATCGTCGGCGTGGGCATCGAAGCTGCAACCCAACTGGCGGATGCCGCGGGTATCGTGATCGACAATGGCATCAAGACCGACGCTTACGGGCGTAGCTCGGCACCGCATGTGTGGGCTGCGGGGGATTGCGCCTCGTTTCCATATCGGGGCCAGAGAATCCGGCTGGAATCTGTGCCCAACGCCATTGATCAGGCAGAATGTGTCGCCGGAAACATTATGGGGGATGACAGGGAATACCTGGCAAAACCATGGTTCTGGTCCGACCAATATGACGTGAAATTGCAAATTGCCGGGCTGAACTCAGGATATGATCGCGTCATCACCCGGCGCACCGATGCCGATAGCATCGCGTTCTGGTATTACCGCGGCGACGAACTGCTTGCCGTCGACGCCATGAACGACCCGCGCGGCTTCATGATCGGCCGTCGCCTGATCGAAGCGGGAAAATCCCCGGCACCTGCTTTGGTCGAGAACCCCGATACCGACATGAAAGCCCTGTTGAAATCATGAGGATCATCGCAGGAAAGCACCGCGGGACTCAGCTTGCCGCTGTGGGGAAAGGTGACGAGGAAGCGCATCTGCGCCCGACATCCGATCGCGTGCGCGAAAGCCTGTTTTCCATGCTGACCCACCATAATGTTATCAATGGCGCGCGTGTGCTGGACCTATTCGCGGGTACCGGCGCATTGGGGCTCGAGGCGCTTTCGCGCGGTGCGCGCGAAGCTGTCTTCATGGAAAACGGTCGCGTCGGCCAAAAGCTGATTGCAGAGAACATCAAAAAGTTGCGGGTCGAAGCGTCGGCCACTCTCATGCGGACGGATGCGACAAACCTCGGCGGCTGGATCGCGGCTCCGTTTGATCTGGTTTTTCTGGACCCCCCATACGGCAAGGGGTTGGGAAAGGTTGCGTTGACCAAAGCGCTGGCTGGCGGATGGCTGGGCCCGGATGCGATGGTCGTGTGGGAAGAAAACGCCGCCATGGATGCCCCGGACGGGTTTGCCCGACTGGATAAACGTAAATACGGCGACACATGGATCACGCTGCTTGGCGTGGCGTGATGGCGCAGGTACGGTTGACGCTTTGCATTCCCTGCGTTGGCGCATATGTGCTAAGGAATGACTTTACAGGAGAATAGACCGCCATGGGCCTAAGTATGACCAGCACCTTTATCAAGCCAATGCACCCCGAGGGGCGCAAGTTCGTGGCTATTTTTGCTGCCATTACTGTGGTGTTGTTCCTTGTGGCAGAGATCTTGGGATGGATTGGCGTCGGTGCCACCGTATGGTGCTATTATTTCTTTCGCGACCCCGAACGTGTGACACCCAAGGGTGACAACCTTGTAATCAGCCCGGCAGACGGCATCATATCGCTGATAGAACCCGCTGTTCCGCCTGCTGAACTGGGGATGGCGGACACGCCGTTGACGCGGGTCAGCGTCTTCATGAATGTGTTCAACTGCCACGTGAACCGGTCTCCGGTCGCGGGCGAGGTTACCGCGATCGCCTATCGGCCCGGCAAATTTTTCAACGCGTCCTTGGATAAAGCCAGCGAAGATAATGAACGCAACAGCCTGCGCATCCAGATGGCAGACGGTCGCGACATCGCGGTGGTGCAAATCGCTGGCCTGGTGGCGCGACGCATCGTTTGCTTTACCAAGCAAGGTGCGCATATCCAGGCGGGGCAGCGGTTCGGCTTGATCCGTTTCGGATCGCGGTTGGATGTGTATTTGCCGCAAGGCGTGGAGCCGCGCGTCAGCATCGGCCAAACCATGGTTGCCGGCGAAACCGTTCTGGCGGAGCTGTCATAAATGACCGATCAGTCGCCCGTTCCAACTGACAAAGGCAAGACCGAATTCTCACTGCTTCAGCTGTTGCCCAACATGCTGACCATCGCGGCGATTTGCGCGGGGATATCCGCGATCCGCTTTGCCGCCGAAGGTAAATTCTCGCTCGCCGTCATGCTGATCACGGTCGCGGCGATTCTGGATGGGATGGACGGGCGTACAGCGCGGTATTTGGGGAGCGACAGTAAAATCGGTGCCGAACTCGACAGCCTTGCCGATTTTGTGAATTTCGGGGTCGCGCCGCCGCTGGTCGTTTACTTTTGGGGGCTGCAGGATTTCTACCGGGCCGGCTGGCTAAGCGTGCTGGTCTTCGCGATTTGTTGTGTCATGCGGCTTGCCCGGTTCAACGTAGATTCGCGCACCAAGGATCCGCTGGATGATGGCGGCTATTTTACCGGTGTACCCTCGCCTGCGGGCGCGATGCTGGTCATGCTCCCGATTTATCTGCCGTATGCTTTCGGTCCCGGCGCGGCCATGCCCGATGCGTTGACAGCGTTGTACATCGTCCTGGTGGGGTGGGTCATGGTCAGTCGCATCCCGACCTGGTCGTTCAAGTCGGTCAGCTTTTCACGGGCGAACGTTACATATTTCCTGATCTTTTTTACGGGCTTCATAGCAAGCCTGGTCAGCTTCCCATGGGCGACGCTGGTTATCTGCTGCTTTGCTTATGCCGGCAGCGTCATCTGGGCCGTCATCGAACAAAAGATGATAAAACGCCGGACCTGAGGGGGCCGGACCTGAGGGGGTCAGTCCCGGCTATAGGTTGGGTGGAACATATTTCCCGGTGACAGGGTAAATATCTCGAACCCGGTCTCGGTGACGCCGATGGAGTGTTCGAATTGGGCGGACAGTGATTTGTCACGGGTGACGGCAGTCCAGTCATCGGCAAGCACCTTGGTTTCGGCGCGGCCCAGATTGACCATCGGTTCAATCGTGAAAAACATCCCCGGCTCCAGCACAGCTCCGGTGCCGGGGCGACCGTAGTGCAACACATTCGGCGGCGCGTGAAATACCCGCCCCAGCCCATGGCCGCAAAAATCGGTGACGACGCTCATTCGGTGAGCTTCGACAAAGCTTTGAATGGCGTGGCCGATATCGCCAAAGGTATTGCCCGGCTTCACCGTTTCGATCCCGCGCATCAGCGCATCGTGGGTGACTTCGATCAGCCTCTCGGACTTGCGCGACAGCTTGCCCGCCACATACATCCGCGATGTGTCACCGAACCAGCCGTCGACGATCACAGTGACATCGATGTTCAGGATGTCCCCATCCTTGAGCTTTTTGTCGCCGGGGATGCCGTGACAGACCACGTGATTAAGCGAAATGCAGCTGGCGTGCTGATATCCCTTATAGCCGATAGTGGCAGATTTTGCACCTGCGTCTTCGACCATTTGCGTGATTACACCGTCGATCGCGCCGGTAGTCTGGCCGACAAAGACATGTTCGGCGATGTCATCAAGGATTTGCGCCGCCAGCTTGCCAGCGGTGTGCATACCGGCGAAATCCGAGGGGTCGTAAATGCGAATGCCGTCTTTGGTCTGGCGTCCTCGGTGTTCGTTCATCACCGGTATCTCCAACAAATAATTTCCTAGTTACCTATCGCGACTTTCGGCCAAGTGCCAGTCAGGTCGGTCAATTAAGGCGAGGGGTTCGGCAAGTGCAACGCCTTTGGGGCTGATCCGGGTCCCGATGACCAAAGTTTCAAGCCCCGCGCCACCTGCACTGGCAAAGGCCGCCGCATAGGCCGGGTCAATGTCAGCGGCCACTGAGAATGCGGTGCAATCCGTGCGCTGCACCAGATAGAGCAGTATGGCACGGTGCCCACTGCGCGCCATTTGCGCCAGTTCGGCCAGATGTTTGGCACCGCGTGCGGTTACGCTATCGGGAAACTCGACCAGCCCTGCGGTGCGCGACAGGGTCGCTGATTTCACTTCGACGTAGGCATCCGGCAGGCCCTTCTCGGTCATCAGAAAGTCGATTCGCGAATTTTCACCGTACTTTACCTCGGGGCGCACGGTGCCATAGGCGGCAAGCGGACCGATTTTCCGATCGGCGAGTGCTGCCCTGACTGCGCGGTTCGGCAGGGCGGTGTCGACGCCGGTGAAATGTCCGTTCTCGTGGTCAACCAGCCGCCAGCCGTAGTTCAGCTTGCGTTTGGGATCATCGTTCGGCTCGAGCCATATTTTCATGCCGGGGTCGGCAAGCCCCATCATCGATCCGGGGTTGGCGCAATGGGCCGTCACCTCGGTGCCGTCCTCAAGCTGACAATCGGCCAGAAACCGTTTGTAGCGGCGGATCAGGCGGGCGGGGACAAGTTCGGTTTGAAAGCGCATGGGGTGTGACCTATACCTCAATCAACGGCCCCTCAAGGAGACAGCCATGCCCAACCCCACTGCTGCGATGATCGTCATCGGCGATGAAATCCTGTCGGGGCGTACCCGCGATTCAAACATGCACCATCTGGCGGGGCAGTTGACCCGTGTCGGGATCGACCTTAAGGAGGTGCGCGTGGTGGGGGATGAAAACGGCACCATCATCGCCGCCGTGCAACAATTGGCCAAGGTCTATGACAGCGTTTTCACAAGCGGCGGCATCGGGCCGACCCATGACGACATCACCGCTGATTGCATTGCTGCGGCCTTTAACAAGAATATCGACGTGCGCGAGGATGCCCGTGCCATTCTGGCCGAACATTACGCCAAAAGCGCGACAGAGCTGAACATCGCCCGTCTGCGCATGGCGCGTATCCCCGATGATGCCACGCTGATCGACAACCCCGTGTCCGCCGCGCCGGGGTTCAAACTCGAAAACGTCTATGTCATGGCCGGCGTCCCTGCCGTGTTCGAGGCGATGGTCGCCAGCGTCTTGCCAACCCTGACCGGTGGGGCCCCCCTGATCAGCGCCACCCATCGCATCGAACGGGGCGAAGGCGACATCGCCGGACCGTTGGGAGAGTTGGCGAACGCCTATCCCAACCTCTCTATCGGGTCCTACCCCTTCCAGAAAGACGGCAAATACGGCGCGCATATCGTGATCCGCGGCAATGATCAGGCCGAGGTTGACGCGGCGATGGCGAAGCTCGCGCAGGTGTTTCCTTGACTGATCTGGAGCGGCTTTATCAGGTCATCGACCACACATGGCCCGCCGCAAGACTCTGGACCGAAGGCGGTTGGACCTTGCGCGACGGCCAGGGCGGGGGCAAACGCGTGTCAGCCGCAACGATCGCAGGCCCCGATACCGACATCGCACAGGCCGAAACGTCGATGCGCGCGATGGGTCAGCGTCCGTTGTTCATGATCCGCAGCGGGGATGACCCCCTGGACGCCGAACTTGCGGCGCGGGGCTATGCTATTGTCGATCCGGTCAACCTGTATGTCGCCCCTGTGGCACAGCTGACCGACGTGCCGATCCCTCGGGTCACGGCCTTTGACATCTGGGAACCGCTGGCGATCATGCTGGAAATCTGGGCCAAAGGCGGCATCGGCCCCGAACGTATCAAGGTCATGCACCGCGCCAAAACCAAGACGGCGATCCTGACCCGCTGGAACGAAATGCCCGGCGGTGTCGCATTCGCCGCGATCCATGATGGGGTCTGCATGGTGCATGCTGTCGAAGTTCTTGAGCACCAGCGCCAGCAGGGCGTCGCGAAATGGTTGATGCGTCGCGCGGCATTCTGGGCTGAACGGCAGGGCGCCGATCGCTTGGCGGTTCTTTGCACCAAGGCGAATGTCGGTGCCAACCGCCTGTACCAAAGTCTGGGCTTTGCCCATGTAGGTGACTATCATTATCGTCAGTCTGCTGATTAAGGAGTTGCCCTATGGCACATGACGCCCCCACCGCCCTGAACCTGCCCATGGTCGACCCTTTGCCCGAGGCAACCCAGAAATATTTTGATGTATGTCAGCAAAAGCTGGGCATGGTTCCGAATGTGCTGCGGGCCTATGCCTTTGATATCGATAAGCTGAACGCGTTTACCGCAATGTACAATGACTTGATGCTAGGCGATTCAAACCTGTCCAAGCTCGAGCGCGAGATGATTGCGGTCGTCGTGTCGTCCGTGAACAAATGCTACTATTGCCTGACTGCGCACGGTGCGGCTGTCCGAGAACTGTCGGGCAACCCAATTCTGGGCGAACAGATGGTGATGAACTGGCGCGTCGCTGATCTGGATGCGCGTCAGGCAGCGATGCTGGCGTTTGCGGAAAACCTTACGGTGGCCAGTGCCAAAACCTCGGAAGCCGACCGTCAGGCACTACGGGACGTCGGGTTTTCGGATCGCGATATCTTTGACATCGCGTCGGTGGCCGGGTTCTTCAACATGACAAATCGCGTCGCCAGCGCTACGGACATGCGCCCAAATGACGCCTATCACGCCCAATCCAGATGATCTGGCGCACTGTCCTGTTCTGGCTGCTGATGGCGAACATGGGCGGCGCTGTCGAACTGTCTTTGCCGCCTTCGGCGCGGCTGACCGCAGAAAGAGACACCGCCCCAGACATCTATGCCGCACCGGTCACTGTCTTTAAGGATAACGAGATCCGGACGCTTCGGATTGAGGGGGACGTCAGGCGATCCGCCTGGAAAATTGAGATCGCCGGGACCACTCCTTTGCAAATTATGCGCCCGATCCGCAGCCAGCTTGAGGCAGAGGGATACACCATCATTCTGGACTGTGATGCGTACAGTTGCGGCGGCTTTGACTTTCGCTTCGCGATAGAGACTTTGCCCGCCCCGAACATGTACGTCGATATCCGCAGCTATCAGTTTGTCACCGCTATCAAGGGCACGACGAACGCGCCGGAAAATGTCGTGACCGTTCTGACCAGCACCGAGACTTCTTCAGCTTATGTACAGATCATCCAAGCCGACGTGCCCATGAGCGACCGAGCCCCGTCTGCCACCCCCCACGTCGAAGTCACAGCGGAGGCGACTGACGCGAACGGCTTTGCCCAAGGGTTACTGGATCGGGGTCACGTGGTGTTGTCCGCGCTTGAATTCGATAGTGGCACGTCTTCGTTGGGTGATAAAACCTTTGCCGCACTTGAAAATCTTGCGTCCTTTCTGAAGGCAAGGCCCGAGTTCCAGGTCGTTTTGGTTGGCCATACCGACAGCGTTGGCCTGCTGGAACCCAATATCGCACTATCGCGAAGCCGCGCGGAATCGGTGCGCCAGCGTCTCGTCCAGCAGTACGGGGTGCCAAACGACCGGCTTGATGCCCATGGAATGGGCTATCTTGCACCCATCGCGACAAACCTGACCGCCCAAGGCCGCGAAGCCAACCGGCGGGTCGAAGCAGTCCTGTTACCGCGCAACAATTGATCCCAAAAAATCCCCCGCTACCTCTATGGGTAGCGGGGGTGATCGAAAGTTCGGATCAAGTTCACCGAGGGGGTGTCGGGTTGGGAAAAATCACCAGTCCGTAGGACCTTTGTCGGCAAAAGTGTGAGCCAGGAAATCAATGAAGGCGCGGACCTTGGGCTGGGTGAATCGGCCGGGCGGATAAACTGCGTAAATCCCTTGGGTTTCCAACGGCAGATCCGGAATGGCGTCTTCGACCAGCCCCTTTTCCATCGCATCAGCATACAGAAAACTGGGAAGGTACGCGATGCCAAGCCCTGATATCGCGGCGTTCAGCAAAGACTGCCCGTCATTGACCGAAAGCCATCCGGCTGTGCGCACCTGACGCTTTTCACCTGAAGGGGAGGTCAGCTTCCACATATTGCCGCTGGACTGGTTCGAATAGTGCAGCAGTTTGTGGTTGTTCAGATCGTCAATTTTTTCGGGCCGGCCATATCTTTCAAAATAACCAGGTGAGGCGATCATCCGTTTGGTGGTTTCCGTCAACTTGCGTGCCCGCAGCGTGCTGTCTTCCAGCTCTCCGATGCGCACAGCCATATCGAACCCTTCACTGATAAGTTCGACATAGCGGTTATTCAAAACCATGTTGACGGTGATATCCGGAAAATCGCAAAGAAATTCGGACAATGCCGGGGACAGATGATTTACGCCGAAATCCGTCGCGACCGAAATCCGTAGCAAGCCAGAGGGTGCCGACTGCATCGACGTCACCAAAGCATCGGCTTCGCCTGCGTCGTTCAGCACACGGCGGGCGCGGTCATAGTATGCAAGGCCGATCTCGGTCGGGCTGACCCTGCGTGTGGTCCGGTTCAAAAGCCGCGCACCCAAGCGCGCCTCGAGAGAGGACACATGCTTGGAAACCGCAGACTTTGATATTCCCATCTTTTTCGCGGCGTCCGTAAAGCCACCCTGATCCACAACCGTGGCGAATGCTTCCATTTCTGTCAGGCGGTCCATTGCCGTCCCCTTTTCAATCATCTGTTTCGAAGAACGGTATGTCGGCCAAATCAGGCAGGATCACGGCAGTGGTAAGACAGTAGGAAGGTATTAGTGCGGATCGTTCGCGGCAGCGAAACACCGAAACAATGGAGCATTTAATGGGGGTTTAGAAATTTGTTGACGGATGGACACTCTGGTCTTGGCTTTGGCCCTTTGGCCGCTACCTTAATAATCAATAGTGCCAGCTTAATAATCAATCGTACCAGAAACCGATTTATCCAATCTCATATTCAAGGAGCCAACCCATTATGATTACACGCATTATTGCCGCAGTTGGACTGTCTACGCTGTTTGCTTCGGGGGCCGCAGCCGAAATAACAGTATCATCCAAGATTGATACCGAAGGCGGGCTGTTGGGCAACATCATCGCGCTTGCGCTTGAAGACGCCGGCCTTCCTGTTGAGCGTCGTTTGCAATTGGGCGGCACACAGGTGGTCCGCGAGGCCCTGCTTTCCAAGCAGATTGATATCTATCCTGAATACACCGGCAACGCCGCCTTCTTCTTCAACGAAGCCGATAGCGATGTCTGGAAGGACGCCAAGGCAGCCCATGCAAGAGCCGCCGAACTGGATAGCAAACAGAACGACGTTACGTGGCTCGATTCTGCGCCCGCAAACAACACTTGGGCGATCGCGGTCACTGGGCCGGTTGCAGAGAAAAACAACCTGACGACCATGTCGGATTTCGGCGCTTGGGTGTCTGGCGGCGGCGATATAAAGCTTGCGGCTTCGACAGAATTTGTTTCATCCCCGGCCGTATTGCCCGCCATGCAGTCTACCTATGGTTTCACGCTGACACCGGATCAAACCGTGATCCTGTCCGGCGGGGACACCGCAGCCACGATTCAGGCCGCGGCACGTGGCACTTCAGGGGTCAATGCCGCGATGGTGTATGGTACTGATGGCGGTGTCGGGGCCACGGGCCTGGTGGTGATGGAGGACGATAAAGGCGTGCAACCGGTCTATGAACCGACCCCGATCGTGCGTGCCGAGGTGCTGAAGGAATATCCTTCCATACCCGATGTGCTGAACCCGATTTTCGGTGGATTGGACATGGCAACGTTGCAGAAGCTTAACGGCCGTATCCAGGTCGGCGGTGAACCGGCCGAAGCTGTGGCGCGAGACTATCTTACCCAGGCCGGGGTGCTGGACTGATTGCCCGCGCCGGGTCCATCCAGCGAAACGAACGGGGGTCCGGGGTAGCGTTGTCTGCGCCGGGCGTCCTGTTTGCGGGTCTTGGTTTGTTAAGCTTAACGGTGCCGTTCATGACATTGGCCGCCAACCGGATTGTTGCTGGCCAAGGTGTGATGGCTTGGAATGTCGCAGACCCCGTGGCGACATGGCCCGGCGTTGCGGCGGTCTTGCTGGGTCTTGCGTTTGGTCTGCCGGCACGGTTCGCGCGGCTTCGTCTGTGTGGCGCGGTGTTGGGGCTGGTTGGAGTTCTGTGGGTATTGATGCAGGGGGCACCGGCGCTGCTTGATCAAGCCGGAGAATACGCCAGAGTGTCACCGGCCATGGGCTTTTGGTTCTTGTTCGCGATATTTTCGCTGCTGTTGGTAGATGCATTGTTGGCGATGGCACCCGGCCCGTTGGCACGCGGCGGATTGCTTGCCGTGGTTGTCGGCGCGATGGGTGCGGTCTTGTGGTCCGGTCTGTTATCCGACCTGTCCATCCTCAGGGAATATTCCGCCCGGAGCGACGCCTTTTATCGGGAATTTCTGCGCCATCTGGGGTTGGCTTTCGGATCTCTTGGTGCGGCGGCGGTGATAGGATTTCCCGTCGGTATCTTGTCGCACCGTCGCGCCGGATTGCGTGCCGCTATTCTGCCGATACTCAGCTTTTTGCAGACGGTTCCGTCGCTTGCCATGTTCGGTCTGATGATCCCGCTTTTGGGTTGGGTGGGCCACACGGTCCCGGGCGCACAAGCGATCGGGATTGCGGGTATTGGGTTTGCGCCCGCATTTCTGGCCTTGGTGCTGTATTCATTGCTTCCTGTGGTGGGCAACACCGTTGCCGGGTTGGCATCAGCACCCCCAGCCGCAGTCGAAGCCGCCCGCGGCATGGGCATGACGCAGCAACAGCGTCTTTTGCGGGTAGAGCTGCCATTGGGCTTGCCGATCATCCTGACAGGACTGCGTATCGTGTTGGTGCAAAACATCGGCCTAGCGGTCATTGCCGGGCTGATCGGCGGTGGTGGTTTTGGCACGTTCGTGTTTCAGGGACTGAACCAAACTGCGACCGACCTGATTTTGTTGGGGGCGCTGCCCACCGTTATTCTGGCGCTCGCCTCTGCGATCGTGATGGATATCCTGGTCGAACTCACGCGGCCGACAGCGAAGGAAACTGCATGATCGAAATTGATCGCATCACCAAAATCTATGCAGACACCAAGGCTGTCGACAGCGTTTCGATGACCGTCGAGACCGGAACGATCACCGTAATTGTCGGCACGTCAGGGTCTGGCAAGACGACGTTGTTACGCATGATCAACCGGCTGGAAGAACCGACCTCTGGCGAAGTACGCATCAACGGGGTACCGACGATGTCGGTCAAGCCGCATATACTGCGGCGGCGGATCGGTTATGCCATTCAGGGTCACGGGCTGTTTCCTCACCATACGGTGGCCCGAAATATCGGGGCGGTCCCTCAGCTGTTGAAGTGGTCGCGCGCCGAAATCAACGCGCGGGTGGATGAATTGCTTGCGCTGTTTTCAATGGAACCCAAGCAGTTTCGCAACCGTTATCCGGCGGAATTGTCCGGGGGGCAACAGCAACGTGTCGGCGTGGCACGGGCTTTGGCGTCCCGGCCCGACCTGTTGCTGATGGACGAACCGTTTGGCGCGCTCGACCCCATCATCCGGAACCGCGCCCAAGAAGATCTGCGCCGTATACAGCAAAAGCTCGGGTCGACGATCATGCTGGTAACCCATGATATGGAGGAAGCGATCCTCTTGGGAGACCGCGTGGCTGTTATGGACGGGGGCAAGCTTGTCCAGCATGGCACACCAGCCGAGATCATTACCAGACCGGCGACGGCATTCGTCGCGAATATGGTGGGCGATGTGGAGCGTCCCTTGCGGTTGCTGTCGCTAATTCCGCTTGGTGAAGTTGTCGAACCCGGCGCGGCAAACGGTGATGCCCTGTCAACGAAGGCCAGTCTTCGCGACGCGCTGTCGGCGTGCCTGTGGACTGGTCGCGAAGCTGTACCGGTGGAGAACGACGGCGTCGTCGTAGGACGTGTAACCCTTGATACCATCCGCGCACGTGCGGAGTTGCACGCATGAGCATCGGAATGATTCTACGCCCGCTCCTGTCAGCGTTGCTGCTGCTGCTCGTGCTGTGGCCCGAACTATTCATACCGGTATTTGCGCCGCTGGCACCGAATGGCGGGCCGGTAATCTATGCCCGTGCTACGTTGTTGTCGTTGTCGCTTAGCCATCTTGGCCTTGTTTTCGTGGCCTCCTTGGCGGCCACCGTGGTTGCGGTGACGCTGGCCATTTTTGTGACTCGTCCGGTGGGGGCATCGTTCCGGCCACTGTCACGGACGGTCGCCAATATGGGGCAGACATTTCCCCCCGTTGCCGTGTTGGCGTTGGCGGTTCCTGTTTTGGGGTTCGGGCCGGGGCCGACCCTTGTGGCGCTTTTCCTGTACGGTTTGTTGCCGATATTCGAAAATGCAATGACTGCCCTATCGAACCTGCCCGCTGCAACGATGGAAGCCGCGCGAGGTCTTGGGCTGACCAGATGGCAGCGCCTGATACGCGTGGAATTGCCGCTTGCGTTGCCTGTGACACTGACGGGCATCAGGTTGTCCGTGGTCATTGCCCTGGGTACCGCCACGATCGGGTCAACGGTAGCGGCCCGCACGCTAGGCGAAGTGATCATCGCCGGCCTTTTGACCAACAACACGGCTTTTGTCCTGCAAGGCGGGCTTATTGTCGGGCTTTTTGCGGTATTGATATATGACGCTCTGGTGCAGCTTGAACGATATCTGGCGCGCCGCACAGGAACGGCCAATACACCAAAGTCGACGCCATGACCCACGGCCAAACGCAGATATACGCCCATTGCGGTGCCCCAATCGCCAATCACCATCTGCATTTATGTCGGCAAGCCGTGGCGCATTTCACCATCTCGAAACCATCGTCCGGACCAATGCATTGAACAACGTTCGGCAACCCATTTCCGAAACATAACAGGAGGAGACCCATCATGACCCTGAATGAAACCCAGTCAAAGCTTTGCGACGAGAATTCCACTGACTTTTCGGATCTTAAGGCGGTTATTTTCAACACCAGCCTGAAGAAGGAAGAAGAAAAGTCCCATACGAAGCTGCTGCTGTCCGTGGCGGGGGACATCATGTCGCGTAACAAGGTCGAAGTCGAATACATCCACGTGGCGGCACAACAGATTGCGATCGGCGTTTACCCCGACATGACTGAACACGGGTGGGACCGCGATGAATGGCCAGCGTTATGGAAAAAGGTCGCGGCCGCCGATATTCTGATCATCGGTACGCCGATTTGGCTAGGAGAGGTAAGTTCGCTGTGCCGGGTTCTGATAGAACGCTTGTACGCGATGTCGGGTATGTTGAATGAAAAGGGCCAAAGCATCTTTTACGGCAAGACTGGTGGCGCGGTGGTGACCGGGAACGAAGACGGTATCAAAAACTGCGCCAGCAGTATTCTTTATGGGATGAGCCATTTGGGGTATACGATACCGCCACAGGCTGACTGTGGTTGGATCGGCGAAGCCGGCCCGGGCCCATCTTATGGTGATGACGTCGAAGGGGGGCCAGCCGGGTTCGACAATGAATTCACCCAACGCAACGCGACCATCATGACGTGGAACTTGATGCACATGGCCCGGATGTTAAAAGATGCCGGAGGTCTGCCGAACCATGGCAACGACCGCAACGCTTGGAAGGCCGGCTGCCGTTTCGATTACGAAAACCCAGAACACCGGGCCTAGGCGCCGCCGCTACATGCTAGGGCGACAAGGCCCTTTGGTCCTTAGGGTCTTGTCATCACCCCCGGGGAGCGCCACGACGGTATCGTACGATGATCCCGTATGCTATTTGAGCACTATGGCTTGGCCATGGGGCGTTTCGATTGCAGCTTGTTGCCACCGGGATTTGACCTCGGCAAGATCAGGTATCGTCGTGAGCGCCTTGTCGGCAACGATTTTTTCGAGCGCCGACAGCCAGTGTTCATAATAGCTGCGGACTGTTCCCGAGTGGATTTCCTGCGATAGGGTATCTGCCCATTCCTGCCATTCAAAAACGCCGTTTTGGTGTAGGTTCACCGTCATGGCAAACGCCTGAGCCTCCCATGGCTCGTTAAATACCGGTTCGTCCCCTTGAAGCTTGATGCCGGGTAGCTTGGATGCGTCTGTTGGGTTCATTGCAAGGCTTTCAAATAGGGTTCCCACAGATCAAGAGAAACGGTGTCGGCCGCGTTCCCCTGCTCTCCCCATAGGTCCCGGGATGTAAAGGTAACTTGATAAAGCCAATGTGGGTCTTCGCCCAGACCCGACGCGTTACTGTCGGGGAACACGTGAAACCCGTGAACCTTGGTTATTTCACCGGCCTTGTCGCGCGCATAGCGCGGAAGCCGGGTATGGGTGCGGGGGTGGTTGTTTATCGTCTTGATACGGTCGCCAACTTGCCAGACCGGATGCCCTTGGGCCGGGCGATCAGCGGGCCCGCCTGCGGATAACACGGTTTCGACGTCCGATGCTTTCAGCTTGGGTTTCACGGCGGCGGGCGCATCAATCACGTTCCCGGTTTCGATTTCGGTTTCGGAAATCATCGAACGTTGTTTCATCATCCGGACAGCCGCATCTATCCAGATCTTGTAATAGGGGGTCAGCATATAGTCGGCGGGATGCATATTTTCGCGAGTATACCTGGACGTGTCGATATTCCACTGTCCGCAGGCCCCCAATGCAATGGTCATACCGAACGCACGTTTTTCCCAGTCTGCATGAAACAACGGTTCGTCTTTTTCGATTGCAATAGGCCCCAGGCCCATCATGCCACCCAGATCAGCCCCGCCATTCATGGCCGGTCACCCGGTGCTGATGCCAACGCTGTGCCGATCATTGAATCGCGGGTGACAAGACGGCTCAATTCGCTTTCTGTCCAGCCTTCGGTCCCTGCCGGTCTTTGCGGGATGACAAGATATCTGACCTCGGACGTCGAATCGTGAACCTCTATTCGTGTCGTCGGCGGCAGGACCAATCCGAATTCTTCCAGGACACCGCGCGGATCAAAGACCGCGCGCGAACGGTACGGCGGCGACTTATACCAAGCGGGTGGGAGCCCCAGCACCGACCACGGATAGCAAGAACACAGGGTGCAAACGATCAGGTGGTGCTGCGTATCAGAGTTGAAAACAGCCTCTATGTGTTCGCCTTGGCGTGATGTGTAGCCAAGCGAATGGATCGCTGCCGTCGAATCGCTTTCGATCCATTCGCGAAATTCAGGGTCGCACCAGGATTTGGCTACGACATGCGCACCGTTCTGGGGCCCGATTTTGGTTGTATAGGTCTGGACGATTTCATCGACTGCATCGCTATCTATATAGCCCTTGGCCGAGAGTACCGTTTCAAGCGCCCGTACCCGGGCATCTATGTCGGTGAGATGCGAGTGGTCATGATGATGGGAATGACCGTGATCATGACTGGAAGAATTTTTCTCAAGGCTCATAAGCGCCCCCTCTTTTGTCTCTGTTCAGTATAGGGCCGAATTCAATTATATTCGATCATATTCATTCAGCGACATGAAGTCCTACTGTATTTCTGGTGTCCCCCATCAAGCCAGGCATTGATCCGTTCGATGATGCAAAACTACTGGACCTGAAATTCAGCGTTCTATGTTATTTTGCTAATAAGTCACCTTTGCCGGGGCGAGGGCGGCGCGTGATTGTAGATGCGGGAACCGAACATGCCGAATACGCCACATTATCCTGTCAGGGCAGCCTTTATATATCCCCAGATTTCTCGGGGGGTGGGGCACCAGAGATCATTTATAAAACGCCAGCCATACTTTGCATAGGGGAGCCGCAATGTGGACTGATCTGATAAATGAATTTTCGGCCGGATCGGGTTTGCCCGTCACCGTTGTGGTAACGAGAACCCTGGCAACGGTGGTCTTTTGTGGCCTGATCGGGCTGGAACGTGAAAGATCCCGAAGACCGGCGGGCCTTAGGACCCATATGCTGATTGGCCTTGCCGCCTGCATCTATAGTCTGTTGACGCTGGCATTGCTGTCGCGTGCGTCTGATTTCGGTGACACCGTGCGTATGGACCCTCTGCGTATCATCGAGGCTGTCACAAGTGGCGTTGCTTTCCTTGCGGCGGGGTTGATTGTATTTTCTCAGGGCAAGGTCAGAGGGCTGACAACGGGTGCCAGTATGTGGGTCGCAGCGGCAGTCGGCGTCGCAAGCGGTTTGGGCGAATGGGTCATCGCCGGAATGACAACGGTTCTGACGCTGATAATAATCGCACTGGTGCGCAAGCTCGAGAAGAGCGCCGGAACCTATCATGGAAATGGATGAATCCTATGTGGGACTGGCTTGCGCAAAACTCTTCGCTGGTTCAGGCGAGCGTGGGCGGCATTACCGCCTTGGTCTGGATCGTCTATCTGCAAATACTTGTGATAGGATTTCAGCGTCAACGCAGAACCGAAATCTTAATTCACCTTGGGGGAAGCCAGGGCCTGGATGCGCGAACGTTCATCAGCAATTTGGGCTTCGAGCCGATCTACATCCTCGAGATAATTTTGACCATCTGGTCATCGGATGGTGAGAGGGAAACTTTCATTGCAGACCGCACAGAGATTGCCAAAGAGGACCTTTCATCACCCAGTGCCACCACGTTTCAGGGGCCTCTGAAAAGCGGCAAACTGGTTGATATCGGCAGCATTGAAGATCTGTTGCAACGTGCCCGCCAAAATACAGCCGAGGAAATCCAACTCGAGGAAATCTCGCGGGTGGAGCTAAAGGTGGCGGCTATATCGGCTGCAAGTACCGCGATCGTCGCGGCGAAGCGGCAATTCTATCTGGAGTTTGAAAACGACGAATGTCGGATCCGCCCTAAAACGCTTTATGCCACGCAGATCCGTTCCTGGTGGGGCAGACAACACACCAAGCGCCAGTTGCAGGCGCATCTAAAACACTGACGGACCCCTGTTCCAGTCATAAACGCTGTCACGAAGGCTTGGCTTGCCCGCACATCAGTCGACGGCTTTGCCCAGTTTGTCAGCTTTGGAAGCACCGCGTTCGCCCATTGGTTCGTCCGGTCCGACCGTCGTGTCGTGCGTCGTCTGGGCTTCCATCTCGGCGTTGAGTTCCGCCCCAAGAAGGACGATGAACGCTGATATCCACAGCCACATCAGCAGAATGATAACGCCGGCCATGCTCCCGAAAGACGCATTGTAGTTACCGAAATTCGTGACGTAGATCGAGAACCCGATCGAGGCCACGATCCAGATAACGCATGCTGCTATGGCACCGGGTGTCAGCCATTCCCATTCGGCATCGTCTCTGGATGGGCCAAAGCGATATAGAACACCCAGCCCGAAAACGGTCATCAACGCCAGCAGCACCCAAACGGAAAATGTCATCACTGTTTCCATCCACCCGGGCAATGTGACGATGCTCAGCACTGCCGGTATGGCCAAGGCCGCCAAAAGGCCGACCAAGACACCGAAAATCAGGAAAAGCGTGAGGCCAAGGGTCCAAAGTGTTTTCTTGATGAACCCGCGTTTTTCCTCTTCGTTATACGCGACGTTTAACCCTTCGATCAGGCTGCCCATACCTTTAGACGCGGAATATATCGCCAACAAAAGGCCTAATATAAACGCGAAGCCAAGTCCGGTTTGCTGGGACCCGGCAACCGCAACCGCTTGGTCCAGAATAATCTGCGCAGCATCCTTGGGGATAAGCTGAGTAAGAGACTGAAGCTGGTTAGCCACCTGCACAGGATTCAGGATCAATCCGCCTAGCGCCATCAGTGCGGTGATTGCCGGAAAGATTGCCAACAATGCATAAAACGCGACCCCGGCTGCGATAAGACCTACATGATCTGAGCCAAGTGATGATTTCACACGCAAAATTATGTCCTTCCATCCTTTTTTCGGAATCTCGGTGGGACTGTCTGCGTGTCTTCCTCGTGCCATGGCGGTGGCCTCCTCAGTAGATAAGTCAGCCCGCGCACAACGCGCAGGCTGATAGTCTTCGTATCAGCAGATGCTCACGATTTCTTGGTATCGCCTACATTCTGCTTTTTGGCTTCTGCCTCGGCGGCGTCGGCTATGCGCTTGCCTGACGATTTCGCCTTGTCCATGACAGCTTGCGCTGCCGTGTCCGCAGGTGCCGCGTCGTCGGCATTTTGCTTGGCCTCACGAGCAATCTTGGCGGCTTCGTCCTTGGCGGCTTGTGCCACTTTGCCAAGCTTGGCCTTTTCCTCGTCAAAGATACGCTCAGCTTCGTGCATCAGATAGTCGCTGTGCTCACCCAGATATTCGTCTTCCATCCGACTGCGGGGCAGGGCTGCACCCAAAGCTGCACCAAGAGCCACTGCAAGAGCACCGGCAATCAGAGGCTGCTCTTCAAAGATATCGACCGCCCGATCACGACCTTGACGGCTGTAGGACGCAGCGGCCCGACGCGCCTCTACGGCTCTTTCGCGCGCCGCGACCACACGGTTGCGTGCTTCTTCGGTCAGGTGTTCCGTACCTTCGGACAGACGCGCACGCCACGCCGCAGCACGTTCGGATGCGTCATTGGCCATGCCACGGGCACCCTCAGCAATGGATTTCCCGGTCTGAGAAACCGAGCTAGCCGCGCCTTTTGCCGTTCCGGCCACAGCAGACCCTGCATTGCGGGCGGTATCGGCTGTCGCTGAAGCGGCCCCCGATATGCTGCTACCTGCGCCAGACGCAGCACCGCGCAGCTTGCTTCCCATGCCTTCGTGGTCATCGTCATGGTCAACCCGCGCCCATGAAGGAGTGTTTTGATAGTCGTTGTTGCGGCCGGAATAATAGGGCTTGTTCGGGTTGCCAGGCTGTGGGCCAAGCGAACGCGCCCGGTGCGACGTCGGGTTCGAGGCATCGTAGCCTCTGGACGAAGACATGCGACCGTCGTAATCCATATCCATCCGGTCATCATCATGCTGGTGGCCGTAATCGACATGCCGAACCCGGCGAACCGAAGTATGATGGCGCTGGCCACCTGTCCTGTCGCCCATCATCAACCAGGCCAGACCAACGCCTGTCAGCGCCAGTGCAACCGGGTTGCGCTTGACCGCGTCAGAAACCGACCGGCCGATGTCGCCGCCGTGTTCACGGAACTGGTCGGTGAACTGACGGGCAAGCGTTTCTACCGAAAATCTGTCTTGCAGATCATCAAGTGTGTTGGACAAACCGGCGCGCTCACGTTCGATCTCGCGTTCGATTTCTTCGGGGCTACGTGTATCACTTGTCATCATAAACCTCCTTAACGGCTTGCGCATCGCGCTTTACATTTTTTGCAGTACGGGTTGGGGCAAGGCTGCTGAGTTTTAGATCGTTCGTGCCTTTGCTCACCATGATATAGGCGACGATTGCCAGCGTGATGCCTACGATAAGCGCCGACCAACCTGCGGGAATACCCGCTTCGGTAAGGGCTGCGACAAGTGCGGCAGTCAGAACATTCAGCGCGGTCAATGCCACCACGACGGCCCCTGCGATCATACCAATCGCGATACCGGCACTTTTCAGATTGTCGTTGATTTCAGCACGAGCAAGGTCGACTTCGCTACGCACAAGAGAGCTGACGTGAGTGAGAGCGTCGCTCAGCAGGCTCCCAGTCGTTTTATTCGGATCGGTGGTCATAGGTTGTTCCTTTCACGGTTTGGGGCGATCGCCGGAGATTGAACGCCGCCCGCTTGATTGGCGGTGCTGGAAGGGATGCCGGGGGCAGGTCTCGCCATCCGGTCATCGTTACGGTCACCGTAGTCAGCCCGCGATGAACCAGTGCGAGAGGCCTTGGCGAACCGGGTGGCAGCAAAGCCGATCAAAGCCGCGCTTCCCAAGAACACCAGAGGATTGCGCTTTGCAAAGTCGGAAACGGCAGTGACCATCTCGCCCAGATCTTTGTCGCGCAGCGAGTCGGACGCGTCTGCCAAGCCGTCGGCGATTTGGCTGAACGTGCGTTCCTGAGGGGAGCCGCGGCGCATTTCGTCTGCGGCGGTGCGCAGAGCGGATGACACGTTCTTGACTTCGTCAGCCGCGGCATCCTTGGCTTGACCCGCATAGTTGCCGGCTTCGGTTGCGACGGTGTCGGCGACGTCTTTTGCGTGGGCTTTCACCTGCTCGGATGCCGACCCTGCGGCTTCCTTGGCTTTCTCTGTCATGGAAGTGTCGGTGCCGGTGCTATCTTTGTTGATGTTAGTCATGGTAAATTCCTTGCGTTAAAAGATCAGATTGATAACCGCGAGTACGACCACGATTAGGCCGATAAGATAGAAGATGCCGTACATTGAAATTCTCCTCGTCTTTTCAAGTTTTCGTTATTGATTGAATAACGCGGCTGGCAAACGTTCGTTCCAGACGAATTGGACGAACAGGAGGTATAAATTTCACCTCATGGTTGGATTGCGGCACGGGGCGGGTCGGGAAAGCCCCTGTCCATCCCTCAATAAACGCGTGGTATCTGTTATCTGTCGTCGCCTCGGCATGGCCTAAGCGACATCCAAGGTGATCGAACGGTGCGATGCAATGTCGCAGCCGTGCAGGCGCGATGTTGGCAAGGGATCGAATACCCCGATTTCAGGAAAAAGCGGGTACAACGAGCACGTGAAACGGCAGTGACAGACTGCGCGAGGCAGGTCGCTAACCGGTACCGCGGCAACCTTGACGCCACCGGTGCATTCACGATGATACCCTGCCGATCAGACGGACTGGGCGTTGAACAGGCACCGCTGGTCAACCGGCCCGCGGGGTACGCTCTTTGTGCAGTGGGGGCACCTTGGGGCAGAGCAAGGTGCCACAGCCGACCGAGTATCATAAGCAAGGTCCGAAGGATCTACCTACGAAAACAGGTTTGGCCTAGGAGAGGCTGATTTAGTACGATGTCAGGCTCGAACGAGTTTCACATGGTAGCTGCGCGGAGCGGTCTCGACTATTTCGACGGTGTCACCGGGCCGCGCAGCATTCCTTTCGAAGAAGGTCCGTACCCAAGACCGATCGCGGAAAATCTTTTTCGAGCCATCAATGTCGGTAGCAATCGAAGCCACGCCACCCCAATGGATCGTCAAGGTAGATGGCGCAGCACTGGCCTTGTTGCTACCGCCGATGACCTCTGGTGGGAAGGCGCTGATAAACTCGCGCAGATAAAAATGGTTGTTGTCAAGGTTGCCCTGGGTGAGCACGCTGCGCCCCACTACGATCTCGGTTGATACTGGACGCATAAATACGGTTTCGTTCTCCTGAGAACGGCGTTCACGTCGAGGATGATCGTCCGGCACAGGAGAACTTGGAACGATGTGTTCTTCAACGTCAATGACCTCAAACACATCTCCGACGCCCTTTGCACCGTTCTCGGCCAGTAGCACAACTTCTGCAGCGGCACGCGCGTCCTCGCCCGCGTCATGATGCTCGAAGTGCAAACCGAGGTGCTGTTTCAAGGAGGCAAGACCGTGCCCGCCGTTGCCTTTCAATTCTGGCCAAGCGGCTCGTGCGACGGTGATACTGTTCTGCCATTTCCAGTTGGGCTCTGCTCGACCAACCGCAGCACAGGCTGCGCGGATAGCGCTGCGATCGAAGCCAGAATGTTGATAAACCGGAACGCCTTCCAACCGCTTTTCCAGCAGGGCAAGCACTTCTTCGATACCTGCCGCTCCCTTGACCATGTCGGCAGTGATGCCGTGAAGCCAACTGAATACCCAGCGGTCGGTTCCGGGATCGACCAAGGCAACCCAGCTCTCGATCTGATTATCGGGGCGAACGCAGGCAAGTCCCACCTGGCAGATGCTCCCGCGATCGTGGTTGGCGGTCTCGACGTCCAGTGCAAAGAAGCGGAACGGGCCCTCCGGGAGCATCGGAAGCGGGCCTGAGAAAGGCTCAGGGATGACGGGTGCGGCGGCCTGGTCGCCGCCGCGGAACCGTTCGAGCTGTCGGCACAGTGCCGCACGTTCGACAGGGCTAAGCCGCAACTCCTCGATCAGTGCATCTACAAGTGTGGTTGGTTCCTCGTAGGGCTCCATTCCGCGCCGGTTCCAAGCGATCATTTCGGCGGGTGCAAGGGCGATGACCTGCGCCTCAAGACCGGAGATATCTGCATGATCCGGAAGTGGCACCCACACTGCACCACAGTGTTGTGCGATAAATGCGTTGCGCAGTTTCTTTGCGATATCACCGTCTGATTTCGTCGCAGGATCATTGCGGCGGCACCAGAGCCGTCCGGTGTTGTACATGTACGAGAAGTAATGGCTGGTGTTCTCGGAACCAGTGCGGTGGCGCCGATGGATGCGCTTGTAGAAAGTCTCGGCTCGCGAAGAGGTCGAGCCGATATAGCGGAAGGTGCCCGTGTGGTCGAAGAGGCCATAGATGCCTCGCGCATCACGTGGAGCTTTGGAGGTCGGTTGCGGCGTCGCAGTTCGGAGCAGGGCCAGGATTTCGGTTGCAGTGGGGATGCTCATGTCTTGCTTCACTTCTTTTCGATACGTTGCCAGGCAACACCGCTGACGATGCCCCAGATGCCATTGTCGTTTGGACGCCGCCACCGCGGGACCGCCATTACGTTCAACCGTGACAGAGCAACGGCGAAATCTTCGTGGTTCTCTTCTGCTCCCTTTGCTCCAATGCGATAGCTGCTGTTACGCTGAAGGTCAGGTGTAAACGTGGACCCATCCCGTGTAACAGGTACGAAGATCATCTTATCTGGGACGACTTCGGCCGTCTTACCGGCCTCCTGAAAATCAGGTTCCTCTTCCTGCCAGACGGAAGCCAGATAACCCTTCTTCTTCTGCAACCAAAAGGCTGTGCTCAGCGCCTTGATCCCGCCATCGGGGCCGTGTTCAAGGGGGCCATCTGTCTCTAAAAGCAAGTTGCGCACACGGCCCTCGGAAACACGGCCAAGCACTGCCAGCAAGCGCAGATCAACCTCTCCCTCGCCAGAGTCGATCGCCAGCCGCGAGCATGCCAGATCGGCGATCCGCAAGAGAGCATTGTCGCCATCATTAAGATGCGCAACGTCGCTACGGGCCGCAAAAGCCTTGATCTCAGCTACGAGAGCCCGCACCGGCGCGGGCACGAAGCCGACTTCGAAATGCAGGCGACAGTGCTTGCCACCTCTCTGAAACCCATGGAGGTCAATGCCATACCGCATACGCATGCGCCGGCAGTCTCTCATTTGCTTGATGGTCATGTAGTTATTTCGTGCTTAACGATTTAACAAAAACACCTATAAGCGCGCTGTCATCATCCGCTAGTGTCTAAATTTTATTATGTGTAAAATAACTATTCACGTTAATTAGTCCTCGCTGGGGAGCGTCAAGGGACGCCCGTAAAGACAGGCAGTGGGTAAATGAGCCATGTTTTTCCGTCATTTACGCCGCCACCACTTGTATTCAGGAGTCTGAAGCCGATCGGCCATCGAGCAAGGGCTGCCTCAATGAACTGAGAGACCGTAATCATACATGCCAAGACCGGTAAGTGCGGTAATTGTAGATGTAACAGCGCTATTCTTGGGGTCACCGGGCAACATTTCGCTTGAAATGGAGAGTTTCAATGGTTCAAAATATCGATGAGCTCTCCGGGACTATCTTACTGTAGTGAAATGGACGGGCTGCGCGCAGTCGCCGTGCTGCCCGTGATCCTTTTTCACGCAGGGTTGCAATGGGTACCGGGCGGATATGTCGGCGTGGATATATTCTTCGTCATATCCGGTTTTCTAATTACTGGTATTCTGATGCGAGAGCTTGAAGCTGACCAGTTTTCCATCCTTAATTTCTATGAACGCCGAGCAAGGCGTATCTTGCCAGCGCTGTTTTTCGTGATGACCGTGACGGCGATACTTGCTGCGATTTTCATGCTGCCTTACGAGTTGCGGGATTTTGCGCGATCCATGATTGCCGTAATTACCTTTGTCTCGAATTTCTTTTTCTGGTCCGAAGCCGACTATTTCGCGACAGCAGCCGAACGGCTTCCACTATTGCATACCTGGAGCCTTTCCGTGGAAGAACAGTTCTATATCCTGTTCCCAGTGGTGCTGTGGTTGTTCTGGAAGTACTGGCGGGGCGGACTTGTTTCGGCAATGGTCGTTGTGTCGCTGGCATCTTTGGCACTAGCGGAGTTCGTGGTCCACCGGTCACCGGCCACAGCATTCTACTTACTACCCACAAGAGGGTGGGAGTTGCTGTCCGGTTCGCTCGCCGCGGTTTATCTATTGAAGCGTGGGGCGTGTGGGCGTGTTGCTGGGGAGGTTATCGGTGGCGTAGGCCTGTTGGCTATCCTCTTTTCAATCTTGTTTTTCGATGAGGGCACGCCTTTCCCATCTATCTGGGCGCTGGTTCCTGTACTGGGAACGGTTGGCATTCTGGTTGGCGCTTCGGGACAGACTTTTGTGGGTCGGATCCTGTCTTTACGGCCAGCGGTATTTATCGGACTAATCAGCTATTCGGCATATCTTTGGCATCAACCGCTATTCGCGTTTGCCCGCGTTATAGCAGACGAGGCGGACCCTTCGGATCAGTTGATGATCGGTTTGGCAGTATTGTCTCTCGTTTTGGCATGGGTCAGCTGGCGTTTTGTGGAGGAGCCGTTTCGGCGGAAAAACCTGTTCAGTGCCGGGCAGATTTTTCTTCATTCGTCCTTTGGGGCTGCCGCCCTCGGAGGCTTGGCAGCTATCTTTCTTTTGTCGCAAGGGCTTGAACGACGGTTTCCCGAGAATCAGCGGTCTTGGCTTGTGAAAAGCAGAGAGGAATATGCGGTCTACGTGAGAGGCGGACACGGCAAAGTCGTAAACAAGCCTCTTTCCCACAGTCAGCCAAACCTTTTGCTCGTCGGGGACAGCTTCAGCCAGGACTTTTACAACATGATGTTGGAAAATGAGGCCTTCACAGATCATTCTATCAGCGCTATCCGCATCTCGGCTAGCTGCCAATTGAATTTCGGATTTTCCTGGAATGAAAAACGTTCTTTGATTCCAGAAGACAAGAGAGCAAGCTGTTCAAGGCAAAGTTTGACAGAGAAAGACCTGAAGAAAATCCGAAGCGCCGATGTTGTGATCTTTGCATTCAGTTGGCGAGAGTGGAGTGCCAGGCGCATGCCAGCCGTCCTGGCAAATCTTAACCTCAACCCCGACCAAAAGGTTTTTGTGATTGGCAGCAAAAGAATGTTGTCAAGACGGGGGACGATGCAACTGGACGATCCGACGGGCACGTTGGTCGAACCACCCGCCAAGGATATCGAGATGTCTCGGCTTTTGAGAGAGACGTTGCCAAAAGGTGTGTTTGTCGACACGCTGGCGCTTTTATGCCCTAACGGGTGCCCGTTATTCACCGCAGATGGCGCGCTGATTTCTCATGACGGTTCTCACCTGACACGCGCGGGCGCGCGCCATATCGGCGGTGTTTTGTTCGCTACGCCTCCGCTGGCGGCGTACCGACAATAAAAAATCGAAACACCCTCCGTATTAAATCCTGTATTAACGGATCTGTGCGCTTCCTGTAATTGGGCGTTGTGCGGCAACGGTACGCTTCTTGCGCCTCATTCTCGGCCGTAACAATATTCGGAACGCAGACGAAGGCGCTCACCAATTCGGCAATGACCGCTACCAACGTTTCCGGCCCGAATGATTACTTTTTTACATCAATGAGGCAAAAAAAAATGATGACAACACATCAGCGCCATTATTTTGCCCGAATGCTCCAATACCAAGTTGAGGTTGTCAGTGCTCGTCAGCGGAATGCCTAAGGTGTGACATTATTGTTGCTCAGCTAACAGACTTCTATCTTTGGTTGATTTTTAAAATTTAAGACGCAAAATACTAACACAATATTTGGAGTAAACTTATGGTAGCCGGGTATATATTGATAGGAACCTTCGCCGGACTGTTAACCTCTCTTGGCGCACTTTTGTCAGGGTTTTCATTCCTGGTAGCTCTCGGTCTTTATTGTCTAGTAAGCGCGACCTTGGCAATCTTGCTCCCTGTGGTTCAGGTGGCGGTACAGGCTGTGGTTTCTCTGAAAAATGACCGAAACATCATGCATCATGTGCATGGAAAGGGTAATGCCGGCTCGATCAAACTGGTTTTGTCACAAATATTCTCCTGATTAGAGATGTAGATATAACTTGGCGTATTTGTCCTACAAACGCTACACGGCATGTGTATAGAGAGATCTTTGTTGGTCGAATTTGCGGTTGTAAATCTTTAACTCCGACCAGCTTTGCTGCTGTTGGATAGAAGCCTGCAAGTCGAGCCGTGTTACGAGATCCGCATGTTGAAACGGTGATCTTGTCCAATAATATTGTTGAGATATTTGGATCGGATAATTTCGTCCGTTGTTCTTGCATTCGGAATTTCAAGAACAACGGTCCATCTTATAAGCTTGCCAAAGCTGGATTGGCTTGTTTGGATGGTAATCCGATCTGACACACCATGGATGCCCCTGCTGCGTATACGTTGTTTGTGAGTGCAGCGCACCAGATCGACACGTTACCGGTGCGCTGCGCGATCCGCTTGCCACTGCGCCGTGATCGCGCGGTGGTCCAACAGGGCCGCTCCACAGGCAATCGTGATGAAACCCGAGGATTGGTATACTGAAGCTTTCGTAGGAAACTTCAATTGCGTACGCGTCCTATGCGCGGCCGGGACATGGCGTGTGCTGCTGCGGGGCCAATGGCTATTTCTCAAGAGTTCGCAAGGCGTTTCTTCGGGACCGATACCCTTGCCGGCAAACTCTCCACCACTAGCGTTGAATCTATGCGCCGGTTGCAGTGCCTTGGTACGCGCCGCGTTGGCGTGGGCGGGTGCGGGAAGCCTGGGGCCAGGCTACTGGACACGGTATAACCAAGCCTTTAGCCTATCAGTCACGCTTGTTTTGAGACGGTCCGTTGCATGACCTTGTGCAAACCCCGTTCCTGTCGTGCAGGCATCCGATCGGGTCACCAAAGCTTCTCCAATATCGGTATCGTTCCTCATGAGCATACAGAGAATTCTGACATTTCTTGAAGTCGCCGAAAGCGGATCGATCATCAAGGCGGCCAAAAAGCTGAACTTGACGCAATCCGCGGCCAGCACACGCATCAAGCTTCTGGAGGATGATCTGCGCCAGCCCTTGTTCGTGCGCTCTGCCTCCGGAATGCGGCTTTCACCGGCAGGGGAACGGTTCCGCCCCTATGCGCTGCGCATGGCGCGGGCCTGGCAGCAGGGGCGGCAGAACATGTCTCAGCGCGAGGATGTCAAAGGCAGTCTCAGCGTCGCGATCCAGCTCACGTCCTGGGCGCGGCTCAGTCATGACTGGATCGGCTGGATGCACGCGAATGCGCCGAATTATCTTTTGCGGGTCGAATCGGACTGGTCCCGCGGCATGATCCGGAATCTGGCGGACGGGTATTTCGACGTGATCGTGACGTCGGTGCCGACGATGGTGCCGGGTTATGTCATCGAACCCTACATCAGCGAAAAGCTGATCCTGGTCGCGACAACGCCGGACCTTGCCTTTGCCAATCTGAACAAGGGTTACGTGCATGTCGATTGGGGGCCGCAGTTCAACGAAAAGTTCAACCTTGCCGTTGTCATGCCGGTTACCCCGACGGTCACGGTCGGGCTGAGCGATCTAGCCCTACAGATCATTTTGCGCGAGGGCGGATCGGCCTATCTGTCCGAGCATGCCGTTCAGGAACAGATTGATCGCCAAGAGCTGTTTGTGGTTGCCGATGCGCCCGAGATGACTGTCCTGCACTATCTGATGTATCCGAAGGTGCATCACAATTCAGAAGGCATCCGACTGGCGGTGGAGGCGTTCCGCGTTGTGGCAGAGCGGCAGGCAGAGACCGTCATGGTCTAGGGTCAGCGCCCCTGCCATTGCGGTTTGCGTTTCTCGACGAAGGCCGCGGCGCCCTCGTTGGCATCATCCGAGGCCATCACCGACGCGAAGTCGCTTTCCAGAGCCTCGAGTGCGGCTGCATCAATCGGATCGCTGCCGGCAATTAGCGTGATGGCGCGCCTGACGGTCGCAATGGAGCGCGGGGCGGAGGCGGCGACACATTCCGCAAGGTGGAGGGCATGTTGGCGCAGGTCTTCGTGTGGCACGACGTGATTTATCAGCCCCGTGCCCTGCATTTCGGCGGCGCTCATGCGGCGACCGGTGTAAAGCATCTCGGTCGCGATATTGACCGGCATGCGCTGCAAAAGCCGCTGGACGGTGACCAGATAGGGAAGCGTGCCGATCTGCGTTTCGGTCAGACAAAAGCGCGCACCCGCACTGGCAACGATCATGTCGCAGGCCAGCGCAAGCTCCAGCCCGCCGCCTGCGCAAATCCCGTTCACCGCGGCGATCACCGGTTTGGACAGGGCGGGAAAATGGGTCAGGCCCGCGAAACCCTGCGGGCCATAGTCGACGTTGCCTTGGGCGCGGTCCAGCTCTGCGACGTCACCGCCCGCACAGAAGAAGCGATCTCCGGCACCGGTGATGATGGCGACGCGCAGGCCCGGGTCGGTGTTGAACGCGGCAAACACCTTGCCCAATGCCTGGCTGGTCGCGGCATCGATGGCATTGGCCTTTGGGTTGTCGATCACGATTTCCAGCACCTCGCCGGACCGTGACGTATGAAATCCCGTCACGCCGGACTCGTGAGCTCGGGCGTTGCTGCCGGTGGTGCGGGGACAAGGACTGCCGCCTCAAGCGCCAGCAAGTTCCGGCGCATTTCCTTGCGCTGTATCTTGCCTGTCGACGTGACGGGGATGTCATCAACGACCACGATCCGCTTGGGGTAGCAATGCGCCGCGAGGTTGCGCTTGACCAGCGCCTGAAGCTCCTGGATCAGCGCGTCAAACTGAACGTGACCCTCTTGCAAGGTGATCGCTGCCGTCACCATTTCACCGCTTCCGGCATCGGGCATGCCCACCACGGCAGCGTCCTTGACAGCGGGGTGCAACAGCAGCTCGGCCTCCACTTCCTCGGGACCGACGCGCATGCCGTTCACCATGATCAAATCGTCGAGGCGGCCATAATAGTAAAGGAAGTTGTCTTTATCGATCCGGCCCTCGTCGCCGGTGCGGAACCAGCCGTCCACCAGCTTGCTGGCGGTCTGTTCCGGACGGTTGAGATACCCCAGCATGTTCGACGGGCTGTCGAACCAGATGACGATCTCGCCGCGCTCACCGCTGGGCATCTCGGCCCCGAAGGTATCCACGATCTTGATCTCGGCACCCGGCGCGATGCGGCCGACGGATCCAGCGGGGGACTGATAAAGCGTTGCACAGCCGACAGAGATCTGGTTCGCCTCGGTCAGGCCGAATTCCTCGTTGATCGGGGCTTTGAAGGTAGCGATGGCCCACTTGAAGACCTCGGGCGGCATGGCCTCGCCCCCGGTCATGATGGCACGAATTACAAACCTGGGATCTTGCGGAAACGGTTCCTTGCTGAGCTTGCGCAACACGGCGGTCGCCATGAAGGGGCAGGTGACCTTGTGGTCCTGCAAGGTGCGGTAAATGTTTTCCGCAGTCACGCGACCCGGCGTGCCGATCAGCGTCTTGCCGAAATAAAGCGCCGGAAACACCAGATCGCCGAGTGAGCCCAGCCAGGACCAGTCAGATGCCGTCCAGAAGACATCATCGGGCTGCGGTGCCATCTCAAAGCCAAGCCGAACGCAGTTCAGATGCCCGAGGATCATCCGGTGCCCATGCAACGCGCCCTTGGGCTGGCCGGTGGAACCGAAGGTATAGAAGATCAGCGCCGGTTCGTCGGCGCGCGTGTCCGCCAGCGGATAGGCACCGCAGTCTTGGGCGATCAGCGCATCGAAACCAAGCTCGTCACCCTGCGCCATGCCGCCGGTCACGATGATGTGGCTCACGCCGGGCATGTCCAGCGGCGCGACCTTGTCGGCCCCGGCGCGGTCGGTGATAATCAAATGCGCGTTTGAATCGTTGACGCGAAAGGCAATGCCCTCTCCGGAATAGAGCGCGGCAATCGGCACCGAAACCGCCCCTATCTTGAAGCATGCCAGATGCGCCAGCAGCCCTTCGGCATCCTGCCCCAGTGAAACGACGACGCGGGTCCCGCGATTGACCCCCAACGTCGCAAGACTGTACGCCAAATTGTCAGACAGCCGTTTCAGATCGGCGAAACTGTAGCATCGCACGCAGGTCCCGGTGTCCTCGACCAGAGCCAGCGCGTCGGGGCTTTCTATTGCGTGACGCTCACAGATTTCATGGGCGATGTTCAGCTTTTCCGGCACATGCCAAGAAAAATCCCGGATCAGCTGTTCGTAGGTTTCCGCATCCTTGAAAGTCATGGCCTTATCCTTTGAACGATAAACCCGCGCACATCGCGGCTATCTGCGTTCGATTTTTCCAAGTCCGGTTTCCCAAGAAAACTGGGTCTGAAAAAGCGGAATAATTTGATGAGAGCATTCGACAAAATCGAATGTATTGACCGGAACCAGTCGTTTCTCAGGCCCTTTAAAAGCGACGTTTGGGCGGAAATCCGATCACTGGAGGTCTGGCTTTCCAAGATCCAACTCCGCGATACCGCTTGTTTGGCTCACATTCGGTCGTGACTTCACGCAAAACTGTAGACCCGTTTCACGGGATCGCGGGTAACCTGTGCGCGGGGGGTGGCCTAGTCTCCAACGCTTGAAGAGATAGCCCCGCCGGCAATGGTTACGGCGTTTTTCAGGAACTGGTACATCAAGTCGATCATAGGTTTGCTTTGCCCCGTTCGGCGTACGAGGTGCGATCAATCCAAACTGCTAACTGATAGCCGCAATTTCGCTGTGTTGCTCGGGCGTCAAAGGAAGGGGTTGGTTTTTTCGACCCGACTTACCCCCTGTGACCAGACCGTACGTGTTGGCTCCGTCTTTCTCAACTTCACCGGCAACTATCCCCCTGAACATGGGGACATGCTGGTTGGCGTCGCGGGGGCTTTTGGATCAATCCGTCAACGTGATCTTCCTAGCCTTCATATAACGATCGTTCTGGGCGCGTTTGGCAGCGGCGTGGATATTTTTGTCTCGCCCGCATTCATATCCAAGGGTCACCTCTTCGCCCATCGGTGGATAGAGCGACAAATTGTGACCTCAGGTCCGGATTCTGATGCTTTTCCCGCATTCATCCTTGATAGCACAAAGACAGTAGTGCCTCGGGCGAGGGCAGGCATTCGGAATTCATTTGCCAGTACAGCACAATTTACAGAAAGCGTCATTCAAACGAACTGACTTAGGCTGATCTGGACTGACCATTCTCAGCACTCGGTCTCGCGTATAGAGAGACCAGCGAGGGTGCAGTCGCTGTAGTTGATCCAACACCAACCCTCGCTGACTTGTCAAACAGACACCTTGGCTAGAATATCCTCCCGCTTGATCTCATTCTTGTACACATTTTCAACTATTTCCCCACGCTGCATGACAATAATCTGGTCTGCTAATTCGAACGCAAAATCAAAGTATTGCTCGACCAAAACAATTGCCATATCGCCCCGGTCACGCAGCAAGCTTATGACTTTTCCGATGTGTTGAATGATATTGGGTTGTATGCCTTCTGTCGGTTCATCCAACAGCAGTAATTTTGGCTTGGTAATAAGGGCACGGGCGATGGCCAGCTGTTGCTGCTGTCCCCCAGACAAATCGCCCCCCCGACGGTGCGCCATTTCCTCCAGAACGGGAAACAGCTCATAGATATCGTTCGGGATAAAATGCTCTGAGTTTGGCAAGCAGGAAAACCCTGTTTGCAGGTTTTCGCGCACAGTGAGCAAAGGGAAAATATCGCGCCCCTGCGGGACATAACCAACACCCATGTGGGCGATCTTATGCGCTCCGATTTGCCCCAGCGGTTTGCCGCCTAATGAGATGCTCCCACCTGAGCGAATATGCGTGCCGGAAATTGCCCGGAGCAGACTGGTTTTGCCAACACCATTTGTTCCCATAACACAGGTAACTTCGCCCAGTTTGGCGTGCATGGAGATGTCATAAAGGATTTGCGAATTACCATAGTGCAAGGTGAGGTCTTTTACGTCCAACATACTCTAGCGCCCCAAATAGACATCAATGACGTCTTGGTTCTTTGTTACATGATCCAGCGATCCTTCGGCCAGAACTGCACCTTCATGCAGCACGGTGACCTTGCAATTGAGGCGCCTGACAAACTCCATATCGTGTTCAACCACGACCACCGCACGGGTCTTTGCGGCCTCGACGAGGATCGCGGTGGTTTTTTCGCGCTCGGCAGGTGTCATGCCGGCGGCGGGTTCATCAACAAGCAACAGTTGCGGCTCTTGCGCCAGTAACATGCCAATTTCCAACCATTGTTTCTGACCGTGGCTTAGCTCTCCGGACACGCGCAGAAGTGCGTCGCTCAATCCGATCTCGGCGGCAAGGTCGTCGACGCGCTCAAAGTCTGATGTGGACGGCTTGAAGATTAGTACCGCCCAAGGCGCGCGATCCTTGCGCAGGGCCATCATCAGATTCTCCTGTACGGTCTGATCCTCGAACACGGTTGGTTTTTGAAATTTGCGCCCGATCCCGGCTTGGGCGATCTTGGCCTCTGACATGCCAATCAAGGACAGGCTTTTTTGACCCCACAGAATATGCCCCGAATCAGGCCGGGTTTTGCCAGTGATGATGTCCATGAAAGTTGTTTTCCCTGCACCATTCGGTCCGATCACCGCGCGTAACTCTGCACTGGCGATCTGGAACGAAAGGTTGTTGATGGCAAGAAAACCGTCAAAGCTCACCGTCACGCCGGAAACTTCAAGAAGGGTGTTCATACATCCGTCTCCTTCAGCTTGCGTTTGAGCAAATCGATTGGTCCGCCGATACCGTTTGGTGCGTAAAGCGTGACCAGCACAAAGCTGAGGCCAAGTAGTACAAGCCACCAATCCACCCACTTGACTGTGTAGATCCCCAACGGGACATCCGGTGCCTGTCCGCCAGTAAACCAACTTGAGATGAGACTAACCAGGGCGGTACCGATTACCGCACCGTAAAGCCGTCCGCGCCCGCCAATTGCCACCCACACAGCAAGGTAGATCGATGCAATTGGCGCAACTTCGGCAGGGTTGATAATGCCCGCTTGCGGGTAATAAAGCGCGCCTGCTATGCCTGAGATACAAGCGGTCAACGTAAAAACCGCCAATTTATAGGTCTCGACCGAATAGCCCAGAAACCGGACCCGTGCTTCGTTGTCTCGAATGCCCCGAATGACGGAGCCGAACTTGCCAGAGACCACCCATGCGACCAGCAGGTAGCCAAGTGCGAGCGCCAGCGCCGAGGCCCAGAAGAACCACAGTGACACAACCGATTGCGGGGCAGTGACACCGGGCAGGTTTTGTAAGCCAGATAAGCCATTGTTTCCGCGCAAACCGCTCGCATTCTGGAACAGATAAAGCGACAGGCCCAGTGTCATGGCTTGCGTCAGAATCGACAGGTACACCCCTGTGACACGGCTGCGAAACGCCAGCCAGCCAAAGACCAATGCCAATAGCCCGGGTACCAGTAAGACAAAGGCCAGTTGCAGCACCAAACTATCGGCAAAGGCCCAGATCAGCGGAAAGTCACTGCTACCCACGACGCCGAATATCTGGTTGCCGATGCCCGCTGTAATCTCTTCGGGCGTCGGGGGCAGGACCCCTTCGGACAGCGAACTGACGACGATCCGGCGGGTGCGTTCGTACATCAGCCACATGCCGATCATATAGCCGCCCAGGCCGAAAAACGCGAAATGACCCAACGACAGGATGCCTGTATAGCCCCAGATCAGGTCCATCGCGATCGCGATCAGGCATAGGCACAGCGTCTTGCCCAAAACCTTGATGAAACTGGTTGAAATGAGGCCGAGGCCGAACCCTTCGGACAGGACCGTCACCGCCAACGTGAACAGAGCGAGGATGCCGAGAAAGATCAGGACTGATGGGTTGCGCGCAATGAATGATCTGTTCATGGTGTTAATCCCCCGCCGCACGGCCTTTGAGGGCGATAATCCCCCGTGGCCGGAACTGAATGAATATGATGATGAAAATGATCATGTAGGTCTGGGCCGCCAAGGTGTTTGAAGGGTTCAGGAATTCAACACTCTTTTGAAAGCCGCCAATCATCGCCGCCCCTGCCAGCGTGCCCCAGATGTTTCCGACGCCGCCAACAACCACCGTCATAAAACTCTGCACGATGTAGTCGCTGCCCATTTCCGAGGTTACTTTCGCAAACAAACCGATCGCCACCCCTGCGATCCCGGCAATGCCGGACCCAAGCCCGAAGGTCAGCATGTTTACGCGATCGGGATTGATCCCCATACTCGCCGCCATACGGGGGTTTTGTGTAACTGCGCGCGTTTCCAAACCCAGCCGCGTGCGTTTCATGATGAACAGGAACAGGGCCAGAAACAGTAGCGCGAGAATGAAAATAGCAATTCGGATGTAGCTGATGGAAACCATATCGTTGATGACCCATGCCCCATCCAACCAAGCGGGAGAAGTCAGCGGGCGAGCTTGGGTGCCAAAGATGTTTTTCGCCAGCTGTTGCAGCGCGATGGAAACCCCGAAGGTCGCGAGCAAGGTCTCAAGCGGACGGTGGTAAAGCCAGCGCACAACCAGGCGTTCCAAGGCGACACCGGCGGCGAAGGTCACCGCGAATGCGAGCGGAACCGCGATCAGGATCGAAGCAGTGTGGTTTGGCACAAATATCTGCACCACGTAACCGGTATAGGCACCCATCATGATAAATTCACCATGTGCCATATTGATGACCCCCATGACGCCAAAGGTGATGGCGAGGCCAATGGCGGCAAGAAAATAGATCGACGCTAGCGAAAGAGCGTCAAGACCTAGATCCGCCGCCTGACTGATCGCGACCCGTGTTTCGGTCGAGGCGATTGCAGCCTTGGCAGCTGTGGTGACCGCCTGGGAAGATTCCGTATAGACATCGAAGAAGCGAAAACTCGAAAGGCTTGCGTCGATGTCTGCTTGAGTTATCCGGGGCGGTGCCAGGTCACTGGCGACAAGCGCATCATAAGCCCTGTCACGTGCGGCTTCGGTGGACAATTGCGCCACTGGAAAACCCGCGATCCGGCCTCCTTCAATGTTAGCCCGAAGCGCTGCATCTCGGGCATCCGCCGTAATCTCGGCTGGGGCGATATCCGCATCGACCAAGAGCGCATATGCTGAACTACGTGTCAGCGCATCGGAGCCGGCAATCACCTCTTGGGCGATATTCGCGTCCGGCTTGGTTCGCGAGATAACACGGGTTGTGGCAAGAAGGGGATTAAGGGTTGCGCGAAAATCAACTCCCAGATCCCCTGACATCTCGGTAATCGCGGCCACGCGACGTGACTCATCGCTGTCATAAGCCATGGTCATCAACCGTTCCAATCGCTCCTTCCGGGCCAGGATATCCGCATCTGACTCGCTTGCGATCGAGGCGCGCAACGGTATGAGCAGTGCCGCCTCGGGATCACGGGCGATCGAGTTCAGCGCATCAACGCGTTTGGCGGGGTTGGGATCGGACAGTTGAAACTGCACCAAAGCGGTGGCGATCATTGCCCGCACACCGCTGTTGGGTTTGAGTTGATCGAGGTCGGCGGAGGCGGCGTTGCCTGCATCCGCACCGTCGTCGAAACTTTGCAGCGTATACGTACCGTCCGCGTTCTTTGTCGCAGCGAAAAACAGTCCATCTGCCCTTCGTTGCCACATGTCCTTGTTCTGCCAAACCTCCAGCACGGTCTGCATCTGTGGCAGTCCACTCGCGACGATCGCATCAATCGCCGGGCCAATGGTGCGCCGCGAACTTTGTTCGATCAACGCCCGTTGGCTTTGTAATACGTCTTGAACGGAGGTCGTTTGAGCCGACCCCCAAGTGGGTAAGGAGAGCGCAAAGCACAAGGCCAGCAGCAAGGTCTTCATAAGCAAATTCCAGGAAATCAGGGGCGGAGGACACGCCGTAACGTGCCCTCGCGGTTGGGTCAGTAGTTAGACAAAATCTGCACGCAGCTTTTTGTCTCGGTATTGTACATACCGCAGCCCAAATCCTTCCAATCCGACTCCAGCTTGGCGGATTCCGGCAGGAAATCAGTCCACGCATCCCCCGGCACTTCCGAAGTCTGGCTGATGATATCGAACTGGCCATCCGCTGTGATCTCCCCGATCAATACCGGTTTGGCGAGGTGGTGGTTGGGCAACATAACAGCGGTGCCTCCGGTCAGGTTTGGAAATTCCTGCCCGTACATTGCCGTACGCACGGCGTCCACGTCGGCACTCCCCGCAGCCTCCACCGCGTTTACCCACATGTTGAAGCCGATATAATGGGCCTCCATGGGGTCATTGGTGACGCGGTCTTTGCCCATGCGGTCTTTCCACGCAGCGATCCATTCGGCGTTGGCAGGCGTGTCTGCGGATTGGAAATAGTTCCACGCGGCAAGATGGCCGACAAGGTTGCTCGTATCCAGACCCGAAAGTTCTTCCTCGCCGACCGAAAACGCCACCACCGGTATGTCATCGGCAGAAATGCCAGCTGCTGAAAGCTCTTTGTAGAAACCGATGTTCGCATCCCCGTTGATGGTCGATATCACGCCGACTTTCTTGCCGTCCGCACCGAGTGCTGCGACATCGGCGACGATCTTGGACCAGTCGGAATGGCCGAACGGCGTGTAGTTCACAAAGATATCGTCCTCGGCAACGCCTTTGGACTTCAGATAGGATTCTAGGATATTATTGGTTGTGCGGGGGTAGACATAATCGGTACCCAGCAGCGCGAATTTCTCGATGCCCAGTTCTTCCAAAAGGTAATCGGTCGCGGGGATGGCCTGCTGGTTCGGCGCGGCTCCTGTGTAAAAAACGTTCTTGGAGCTCTCTTCGCCTTCGTATTGCACGGGGTAAAACAGTAAGCCGTTCAACTCTTCAATAACCGGCAGAACAGATTTCCGGCTTACGCTGGTCCAGTTGCCAAAGATGACATCGACATCCTGCACCGTTAGCAATTCGCGGGCCTTTTCGGCAAATAGTGGCCAGTCAGACGCGGGATCGACCACAACCGCTTCAAGTTGACAGCCCAGCACTCCGCCCTTGGCGTTTTGCTGATCAATCAGCATCAGCATCGTGTCTTTCAATGTGGTTTCCGAAATCGCCATCGTACCGGACAGCGAGTGCAGCACCCCCACTTTGATCGGGCAATCAGCGGCCATGGCAGGTAGGCTCGTTAATGTGGCAAGAGCAGTCGCAAGAGCAATTGTCGTTTTCATATGATATCTCCGCGCAGGGACACCGGCCGCACCTTGCTCTCGCAAGACATGGCGATTAGCTACTCCCTGCAACTTAAATGTTGCAAACCGTGTGGCGGCCGTTCTGAGGTCCAATTCATCCGGTCGTCACACACCCATTCTTTCTCTGTCGCGATTCGACAGTCTGGGATGCGCTATGGTTGTTGCGTCGCAGCACTAAGGGCAAATTTGTCTGTGCATTAAGTCATTCATCATACGAGAATGCTCAAATGTTGTGCGTCATTCGCCGTAACTGCCTTGCATTTGATCGTTTGCACGATTCCGGCGAATGCTTTTCGTCTAATCTCTGCCGCATCGCTGCTCTATGTGATGGAATTACAGGCGACACGACAGATCGCCGGAGCCACTTATCAACCAATCCCTTCATATCGATTTGCCTCAAACGGGGCTGTCCCAACCGCGCGCAATTGGCTCGGGGAAGCTGTCTGTCTTTGGGGATGAGCACGGCATGACCCGCCTGCACGACCTGCGCCAATCAGGAGCGCTCAGGTTGGTACTTCCACAGACCCACCGACCGGATGCCGAAGCAATACTGGTCAATACGGCGGGTGGCATCACCGGCGGCGATCAGTTTTCCCTTTCCCTGAAGGTGCAGACAGGTGCCGCCCTGAGCATTACCACCCAAGCCGCCGAGCGCGCCTACAGGGCACAAAGTGGCGAGATTGCCCGCGTTACCACCGACGTGTCGGTTCAGGACGGGGCCAGCCTGAATTGGCTGCCACAAGAGTTGATCCTATTTGAGCGTTGCGCCCTTCGGCGCCGTTTGAATGTCGAGCTGGCCCAGCACGCCCGTCTGTTGATGGTGGAGTCCGTCGTCTTTGGCCGCGCCGCTATGCGCGAAGTGTTGCGCGACGTGAGTTTTCAAGACCGTATCCGGATCACCCGAGATGGCCGCCCGCTCTATATCAACGGCATGGATCTGCACGGAGACGCCGCCGCACACCTCGCCCGCGCCGCCGTTGGAAATGGGGCCGGTGCCATGGCAGGCGTCGTGATGGTCGGCCCGAGAGCGCAGAACCATCTCAAAGCGGTGCGCGCCCTGCTGCCTGAAACTGCCGGTGCCAGCATGCTAGCTGACGATGTGCTGGTGATCCGCCAGCTTGCCGCCGATGGTTTTGAGCTTCGGCGCATCTTGGTGCCCATCCTTGAACTTCTTTCCAACAACACTTTACCCACGTCGTGGAGACTATAAACCATGCAGCTGACCCCCCGCGAAAAAGACAAACTGCTGATTGCAATGGCCGCCGAAGTCGCCCGAAAACGCTTGGCCCGGGGGGTCAAGCTGAACCATCCCGAAGCCATCGCCTTGATCACTGACACGGTCGTCGAGGGCGCCCGCGACGGGCGTTCCGTCGCCGATATGATGGAGGCCGGCGGCCACGTCGTCACCCGCGATCTATGCATGGAAGGCATCGCTGAGATGATCCACGAAGTGCAGGTCGAAGCCACATTTCCCGACGGGACCAAGCTGGTTACTGTCCACAACCCCATTCGTTGAACCTGTACAGAAGGACCTGAAATGAAACATCTGCTTGCCCCATTTTTTTACCTGTTCACCGCCACGTTGGCCGCAGCGCATAACAACGCAGATCTACATCATCACCTGAATGATTCCGGCTGGCTGCCTGTCGTCGGGGGGATTTTGCTCATTGTGGCGGCCTCGGTCCTGCTGGCGACCCGCAGATGATCCCCGGCGAGGTTTTTCCTGCCTCCGGCACACTGACCCTGAATGCGGGTGCGCAGGCCGTTACCCTGATAGTGGCCAACACCGGCGACCGGCCGGTACAGGTCGGTAGCCACTATCATTTCGCCGAAACCAACCCGGCGCTGGAATTCGACCGCAGCATCGCGCGGGGTCTGCGCCTCGACATCGCCTCCGGCACCGCAGTGCGGTTTGAACCCGGCCAACGCCGCGAGGTGCAATTGATTCCGATCGGCGGGACCCGTCGTATTTTTGGCTTTAACGCCCAAGTTATGGGAGACCTGTAATGCCCACCCAGATACCCCGCGCACAATATGCCGCGATGTATGGTCCCACGACGGGTGACCGGCTCAGGCTTGCTGATACAGATCTTGTGATCGAGGTGGAACGCGACCTGACCAGCTACGGCGAGGAGGTAAAGTTTGGCGGCGGCAAAACCATCCGCGACGGCATGGGGCAATCCCAAGTCACCCGATCAGGCGGTGCGGTCGACACCGTCATTACCAATGCGTTGATCGTGGATCATTCCGGCATCTACAAAGCTGACGTTGCGTTAAAAGACGGGCTGATCCATGCCATTGGCAAAGCGGGCAATCCTGACACGCAGTCGGGCGTTAATATCATCGTCGGCCCTGGCACCGAAGTCATCGCGGGGGAGGGTCGCATTCTGACTGCGGGCGGTATGGACAGTCATATCCACTTTATCTGCCCCCAGCAGATGGAGGACTCCTTGCATTCCGGCGTGACCACCTGTTTTGGCGGCGGCACCGGCCCGGCGCATGGGACGCTGGCGACGACCTGTACACCCGGGCCCTGGCACATCGGCCGGATGTTGCAATCTTTTGACGGCATCCCTATGAACATCGGCCTTTCGGGCAAAGGCAATGCCAGCCAACCCGATGCTTTGGTCGAAATGGTTAATGCTGGTGCCTGTGCCCTGAAACTGCACGAGGATTGGGGCACGACCCCAGCAGCCATTGATTGCTGTCTGACGGTGGCCGACGACATGGACGTTCAGGTGATGATCCACACCGATACATTGAACGAAAGCGGCTTTGTCGAACATACCGTCGATGCGATGAAGGGCCGCACCATCCATGCTTTCCATACTGAAGGTGCGGGGGGAGGACATGCCCCGGATATCATCAAGATTTGTGGGAATGCGAATGTGCTGCCGTCCTCAACCAACCCGACGCGACCTTTCACGGTGAACACGCTGGAAGAGCATCTGGATATGCTGATGGTCTGTCACCACCTTGATAAATCAATTCCCGAAGACATCGCTTTCGCCGAAAGCCGTATCCGGCGCGAGACGATTGCCGCCGAGGATATTCTACACGATATCGGTGCGTTTTCGATTATTGCGTCTGATTCACAGGCTATGGGTCGCGTGGGCGAGGTGCTGATCCGAACGTGGCAAACCGCTGACAAGATGAAGAAACAACGCGGTGCATTGGCCGAGGAAACCGGCGACAACGACAACTTGCGCGTGCGGCGATACATCGCAAAATACACGATCAATCCAGCAATTGCACAAGGCGTCAGTCATGTCATCGGTGATATTTCGGTGGGTAAACGGGCTGATCTGGTGTTGTGGAACCCTGCATTCTTTGGCGTCAAACCCGAGATGGTCTTGATGGCAGGCACCATTGTCGTGGCGCAGATGGGCGATCCAAATGCGTCGATCCCCACACCGCAGCCCGTTTACAGCCGCCCGATGTTCGGTGCCTATGGCACTGCACTACGACATACGTCGGTCAGCTTTGTCTCGGCGGCAGCACAAGCTGCGGGGATTGGTACCACCTTGGGGCTGTCAAAACAAACGGTTGCGGTGAAAAACACGCGGTCCATTGGCAAGGCCGACATGGTCCTGAACGATGCCCTGCCGCAAATCGACGTACACCCCGAAACCTACGAAGTGCGGGCGGACGGCGTTCTGCTGACCTGCCAACCCGCCGACGTATTGCCGATGGCCCAACGCTACTTCATGTTCTGAGAGGACACCATGACACAACTTCCTATCGCACAAACCCTGCATCGCAAGGGTCATTGGGATGGCCCGGCAACAACTTGCAAGCTGGATTACGCTGGGCGGTTTTTGCGCCGCAAGCGGTTGACGATGACATCGGGTGAGCCCTTCATCGTGAATTTGGCACAGACAACCTCTCTGGATGATGGCGATGCGCTTGAGCTCGATAACGGCGGATTGGTCCGGATCACCGCGGGCGTCGAAGAGCTTTACAAAGTATGGGGCAGCGATCTTGTGCGACTGGCTTGGCATGTTGGCAACCGTCATACGCCCTGCCAGATCAATTCGGACCACCTGCTGATACAGGCCGACCCCGTCATTGGCCACATGCTCGAGCACCTTGGTGCTGTGGTTGAGCCGCTGACCGCTCCGTTTAACCCAGAAGGCGGTGCGTATGGCCATGGTCGCACCCATTCCCATGACCATGTCGCCACCGCACATGAACACTGAACATGACGTTCTGACCCTTGCGCAGTGGCTGTCACCTGCCTTTCCCGTCGGTGCATTTGCCTATTCGCATGGGCTGGAAACAGTCTTTCAAAGCGGGGCAGTCGCGAAGGCTTCCGACCTTGAACAATGGATATCGGATGTACTGAACCATGGTAGCGGGCGAAACGACTGCATCCTGTTACGCGCGGCGCATGGGTGCCGGTCTCACGCTGCTTTGGAGCAAGTGAACCAAACGGCTCTGGCGATCTCAACCTCTAGCGAGCGTATCCTTGAAACACAGCTTCAAGGCAACGCATTCAGCCAAACAACTGCCGCGATCTGGGGCGGTCATCCGGCTGCGCTTTGCTATCCCGTCGCTGTTGGTCACGCTGCTGCGCACATGCAACTGGACGTCGATTTGACCGCAGCGCTGTATTTGCATTCTTTTGCCGGCAATCTGGTATTTGCGGCGGTGCGTGCTGTTCCGCTGGGTCAAACCGAGGGGCAACGGATCCTCGCGTCCCTTATCCCGCTGTGCGACCAGATTGCCAAGAACACCTTCGGTGCCACGCTGGATGATCTGGGCAATACCGCCTTTTTCTCGGATATCGCCGCCATGCAACATGAAACGCTTCAACCAAGGATATTCCGCTCATGACAGAACTTCACGGTCCATTGCGCATTGGTATTGGTGGCCCTGTGGGGGCCGGAAAAACGACGCTGACGGCCTGCCTGGCCCGCGCATTGCAACAAGACTTCTCGATTGGCGTGATCACCAATGACATCTATACTCAAGAGGACGCGGAGGCGCTGATGCGGATGCAAATTCTTCCGCAGGACCGCATCATAGGGGTAGAAACAGGCGGATGCCCCCATACCGCCATTCGCGAGGACGCCTCGATCAATCTCGCCGCAGTTGCGCAGCTGCGCGCGCGTCATTCCGATCTGGATATTGTTTTGATCGAAAGCGGCGGTGACAATTTGTCGGCCACCTTCAGCCCCGAACTGGCGGACATAACAATCTATGTGATTGATGTCGCGGCAGGTGAGGACATTCCGCGCAAAAGGGGGCCGGCGCTGACGAAATCGGATCTGCTTTTGATCAACAAAACCGATCTTGCACCGCATGTCGGTGCCTCATTGGAACGAATGAAACAAGATTGCGAAAAAATGCGTAACGGCCGACCATACGTGTTTTGCGCACTGCGGCGCAATGATGGGGCTGACGAGGTTCTGAGCCACATCCTGAAAATTGGCGGGCTCTCCAAGGTTCGCTAAGGGCCGCCCAAACCGCGGCTTGTTTTCGCATAGAATCGTGGACCCGTCGCTCATGCGTCCAGCGCAACCTGGAAATTGGCTGTACAGGACCTGTCGCGGTTTGACGCCGATCCTTTGATAGCACTTACCGCAACAAGAGCGTTGGACTATGGGACTGAAACGGACGGACAAATTCCGCGCTGATGCGGTGCGGATTGCGTTGACAAGTGGGATGACAAGCAAACAGGTTGCATCTGATTTAGGTGTTGGCCTTTCGACGCTGAACAAATGGGGGATCGCGCGTGAATACACGCGATCCTGCATAAAATCAGAAATCCAGGTTTGCCACATTCAACGCGTTTTGTTGGATGAACTCGCGGCGGGGCTCTACGACGTCGCCCATGAGCTTTGTGAACAGGTCATCAGCCTCGGCCATATCGGAGACCTTGACTTGCAAAAGCGTTCTGGCATCAGGGTCCAGCGTGGTTTCCCAAAGTTGGTCGGGGTTCATTTCACCCAATCCCTTATACCGCTGGAGTGACAGGCCCTTTTCGCCCTCGGCCAAGATCGCTTCGAGCAGGTCCATGGGTCCATGGATAATCTGTGAACGATCTTTGCGTACCAGTTTCGCAGGCATGTCATAGACGTCTTGCAGGTGCTGGGTGAAGCCGCCCGAGCGCTTTGCTTCTCCTGAGCGCAGCAGGCGTCCGTCAAGCGTGCGGACTTCTTCGACACCGCGCAGGATACGGGCCAGTCGGACACCGTGATCCTGAGTGATCCGCCCTTGCCATCCGCGTTCCCATTCCAGCGCGATAAGGTTCAGCCGTTCAGCGACCTTGTCAGCCACGCCTTGAAGGTCAGCATCGACCGCACCCGGAACGAAAGCGCCGGCGATTGCAGCCTGTTCAAGAATATGGCGCGGATAATGGGTCGGAAAGGCCTCAAGAACCCGACGCATCTGGCGGGCAAGATCGACGACACGTGCCAGATCCTGGCCGGTTATCTCTTCGCCATTTCCCTGGTGCAGCATGGCACCTTCGATGCCTTGCTGGATCAGGTAATCTTCCATCGCCGCCTGATCTTTCAGGTACACTTCGGACTTGCCGCGCGACACTTTGTAGAGCGGCGGTTGCGCAATGTAGAGGTGGCCGTTCTCGATCAGCTGCGGCATTTGACGATAGAAGAACGTCAGCAAAAGCGTTCGGATATGTGCACCATCGACGTCGGCGTCGGTCATGATGACAATCTTATGGTACCGCAGCTTGTCGATGTCGAATTCATCACGTCCGATACCGGTGCCAAGCGCCATGACAAGATTGCCGATTTCCTGGCTGCCCAGCATCCGGTCGAACCGGGCCCGCTCGACGTTAAGAATTTTACCCTTCAATGGCAGGATCGCCTGTGTCTGGCGGTCGCGGCCGGTCTGGGCCGATCCACCGGCCGAGTCACCCTCGACCAGAAAGACTTCGGTCTTGGACGGGTCTTTTTCCGAGCAATCCTTGAGCTTGCCCGCCAGGAAGTTCACATCCATCGCGGTTTTCCGACGCGTCAGGTCACGGGCCTTGCGCGCCGCCTCGCGGGCATGGGCGGCTTCGATGATCTTGCCGACAACGATTTTGGCGATCTGCGGGTTTTCTTCAAACCACTCTGCAAGTTTCTCGTTTACCAGGCCTTCGACGGCGGGGCGCACTTCGGAACTGACGAGTTTGTCTTTGGTCTGCGAGCTGAACTTGGGGTCCGGCACCTTGACTGACAGAACGCATGTCAGACCTTCGCGGGCGTCATCTCCGGTAAAGGACACCTTTTCCTTTTTCGCGATACCTGACGACTGCGCATAGTTGTTGATGGTGCGTGTCAACGCACCGCGAAAGCCGGCCATGTGCGTACCACCATCGCGTTGCGGGATGTTATTGGTAAAGGGCAGGACATTTTCATGATAACTGTCATTCCACCACATCGCGACCTCGACACCGATGTCGTCACGTTCGCCAGTGATAAAGATCGGCTCTGGCATAACCGAGGATTTGGAGCGGTCGAGGTATTTCACGAATTCCTTAACACCACCTTCATAAAACAGCTCTGTGCGCAAAGGTTCGGCGGGGCGTTCATCTGTAAGAATGATCCGCACACCCGAATTCAGGAATGCCAGTTCGCGCAAGCGCTTTTCGAGCGTGTCAAAACTATATTCCAGGTTCGAGAACGTGCTGGTGGATGCCATAAAGCGCACTTCCGTGCCGGTGCGTTCGGTTGGGCCGACAACGCTCAAGTGTTCTTTGGTGAAACCGCCCTCGAAACGGGCGACGTGTTCTTTTCCCTCGCGCCAGATGCGCAGTTCCAGCCAGTCGGACAACGCATTCACAACGGAGACCCCAACCCCGTGCAAGCCGCCGGAAACCTTATAGGAGTTGCTGTCGAACTTACCGCCGGCATGGAGCTGTGTCATGATGACTTCGGCGGCGGACACACCTTCGCCCTGGTGGATACCAACCGGAATGCCACGTCCGTTATCACTGACCGAAACGGAGTTATCTTCGTGAATTGTAACGTTTACGGCGTCTGCATGACCCGCCAGCGCTTCGTCGATCCCGTTGTCAACCACCTCGTACACCATATGGTGCAACCCCGATCCGTCATCAGTATCGCCGATGTACATGCCGGGGCGCTTGCGCACAGCTTCTAAGCCCTTGAGAACTTTGATAGAATCTGCGCCGTATTCCTCGGGAATTTGATCGGTGTCTGACATTATGGGAAACCTTCTTTTGTTGCCCAATTTATAGTGTTTTCTCAGGGGAATGTCACGCGCCCGACACAAGATTTTGTGTCATACGAACGGAATGACAAGCCCGACGCAGATCAACAGGATACCCGCCACCATATTGATGCGTTTCAATGTGGCGGGGCGGGTCATCAGGCCGCGTAATTTACCGACAGAGGCCGCGACCATCAGATTTCCGACCAACGGAATCGTGACGGAAACCGCTATGATGACAGCCACGTCCAACCACGTGACTGCGCGTAAATCGAAAAAACCGGGCAGTACTCCAATATAGAACAGAACCGCCTTGGGATTACCGAGGATCGCAAGAAGCCCTGCTGCAAAACCTGCCCACGCGCCGGGGCGGGTCAATCGATTGTCCCGGTCAATTTTCGCCTCTGCATGGCGGATCAACAGGCCACCCATCACCAGGAATACGCCGCTGGCTATCCAGCGCATGACCAGCATGAAAGCGTCGAATACCGATAATATCCAACTGATCCCTAACACCGCGACAAGCGGCCACAGCATATCGCCGATTGATACACCCAACGCCAACGGCCAGGCAGCGCTGAACCCCCCGGACAGGGCACGCGCCATGATGGCCAGCCAAACCGGGCCGGGCGTAAGAAATAGGACAAGCAAGGCACCGCAGTAAAGCAGCAGGTCCGGCAAAGATATCGTCACGGTTGCATCCTCGCTGTGGATTGTCCGTCAATTTCGGTGACTTCCAACATTTGGGTGCGCGCGCCCAGAGTGTCGAAGAGGTCATGCTCGGTGCCGGTCATCCATGCCTGCGCACCAAGGGCGGAGATTTCATCATACAAAGCCGCGCGCCGACCGGCATCAAGATGCGCCGCGACTTCGTCCAGCAACAACACCGGAGCGGCCCCGAAGTCGGATGCCAGCGCCCGTGCGTTGGCAAGGATCAATGAGACAAGAAGCGCTTTCTGTTCCCCGGTCGAACAATCGCGTGCAGGAACGTTCTTTGCTGTATAGACGCCTTCCAGATCAGCACGATGCGGGCCGATCAGCGTGCGACCCGCCGAGAGGTCTCTCATCCTGTTATCGGCCAGAGCCTTGCGTAGATCGTCGGCCGACGTCGGCATGTCGCATATCAGAGAAAGCGAGGCTGTGGGAAAGACCGTCTCCGCCTGCTCCTGCGCATCAGTGAGCGCCTGAAGCGCCGCTAGCCGGTTCGCGTGGATCGCCGCACCGGTTTCGGCCAACTGCTGTTCCAACGCCAAATACCACGATGGTTCACGGACCATATCCTTTAACAGGCGGTTACGTTCGCGCATCGCTTTTTCGTAGTTCAACGACTGTTCGGCATGATCAGGCAGAAAGCTAAGAGTGACACGATCCAGAAAACGCCGCCGTCCTTCCGCACCCTCGATCCACAGCCGGTCCATCGACGGTATCAACCACAACACCCTTGCAATGCGTCCCAGCCCGGTTTGCGGTACGGCTTTGCCATCAATTCTGGTTTGGCGGGCAGCCCCGTTTTCCGACCACACCTCGACCTCGTGAACCTGACCCAGACTGTGCAGATGTGCCGAAAGTTTCCAGCCAAGCGCTTCGGGGCGGCGCGTCATATCCAAGGCACTGGATCGCCGCAGGCCACGACCGGGAGAAAGCAAGGAGATCGCTTCGAGAATGTTGGTTTTGCCGGCTCCGTTCGGCCCGTAGATTGCAACGGGGCGGTGATCACATTCGATAACGGCGCGCTTATGCGACCTGAAATGCGACAGTGTCAGCCGGGAAAGAAAAAGCCCTGTCATGAGATAGGCCTGAACGCATCAACGCGATCGACACGGATTTTACGGAAGTGCCGGTGCCTCACACACGCATCGGCATGACGACATACACGGCAGACATATCATTGCCTTCGCGCATCAATGTCGGATCGCCAGAGGAGTTGAACAGGAACACCGCGTTTTCGCGGTCAACCTGACTGGCGATCTCAAGCAGGTATTTGGCGTTAAACCCAATCTCGAGCCGTTCGTCAGCATAGGCGACGGCCAGTTCTTCTTCTGCGGCACCACTGTCTGGCGCATTTACCGACAGGATAAGCCGGTCTTCATCCAGTTGCAGCTTCACCGCACGAGACCGTTCAGAGCTGACCGTCGCAACGCGGTCGACGGCACGCGCAAAGTCACTGGCGTCGACTTCCATCTTGCGGGTATTTCCCTGTGGAATGACACGGGTGTAGTCCGGGAAGGTCCCGTCGATGACCTTGGACGTCAAAGTGATGTCGGGTGTCGCGAACCGGATCTTGGTTTCGGAAACCGAAACGGCGATTTCCATTTCGTCATCGTCCAATAGTTTGCGCAGTTCACCCACGGTTTTACGCGGCACGATGACGCCCGGCATTTCTGCGGCATTATCGGGCATAGGTGCATCAATACGCGCCAGACGGTGACCGTCAGTGGCCACGCAGCGCAGAACTTTACTGCCGTCGCTGTCCGAAATATGCATGTAAACGCCATTCAAGTAATACCGTGTCTCTTCGGTGGAAATGGCGAATTTCGACTTATCGAACAGACGGCGCAATACAGGGGCGGGGGCTTTGAAATTCGACTGGTATTCCGCAGTCGCCATAACGGGGAAATCTTCGCGTGGTAAGGTAGCCAGCGAAAAGTTTGATCGTCCTGCTTCGACCGTCAAGCGGCCCGACGCATTGTCTGATGTCAATGTGATCAGCGCCCCATCGGGAAGCTTGCGCACAATCTCGTGCAACGTGGTTGCGGATACTGTGGTTGCGCCAGCACGTTCGACTTGGGCCGGGGCCTTGTCGACGACTTCGATATCCAGATCGGTCGCCCGGAAAGATGCGTCAGAACCTTCGGCCTCGATCAGCACGTTTGCAAGAATTGGAATGGTATTACGGCGCTCTACCACTGATTGTGCCTGCGACACAGCTTTAAGCAGCGCGGCGCGTTCGATGCTGAATTTCATATGCCATCTCCATTCCGGCAGTCCGGGAGGGCAAACTACCCGATACCAATGTATTCACAAGAGTTTTATTGACTTTTCAGCACGAAACAAAGGCCCGTCAAGGCCTCCGTGCCGGTTATGGGTAAAGTGGTGCGTTTAGGCTTCGAGCGAACGGCGCAGCAATTCCAGATCTTCGGCAATCTGCCCGTCGCTTTGCTTGAGCTCTTCGATGCGTTTCACGCCATGCATGACGGTGGTATGGTCGCGGCCCCCAAAACGGCGCCCGATTTCGGGGAGTGACCGGCTCGTCATCTTTTTGCACAAGTACATTGCCACCTGACGGGGGCGAGCATAGCTACGCAGGCGCTTTGGCCCCACCATATCGCTAAGACGGATATTGTAGTGTTCCGATACCTTGCGCTGAATTTCTTCGATGCTGATTTTTCGTTCAGACGCGCGCAGGACATCAGCCAAACAATCCTGGGTGAGATCCATGTTGATTTCACGGCCAACCAAAGATGCAAAAGCGAACAGCCGGGTCAGCGCCCCTTCCAATACGCGTACATTGCTGGTGATCCGGTGGGCCAGGAACTCCAGGACGCCGGCCTCGATCTCGAGGCCGGGATAGTTGGCGCGTTGGGCTTCGACCTTGCTTTGTAGAATGCCCAACCGCAGTTCATAGTCGGTCGGATGAAGATCGACGACCAAGCCACACTGCAAACGCGATTTCACACGGTCTTCAAGATCCTTGATCTCGCCGGGTGCGCGGTCGGCAGAAATGATAATTTGTTTGTTCTGATCAACCAGCGCGTTGAAGGTGTGAAAGAATTCTTCCTGCGTGCTGTCTTTGCCGGCAATGAACTGTACGTCGTCCACCATCAACACATCGACTGAGCGGAAGATTTCCTTGAAATCCATCATCTTGCGATCTCGGAGCGCCTGAACAAACCGATACATGAACTGTTCAGCGGAAAGATACAGAACATTCAGCTCTGGTTTTCTGAGATGAAGCTCTTGGGCGATGGCGTGCATCAGGTGGGTTTTCCCGAGCCCGACGCCGCCATATAAAAACAGTGGGTTGAAAGTAACGGGGCCGCCTTCGGCCACGCGCCGCGCCGCTGCGTGGGCCAGTTCATTGGGCTTGCCGACAACAAAGTTATCAAAGCTAAAGCGGGCGTCGAGAGGTGCAGTGTTAAGCGAGCTGTTCGAAGGCTGTGCCGTAGCAGTTTTGGGGCGCGCGGGCGCAGGAAGCGGAATTGCTGACTTGTCAGGTGTTGCCAGCTCGAACTTCAGGCGAGTGACGTTGTCATTCTCGGATTGCATCTCGTGCAAAATCAAATCGGCAAAATTTTGGCTTACGTAATTGCCGAAAAAGTTCGTCGGGACAAAGAGAGTGGTTACACCATCTTCGAGCGGGCCAACGGACAACGGGGCGATCCAGGTTGTAAAGTTATTCTGCCCAACTGTTTTCTTTAAGCGGTCTCTAATTTTAGTCCACTGAGCCTGCGTCATGTACCCTACTGTCCCCAAATTTATACAGACCGGTGCACGCCCGGCTGCAATTCTTTATTAATACGAAGACAACGGGCCACTTACCCGGTCCCAACGAGAAACCGGCCTGCTGTCCTTCGGACTTATTATACAAGGGCACGTTTGGCGCGTGCGCAGGTGTCAAATTACCTAGCGTCGCTGCCGAACAAGCCGTTCGTCGTATACAAAGGCAGGGCAAATGTGCTGGCAGCAGCATCCGCAGATCTCATGGTGACCCCTAGCAAGATCAGCCATACATCCTCTACCCAACAGCAACATCCTAGCAAATGTTTAGTTAGGTCAGAGCCTGTCCCCCCAAGCGAAATGAATCGCGCTTGGTACTTTTAGCAATGTCGTATCAATCGTTTCAACACATCTTAAAACTTGACTCAGTGAATGGTGCAAAAGAATCTCTTTCTACCAAAAGTAGTGACCAAAAAGTCAAAAGGGGCACCGCAATGCGATGCCCCTTCAGGAATCAGTAAGTCTGTGGCGGGTAGGGTTTAACCCAGTGCTTTTACCCGCGAGGCCAGGCGCGACATCTTACGCGATGCAGTGTTCTTGTGAAAAACGCCTTTCGTCACGCCGCGCATCAGCTCTGGCTGGGCAGCGCGAAGTGCGGTCGTTGCGGCTTCTTTGTCACCGGATGCGATGGCTTCCTCTACTTTACGCAGAAAGGTACGGATACGCGAACGGCGTGCTTTGTTGATTTGGAAACGTGCTTCGTTCTGACGGGCGCGCTTCTTTGCCTGTGGTGTGTTTGCCATGAGGATCAGCCTTCATCTTTAGTATGTTCAAATTGCGAATACGCGACACAAACCCAAAGACCGGAACACATTCCGATAAGGTGATTCTAGCCAGAGCGGGCTGCACGCGCATGTATTGGGCCTGCCTATAGTGCAACCAGAGGCGCATTGCAAACCCACATAGTTAATTACTTGTCGCGAAATTGCGCTTCGCGCTTTTCAAGGAAAGCGGACATGCCTTCCTTTTGGTCTTCCGTTGCAAAAAGCGAATGGAACACCCGCCGTTCAAACAGCAAACCTTCTCTCAGTGGCACTTCAAAGGAACGGTTCACCGCTTCTTTGACAACCATCGTGGAGATAAGGGATTTTTCTGCAATCTTCGCCGCCGCCGCCATTGCTTCTTCCATCAGCTTTTTCACTGGCACGACCCGCGATACCAGGCCGGAACGCTCGGCCTCGGCTGCGTCCATAAAACGCCCGGTCAGGTTCATGTCCATCGCTTTGGATTTGCCGATCGCGCGGGTCAGGCGCTGTGTGCCGCCGATTCCGGCGACAACGCCCAGGTTGATTTCCGGCTGGCCGAATTTAGCGGTTTCCGAGCAAATGATAAAATCACACATCATTGCCAGTTCACATCCGCCACCAAGCGCGTAGCCCGAAACGGCCGCGATGATCGGTTTGCGAACGCGCATGATCTGGTCTGTCTCGGGTGTGAACAGGTCACCCGCAAAAACATCGACAAAGCTTTTGTCGCGCATCATCGCGATATCGGCACCTGCTGCAAATGCCTTTTCCGAGCCGGTAATGACGATGCACCGGACCTTTTCGTTTTCCTGAGCGGATTTCAGGGCATCGGCCAGTTCGGTCATCAACTGATCATTCAATGCGTTCAGTGCGTCAGGCCGGTTTAGCGTGACAAGCGCGATATGGTTGTCGACGTCGACCGTGATCGTTTCATAAGCCATCAAGAATGCTCTCGTTTGTTACGCTTTGAAGAATGTGCATATCACGAGCGTAGGTCGTTTCAAGTTATCTTTGGCATTGCGGACAGTAGAAGGACGATCGGCCGGACTGGACGATTCGGCTGACTTGATGGTCGCAGCCCAAGGTTTTGCAGGGTTCCGTCTCGCGACCATAGACATCAAAGCTGTGCTGGAAATAGCCCAGTTCCCCGTCCGACTGCTTGAAGTCTCGTAAGGTGGATCCGCCCGCCGCAATGGCCTCCTGGAGCACGTCGCGGATAATCGGAACAAGTCCGGCTGCCTCTTGTGCCGAGACATGTCCAGCCTTGCGCCCAGGGTGGATCCGCGCCCGGTAAAGTGTTTCGCAGACATAGATATTTCCCAGTCCCGCAACGATGCGTTGATCCAAAAGCGCAGACTTTATCGGTAAATTGCGGTCTTTGAGTACGGCAACCAGATAGGCTTCGTGAAAATCGTTGCCGAACGGTTCCGGTCCGATAGATGCCAGCAGTTTGTGGGTGTCCGCAGTCAAGGTGTCCAATAGATCCATCGCCCCGAAACGCCGCGGATCATTGAATGTCACGCGGGCCCCGTTGGCCATATGCAGCACCACATGATCGTGTTTTTCCGGAGCCGGGTGATCGTGGACAAATTGCCCCAGGGGGTCCCCCGAGACCAGCATTCGCCCAGACATGCCAAGGTGAACCAGCAGCGATTCCCCCGATGATAAATCCGCGAGGATGTATTTTGAACGTCGGCGCAGCCTTTCCACCCGCTGGCCGGTCAGCCGCGCGGCCATATCAGGTGGGAATGGCCAGCGTAGATTGGGGCGGTTCACTTCGGCGCGGGCAATGACCTGCCCTTCCATCACGGGGGCCAGACCCCGGCGCACAGTTTCGACTTCTGGCAATTCCGGCATAGTTCTTCCCCTGTGACAAAAGGGGCGCATTGTACCCAGCCCCTCGCGCCCTATAACAAAGGTGCAGATCAAAGGACTACAAGACCCCATGACAAACGACAGCGACAAAACCACCCATTTCGGGTTTGAAACCGTTCCCGAAGCCGACAAGGCCGGACGCGTGCAGGGTGTCTTTAACTCTGTGGCCAGCAAATATGATATCATGAACGACGTCATGAGCGTGGGCATTCACCGTATCTGGAAAGAAGCGATGATGGACTGGCTTGCCCCGCGTTCGGGACAAAAGCTGCTGGATGTCGCGGGGGGGACGGGTGACGTTTCATTCAAGTTTCTCGCTCGGGCTGGGGCCGGCCATGCCACCGTGCTGGATCTGACCGAACCGATGCTGGTCGAAGGGCGCAAACGCGCTGAAGCGGCGGCGATGGCCGATAGCCTTGATTGGGTCGTTGGCGACGCCATGGCGCTGCCGTTCGACGATAACAGCTTTGACGTCTATACGATCAGTTTCGGCATCCGCAACGTGACACGCCCTCAAGAGGCGCTGAACGAAGCCTACCGCGTGCTGCGCCCCGGAGGGCGTCTGATGGTTCTGGAGTTTAGCCAGCTTCCGAATCCGTTGATGCAAAAAGCGTATGATCTGTACAGTTTCAACGTGATCCCCCGGATGGGGCAGATGATAGCGAACGATCGCGACAGTTATCAGTATCTGGTGGAATCAATTCGCAACTTTCCTGATCAAGAGACATTTTTGAACATGGTTGAAACGGCCGGATTCGAGCAGGCGAAGTACCGCAACCTGACGATGGGCGTCGCTGCATTGCATTCGGGCTGGAAGATTTAACCTATGCGCGGACCTCATAATATCTGGCGGTTGATCCGCACCGGTGCAACTTTGGAGCGGACCGGCGCGATGAATGTTGTGCTCGACGCTTTTGATGCAACACCGGCGTTGCGTTTTGTGGCCAAGGCACTTGGCAAGCCCTTCAAGTTTCTGGGGTATGCTGGCGATCCCACCATGCCCCCCGCGACGCGCGCCCTGACCGCGCTTGGCCCCGCCTACATTAAGTTCGGTCAGGTTCTGTCGACACGGCCTGATGTGGTGGGCGACGAACTGGCGGTGCAGTTGCGCGTGCTACAAGACAAGCTGCCGCCATTTTCGATAGAAAAGGCAAAGGCCGAAGTTGAAAAAGAGATAGGCCTGCCTGTCGAATCGATCTTTTCCTACTTCAGTGAGCCCGTGGCGGCGGCTTCTATCGCGCAGGTTCACCGCGCCACTCTTGCCGAAACCGGCGAAGACGTCGCTGTCAAAGTGCTGCGACCCGGTATCGAAAAGGCATTTCGCAAAGATGTTGATGCGTTTTACCTTGCTGCCCGCATGGTCGAATTATTCTCGCCCGGGTCGCGCCGGTTGCGCCCGTTGGAAGTGATCGAACATTTTGACGGCGTGGTCAGGGGGGAGCTGGATCTTCGCCTGGAATCGTCCGCTGCGTCGGAATTTGCCGCGAACACCCAGAATGACGAAGGCTTTCAGCTACCTGCGATCAAATGGGAATATTCAGCGCGGCGGGTCATGACCCTGGAATGGGCAGACGGCGTCCCGATGGGTGACAACGATGCGATAGATGCCGCCGGTCATGATCGTGTGGCACTTGGCGACCGTGTGTTGCAGCTATTTCTAAGCCATGCGCTGCGCGATGGATACTTCCATGCCGATATGCACCAGGGCAATCTGAAGGTGGCGCCGAACGGGAACGTAATTGCCTATGACTTTGGCATCATGGGGCACATCGACGAATATACCCGCCGTGTCTATGCCGAGATTCTGTTTGGCTTTATTCGCCGGGATTACAAACGTGTTGCCGAAGTACATTTCGAGGCGGGGTATGTCCCCGCTGACAAGGATGTAGATGAATTCGCACGTGCTTTGAGAGCCGTGGGCGAACCGATATTCGGCATGGACGCCACCCGCATTTCCATGGCGCGGCTGCTTACCTATTTGTTTGAAGTCACAGAACGGTTCGGCATGGAAACCAGGACCGAACTGATCTTGTTGCAACGCACCATGGTCGTCGTTGAAGGGGTCGCCCGCTCGCTCAACCCTCATATAAATATCTGGGAGGTTTCGAGCCCGATCGTCAGCGACTACATCGCGAAATCGATTGGTCCGAAAGCCGTATTCAAAGACTTGAGCCGCACAGCGCTGGTGTTAACCCGGTTTGGGCCACGATTACCTGCCCTTGTTGAGGCTGCATTGATGCGACAACAATATGATACCCCACACGAGGATCCCACCTTCAGACGCTGGATGGCCCTGTCGGCGTTTCTGGGTGCATGCACGGCGACCAGCGTAATCGCGCTGATAGTTGCCCTGAACTGACACGGAGCAAAGCCGGGTGGGTGTGGAAATCAAGCCCGTTGTGCATTGACAGGAGCGGTCTGATACGCACATTTATCCAGTATGACGGATAATTCAGACGCTATATTGACGCGGCTTCCTGCCCGCCTCAAGTCGGCCCGAACGGGACAGGGCCTTAGCCTTGATGCCGTGGCAAAACTGTCGGGGGTTTCCCGATCCATGGTCAGCCAGATCGAACGGGGGGAAAGCAGTCCGACAATTGCGACGCTGTGGAATTTGACGCGAGCGTTGCAAGTTGATTTCGCCGGGCTGTTAGAGGGGGCTAAAGCGCCGACGCAGATCGAAGTCCTGCGGGCGACCGACGTGCCTACCATCAACAACCTAGGCTCCGGATGCCGGATACGCATCCTGTCGCCCCCCGAGGAGGCGGGCAAACACGAAGTCTATGAACTGCTGATTGATGACGGCGGTGTCCTGGACAGCCAACCTCATACCCGTGGTTCCCGGGAGCACCTTACGGTTCTTGAGGGGAGCGTCGAGCTTTGCAGCGCAGATGCGACCAGCACCGTTCACGCCGGTGACACTGCACGATATGCGGCGGATGTTCATCACAGGATTGCTGCCGTTTCGGGTGCGGTGCGGGCATTTCTGGTTGTTCAGAATGCATGATGCGAGTGAAAAATCCGTAATATGGGAATAATTCCGCTATAAGAGAAATTCTATATTCCGGCGTGACATCTGTTGTGATAGCTATGTCGACAGAAGGAGTTTTCTTATGACCCAAGCCTACCTCGATCACGTCGCGGCGATACTCACGGATATCGAAAACGAAGGCATGATGAAGCGCGAGCGGATGATTACCACTCCGCAGTCGGGCGAAATCTGTGTTGGCGGCCACCGCGTCATAAATCTCTGTGCCAACAATTACCTTGGTCTTGCCGATCACCCCGACCTGATTGCGGCTGCCCGTGATGCGATGGGGCCAAAGGGGTTCGGAATGGCATCGGTACGCTTTATCTGCGGAACGCAGGATATCCACCGCGAACTGGAACGAAAGCTTGCTGCGTTCTTGGGGAAGGACGATGCGATTTTATTTGCTGCGTGTTTCGATGCCAACGGCGGCTTGTTCGAACCGTTGCTGGGCGCGGAAGACGCGATCATATCAGACAGCCTGAACCATGCGTCGATCATTGATGGGGTTCGTCTGTGCAAGGCGAAGCGCTATCGTTACGCCAATTCGGATATGGATGATCTGGAAACGCAGTTGCGACAGGCCCGCAAGGACAACGCGCGGTTTATCATGATCGCCACGGATGGCGTTTTCAGTATGGACGGGTACCTGGCGAACCTGCCCGAAATAACCAGATTGGCCGAAAAGTATGAGGCGCTTGTCATGGTCGATGATTGCCACGCCACAGGTTTCATGGGGCCTAAAGGTGCGGGAACACCCGCGCATTTCAAAGTTGATGTGGATATATTGACCGGCACTTTGGGAAAGGCCATGGGAGGTGCGATAGGCGGGTATATCGCGGGGCCACAGGCAGTGATTGACTTGCTGCGCCAGCGCGCCCGGCCATACCTGTTTTCCAATTCGCTGCCGCCCTCGATCGTGATGGCCGGGATCAAGGCGCTGGAACTGGTCGAACGGGGGGATGATCTGCGCGCAAAGCTTTTCGAGAATGCGCATTACTGGCGCGACGGGCTGAAGACCCTGGGTTTCGACCTGCTGCCGGGCGAGCATCCGATCATTCCGGTAATGCTGGGCGAAGCGCGATTGGCGCAGGATATGGCGGCGTGTCTGTTCGAGGAAGGTGTCTATGTCAGCGGGTTCTTCTTTCCGGTGGTCCCCCGAGGGAAGGCGCGCATCAGAACCCAGATGAACGCCGCATTGACCCGAGATGAGCTGGACCGGGCCCTGGCCGCATTTGAAGTTGCAGGCAAGAAATGCGGGGTGATCTCGTGAGCAATCAGATGAAGGCGCTTTGTAAGTCGGAGCCTCGCGAGGGGCTTTGGATGACGCGGGCTCCGGTTCCGGAAATCGGCCCGGACGATGTGTTGATCAAGATAACCAAGACCGGCATCTGCGGAACCGACATTCATATCTGGAATTGGGATGAGTGGGCGCGCAAAACTGTTCCGGTTCCGCTGATCACAGGACACGAGTTTGCCGGTGAAATCGTTGAACTGGGGCGCAATGTAGCGGACCTGTCCATCGGGCAGCGCTGTTCAGGCGAGGGGCATCTGACCGGCAAGACATCGCGACAGTCGCGTTCGGGAAAATTTCACCTAGATCCGGCGACCCGTGGTATTGGCGTCAACGAACAGGGAGCATTTGCGCAATATCTGAAGTTGCCGGCGTTCAACGTGGTGCCTCTGCCGGATACGATTTCGGACGATATCGGTGCTATACTGGACCCGCTGGGTAACGCGGTTCACACAGCGTTGAGCTTTGATTTGATCGGTGAAGATGTGTTGATCACGGGTGCGGGTCCGATCGGGATAATGGCCGCGGCTGTCGCGCGGCATGTGGGCGCGCGACACGTGGTTATTACCGACGTGAACCCGGCGCGGCTTGAGCTTGCGGTTAAGGTCGCCGACGTCGTGCCGGTGAATGCAGCGACGGATGACTTGGCCGATGTGATCGCCCGTCTCAAGATGAAACAGGGCTTTGATGTCGGCATGGAGATGTCGGGCAATCAAGTGGCGCTGGATCAGATGGTTGAAGCCATGACGATGGGCGGGCGTATTGCCATGTTGGGGATCCCTCCGGGAAAGTCGCCGGTTGATTGGTCACGGATCGTGTTCAAGGCCATAACGCTGAAGGGTGTCTATGGCCGCGAAATATTCGAGACCTGGTACAAGATGATCGCCATGTTGGAAAACGGGTTGGACGTGTCGGGGATCATTACCCACCGGTTCGCGGCGGATCAATTCGAAGTAGGTTTCGAGACGATGAAATCAGGTTTGTCCGGCAAGGTGGTCCTGGACTGGACACAAGCCTAAAGAGGGGGGCCAGCCCCCGCCCCGGCTTTGCCGGCCCCCCCCCCGGGGATTTTGGACCATTTGGAAGCGCTGAAAGTCAGCCTCGTTTCAGCGCGCGTTTGAATTCGGCAAGCTTGAAGGCTCCGATCAGGTGACCGACGCCAAAGTAGCTCAACGCGGCGATAATCATCAAGATGAGCAGGCCAATACCGCGCCACCAATGCTGCGCAAGCAGAGGCTGCATCAGCAGGTTGGCGATCCATAACGCCGCACCCATTACAGCGGAGGCAATCAGGATACGCCAGATACGCTGATGAAACCGTGCGTCGAACCGCGCGGCGAGGCCAAAGCCGCGCGCGCCCCGGGCCAACAGGGCGAACATTGCCCATCCGGCGGTTGTGGTGGCGACCGCCGGAGCAATCCAACCGATCACCGGGCTGAGCCCTACGGCGAGAACCACGTTCACCACCATTGCGACCACGGCAAAATAGAACGGTCGCCGGGTGTCTTCCCGGGCGTAGTACAGGGGTTGCAGAATTTTTTGCAGGACGAAAGCGGGCAGTCCGAGGCCGTATATAGCCACTGCGATAGCGATCGCAGCGGCGTCGTCGGTCGTGGTGGCCCCGCGTTCGAACAAGATCGAGGCCAGTGTAAACGGGATGACCATGAGCGCCACCGCCGAAGGGATGGTAAGCGCCAGCGATACTTCGGCCGCGCGGCTGATCTGGGTATGCGATCCTTGTTCGTCACCCGCCTTGAGCCGCCGGGAGAGATCAGGGAGAAGCACGACGCCGATGGCGATGCCGACCACTCCCAGTGGCAGCTGGTACAATCGGTCGGCGTAGTTGAGCCAGGCCACAGCCCCTTCGTAAAAACTGGCGACTTGGCGGCCCACCAGCAGGTTGATCTGCATAACCCCCCCGGCCAAGGCGGCAGGCGCTGCGATGATCGCAAGGCGTTTCAATTCCGGTGTGATACGTGGCCGGCGACCGAAGGTCAGCGTGAAGCCTGCGCGTTTGGCGGCCCACCAGACCAATGCGAGTTGCGCGATACCGGCGATAGGCACGGATAGCGCCAAGGTATCACCGACCTGCAAGCCCAAAGCCTTATCAATGCCTAATCCCAACGCGTCCGCGCCGTCCCGACCAAGGGCCGCACCGACCAGAACCGCGATGATGAAGATGACGTTCAAAACCACCGGTGCCGCCGCTGCGGCTAGAAACCGTCCGGTTGCGTTCAGTACGCCGGAGGCGAGGGCTGCGAGGGAGATGAACAGAATATAGGGAAAGGCCAGGCGCCCGTATTCCACCGCTAGGTCAAAACGTTCATCGCCCGCGAAGCCGGATGCCATCAACAAGACCAGCCAAGGCATGGCGATAACGCCGATCACGGTGAACATTGTCAGGATGAAGGCCATACCGACAAAGGCATCCTGAGCGAACTCTTCCGCACCTTCGCCGCTTTCCAGTCTTTTGGAAAACATCGGCACAAACGCCATGTTGAACGCCCCTTCGGCGAAGAAACGTCGGAACATGTTGGGCAATGAGAAAGCAACCAGGAACGCCTCGGCTGCCGGGCCGGAACCCAGATACCCGGCAATCATTACGTCGCGTACAAATCCCATGACACGGCTGATGAGGGTCCATATTCCTACGGTGAAGAATCCGGACATGAGACGGATGGGTTTCATTGCGATGCTGCCTGTTGCTGCGATGGGTGAGGCGTAGCCTTTGGCAGGCCGTTACGCAATTGGCGAAATGATCGGGTTACCTTTTAGGCTGGATGCCAACGGCGAGAGAAACATCGGGTGCACAGGAGCGCGGCACGCTGGTAACGCGTAGGAAAGGGGATCACGTCTGGGCACGCTCTACCCCGTCAATGATGGCGGCGCGAAGTCTTTTTTCCAGGGTTTTTTGCTTGCTCTCGGTGTAGTATTTCAACCCGAACATGTCTTTCACGTAAAATGTATCAACAACCTGTTCACCATATGTCGCGATCACGGCATTCGCGATGTATACGTTGGATTCTGCGAGGGACCGGGCAAGGTCATAAAGCAGTCCGGGACGGTCACGGGTGTCAACTTCGATAATGGTGTAGATTTCAGAACCGTCATTGTCGAAGGTTATGTGGGTAGGTACCTTAAAGACTTTTTCACGCTTTTTAACCTTGTCACGTGATTTCAGCTCTTCGCGGGCCATGATCTCACCCTTGAGGGTTTTCGAAATCATATTGCGCAGCCGGGGCAGGCGGGCAGCATCGTAAGGGTTTCCATCCGCATCTTGGATCCAGAACGCATCAGTCACCCAGCCGTCCTTGGTTGTATAGCTGCGGGCATCTACCACATTGGCCCCGACAAGCGCGAGAGCGCCGGCGAGGCGAGCAAAGATGCCGGGGTGGTCGGCCATGACAAAACAGGCGCGGGTGGCATCACGGTCTTCGTCGGGATGCAGATCGATGCGAATTTCACCTTCGGTAATGTCGCGCAGCAACCGGGCGAATACAGCATGCGCGGTCACATGAAGCCCTTGCCAATAGGGGGGGTAATGCCGCGTCGTTTCGGCTTGTAGATCCTTGCGGGGCCAATCCGAAAGGGCAATGCGCAAGGCTTTCTTGGCTTCGTTACCGCGATTGGCGCGATTCAGGTCTTCCAGTCCGGTTTCCAGCGCCCGCTTCGTCTGTCGATAGAGCCCGCGGATCAGGACAGCTTTCCAATTATTCCAGGTGTTTGGCCCGACGCCGCGAATGTCACAGACAGTCAACACGCAAAGCAAGTCGAGCCGTTTCACCGTTTGTACCGCCTTGGCAAAGTCGCGCACAGTACGCGGGTCGGCGATGTCGCGCTTCTGGGCCATATCCGACATCAAAAGATGATAGCGGACCAGCCATTCGACTGTGTCGACTTCGGCTTTGTTCAACCCCAGTCGCGGGGCGATCTTGCGCGCCATTTGCGCGCCGAGAATGGAGTGGTCTTCGGGTCTCCCCTTGGCAATGTCGTGAAGAAGAAGGGCCACGTACAGCACCTTGCGGTTCACGCCACGTTTGAGGATGGACGAAGCGACGGGCAGATCTTCTTCAAGTTCGCCTTTTTCAATCAGCGCAAGGTTGGTGATGCACTGGATTATGTGCTCGTCCACCGTATAGCTATGATACATGTTGAACTGCATCATCGCGACAATGGGTTCGAATTCAGGGATGAACGCCGCAAGCATTCCCAATTCGTTCATCCGGCGCAAACCGCGTTCCGGGTTGCCATGCTTAAGCATCAGATCAAGGAAAATACGCTGGGCTTCCGCGTCGTTGCGCATGTCATCGTCGATCATGCGCAGATTGGCTTTGACCAGACGCATGGCATCGGGATGGATCAACATGCCGGTACGCAAGGCTTCCTCGAATATGCGTAGAAGGTTCAGTTTGTCCGCCATGAAAGCATTGTCGTCTACAATCGCAAGCCGTCCGACGACTACGGTGTAGCCGTCGCGAAGTTTGGGCCGTCTGCGAAAGATACGCTCCAGCAGCGGCTCTGCCTTGATATGGATAGCTTCCAGTTTGGTCAGGAAAATGCGTGTCAATTCACCGACTTGGGTGGCGTGGCGGAAATAGGCCTGCATAAACACTTCGACCCCGCGCCGACCACGGGTATCGGCATATCCCATCGCCTCGGCAACGGCGACCTGCATGTCAAAGGTAAGCTGTTCGGTCGCGCGCCCCGATAGCAGGTGAAGATGTCCGCGCACCGCCCACAGAAAATTCTCGGCGTCGACGAAGGTCTTGAACTCTTCCTCTAGAAACACGCCCCGCTCTACAAGGTCGGCCGCGTGCTCCACGCTATAGATGTGTTTCGATATCCAGAACAACGACTGAAGATCACGCAGGCCGCCCTTGGCTTCCTTGACGTTCGGTTCCACGACATACCGCAGGCCCTGTTTGCGATGACGTGCGGCACGTTCCTCGAGCTTTGCTTCAATGAAGCTGCGGCCGGTACCGGCGAACAATTCGGTTTTGAGAGTTTGATCCAGATCCTGCGCCAAACCGAGGTCGCCGGCGATAAAACGATGCTCGAGCAGCGCGGTCTGTATGGTGAAATCTTCGCGCCCCAGCTGAACACAGTCACGAATGGTGCGGGTCGCGTGCCCCACCTTCAGCTTAAGGTCCCACAGAATATAGAGTATTGATTCGATGATCCTGTCGACCCGCGGAGATGGTTTTGCGGGGATAAGAAACAGTAAATCAACGTCGGAAAACGGAGCCATTTCGCCCCGACCATAGCCGCCGACGCCGATGATAGTCAGTTGATCGGTTGTTCCGGTTGTCCGAGCAGGGTGAAGGTGCTGAACAGCAATCTGGAGAGTGGTGCGCACCAACTGATCTGTCAGGAAACAGTAGGCTGATGTCATGGCGCGCGCGTCGAATGGCGACGCGGCAAAGGCGCGCGCGATTTCCGCACGCCCGGTTTTTTGCGCAGTGCGCAGAATGCTTACGGTGGCGGCCTGAATATCTGACGCATCGCTTGCCCCTGCGATCGCCGTGGTCAGCGCTTGGGTGATCGCGTCTTCGTCAAAGATAAGCTCGGGTGCGCTAATCAGGTGACGCGCTGTCGCCTCACCTGATTCTGCTTGCGTAATAAGTGGTTTCACCAGCGCATCGTTCCCTAGTAGCCGGCACCGCCAAACGATTGCGGTGAAGGGCTTATAATCACCACTTGCTTGTTACGGATCGTCGCGACCGCCAACCCGTGTTCCGTCGTGCCGTTGGGTCTGAGGCGGAATACGCCGCTTGCGCCGCGAAAGCCTGCGCCCTGTGTAAGACGTGAAGCCGTTAAAGCGTCACTTTTACCGGATTTTGCCAACGCGCCCACGGCTGCGATACCGTCAAACGCCAGTCCGGCGATCGGGTTGGGTGTGCTGCCATATGCTGCTGAATAGCGTTGCGCGAACGCTGAGCTTGCACCTGGGTCAGGTAGTGCGAACCACCCCCCCTGTACCCCTGGCAAAGCCAACGTCTGCGGAGGTATGTCCCAGCGTGTAAGGCCGATATACTGGGTCGTTGCGACAGAGACTCCGGCTTGTGGAAGCATTTCCGCGAAAAGCGGCAGGGCGCTGGCCGATGACGTGGTCAGAAAGACTGCATTGGCTCCGTTTGCATCTACCGCAGCCTTAACCCGTGGTACCGCAGCAATAACGGCTTCTTGGCTTAGCGCATAGTCGACCGTGCCTGCGGAAGTAGCGCCATTCGCAGCTATGGCATTGAGGATAGCGTCGCGTCCCAGTTGGCCTGCCAGGTCCTGACCGTGAAGAACCAGTATCCTGTCTTTTCCAGCCGATTTCGCATAGCGGACCAATCGGTCGGCAGTGTCGTCGAAACCATGACCCAACACAAAGACGTTGCCGCCGGCGATGCTCGAGTTGTTCGAGAAGGACAGTACGTTGACCCCCTGTGCCGCAACCGCGTTACCCGCGGCATTTGCAGCCTCGCCATAAAGCGGTCCGAGAATGATTTGGGCACCGTCGGTTACGGCCTGCGAGGCGGCTGTGCCGGCTAGGGCTGCATTGCCGGCAGTACCGTATACCCGCAAGTCGATCTGGACACCGCCCAGATCACGGATGGCAAGCCGCGCCGCGTTTTCGAGCTCTTGAGCGAGCTGGTTGTCAGCCGCCGATCCGCCCCGTGGAATGAGCAAGGCAACCGGGATGGGTTTGCTTGTATCAACTTTGGGGCCTTTTACGCCCCCCATGTTGGTTGCGATGACCGGCTCGCAGGCGGTCAGGGCCAGCGCAACAAAGGGCAAGATCAAAAGCCGCATCGGCTTGCGAAGAACTTCAAAAACAGCAATCATAACAGCGTCACTCCAAAATGTGGCGGGTCGGAGGCGATGACCCATGAATATATGCACCGATCATAGAGGGTGCGAAAGGCGGGTCCAGCTTGAATTACCAAAAGATACCCCTCGCGGCAGGGCTTTATTTTGTCGGGGTACCTATCGGCACCGCCCGAGACATCACTCTGCGCGCTTTAGATGTACTGGCATCCGCTGAAGTATTGGCCGCGGAAGATACGCGCAGCTTGCGTAAACTACTGGATATTCACGGCGTCCCTCTTGGTGGGCGTACAATCGTGGCTCTGCATGATCACTCGGGGAAAAACGCGCAAGATCGGCTTTTGAAAGCAATTGGCGATGGGCAATCTGTTGCCTATGCGTCGGAAGCCGGCATGCCGCTGATCGCCGATCCGGGCTTTGAGCTGTCAAGAGCGGTCACAGATGCGGGGCTGATGCTTACATGTGCGCCCGGCCCTTCTGCCGTACTGACAGCGCTTGCTTTGGGTGGATTGCCAACGGATGCGTTTTTCTTCGCAGGGTTTCTACCGAACGCAAAAGGAGCACGATTGGCTGCTTTGCAAAAGCTGAAGGATATAGCCGGAACGCTGGTTTTCTACGAATCACCCAAACGTGTCGGGGCAATGTTGCGCGATGCCGCACAGGCGTTGGGAAAAGAGCGCCCGGCGGCTGTGTGTCGTGAGCTGACTAAGAAATTCGAGGAAATTCGACGCGGGTCACTGGCCGAGTTGCGCGATGAGTACGCCGAAAAAACGCCCAAAGGCGAGATCGTGGTGTTGATTGATCGTGGTCGTTTACCGACAATTAGCGAACATGACCTAACGTCTGATCTTGAGACTGCACTGAGCACGATGTCGATGCGAGATGCAGTTGATATGGTCGCACAGGCGCATGATGTGCCGCGCAGGCAGGTATATCAAATGGCGCTGAAGCTGGGAAAGGGAGACACAACTTGACCGTCAGTTCCGCAGTACAGGACAGAACCGCGCGGGGTTGCGTATCATATCACGCGGGTCGCGCAGCGGAGCTAACCGTTTCGCGGAATTATCTGCGGCGTGGGTTTGCATTGGCCCACGAAAGGTGGCGGGGTAGATCCGGCGAGATCGACCTGATCATGCGCGATGAAGTCGGGATCGTATTTGTTGAGGTCAAGAAAAGTCGGAGCTTTGAGCAGGCCGCGCAGCGATTAACCCCCAGGCAGATGCAACGCATTCGCAATTCTGCCGAAGAATATGTCGGTCACGGGCCACACGGCAGCCTGACTCACATGCGGTTCGACGTAGCGTTAGTCGACCATTCCGGCGAAGTTCAAATCCTCGAAAACGCCTTTTAAACATGCTTGGGCCATTGCACCTTGTGCATCTCTGCGCCATCTAAAGATGAACAGCACGGAGACCCGTCATGAAAATTGCCTTTCAAATGGACCCGATCGGGGCCGTAAACATAAACGCGGACAGTAGTTTCCGATTGGCAGAAGAGGCGCAGGCGCGCGGGCATTCGCTATTTTATTATACACCTGATCACCTGGCCTATCAGGAAGGGCGCATTACCGCTCGCGGGCATGATCTGACGGTCCAGCGTGTTCAGGGCGACCATGCAACGCTTGGTCCGGAACGCGAAGTTGATCTAGCCGATTTCGATGTGGTGTGGCTGCGGCAGGACCCGCCTTTTGATATGCACTACATCACGTCGACGCATCTGCTTGATCGGTTGAAGCAAACAACCCTGGTGGTGAATGACCCCTTCTGGGTCCGCAACTATCCGGAAAAACTGTTGGTGCTGGATTTCCCTGACTTGATCCCCCCGACAACGATCGCGCGTGATATTGACACGATAAAGGCATTCAAGGCCAAGCATGGGGATGTGATACTCAAGCCTCTTTATGGAAATGGTGGGGCCGGTGTTTTTCGTCTGGACGGCAATGACCGGAACCTGGGTGCGTTGCACGAGCTTTTCACCGGCTTTTCGCGCGAACCATTGATCATACAGAAGTTTCTGCCCGCTGTGTCAAAGGGTGACAAGCGCGTTATCCTTGTCGATGGCAAAGCTGTCGGTGCTATCAACCGCGTTCCGGCTGAGGGTGAAACACGATCCAACATGCATGTTGGGGGGCGACCCGAGAAAATTGGCCTGACCGACCGTGATCTTGAGATTTGTGCTGCAATCGGGCCCCGGTTAAAGGAAAAAGGCCAGATATTTGTTGGTATCGATGTGATCGGTGATTACCTGACGGAGATCAACGTGACGTCCCCCACCGGCATCCAGGAACTGGAACGTTTTGACGAAACCAATATCGCCGCACAGATTTGGGAAGCAATCGAGGCCCGTCGCACCTGAGGTGACGAACCGGCAGAGCATCGCCTTTGGATCATCCGACGGTACCATGCGGCAAGCGGAAGCTGAGCGCTTCGGCCACGTGGGGTTTGCGTATGCCGTCCGAGTTGTCCAGATCCGCGATTGTCCGAGCCACCCTTAAAACGCGGTGATACCCGCGTGCCGACAGATGAAACCGTGCCGCGGCATGGAGAAGCAACGCGCGCCCTTCGGAATCCGGTGTTGCGATTTCTTCCAGTAGGGTGCCGTCGGCATCTGCGTTTTGCGTCATCTCTGGAAATGCCTGGAAACGGCAAGCCTGCATTTCGACGGCCAGCGCAACCCGTGCGGCGACCGTCGCCGATGTTTCCCCTCCGTCATGAAGATCGAGATCGGTATAAGCAACCGGAGGGATGTCCACCCGCATGTCGAACCGGTCGATGAGTGGACCAGATATGCGCCCCATATAATCTTCGCCACATTTTGGTGCTTTGCTACACGAACGTGCAGGGTCATTCAGGTGCCCGCATTTGCAAGGATTGGCCGCACCCACCAGCATGATTTTACAAGGGTATTTTACATGGGCGTTGGCCCGCGCGACCGTCACTTCGCCGGATTCCAAGGGTTGCCGGAGGGTTTCCAGGACAGTGCGGGGAAATTCGGGAAGCTCGTCCATGAATAAAACCCCGTTATGGGCAAGGCTTACTTCGCCCGGCTTTGCGTGCCGGCCCCCGCCGATGATAGCGACCATCGACGCGGTGTGATGTGGTTCGCGAAACGGTCGATGTCGCGAGATACCGCCTTCGTCAATAAGCCCCGCCAAAGAATGGATCATCGACGTGCTAAGCGCCTCGCGCGGGGATAGAGGTGGCAAAATGGTCGGCAGGCGTGCTGCAAGCATAGACTTGCCCGAACCGGGGGTGCCCACAAACATAAGGTGATGACGCCCTGCCGCAGCGATTTCCAGGGCACGTTTTCCCCGTTCTTGTCCTTTGACCTCTTGCAGATCCTTTTGGGAAGCGCAGGATGGTGCTTCGCCCGGGGTCGCGGCTGCGAGAGGGGTTTGCCCGGAACAATGGTGTACGACATCACGTAAACAACCCGCAGCAATTACCTGTGTGTTGCCGACCCAAGCAGCTTCGGCACCGCAAGCCGCGGGGCATAACAGCCCTTTATGATGTTCTGCGGCAGTCATCGCTGCGGGGAGCGCCCCCAATACTGGTGTCAACGTGCCGTCCAGAGAAAGTTCGCCCAACGCCACAAATGTCTGCACGACGTCACGAGGCAGAACGTCGATGGCGGCCAACAATGACAGGGCGATCGGAAGGTCAAAATGGCTGCCTTCCTTGGGGAGGTCGGCCGGGCTTAGATTGATGATAATACGTTTGCTGGGAAGAGCGATGGTCATTGACGACAATGCCGCGCGTACGCGGTCGCGTGCTTCGGAAACTGCTTTGTCGGGCAACCCGACGATAGAAAATGACGGTAACCCCGCTGAAACCGCGCATTGTACTTCCACAAGCCGCGCATCGACCCCATGAAACGCAACAGTGTAAGCACGAGAAACCATGGAAAGCCTTTGTTGGGACGGATGGTTAAGGCGTAGGTTCAGGGTGTTTAAGAACCGTTAATTTTTCAGCGTACTGTCGGATTTGAGTTTATTTGGCAAAATGAAATCAGGGGATGGCAGTTGGGGCACCGACGCGCGTGGCGATGGCGTGGGATCGGGAGCGGCGTGAAAAGGCGGCGCGAATGTGGATCGTTGAATCGGTATCAAGGAGTGTGATTGATGCGCAGAACGCTCCATGAGCCGTCGGAAACGCGAATTTCCGTCGTGGACAGGTTGTCTATCTTGTAGGCCATCGCGGCGTGGGCATCGACCCCCAGTGCCCTTTGGATTTGCGTCAGGATCGTGCCGAAATGGGCCACGGCAATGATATGGGTATCGGGGTGTCGGGCGTTTATTCTGTCGACTGCCGCGTTGATCCTAGACGCTGCTTGGTTCCAGCTTTCGCCATCAGGGGCGACAACGTCGCCTGGGGTTGTCCAATAGGCGCGGCTTAGATCGGGGTGGCTGATTGAAATCTCGCTGGCGCGCATCCCGTCCCAATACCCGAAATTGAGCTCGCGCAAGTCCGCCTCGTGGGCGAGGCGGGTACGCGTAGGTAAAGCGAGGACATCAGCAGTGGTGACAGCGCGGCCCAGATCCGACGAGAGTAGGTATGCATTGGCGGGGAGGTGTTGCGTCAATCGATCAATCTGTGCGGTATCTGACAGATCGGCAGGGACATCCCGCCATCCCACAAATGTTTTTTCGTGGGTCGGGCCATGGCGCACCCAATGCCAGATTGTCATGATCGTTATCCTTCGGGTCTATTGAGATCAGCGGATAGTTTAGCCGTTTCGTCCCAATGTCAAACTGCCTGTGCGTCTACTCCTTTACGCAGGGAAACCGCCCACCGGGGCGACTGGCGTGGGATTTTTTTGACGATTTTTTGCGATCGTAATGAACTAATTGGTTAGCGCGGGCGTTTTAGAGGAAAGGCGCGTTTCGAGGCGTCAAATCATCAGGGGGTGATAGTATGGCGCTTACACACGCACGCGAATATTCTTTAACACGGACTGCAATGAAAGCAGAGCTTTTGGACGCCGAGACCGAACTGAGGTTGGCCTATGCTTGGCGTGATCAACGTGATGAAGATGCATTGCATCGTTTGATAACGGCATATATGCGGCTTGCCATTTCGATGGCTGGCAAGTTCAAACGCTATGGTGCCCCGATGAATGACCTTATCCAGGAAGCGGGATTGGGTCTTATGAAGGCAGCGGACAAGTTTGATCCGGACCGGGGCGTGCGGTTTTCGACCTACGCGGTGTGGTGGATCAAGGCGAGCATCCAAGATCATGTCATGCGCAACTGGTCCATGGTACGAACCGGATCTACGTCGTCTCAGAAATCGCTATTTTTCAACATGAAGAGAGTTCAGGCGAGATTGGAGCGCGAAGCTCAGGTTGCGGGCCACACGTTGGACCGGCACCAGTTGCGGCAAATGATTTCGACTGAAATCGGCGTACCCATGCAGGATGTGGAGATGATGGAGGGGCGGCTTTCCGGTTCGGATTACTCCTTGAATGCGACGCAATCCGCCGAAGACGAGGGCCGCGAGTGGATCGACGCCTTGATTGACGATAACGCTCAGGCTGCCGAGCAAGTTGAGGAAAGTCACGACACGGTGACGCTGCGCAACTGGCTTTTAGACGCAATGCAAGCCTTGAACGAACGTGAACAATTCATTGTTCGGGAGCGCAAGTTACGCGACCAGCCCCGCACCTTGGAAAGTCTGGGAGCGGAGCTCAGTTTATCGAAAGAAAGAGTACGCCAGCTTGAAGCAGCTGCATTCGGCAAGATGCGCAAGACGCTGGAAACCCATTCTGCTGAAGTGAGGCAGTTCCTGATGTAGTCTGATTGCGCGGCGCGGCTATCGGATACGACATTGCGCCGTTCCCAGGTGTTCGGGGAAAGCGATTGCCGCAGACCGCAGTTATTGTTCTGTTTTATTGGTGGGTAAGTATTGAGGATGTACCTGGCTTGGGTGCATCCTTTTCCCGTTTGCCGGCTCGGGTTCCAGCCCTTGTTTGTGTCGATATCCCGAAGGGCAAGCCATGGCTGCTGGTGATCGTTTAGGTATATAGAAATTACGGTTGACTAGGCGTTGAGCTCGCCACACATCGGGGGTCGCTAAAAATGTGCGGTTTTGAAACGTGCAGTGTACTTTTGTTGTTAATTTGATGGCTAAATTATCTATAACGTATCAAGGTTCGCAAAACGAGAAAACGCGCGGGCAAGGGGAGATAAGGCATTGGGCATGATGGAGAAGTCAAATACAGTGATGAAAGCGCTCGGAGGCTCCGGTCAGCCGGTGGCGGCGCAGTTGGCTGTAGACGATGTCAGTCTAATCGATTTTGCGAAAAAAGCAGGCAAAAATATCTTCTCGGTAATTCCTGATGCAACGAGGACGCAAAAGTATCTGAAGGGCCCCGCGAATATTCACTATGTTTGCGATCCGGAAATGGTCACCGAACTTTTGGCAGGGGTGGGGCGGCGGTTCCCGAAATCCCAATTCACCCGAAACGTCATTGGCGCTGCGGTGGGTAACGGGATGATCTTGGCAGAGGGCGAACAGTGGCGGGCGCAAAGACACCGGTATGCCCCGCTGTTTGCGGCCCGTAACCTGCCGGTGCTGACCAGCCATTTTGCAGCGACCGGAGAAGAACTCGCCAGCTTCTTTGCGCGCGCTGAGGGTGAAGTCGATGTTGCGGACTCCACGCAGGAAGCGACTTTGGCAAACATCTCAAGGGTAATGTTTTCTGGCAGTGAGACAGTGTCGAAACAGGATATTCGCCAAGGGATGCGTAGTTTCACCGACTATATCAGCTATATGTCGCTATTCGATCTGATGGGGTTGCCGTCGTGGTTGCCTCGCCTGAAATGGCTCAGAAGCAAAAAGTCCATCACCGACCTTAGGCAGCTTACCCGCGAAGTTATCGCCAATCGGCAGGCGCAACGACATGCCGAACCCGAAGATTTTCTGGATTTGCTTATCGAAGCTCTTGAAAGCGATCAGGAAGATGTCGAAACCACGGTCGATAACTTGCTGACGTTTGTTGCCGCCGGCTATGAAACATCTGCAAATACGGTGGCTTGGGCGCTTTATCTGTTGGCAATGCATCCCGAGGTACAGGAAACGTTGAGAGATGAAGTGAAACAAGCTTGTCCAACGGGGCCGATTACCTTTGAAACGCTTTCAAAAATGCCGCGACTTAAGGCGCATGTTCTTGAAACATTACGCCTGTACCCCGCTGGTGCGCTCTTTGCACGCGATGCGACCGATCAAACCGAAATCAAAGGCGTAACCTTTAAAAAAGGCGACGTTATCATGTTTCCAGTCTATTCCTTACATCGTAATGAATTGCTGTGGGAACAAGCAAGTCAGTATAAACCTGAGAGGTTTCTCGACCAAAAGTACTCGCGCGGTCAATTCATTCCGTTCGGGGACGGGCCACGCATTTGCATCGGTGCACAATATGCAGAAACCGAAATTATGGTTCTTCTAGGGTCTGCATTGAGGCGGGCGTCATTCTCGATGAGCGACCACCCAGTTGCGCCGCCAAACCTGACATTCACGATGCGCCCCGGCGGCCCGCTTATCCTGAAATCGACACCGGTTTAACTGGCAGATTGAAGCCGCCAGATCGTATGGCGTCAAGTGAAGCCCCCCTGGCGACGCAGGCGATTAACAGCCATGACAATAGCCAAATATCGCCATTTTACCGCCCCAAATACTGAATAGTTCTTACCAAATCAGGGTAATCGAACAGCCATTGGGTTGGCTGTTGCCGGGTTGCGTCTGACGGTTTCGGATGTGCTATCAAGGGGAGAGCCAATCATGTCCAGAGAAGTGACTATCAAGGGGCGATACCTTGAAAGTGCTGATCAACTGTTTGAGTGCGCCTGTCTTGCAGAAAAGGTGCCTGGGCCAGATGGTTCTTCAACCGACCGGCTGCAAAAAGGCGGCATCTATTATACCGCGATGGCGGTCGGTGGTTATTTCAAATTCAGAAAACATCAAGTAGAGGTCAGAATGATATGCCCCGCCGCCAGGATAATAGAAAGCAAGGAGACTGACGGTGCCATGCGACTTTGGCGTCACCGCCTGCATATTAAACCGATGAACGGCGGCGCAGTGTGGGTTGATCGGATCATTATTGATGCCGGGATATTTACTCCAATATTGGCGAGATACGCTAAATTTATATATAAAAAACGGCACAAGCGTCGAAACGTAATTGCAGTAGAGACTTTTGTTTCCAGATCATATCGAGCTATCAAACCGGGCCTGCCTACTTTTCAGGCTGCGGACTAACTTCGGCTAATTGTGCCCAATGATTGTTTCGATCCCTGTGAACACCCTGACAGTACGCCGCAATACCTTTAGCCCTAAAGTTGACCTGCGACATACATTACAGCTGCTTGTATGTGATCGCCGCTGATGTTCAGTTTGGGCCCTACGGGCAGTGCGCTAAGGCCCAAACGGTTCATCCATCGTTGAAAAGCTGCGGGAACGATGCCGATGACATGGGTCGCGCCCTGTTCTGTTGCTGCGGTGGCCATGGCCTTTATTAACTTAGTCTGAATAATCAGCCGACGTTCGGCAGGTTCGTTCCTGGTGACGAAAAGACGGGTAGCTTCCCAGACATGGGCCGCCACCGGTGCCGGTTCGTAAAGAATATATTCCGGAATATTCGGAAGTAAGCTGCGCTGGGCGTCCTTAAGCATATAGGAATAACAACCACATTGCGCAGTTGTCGGCAAAAGCCTAACGCCCGCCAGGACCCGGCCGTATTCATGTATCACAACAGATCGGCTTTGCGGGGTATCGTACTGATCGAACTCCATGCCGTCTGTTTGCGGCAGGTCCCAACCCTTTTGGTCGATAAAGACCGTTTTTCGAGCCCGAAGAAAATCCACATAAAGCTGGCCGTAGCGATGTTGATTTTCCACACACACCACTGTTTCTTCAATTCTCGCGGCAAACGTCGGGCGGTTTTGCACTGCCTTTTGTTCACCCGCACGCTTCGCATCTGCTATGCCAATTTCAACGGATTGTTGTTCGGAGGCTTTTACTGCGTGAAAACCCATCTTTTATTGCCTGTTTTTTGCGATTATGCGACATATTGTAAACGTTAACAGTATCTATACAGCCTTTTTTTTGACACTTTGGTACAGTAAAATTCCATTTAGAGTTGAACCATGGCTAAATTGTAACACTGCACCGCCGCTACGCGGCCGATAGGATACCCACAGATGGAAGCTAAGGGAAAGGATATTGAACAAAATGGCATTGAGTTGTCTAACGATATCCATTCGCGCATCAAACGTCTGAAAGACTATGCCCACGTTGGGCAGAAATTGTCGTTGCAGCGAACCATAATCTATTCGCTGTCGGTTTTTCTGGCCGGGTTTTACTATGATCCAACCGTTGCGATGCTATTCTTTGTCGCCATCATCGCGTGGGAAATATATGATGTCCTGCTATTGCGTTACATCGTGCGGACGGCGCGTGACCAATCGATCAACATCCGCAAAGCTACATTTCACGTAGCTTTGGCAACGGCATTAAGCGCGGCCACGATTGCGCTTTTCTGCGTGGCTATTGCCATTCAGCAAGGTGTCGGCGGCAACCACTTTCTTCCACTATTCCTGTTGGTTTCGGCGTCCATTTTCGCAGCCATGAACAACCACCAGTTTCTTCCAATTTTAGGGCTCAGGCTTTTTATCTATGTTGTCGCTATCCTGTATATTCCTATCCGCGACGTGTGGATTGTGCGGCCGCCGATAACGTCTGAAATATGGCTCAATCTATTTACTGTACTTTTCGTTGTGGGGTTCATTCTAGAGCTGGCACGCAGCTTTTTGATCGGGTACTCATCCCTTCTCAAAAGCAGGCTCGCACTGGAAATTGAACATAAACATGCCTTGGCTGCGAGCGAAGCCAAGACCCGTTTTCTTGCCACGGTCAGTCATGAATTACGTACCCCGCTTACTTCGATAAAGGGTGCGCTGGATATCATAAACTCTGGTAATTCCGGGGAAATCCCCGAAAAGATGGCGCGCCTGTTGGAAATGGCCGGAAGGAACAGCAATCGGTTGAACGACCTCGTCGTCGATCTTCTGTTGCTCCAGTCATCGGATGCCGGGAAATTTTCGCTTGATATGACCAGGATCGATCTGGGAAATGTGGTGAATGATGCCGTGACGTCATTCCATGCATATGCCCAAACCACTGGTGTGGTGGTGGTATGCGATATTAATCCCCATCAGTTCTACATCGTGGGTGACAAGAAACGGTTGGATCAGGTGGTTACCAATTTACTATCGAATGCCGCCAAGTTTTCCAATTCGAACGATGATATTCATGTAAAACTTGTGCGTGATGGCGACGACGTTGTGCTTTCCGTCCAGGATAACGGCATAGGCATCCCTGAAAATAGCGAAACCAAGGTATTCGAAGAATTCGGGCAGATTGATTCCAGTGACCAGCGCCGCTTTCAGGGTACCGGACTGGGGCTCGCCGTTTCAAAACGGATTGTCGAGGCGCATGGCGGAACTATCTATTATGAAAGCACGCTGGGGGTCGGATCAACGTTTTACGTGCGATTGAAATCTGCGATCCCGGATCACGAAGGTAATTCGAGCGCGATCACATTACCTTAAACTGCCCCGATGCGAATGTCCGCTAGACGATCAAAACACGCCCCGATCCCGGAACGATTTGCACATCATCCCATTCCGGATTTTCGAACCACGTTTTCAACGCATCTATCGCGTGAATCTCCAGAGCCTTCCTGTTCGTGCCATATTTTTTTGACACACCCTGAGAGGTGATAAACGAAACAGCGTAGCTTTGTCCGCTTTTCAGCGGGTCCGAACCAACGAACGCGCCTACGATCCTTCGCGAAGCCGGGTTTTCAAGCTTTACATGAAATGTCATTCCCCTGAACCTTTTCAAATACCCGCCCATCTGGCCGAACGGATCGCAGGCAAATGTACGTTCGATACTTTCTTCCATCATCGCCAAGATTTCACGACCCGTCATCGTGACTGTCGAAACGACAGGGTTCATAGGTACGATGTCCCATAGGTCTTCGAGGGTTACGTCGCCGCTTGGTATCGGCACCCCATAGCGCCACCCGTTTGAAAACGCGATGTCGGTACCGCCCGTCCGGGCTACGGCCGCTAGCAACACATCGTCCATGGGAGCGTCAAGACAGGTATTTCTATGCAGGTGGCGGGGCGTATGACCGATCACCTCGGAGAGGTCGGTGCCTTTGGCAAGGGCTTCATTGACCAAGCCTGCCATCTGATCATCTTCGGGAATACTGTCATCGATCGGTATCAGCGCATGTCGACTTTGGACAATTCTGCCGTGTTCAATATCAATATCCAGTCTGCCGATGAACGCGCCGTGACAACCCGACTGTATGACCACCGTGTCCCCGACCCGTTCCGGCTCCGCCAGTCGGTTGTGTGTATGGCCGCTCAGAATAACATTGATCTCCGGAACTTGCTTGGCCAACTCGATATCCTGGGGAAGGCCCAGGTGTGAAAGCACGATAATCAGTTCGGCCCCGTTTTTACGCAACCGCGCAGATTGTTCGCGAGCTTCTTCCACGCCATCCGTAAACCGGACACCTTCGGAAAAATGATCGGGCATGGTTTTGTCGATGATGGTTGCTGCTATGCCAATGATGCCGACGGCGATGCCTGCAACCGTCAGTTCCAAACTTGGAGGGAACGGACGCGACCCATCGGCTTTTGAATAGCAATTCGCCGCTAACAAAGGATGGTCCAACTGCGCAGCAAGCTGGTGAACGTGGTCGGGGCCCCATGCAAATTCCCAGTGCGCGGTCATTGCCGTCAACCCCAAAGCATTGACAGGCGCAACCAACGCCTGTCCCTTGGTCGACACCGCCAGATGTGTCCCGTGGAACGTGTCACCGTTATCCAGCGCGACCACACCGCCGGGGTTATCCGCGCGCATGCGGTCGAACAGTGTCTTGATCCGTGCAAGACCGCCCAGCTTGGGGAACTCCGGCCCCGCCGCACCCCAGACTAGCTCGGGATGCGGGGTTAAGTAGCCGTGAAGGTCGTTCAACTGGAGCAGCGTGATGGTCGCCATGTCAGGCAGTCCCTCTAGTACGATAGGACCGCAATCTGCGCCTCTATCCATTACGTGTGTGGCAGTCGCAGCCGGAGACGCAGTTTTTTTGACGCCCCAATTTTACATTGTGCCCCAATTTTACATTGTGCTTGTGGAACGTGCCTTTCTGACCGCCCGGCAGGGTGATGCGTGTGAAACCAGAAGCGTCGTCGCGCCGCATAAAACGACAGTGGCAAAAAGTGTGGTCATCATTTGTCCTCTCCCATCCTTTCCCGACGCGGCGTCGTCATGTCCGCCTTGCAGGGGGTTAATTAAAACTATGCTGCCACCCGTGCGCCCCAAATATCTTGGCGCCTTCATCGCTTTTGACAAATTCGATGAATTGGGTCACCTCATCGTTATCCCGACCCTTTTCGGTCCGGGCGATGGCGGTGTCTCGGTAAATTGTAAGCTCCGGCTCCGTGGGGACCATATCGGCAATATCGGGGTTGTCGATTTGCCAGTGGTTCCAGATCAACCATGCGTCAAGGCTCGGGTCTTCTTTCCAAGTGTCGCGTGCGTCACCACTGTTCGGGGCCAGATAGTCGATGTTCGCGCGAAACGAATGCATGGCCGTTACGTCAGCCATGCGGCCAACGACATCTTCCCACATGCCAACTTGACCGGCACCATCCACCACCATTAGCCCAAGCTCGCGGTCAACCAGGTCGGCGATGCCCTTGATCCCTTTTGGGTTCCCCTTACGTACCAGAATGGCCGATGGGCGCAGGTACAAAGGTTCGACCGTCTCAGCGAGAATAGTCCCATGCGCGACGATAAAATCGTCCATCATGTTCTGAGAGCCACTGTAAATAGCGTCGGCCTGGGTTTTGGCGTCTTCCATCCATTTTGAAGAGGGCCCGCCCGTAACGGCTACGCCGATACCGGATTGCTGTTCAAAAGCCTTGGCAGCTTCTTTGAAAGCCGGGGTTGGGCCACCCGGGCCGTAGATAGCGATGTCAGCCTGTGCCGTTGATGCAAATATCAGACCTGCAAAAGCGAACGCGACCTTGTAACCTTTGGCGACCATTCCCGTATCCTCACTTAACTGAATGAAAGTACAACATTCAGCTAAGTGAATTTGTTCCGGGCCAAATGCATCGGTAGGAAATAAACGTCGGAAGGCACTAAACCTCGAGGCCGTGGATTATGACAGCAGCAAGGCAGGTGTTACCGGGTTCAGATAATCCGTACCTGAGTGCCAATTGGCGAAATCTCGAACAGCTGCGCAATCATCTCGTTATAAAGACCGATGCAACCGTCTGACGAAGGCCGCCCGATTTTGCGGGTGTCATGGGTGCCGTGAATGATATAGGCGGGCCAGCTAAGATACATAGCGTGGGTGCCCAATGGGTTATCGGGGCCGGGTGGCATGTAGCGATATTCGGGAAACCGCGCCATCATTGATGCTGTCGGTGTCCAGTCGGGTCCGACTTTCTTGCGGACAATCTTGGTGTAGCCCCGTTTCGTCAGCTCTTCCGAGATCGGGATCGACGTAGGATACACCCGGTAATCGTCACCGGTGCTGTTCCAGTAATGCAATGCTCTTGAACCTGTATCAGCAACGATGGTGGCGACACCAAGATCGTCGAAATGATCCTGCCAGTTCTGGGTCGAGAAACTGGAAATGTTGCGGCGGTTGGTTGTCGGCGCGGCCTGAGCCTGCAAGATGGCCGGGGCCGCAAGAGACCCCGCCATAGCGATGCCGGACATCAGAGCCCCCCGACGCGTTATTAGGTTTTTCATTGTGCTCACCTCTTTTTTTGCTTGCCGATGTCGTGCGGCTAAACAGTGTCTACCTTTAGCGAAGCTTAAGGCCTTCGCTTCAGGCCCGCGCCTTTGCGATGGCATCGCGCAGCGCCTCATCGGACATTGAACCCGGGTAGATCGTTTTTCCGATGATAAAGGCCGGTGTACCCTGAAGCCCTAATAGCGTTGCTTGGCGGCTATTGCGAGCCATCAATCCATCCCACTTCTCGCGGGAATCCTCGTAAGCTTTTTCAAGCGCGGAAACGTCCAGATCGGCAAGTGTAAGGGTGTCGTGAATAAGCTCTTTCGACAGGCGGCCTTCCGTTTCCATCAGCGCATCGCTGGCGGTTTTATATTGACCCAGCGAGGATGCGCCAAGCGCAAGCTGTGCCGCGAGGATCGAGGGGGCCCCGAATATCGGCCAATCCTTCATGACCAGCCGGACGTTACCGTCGTTTTCAACTACGTCTTTCAGGATAGGATGGTTGGCTTTGCAATAGGGGCATTGATAGTCAAAGAATTCGACGATCGTGACATCACCATCCTTGTTGCCCATCACCGGGTTTGCTGGGTCAAACAAGACGTCCTCGACTGTCAGTTCCTGATCTTGAGCGGCCGATTGACCGGGCCAAAAGCTGAAGCCGGCCATCGTGACCAATCCGGCTGCGGCGGTTCCGGTAAGCGCTTCGCGGCGTGTAATACGTGTCATATGGTTTTTCCTTTATGGTTGTTTTTTCTATCTTGTACGTTTGGCTGCTGTTAGCAGCGTGAACAGGCGGCCCAGCTGACGGCAACGCTGTTCATCACAGCATCCCGGTGGACGAGAGGACGGCTTTGACGGTCGTATCCCCGACGATACGCGTGTTGGGGGGCTCTTTACCGTCGCTGTTCAAGAAAATCATCGTCGGCGGCCCAACCGCCCCCAGCTGGTCCAGCATGGCCTGTCCTTCGGGGCCAAAGTCGGACACATCCGCGGCAATCACCGTCATCTGCGAAAGCGCGGCCTGAACGGACGCGTCCGCCCAGACTTCACGTTCGATCACGCGGCAGGTCACGCACCAATCCGCAGTGACGTAGATCAACGATGGTTTTGCAGCACCGTTCGATAATGCGGCCTCAAGGGACTGCCTTGATACGACAGTGACAAAGTTCACCGATTTTTCCGGACCTTCACCGCTTCCTGCCGAAGCCCGAAGTCGGTCAAGCGGGCGCATGGGATCGTCGCCCCCCAAAGCCGCGCCGAAGAGCATGATCGCGCCTGCAAGCAAAGAAAATACTCCGGCGGTCTTGATCAAGCGTCGTACCGGGCCGGCGTTTACGGGCAACAGATCCATCGCTCCGGCAAATATCCCACCACCGATCAACAGCGCGGACCACAGGGCCAATATCTCGGGCCCCGCCGACACGCGGCCGATCAGCCAGATCGACATGCCCAGAAAGATGAAACCAAAGGCCAGCTTGAACCCCTGCATCCATCCTCCTGCACGCGGCAAAGCCCGTGCGCCCAGTGCCCCCACGACAAGCAGCGGGACACCTTGCCCCAGCCCCAACGCAAACAGAGCAGCGGCACCCAACGCCACATCGCCCGTTCCCGCAATGTACAGCAACGCGCCGGCTAAGGGGGCCGTCACGCAGGGGCCCATGATCAAGGCCGAGCTGAAGCCAAGGGCGGCGGCACCCCCCAGAGTTCCGCCCGACGACGTGCCGACCGCCGATATGCGCCTTGTCCAGGCGGCGGGCAGCTGTATTTCGAACAGCCCGAACATCGACAGCGCCAGAATGACGAACACAGCCGCAGCCACATATATAGCGACCGGCGACTGCAAAACGATTTGCAAGTTCTGCCCCGACCAGGCCGCTGCCACACCCAGCAAGCCAAAGGCGCTTGCCATTGCCAGGACGTACACACTCGACAATGTTATGCCGCGCCGCGCAGTGAGCTTTTGCCCTTGGCCCGACAGCAGACCTGCAAGGATCGGATACATCGGGAACATGCATGGCGTGAAAGCCAGCAGTAGCCCGAAAGCGAAAAAGCCGGCCAGCACGAACAAGACGCCGCCACGCTGGCGAAGCCCCTCGATCAACCCACCATCTTGGGAAAGCGTCAACTGCGAGCTTTGATCCTTTGTAGCTTCGGTCTCGATGGGTTGTTTATCCGCGGGGATCGAAGCAAGTGCCTGCGCCGAGGCGGCCAGTGCGGGCAAAGTGCGTGTAACAGGGGGATAGCAGATGCCGTCTTCCTGGCAGCCTTGATAGGTCAATGTCACAGGCCCCTCCGCCGCAGCCAGGTCTACCTGCACCAGATCATAGTATACTTCGACTGAGCCGAAAGTCGGGTCATCTTTGGGGATACCGGACGGCGACACCAGCGGCACCTTGGTACCTGCGTCTGTCTCGGCCGCAAGATAGTCGCGATAAAGATAATACCCTTTCGCGATTTCCCAAGTCAGTTCGCGTGTCCCGTCGTCTCGGTCCCTTACCTCCAGCTTGAAAGCATCGGCGACCTGCATCGGCGCTGCCCGCTCCGTCAAAAGCAACTGGGCTTGCGTGGGCGCACCGGAAAGGAACATGGAAATGACCGCCAGACAGGCAGTTATCAATGACGACAGCGCGAACCGCTTGAGATTTTGACTATGTATCATAGGGCCCACGTCCTATGACTGCCTTAAGTGAGGCTTAAGGTGAGTGACCCATCGGGGATATGAACAAAGGACCCCTTCTCAATGCGCATTCTTATTGTTGAAGACGATGAAACCCTGGCAGACGGATTGTCGGTCGGTTTGCGGTTGTCGGGTCTGACGCCTGAATTGGTCACAACGGTCGCGGATGCCAGAGAAGCGCTGGCCCATGGGGGGTATTCTGCGATCGTGCTTGATATCATGCTGCCTGATGGGACCGGGCTGGAGCTGCTTTCAGAGCTTCGATCGCAGGGTGACAACACACCTGCCCTTTTGCTTTCCGCGCTGGATCAGACCCAAGACCGGGTGGCCGGGCTTGATCTGGGGGCCGATGATTATCTGGGCAAACCGTTTGACCTTGCCGAAGTCTCGGCCCGCCTGAGAGCAATCGTGCGGCGGGCGGAAGGCAGGGCCGAATCGTTTATCCGGTGGAACGGTCTTGCAGTGGACCCGGCGCGAATGATCGGCCACAAAGACAATTGCACCATCGAATTCTCTCCGCGGGAGTTCACCATATTGAGGGCGCTGCTTGAAAGGCCGGGCGCCATCTTGTCGAAAACCGTGCTTGAGGATCGTCTTTATGGCTGGCAGGATGGCGTGGAAAGCAATGCTGTCGAAGTCCATATCCACAAACTTCGTGTGAAACTTGGTGCAGGTTTCATCCAGACCGTCAGGGGCGCTGGTTATCGGCTGGCGGGGGCGGGTCAATGAATTCTGTCCGGTTCCGTTTGTTTATCATCCTTGTGGCGGCGACATCTTTGGTGTGGCTGTCCGCTTTCGTTTGGGTGCAGCAATCTACCCGTGGCAAAGTTGAAAGAGTCCTGGACGCCAGACTGGCCGAAGCCGGGCAGATGGTATCGTCATTGCTTTCGGATCAAAGGATTGATCTGAACACCATAGCCGTAGCAGCGACGGGGGCAGCAAAAACCGATGGCATCTTGGAGACGGATTACTCGCACAAGCTATCGTGCCAGATCTGGTCGCTCAACGGCGCACTTGTCGGCAGTTCGGGCAGTGCGCCCCAAGGCAAGCTGACCGACCGGGATACCGGTTTCAGCACCAATGTGATCGACGGAGAAAAATGGCGGGTGTATTCGGTCGTCAACGAAGCGTTGGGAATGCGTATCATGGTTGGTGACAGCTATAAGGTGCGCGACCGCCTGGTAGAGGATGTCACCAGGGGGCTGGCTCTGCCGGCGCTGCTGGTGCTGCCGATCATGGCGGTATTGATATTGGTGAGTGTCCAGCGTGGGTTGGCCCCGCTTGAACGCTTGGCAAGCGCTTTGTCGCAACGGCCCGCTGAAGACCTTAGCCCGGTGTCGGTGGCCCCGCTCCCCCGAGAGATAAAACCGATGGGTGATGCGCTGAATGGTCTGTTTTCACGGGTCACCGTGATGCGAGATCGAGAAAAAAGCTTTACCTCGTTTGCGGCGCACGAGTTGAAGACCCCCTTGGCCGCGATAAAGACCCAGGCGCAGGTTGCGGCGATGGCACCGGATAAGGACACCCGTCTGCGCGCACTCGATCAGATCCAGCATGGGGTGGGGCGCGCTGATCGAATGGTCAGGCAGTTGCTGGCGCTCGCCTCGCTGGATAGCGATGATGCCTTAGACGAAAGCAAGGGGCAGGTGGCGAAGATAATTCAGGCCGTGGCGTCGGATTTGGCGCGGACCGCAGCGGAAAAGCAGGTCGCGATCGGATTCACCGATCACAGCGAAGCCGTCATGCGTACCCACGCTGTGCTGCTGTCGGTGGCGGTCAGAAACGTGGTTGAGAACGCCATACATGCGTCCCCCGTCGGTGCTTCGGTGGATATTTCCCTTACCAACGAAAGCGGCAGATGTCACATTTCGGTCCATGATATGGGCCCCGGAATACCCGCGGAGGAGATTCCCAGGATATCGGCGCGGTTTTACCGGGGAAAAGGCGCGAAGGAAGGCGGCAGCGGGCTGGGGCTTTCTATTGTGGCAGCGGCGCTAGAGCGCTTAGGCGGTGATATCAGTTTCCAACGGCACCCCGAGGGAGGCGAGACCGTCACCTTGATGATACCGGTCGACTGATTGCCGGAGCGGGCGGACCGCGAGAAAAGTACGCGGTGCACGAAATGCCTGCCCGGTGCGGTAAAAAATGTACCCGCGGGTGAGGGATGGCAAGCGGCATGATGGGGCTGGAAGAAACGGTTAGACCTGCCTATGGTCCGATCCAGTGACGGCAAAGAGGGCGATCATGTTGGCTGGCAAACATATTCTGCTGATTATCGGCGGCGGTATCGCGGCATTCAAATCGCTTGACCTGATCCGCAGGCTGCGCGAAGGCGGGGCCACGGTTACACCGGTTTTGACCCGTGCCGGAGAGGAGTTCGTGACGCCGTTATCCGTGTCCGCATTGGCGGGTCAAAAGCTTTACCGGGATCTGTTCGATCTGGGCGACGAGGCGGAAATGGGCCATATCCAACTAAGCCGTGTCGCGGATTTGGTCGTCGTTGCCCCGGCAACTGCGGACTTGATGGCGAAGATGGCCGGAGGGTTGGCGAATGACCTGGCCTCCACGCTTTTGCTGGCGACCGATAAACCGGTCATGATTGTTCCGGCTATGAACGTGCGGATGTGGAACCACGCCGCGACGCAACGCAATCTTGATACCCTGCGCGGTGACGGCGTGGCAGTCATCGGCCCGAACGAGGGCGACATGGCGTGTCGTGAATATGGCCCGGGCCGTATGGCCGAACCGCTTGAGATCGTGGCGGCGGTAGATGCACATTTTGGCAACGGTCGATTGAAAGGCAAACGGATATTGGTGACGTCGGGGCCGACCCATGAGCCCATAGATCCCGTTCGATACATTGCCAATCGGTCGTCAGGCGCACAAGGAACGGCCATAGCCAGCGCCTTGCGCGATCTCGGGGCTGACGTTGTTTTCGTGACCGGGCCAGCCGAGGTCGCCCCGCCGATGGGGGTCGAGGTGGTGCGGGTGCAAACGGCGGTGCAGATGCAACAAGCTGTGGAGGCTGCCCTGCCCGTCGACGTCGGTGTGTTTGCCGCCGCCGTGGCCGATTGGCGGGTGACCAGCGCAAGCGACCGCAAGTTGAAGAAAACCCAAGATGGTTTGCCGGTGCTTGGATTCACGGAGAATCCGGACATTCTGAAAACAGTCAGTCATATGGGCGCTGGACGTCCGAAATTGGTTGTGGGCTTTGCTGCCGAAACCAACGATGTCGTCGCCAACGCAACCGCAAAACGTTTGCGCAAGGGTTGTGACTGGATTGTGGCCAATGATGTCTCACCGGGCACCGGTATCATGGGGGGCGCTGAAAATGCGGTGGTTCTGATCACCCACGACAACGTGGAAAGCTGGCCTCGGATGGGTAAGGATCAAGTCGCACAGCAGCTTGCGTTGCGGATATCGCAGGCTTTGGAATAACAGGGATTTTATGCCTTCGGCGAGGATTTTTAACCATTTGGAATGGTCGGCCAACGACCCGGTGGCGATGATATGGAAGGTGTACAATGGCTGAGGTCAAGTTCAAGCGGGCCCCCGGGAACACCGATCTGCCGTTGCCAAGCTATGCCACGGCGGGAGCCGCAGGCATGGACTTGCGCGCGTTTCTGCCGGATGGGCCGATGACGTTTTCGCAGGGGCAGGTCAGTCTATTGTCGGTTGGATTTTCTGTCGAATTGCCGCGCGGGACCGAGATGCAGATCAGGCCGCGATCGGGGTTGGCGCTCAGGCACGGATTTCTTATTCCCAATGCGCCGGGGACTGTGGATGAAGATTACCGCGGGATCATCATGGTAGGGCTTTATTATATTGGCGAAGCCCCCTTTGTCATCCGCCACGGCGACCGAATAGCGCAAGCGGTCATCGCTGATGTGCGCCGCTATGCGCCGGTTGAGGTTGATGAGCTTTCCGACAGTACACGTGGGGCGTCGGGCTTTGGATCCACTGGTTTATCGTGAGGCTGCACGAGGCTGATCGCTGTCGCGAAAACTTCACATAGATGAAACCTATGTGAATTAATTCCTGGCTAGGGTTCCCGTGAAAAAGGGGAACCGAATGCTTCAGCTCAATTCCGTTACCAAGAAGTTCGGCGCAAACACTGCGGTCCATGCTGCGAGTTTTAAGGTGGATCGCCCGATGATGATTGGAATCATCGGCAGTTCAGGTGCCGGCAAGTCCACGCTGTTGAGAATGGTAAACTGTCTGACGACAGCCAGCAGTGGCGAAATCATCGTGAACGGTCGCGACGTCACCAGGTTGCGCGGGTCGCAGCGGCGGGACTGGCAGTCGCATTGTGCGATGATATTTCAGCAGTTCAACCTGGTACCCCGCCTTGATGTTGTATCGAACGTTTTGCATGGCACGCTCAATCGTCGGAGTACCCTGGCGACAATGTTCGGTATCTTTCCGCAGGACGACATAATACGCGCCATTGACATACTTGACCGGCTTGGCGTCGCCGAACACGCGCACAAGCGTGCCGAAGCTCTATCCGGGGGGCAGCAGCAGCGCGTGGCAATTGCGCGGGCGTTGATGCAGGACCCCACGATCATCCTCGCGGATGAGCCTATTGCGTCGCTTGATCCGATGAATGCCCAAGTGGTCATGCAAACATTGCGCGACATCCACGAGCAGGACGGCCGCATGGTTATTGCCAACCTTCATACCCTTGATACCGCGCGGCGTTATTGCGACCGGGTCATTGGTATGCGGGCGGGGCGTATCGTATTCGACGGCACGCCAGAACAGCTGACCACCGGTGTGGCCCGCGACATCTACGGGGCCGACGCGAGCTTTTCCGAGGCCACCACATCTACTCAGATTGATACACCGCCTCGACGCGTGGCCAGCCTGGCTGCGCTGTAGACCATACCCCACTTTACCCTGTCCCCGGTCTTAGGGGAATTTTCTGAAAAGAGAGAGAGTTCATGAAAAACATACTTGTTGCCGCCTTGGCTATTTCATCAGTTGCCACAGGCGCGTTGGCACAAGCATCCGACATTTCGGAGTTCCGTATCGGAATTCTGGGCGGCGAAAACGCACAGGATCGGATGAATTCAAATGAGTGTTTGCGCAAATTGACCGAAGGGACCTTGGGGGTGCCGACCAAACTGTTCGCGCCCGCTGATTACAACGGCGTCATTCAGGGATTGTTGGGGGGCACGTTGGATATGGCGTGGCTAGGGGCGTCATCCTATGCGGCGGTTTATCTTCAGGACCCCGAAGCTGTCGAGCCGGTGTTGGTCAAGATTAACCTTGATGGATCGTACGGTTACCATTCGATCGGGTTTGCGCGCGCAGACAGCGGCATCACCAAGATCGAAGACGTCAAAGGCAAGGTGTTCGGTTTTGGTGACCCGAACTCGACCTCCGGCTATTTGATCCCGTCGATCGAGATCCCCCGGATATCGGACGAGATCACCATGGAGTCCGGCAAATATTTTGGTGAAGTCAAGTTTACCGGCGGACACGAACAGACGATCGTTGCCGTCAATAACGGTGATATAGATGCCGGCGTGACCTGGGCCGATGGGCAGGGCAACTGGGAAGACGGCTATAATTCGGGTGCGCTGCGCAAAGCGGTGGATGCAGGCCTGGTCGATATGAACGACCTGGTGGAAATCTGGCGTTCGGAACCTATCCCGGAAGGTCCGGTGGTGCTGCGGAAGACCATGCCGCAGGATGTGAAGGACAAAATGACGGCGCTCGTTGACAATCTGTATGAAACCGACCCCGCGTGCACCTATGGCGTAGCGGCAGGTGACAGTCTTGGTTTCGACCCGATCACCCATGACGCTTACCTGTCAATCGTGGCAGCGCGCAAAGCCAAATCGAATTGATCGACGTGATTTGAAAATTTCGCTGGCCCCGGTTCGGTCCGGGGTCAGCCTTTTGTCGCAGGGGCACATCGTGAACCAAACCTTTGAAACTGTTCGTCCCGTGCAGGGGATCAAGGATTCCTATCTGGCACAGGCGCGCTCCAAGCGTCTGATGAATTTAATACTGATTGTGGTGTTCGTGGTAATGCTGGTGAGCGGTTTCAACACCGCTGATCACCGCAATGCCGGTGGGTTTTGGGCGGGTCTGCCCAATATCCTGGATTTTCCCGCCGACGTCGTCGGCGAGGCGATAGCGCGGGGGCATCTTCTGCCAGGCTATATGGTGAAGTATTTCCCGTCACTGCTTGAGACAGTTAATATTGCCGCGGCGTCTACCTTGCTGGGCGCGATGATAGGTTTGGTATTGTCGCTGATGATAACCCGCGGGCTTGCCCCGGTGCCTTGGCTTATCGCCCCTGTTCGCCGTGTGCTTGATGTGCTGCGGGCTGTTCCAGAGATCGTGGTGGCGCTGGTGCTTATCTTTTTGTTGGGCGGCGGGCCGGTGCCCGCGATGATCGCCATCGCCCTGCATACTGTCGGGGCCTTGGGCAAACTATTCTCGGAGGTGAACGAAAACGCATCTTTGAAACCGGTTGAGGGCCTGGAGTCGGTCGGGGCCGGCTGGGGGCAGCGTATGTGGTTCGGAGTGATCCCTCAGGTTGCTCCCAATTACCTTAGCTATGCCTTGTTGCGATTTGAGATCAACATTCGCGCATCTGCGATCCTGGGGTTCGTGGGGGCAGGGGGCATCGGTTACGATCTGCGCAATACCATGAGCTGGGGTCAGGGCAAGTTCGACGAAGCAGCGGCAATCTTTCTTTTGTTGTTCCTGACTATTGTGGCCGTCGATCAGATTTCAAGCAAGTTCCGCCACCGTCTTACAGATGGCCAAGCAAGCGCAAAGGTAATGTTATGACTGCGACTGCCCTGCACGGCCCGACCCTGGCCCTGTTTTCACGCAAGAAGATGATATCGTTTTCGGTGCCGCTGATCCTGATTGCATACTTCGTCTATATCTTCTTTTCGTTTGACATTGCGGGCATCGGCGATCGGATCAATGTCAACAACGCCCGCACGTTGGTGGCCGATGCCTATAGCTTCAAGACCCATGTGACCCAAGATAACCGCACGGGCGAATTTTCGGTCGCGATCGAAGGGGAACGCAAAGGCGAATATCCGTCCGGCACGGCACCGGACTGGGTGACATTGCAAGACCGCCCAGTCGTGGATCTGGGCAAGGGGCACGTCATCACTTTCGGGCCGCAGGTCAGGTATCAGATTCCGGGTTATGGAACGATTGTCGCGACACCGGGAAAGCGCGGGGTGAACGCGACATTTCCGGCCGGCGAAATCCCCGATTACATCAGCGCCTCGAAAAATAGAGTGATGGTGAATACCGACGCGGGGCGTTTGACCATCACACGTAACCGAACCGAAGTTTTCAAGTATTCATACGGGTGGGAGCTGTTCTTTTTCACCCTCGACAGTCCCTATCACGGGCTCGGGTTTGGACAATTGGTCAATCGGGCAGTGAACGGCGAAGCGGGCGCGATTTTTCACGACATATGGACCAACCGCATGTGGCGCCATGGTGATGTTGCCTGGGCGCTGTATGAAACTTTGCTGATGGCATTTTTGGGGACGTTCGGTGCCGCGCTTGTCGCATTGCCGCTTGGCTTTCTTGCTGCAAAGAATTTTGCCCCGCTCAAATCTATCAGATTTGCATCGCGACGGGTGTTCGATTTTTTGCGTGGGGTGGACGGGTTGATCTGGACCATCGTGTTGTCGCGTGCATTTGGACCGGGCCCCTTAACCGGCGCGCTTGCGATCTTGATGACCGACACCGGGTCCTTTGGCAAAATGTTTTCCGAAGCGCTTGAGAACATCGATGACAAACAAGTCGAAGGAGTAACCTCGACCGGCGCAAAGCCGCTGCAACGTTATCGTTTCGGTGTAATTCCGCAGATCACTCCGGTTCTTTTAAGCCAAGTTTTGTATTATCTCGAATCCAACACTCGATCGGCCACGATTATTGGTGCGATTACCGGCGGCGGGATCGGTCTGATGCTGACCCAGGCGATTGGCACGCAGAAGGATTGGGAAGAAGTCACCTATTACATCGTTTTGATCATCTTCATGGTTATGGGGATGGATACGTTTTCCGGATGGCTCCGGCGCAGGTTGATTAAGGGCAAAGACGACCGCTAGGGATCCCGCGGCAAACGGCCCGCCAACGCGCCAGTTATAGTCGATGCGTCAGCCATCACTGAGCGTGAGGGTTACCTTGTCACCGGCGAACCACGTCCGCCCGTATTCCAGGGGGGTACCGTTGCTGTCTACGTTGAGGCTGATGGTGCGCAGGATCGGTGCGTGTTCCGCCACGCGCAGATGCAATGCCTGTGTGGCGTTTGCCAGCTTGGCATTGATGCGGGTGGACGCACGTGTGTAATCTGTCACACCGCCCAGTCTTAACGCCGCCGTCACGGACTGTGTCTGGGCCAGATGATCAAGAATATCGGGAAAACGTGCTGCTGAAAAAACGCTGCGAAATACCGCGACCACCTGACCGTCGGCAAAAGACAGTCCCTCGCACACCTGAACCTTTGTGCCGTCAGCAAGACCAAGGGCACTGAATTCTTCATCTCGGGGCGCGCGGGTTTCCAGCAAAAGCAATTCCTTGCTGGGAATGCGCCCCTGTGCGCTGAGGTTTTGATGAAATCTGACGCGGCGCCCAATGGGGTAATCCGTAGGAGTTGACTTGACGAAGACCCCCGCGCCCCGCCGCGACAGCACCAACCCTTCGTCGGCCAGCGCCCTGAAGGCATGGCGCACCGTGTGCCGATTTACGCCAAAGCGGCTGGCGAGGGTGCTTTCGGTCGGCAACCTGTCACCCGGGCTATACACGCTTGCGGCAATGTCAGCCCGCAGGCTTTGGGCAATCGTTGACCAGATCGGAGTGCGGCGAGGCGGCGTCATAAATATTTCACAAGGTGCAGGCTTGGCAGGAAGCGGGTTGTCAACTAATATTTGTATAGTTGTATATACATCTTCGAAAGGTGTCTAGATGAATGTTGAGACTGATTTGCTGGTTAAGATGAAAGCAAGAAGAGCTTGGCTAAGCCTGCTGGCAAAGTCGCCCGCCGCGTCGGTCGCGCGATTGTGGAATGAACTGAATATCGCTCCTGCCCATACACTTTTACGCAATCCAGAAATCGGAGCAGTGATGGTGCGGGGCCGGGCAGGTGCCGTCGGTGCTGCTTTCAACCTGGGTGAAATGTCGGTGACGCGCGCTTCCGTCAAGCTGGGCTGCGGTACGGTCGGTCACGGGTACGTGCAGGGTCGCAGTAAAACCCATGCGCTGCAAGCTAGTCTGATAGATGCCCTGATGCAAACCGACCGAGCCCAGCAGGTGGATGACGCGGTTCTGACGCCTCTGCGACATGAAATAGATGCGAACAAGAAGCGCCGTGCACGCAAGGCCGCCGCCACCAAGGTTGAGTTTCTGACGATGGTAAGGGGAGAGGACCGATGAAGACGGATGCTTTGGCGGGCGGCTTTGTTGATCCTCCTATTGACGCGTCGCGCGCGTTCCGCGGCATCATGACGGCGATGGCGCGTCCCGGCACGATATCTACCGTAACAGGGGCCAAGCCCCCGCCCCCGTTAGGGGTGGCGGCAGGTGTGACGGTGCTGACATTATGTGACCCTGATACACCGATCTTTCTCGGGGCCAGCCTCGATACGCTGGAAGTGCGGGACTGGATAACTTTCCAGACGGGTGCCCCCTTTGTATCCCCCGCGCAGGCGGTGTTTGCGATCGGCCTCTGGGATGATCTGCCGCTTGGCGCATTTTCTTTGGGGACGTCCGAATACCCCGACCGTTCAGCTACCTTGATCGTTGAACTGCCCGAGCTGCGAGACAACGGCGTTACGTTAACGGGGCCGGGGATATTGGGGGCGGCGGCGCTGTCGGTACCGGACGATCTGGCGCTGCACCGCGACCATTCACTTTACCCACGTGGGTTAGATTTTCTGTTTACCTGTGCAGACCGCGTTGCCGCTCTGCCGCGGACCACGAGGGTCGGCTGATGTATGTAGCTGTAAAGGGAGGCGAACGCGCCATCGACAATGCCCACGCGTGGCTGGCCGAAGAACGCCGCGGCGACGTCGCTGTGCCTGAATTGAGTGTCGACCAGATCCGTGAACAGATGACACTGGCGGTCAATCGTGTGATGGCGGAAGGGTCGCTGTATGATCCCGACCTTGCCGCAATGGCGATCAAACAATCACGCGGTGATCTGATCGAAGCGATCTTTCTGATCCGCGCCTACCGCACCACGCTGCCACGGTTTGGCGGCTCGCGTCCCGTGGACACGGCCGCAATGGAGTGTGACCGCCGAGTGTCTGCTACATTCAAGGACGCGCCCGGTGGCCAGGTTTTGGGGCCGACATTCGACTATACCCACCGTCTGCTCGATTTCAAACTCGCCGCCGACGGCGAAGTGGGTGATGTGCAAGAAGCAGAGCCTGATACAGGCGAGACGCCCCATATCATGGGGTTCCTTGACCGCGAGGATCTGATTCAATCGGAACCCGCAGGGGCGGACATACCGGACGATCTGACCCGCAGCCCGCTGGAGCTTCCGGCGAGCCGCGCCCTGCGATTGCAGGCTCTCACACGGGGGGATGAGGGGTTTATCCTTGGCATGGCGTATTCCACCCAGCGGGGCTATGCGCGCAACCATGCGTTCGTCGCCGAGTTGCGTATCGGTACGGTCGCCGTAGAAATGGACATTCCGGAGTTGGGATTTGCGATTGAGATCGGCGAGATCACGCTGACAGAATGCGAGACCGTCAACCAGTTCACGGGATCGAAATCCGAGCCTCCGCAATTCACGCGCGGTTATGGTCTGGTGTTCGGTATGACCGAGCGCAAGGCGATATCCATGGCGCTGGTCGACCGCGCGTTGCGCTGGAAAGAACTGGGCGAGGATAACCTAGGCGCGCCCGCGCAGGACGAGGAATTCGTGCTGTATCATGCGGATAACATCCAGGCGACGGGGTTTCTGGAGCATATCAAACTGCCTCACTACGTCGACTTCCAATCCGAACTGGAGCTGATCCGCAAACTGCGCCGTGAGGCACAGGCATCAGAGCAGGCGGAGGGACAGGCCGAGGGGGAGGGCCCCTCCGGTGGGAGTTTAAAGGGCAAAATGAAGGAAGGGGTGGCGTCATGAGCGACTATAACTTCGCCTATCTGGACGAGCAGACCAAACGCATGATCCGCCGCGCGATTCTGAAAGGATTGGCGATACCGGGGTATCAGGTGCCTTTCGCCAGCCGCGAGATGCCGATGCCCTACGGCTGGGGCACGGGCGGTGTGCAGGTTTCTGCAGCGGTACTGACGCCCGAGGACCGGTTCAAGGTGATCGATCAGGGCGCCGACGATACGACAAATGCAGTCTCTATCAGGCGGTTTTTCGAGAAAACGGCGGGTGTCGCCGTGACCGAGGCCACGACTGAGGCCAGCGTGATCCAGACCCGTCATCGGATCCCAGAGCTGCCCCTGCGCGAGGATCAGATACTGGTGTATCAAGTGCCGATCCCGGAACCACTGCGGTTTCTTGAACCGTCAGAGGTCGAGACACGCAAGATGCACAGCCTTGAGGAATACGGATTGATGCATGTGAAGCTGTACGAAGACATCAGCCAGCACGGTGCGATTGCCACGGCCTATGCCTATCCGGTGAAGGTCGAAGGGCGCTATGTCATGGACCCGTCCCCGATCCCCAAGTTCGACAACCCCAAGCTCGAGATGGCGGGTATCCAGCTGTTCGGCGCAGGCCGCGAACAGCGCATCTATGCGGTGCCGCCCTATACGCAGGTGGTCAGTCTGGATTTTGACGATTATCCGTTCGAGCCGACGAAAGCGGATCATGCCTGTGACCTATGCGGCGCGACGGAAAGCTATCTGGACGAGTTGATCATGGATGACGCTGGTGGGCGGATGTTCATGTGTTCGGATACGGATTACTGCGGCGCGCGGCGTGCGGCGGGGCATCTGGGTGCGCAGGGCGCCCCCTTGGCGGAGGACGCGGCATGACCCCGTTGTTGCAAGTGGAAGGCATCGCCAAGATGTATGGCGCGCGGATCGGCTGCACGGATGTGTCGTTTGATCTTTTTCCGGGCGAGGTGATGGGCGTCGTCGGGGAAAGCGGGTCGGGCAAGTCGACGCTTTTGAACTGTCTGGCAGGGCATTTGCAGCCCGACGCCGGGGCCGTCTGTTTCGATACCCGCGCCGAGGGCTTGCGTGATACGGTCACGATGAGCGAGCCTGAACGCCGCATGTTGTCGCGCACCGACTGGGCCTTTGTGCATCAGCACGCCCGCGACGGGCTGCGCATGAATGTCAGCGCAGGCGGCAATGTGGGGGAGCGGCTGATGGCCGTGAACGCACGCCATTACGGCGAGATCCGCGACAAGGCGATCGACTGGCTGGGCCGTGTCGAGATCAGCGCCGACCGCATTGATGACCGGCCCACGGCGTTCTCTGGCGGTATGCAACAGCGCTTGCAGATCGCGCGCAATCTGGTGACGGGCCCGCGGTTGGTGTTCATGGATGAACCCACCGGCGGGCTGGATGTCAGCGTGCAGGCGCGGCTTCTGGATCTGCTGCGTGGTCTCGTGCGCGAGATGGGGTTGAGCGCCATAATCGTCACCCATGATCTGGCTGTGGTGCGTTTACTGGCCGACCGGCTGATGGTCATGAAAGACGGCCATGTGATCGAAAGCGGGTTGACCGATCAGGTGCTCGACGATCCGCAGCATGCCTATACGCAGCTTCTTGTTTCCTCTGTCCTACAGGTATGAATCCGATGATCACTGTCGAAAATGTTTCAAAGACCTTTACGCTCCATAATCAAGGCGCGGCTGAGATATCGGTCATGCGGGACGCGTCGCTGTCGGTCGCAGCGGGAGAATGCGTGGCGTTGGTGGGTGCCTCAGGCGCAGGTAAATCGACCCTGATGCGGATGATTTACGGCAATTACCTGACCCAGTCGGGGCGCATTATGGTGGGCGATCTGGATGTCGTGACCGCGGCACCCCGGCAGGTGATCCAGCTGCGTCGCACCACGTTGGGCTATGTCAGCCAGTTTCTGCGCGTGGTGCCGCGGGTGTCGACCCTGGACGTGGTGGCTGAACCGTTGCTGGCGACGGGGTCGGACCGGGACCATGCAATGCAGCGGGCAGAAGCTTTGTTACTGAGACTGAATATACCCGAACGGTTGTGGCAACTTAGCCCCACGACGTTTTCGGGCGGGGAACAGCAAAGGGTAAACATCGCGCGCGGCTTTGCCTATCCGTATCCGGCGCTGTTGCTGGACGAACCGACGGCCAGCCTCGATCCGACGAACCGCGCCACCGTGCTTGAGATGATCTTGCAAGCCAAGGCGCGGGGCGTGGCCATCATCGGAATATTTCATGACCACGCCGCACGGGACGAGATTTGCGACCGGGAGTTCGACGTGACCGCTTTTACACCGGATAGATCGGTATGACCGGAAGATTCATCGCAATCGTAGGCCCGTCGGGCGTCGGCAAGGACAGCGTGATGGACGCCCTGGCCAGGGTCGACGCCAGGTTTACCCTTGCGCGGCGCGTAATATCACGACCTGTTGAAAAAGGCGGTGAGGTCTATGACGGCGTGACCGAAAAGGCGTTCGCGATTGCCGAGCAAGAGGGCGCATTTGTCCTTAGCTGGGCAGCACACGGGTTGCACTATGGTATACCCAAGACAATAATGTTCGATCTTGCGCAGGGCCGCGACGTACTTGTAAATCTGTCACGGGCGATCCTGCCGAGGGCGCAAACGCTTTTTGACAGGTTTTGTGTGATCCTGCTTAGCGCTGACCAAGATGTACTGGCCGCACGCCTGACAGCACGCAACAGGGAAGACCCGGCCGAGATTGCGCGCAGGTTGCATCGCGCCGATTTCGCCATGCCGACGGGTGTTCCGTATCACCGTGTCGATAACAGCGGGCCACTTGTGCACACCGTCGAACAGGTGGGCCGCTATCTCTCTGGCTCGGGATTTCGACCCGAGCTTCCTAATCAAAAGAACGTCCTATGACCCAAGAGATTACTTTCGCCAACGCCACGCTGATCCTCAAGGAAACTGTTGTGACAGGTGCCATCCGGCTGCGTGACGGGATGATTTCTGACATCACCACGGGGACGTCCATTCCCAAGGATGCGTACGACATGGAGGGCGATTACATCGCTGCCGGCCTTGTCGAACTGCACACGGATAACCTGGAGCGGCACATGACCCCGCGCCCCAAGGTAGACTGGCCGCACCGCGCTGCAATAATGGCCCACGACCGCGAACTGGCGGGAGCCGGTATAACGACAGTGTTCGACGCGATCAGGGTCGGGTCGATCATATCGGATGGCAACAGATACCAACGATATGCAAGGGCCATGGCGGATGAAATACTCTGGATGCGCGATGCAGGTGCCTTGCGGATCAGCCACCACATTCATTTGCGGGCAGAAGTTTGTTCTGAAACCCTGCAAGAGGAATTGGCAGAATTCGGACCGCAGGACCGGATCGGCATCGTGTCGATGATGGATCACACTCCGGGTCAACGCCAATTTCGCGATTTGACGAAATTCGAAGCCTACATGCGCGGTAAACACAGTTTTGGCGAGGCTGAGTTCCTGGCACATGTGGACTATCTCCACAGCCTGCAAAAACAGTTTGGTGCCATTCACGAAGCTGCGACGGTCGCTGCTGCGGCGCATTATGGAGCGGCGCTTGCCAGCCACGACGATACCACCGCTGCACAAGTCGATACCAGCCACAGTCACGGGGTCAAACTGGCCGAATTTCCGACCACCCTCGAAGCAGCCCAAGCCTGCCATGCGAGGGGAATCGCGACGATCATGGGAGCTCCGAACGTGATACGGGGCGGCTCGCATTCGGGAAATGTTGCCGCCTTAGACCTCGCACAAGCGGATCGTCTGGATATCCTCTCCTCTGATTACGTGCCGACGGGGTTGTTGATGGCAGCACTGCAACTGGGTGACTTGTGGGGTAACCTCGCACGAGGATTAGCCACGGTGACGCATGCTCCGGCACTACATTCTGGCCTGTCGGATCGAGGAACCCTCGAGATCGGCATGCGGGCGGATATTATCCGGTTCAAGCGGTTGGACGGATTGGCGATCCTAAAGGAAACATGGTCGGAAGGGCAGCGGGTATTCTGACCGCCGGTTTTGTATGTTTTAGCTTGGTGCCAGCGGAAAAATGCGTAGGTTGCCGTTTTGAAGTTGGTTAAATCCAAAACAAGGCGGGCGGTATGCACAGATCTCGGTTGAAACTGTATTCTCACGCGGCAGGTACGAAAGCTTAATGCTGCTTGTGCTTGGTCTTGCTGCGGCGATCTGGGGCGTGGGGGCTTTGGCAGGCCAGTCGCGCGATCGCAGGTATTTGGTCCTTGGTGTGCTCTTTGGCGCTGTAATCGGGCTGAACCTGCTGCTCCCGCCTGCCAATCCAATCCGCCAGGCGATCGGAGGCAGTGCCGCGCCTTGGGTGCTGTTGACCGCTTTCGTCCTGTTGGTCATTGGGTACAGTTGGGTTCTCAACCGGCTTAGAATCCGGTCCAATCCTGAACAGGTCGCGCAAAAACCTTCTGACGCTCCGCTTTTTTCGGATTCTGAACTCAATCGCTATGCCCGTCATATCGTATTGCGCGAAGTCGGTGGTGCAGGCCAGAAGGCACTGAAAAACAGCCGTGTATTGGTGATAGGTGCCGGCGGGCTTGGGGCACCGGTTTTGCAATACCTCGCCGCGGCGGGCGTGGGAACAATCGGCGTGATCGACGACGACATCGTTGAAAACGCCAACCTGCAACGGCAGGTGATCCACAAGGATAATGCCATCGGCACGCCAAAGGTGTTCTCTGCTCAAGCAGAGATGGAGGCGCAAAACCCGTTTGTCACTGTACGCCCATACCACCGACGCCTCACCGAAGACATCGCTGCCGATCTGTTTGCCGATTATGACATCGTGATGGATGGCACTGATAACTTTGACACGCGTTATCTGGCGAACCGGACCTGCGTGGCAGCCGGCATCCCACTGGTATCCGGCGCGTTGAGCCAGTGGGAAGGACAACTGAGCATCTTTCATCCCGCTGAAGATGCTCCTTGTTATCAATGTATCTTTCCACAGGCTCCTGCGCCACATCTTGCGCCGTCTTGTGCACAGGCCGGGGTGATTGGCCCCCTCCCCGGAGTCATCGGTGCGATGATGGCGGTTGAAACAATTAAGCTGATAACCGGTGCAGGTGCCCCGCTGCGTGGCAAAATGTTGATTTATGACGGCCTATATGGCGATAATCGTGTCATTTCCGTCAGTCCGCGCCAAGATTGTCCAATTTGCGGTAACGAAATCGAGTGATGGGTTACCTCGCGCAAAAACTCGCTATTATCAAACAACACATTAACAGGGAGAAACAAATGAAACGATTCGTACTGGCCATCATGCTGAGCTTGGCCCCTATTGTAGCGATGGCCGAAGGGGTCACTCACAAGGTCGCCATCCACGTGGATGAAAATGACCCGCAGGTAATGAACATGGCATTGAACAATGCCGCAAATGTTTCAGCCTATTATAAGAGCCAAGGCGATGACGTTGTTATCGAAGTAGTTACCTATGGCCCCGGACTAAATATGCTCATCGCCGACAAAAGCCCGGTCGCTCAGCGCGTTGCAACCATGTCGCTTGAGATGGAGAACATCAGCTTTGCCGCTTGTGCAAATACAATGGAAGCGATGAAAAAGAATTCTGGCCACGATGTCGTGCTGCTGGAAGAAGCAAACGTTGTTCCGTCCGGCGTTGTGCGCCTGATTGAACTGCAAGAGGACGGCTACGCCTACGTGCGTCCATAAGCCTTGATTTGGCCGACCTTGAATTGTGTGATCTTCGTCTATGCAAAGACAACGACGTCGTCACGCAGTTCAAGGTCGCTAAAGACCCTTTGGCGATCCTGGATCAATCAGGGCCGCAGATTGTACCCGCCACAGATATAGGCACGCTGTCCCCCAGAAACGGATGAGACAGGTCTGATGGATTGTCGGTGTACCAGTAGAAACGCCCCTTCGAACATCACGGGTGATTGTAACCTGCTGTCAGGCCTCCTACCTTTGAGATCAAAGGAGAGCTAGATGACAAACCCTCTGCTACAAGACTGGCAAACCCCGTTCCGAATTGCACCTTTCGACAAGATTTCCGACGATGATTTCGAACCCGCACTCGAAGCGGCTCTTGAAAGTCATCTCAGCGAAATTGACGCAATAACCAGCTGCGATTTCGACCCAACTTTTGCCAATACCATCGAAGCGCTCGAGGAAGCAGGCAGTTTGCTCGACCGTGTGCTCGGCGTGTTCTTCACGGTGGCAGGTGCTGATAGCAACCCGGCGCGCGACGCGCTGCAACGCGAGTTCTCCCCACGTCTGGCCGCGCATTTTTTCGCTATATCAAGCAACAAGGCGTTATTTGCGCGTGTGGCTTCCGTTTGGGAAAACCGCGACAAATTCGACCTCTCTTCGGAACAGGCACGCGTGTTGATGCTTACACATCGCGGGTTTGTCCGGGCGGGTGCGGCATTGGAAGGGCCGGATGACAGTCGCATGAAAGCCATCAAAAGCCGCCTGGCCGTACTGGGTACACAATTTTCCCAGAACCTGCTTGCCGACGAAAGATCATGGTATCTGCCCCTGGGCGAAGACGACCTGCTAGGCTTGCCCGACTTCGTGATCGACGCCGCCCGCAGTGCAGGGTCGGGAAAGAATTTGGATGGCCCAGTCATCACCTTGTCACGGTCTCTGATCGTCCCATTCCTGCAATTCTCGCCGCGCAGAGACCTGCGTGAAAAGGCCTTTCTCGCTTGGCAGGCACGCGGAGCAAATGGTGGCGAAACCGATAATCGCGAAATCGCTGCCGAAATCCTCGCCTTGCGGCAAGAACGTGCCCAACTATTGGGCTACGAAAATTTTGCCGCCTACAAATTGGAAACCGAGATGGCGAAAACCCCGGCTGCCGTGCGTCAGTTGCTAACTGATGTCTGGGAGCCGGCAAAAGCGCAGGCCGAACGTGATGCGGCTGTTCTTACCGATATGATGCACGGCGAAGGTGTGAACGGCGATCTCGCCCCGTGGGATTGGCGATACTATGCACAGAAACGGCGCGTTGCGGAGCATGATCTCGACGAAGCCGCGTTGAAACCTTATTTCCAGTTGGACCGTATGATCGACGCGGCCTTTGACTGCGCCACCCGTTTGTTCTCTCTCGAATTTACACGCCTCGAGGTGCCGCTTTATCATGCGGATTGTCGTGCGTGGGAGGTAACTCGCAATGGTCAACACGTCGCGATATTTATCGGCGACTACTTCGCACGCGAGTCGAAAAGGTCCGGTGCATGGTGCTCAGCGATGCGGTCGCAAGCGAAATTTCCACATATACAATCGCCTGTCGTCATAAACGTGTGCAACTTCGCCAAAGCAACCCCGGCCTTGCTTTCTTATGACGATGCTCGAACACTGTTTCACGAATTTGGACATGCACTGCACCAAATGCTTTCTGATGTGACGTATGAATCTGTGAGCGGGACGTCGGTGGCACGGGATTTCGTCGAACTTCCCAGTCAGCTTTTTGAGCATTGGTTGGAAGTGCCGGAGGTGCTCAAGACCTTTGCCACCCATGCCGTCACAGGCGAACCTATGACCCAGCAATTACTTGATAAGCTCCTTGGGGCATCAAATTTCGACATAGGCTTTGCAACCGTCGAATACCTTGCTTCAGCATTTGTTGATATCGAATTTCACGACGGCGACCTACCTGATGATCTCATGGCAAAGCAAAATTCGGTCCTCGCGGCACTTGGTATGCCTGAAGCGATCACCATGCGCCACGCGACACCGCAATTTGCCCATGTTTTTACTGGAGATGGATACTCTAGCGGCTACTACAGCTACATGTGGTCAGAAGTCATGGACGCTGATGCCTTTGCTGCATTCGCTGAAACCGGAGACCCCTTCGACACTGAACGCGCGGCTTCCTTGGATCGACATATCCTATCCGCTGGTAACAGCGCTGACCCGGAAGAGTTATACAGAGCATTTCGGGGGCGGCTCCCTGGCGTGGAGGCTTTATTGAAAGGGAGAGGGCTGAGCAGAACCTAGTTTTTGCGCCTTCGCCGAGAGTTTAAGAGGCAAAATGAAACTGTTGGCGGACCGTCTCTTTTCATTTTGCCAAATAAACTCAAAGCAATTCAGTCACGGCATGGTGCGTCAATAGCCGAGGTCGCGATTGACCAGATGCAAAAAACTTTTTCCGGTTTCACCACGGACGATATTTTGGATGATATTCTCTGCGGCGGTGGACGTGCGGGTTGCGGCAGCGATGTGAGGTGTGACGGTCACTTTGGGGTGTGCCCAATATGGATGGCCGGAGGGGAGGGGCTCTCTTCGAAAGACATCGAGGGTGGCATGAGCGATTTGCCCTTCATCCAGTGCAGCGAGAAGAGCGGTGTCGTCGATCAATGTACCTCTGCCAGGGTTGATGATATACGCCCCCTTGGGCATGAGAGACAGGGTTGTCGCGTTGACGATATTTGCTGTTTCCGACGTGTCCGGCAACAAGAGTACTCCAATTTCAGAGTGCGCAAGCGCCGACTTCAGGCCCTCGTGTCCACTGTGACAAGTGATGCCGCTCAAAGTTTTGGGACTGCGTGACCAACCCGCGACATTGAACCCGAGCGTGGCCAGCGATTGGGCAACAGCCGTGCCAAGTGCACCCAAGCCAAAAACCGTGACGTTTCGCTCATGCGCCAGAGGAGGCGTTCGCGGTTCCCAGCGTGAATCCGAGCGGAGGATATCGGTATCCAGGTCCAGATGGTATCGCAGCACATGACCTGTCACCCATTCGACCATTCCTGTCGTCAGGCCAGGGTCGACCATGCGGATCAAGGCTATCTTGAGTGTTTCGTTATGGGTTATCTTCTCTACGCCCGCCCAAAGGCTCAGGACCGCCTTGGCGCGCGTATAGGGAGAGAAATCCTGAAGCGGGCTGTCGGGCGCATAAATGATGTAATCGACCTCGGCGGGCGGCAGGTCCATTCCAAGCGTCGCATCCAAGCCGGCGCTTTCCAGCGCTTTGCGCAACGGTGCCTCATAGCAAGACCAGCGTTCGGGGCGAGCGGCAAACAGAATATTGAGTGTCATCGATGTTACCTTGGGCGGTGAACGTGGGCGGATTGAATTAACCCGAATGCAAGCAGCAGGACCAGCATCGCAGACCCGCCGTAACTCACCAGGGGAAGAGGGACACCGACCACAGGTGCCAGCCCCATGACCATCGACATGTTGACCGCGAAGAACAAGAAGAAGTTCAGCGCAATGCCCAAGGTCAGCAACGATGAGAACCGATCTTTGTTGATCAGGGCGGATGCAATGCAGAACAGGATGATCAAGGCATACAGGCCGAGCAGCGAGAAGCCGCCGACAAAACCAAACTCTTCGGCCAAGGTAGTGAAGATGAAATCAGTATGTTTCTCGGGAAGAAAGTTCAGTCGCGATTGTGTCCCTTGCATGAACCCACGCCCGGTCCAGCCTCCGGAGCCGAGGGCGATTTTGGATTGGGTGATGTGATAGCCCGCCCCAAGGGGGTCGGTGCTTGGATCAATGAACGTGTCGATGCGCCGGAACTGGTAGTCTTTCAGCAACTGCCAAGGTGTTCCACGGGACTGGAACACGGCAGTGACGAGCCCGAGCCCGGCCGTAGCGACCACTGCGAAATAGGCCCAGTGTACACCGGCCAGAAACATCAGCCCGCCACCCGCCGCCATCAGCAGGATCGCGGTACCGAGATCAGGCTGCTTTAGAACCAGAAAAGTGGGCACGATGATCAATAGCAGGGGAAGAACCACCCAAAGCGGACGCGAGGTCTTCTTGGCGGGTAACCAGTCGTAATACGCAGCTAGCATCATCACCAGCGTGATCTTCATCAACTCTGAAGGTTGGAGCCGGAACGAACCCAGTTCGATCCAGCGTTGTGCGCCCATACCGACCGCGCCAAAAAGATCCACCGCGACCAATAAAAATACCGTGCCAAAATAGGCGACCCCTGCAAGGTTGCGCCATAGCCAGATCGGCACCATACCCACAGCGATCATCAATACGAGTCCAAGTGCAAACCGCTTCATCTGCGGTTCAGCCCAAGGTGTGAACGTTCCGCCCGCCACCGAATACAGCATCAAGAACCCGACGCCCGATACCGCCGCCAAAAGCACCGTCAGTGGCCAATTGAGGTGGAGAATTTTGCGCAGGCCGGTAGGGACATGTTTGACCGTATACTCGAGATAGCTCATGCCTGATCTTTTCCGTTTATAGCCGCTTGAGGCTGGACTTTGCGAAGCTGTTCCTGCTGGGCCGCGATCCGGTCGCGATCGGCAGTCGGATATGCTTCGAGCGGTGGTTCGCCGCCATACAGCGCTTGTAACATCACATCGCGAGCGATCGGTGCTGCTGCCGCAGACCCGCCTCCGCCATGTTCCACCAATACCGACAAGGCATAGCGGGGTTTGTCGTATGGTGCGAAGGCCACAAACAACGCATGGTCCCGGCGCTCCCAGGGCAAGTCCTCATTTCGGCTCACGCCACGGGCCCGCTCGGCCGCCGTGATGTTACGAACCTGGCTTGTGCCGGTTTTCCCGGCCATCCGCATATCGTCTGCGATGATCCTTGATCGATAGGCAGTGCCGCGGCGGTCGTTGACCACGACCTGCATGCCTTTGCGCACTTTGCGGATGTTGTTTTCACTGATCCCCAGCGGATCACCGGCACCGCTGGGTTGCTCAATGCCATCGATGGATTTTATCAGTCTGGGCGTAACGATGCGGTTGGTGGCGATCCGCGCGGTCATCAGCGCCAGTTGCAGCGGAGAGCTCAGCGTGAAACCCTGCCCGATAGATGCGTTGACTGTATCGCCGATCACCCAATCGGCACCGCGGGCAGATTGTTTCCATTGCTTGGTAGGCGCAAGGCCTGCGGCAACCGAGGACAACGGCAGGTCGTGCTTGATGCCCAGACCAAACCGGTTCGCCATCGCTGAAATCTTCTCGATTCCCACCTTTAGCGCCAGATCGTAGTAATAAACATCACACGATTGCTCGAGGGAGGTCTCAAGGTCGACCCAGCCGTGCCCTGCGCGCTTCCAACAGTGGAACCGGCGCCCCCCTACTTCAAGGAAACCCGGGCAATAGGTCGTATCGTCCGGCCCGGCGATACCAGCTTCGAGCGCTGCGAGTGCGACCATCATTTTATAGGTGGATCCGGGCGGATAGGTCCCCTGGACGGTCTTGTTCACGAGCGGGCGATATTTCGATTCAAGCAGGGGGTTGTAATCTGCCGACGAGATGCCTCCGACGAACAGGTTGGGGTCATAACTGGGGGATGACGCGCTGGTGACCAGATCACCGTTCTCGCAGTCGATGACAACCACAGCCGCGCTTTCGGTACCCAACCGGGCCTGCACGTAATTCTGAAGCTTAGAATCAATCGTAAGCTGGAGGTCCGCGCCCGACTGACCTTCGCGGCGTGCCAATTCACGCATGACACGCCCGGTGGCGTTGACTTCGACCTGCTTGGTACCGGCTACCCCTCGCAACAAGCTTTCCTGGCGCGCTTCGACGTTGATTTTTCCAATTTGAAAGCGCGGGATACGCAAAACCGCGTCAGGGTCTTCAAGCGCGTCTAGGTCAGCCTGGCTCACCCGGCCGACACGACCGACGATATGGGCAAAATCCGAACCACGCGGATACACCCGGGTCAGACCGACCTCGGGGCTTACGCCCGGCAGGGCAGGGGTGTTGACGGACACACGGCTGACGTCGTCCCAGCTTACATTATCGGCGACAGTGACCGGCAGGAAGGGGGCGGAACGCTTGATTTCAGCAAGCGCGCGTTCGCGCATCTCGGGGTCAAGCTTGATGACCTGCGAAAGCTGGTCCATGACCGCATCCACGTCATCGGCATCTTCGCGCACGATCACGATCCGGTAGGAAGGGACGTTTTGCGCCAATCGCACCCCGTTTCGGTCAAATATTTCACCGCGGGACGGCGGAATAAGGCGAATGTTGATCCGATTTTCCTCGGCCAACAGGCGGAACTGGTCCGCCTGATCGACCTGAAGGTAGTTCATTCGTGCAGCAAGGCCGCCCATGAACAGCAGTTGGACACCACCCAAAAGTGCTGCCCGCCGGCTTAGCTTGGCGTGACTTGCATCGCTGTCTGCTCTGCTGCGTCTCATCTTACATTCCTTTCGTCACCGCCCGCCGAGGCGGTCCAGATCGCCGGGGGTCGATTTGCGCACACCCATCAAGGTATGGGTCACAAAAACGACCACAGGATAGAATAAAGCCGTCACGCCAAGCTCGATCAAGCTGAGCGTCCATTGGGGCGGGGGTACCATAAGCAAGGTTAACACGATCCGGTTTGCCAGCATAATGACAACCAGCCATGCCGACGCGGCAAGCCATTCCGCGCCGAATGTACTGTCGCGCAATGTGCGTCCGCGCAGTTTAAGGTTCTCGCATGCGATCAGCGCCAGCAGCGCCCACAACCCGGGCGGGCGTTGTAATAAAAAGTCGTTCAGCAAGAACGCTGTGGCGAGTAACAGGGCGGGTACATAGTCGGGTTTGCGCACCGACCACGCAAAGGCAAATGCGATCAGTAGATCCGGCGCGACCCAAAACCGGTCGCTACCTTGGTCAAGCAAGGACCTGAGCCGCGCCTCGGCCGGATCAATGCTGACCAAGGGGGGGGTCAGTTCGGGTGCCAGAAACGCGACGGGTTGGGTTTCGATCGGCAAGAGATGGAAAAACAACAATACCACCGTCAAAACCAGGAAAGCCGCACGCATCGTCCAAAGGCGCAGAGGCGAGAGTTCATCCATCATTCGCTTACCGGTGCAGACGCCAAAGGTATGATGGGTGCTGTCCCTTCCTCGAGGATCACAGAGGCATCTTGGCTTACCTGTTCAGAGCCGTGATGGCGAAGGACTCGCAGAAACTCAAGACGTTCAAAATCAGCGGCAAGCCGCACCCGCAAACGGCCACCGGGATCTGCGGCAATCTGACCGATCAGGACACCGGCTGGAAATACGCCGCCGTCGCCGGAACTGATGACCCGGTCGCCCGGTCGCACCAGATCAGGGTTCTCCAGAAAATCGACCGGGGGCGCGGCTGAATTGTCACCGGCGATGATCGCGCGTTGGCCAGATGGTTGTATCACCGCCGGGATACGGCTTGACGTGTCAGTCACCAAAATGACGCGCGCCGTGTTTTTGCCGACCCCCGAAATGCGACCCACAAGGCCGATGCCATCAACGGTTGCCCAACCGTCCACGATCCCGTCACGCGCACCGACGTTCAACAAGACAGACTGCCGAAATGGCGAACCGGAGTCGGCAAGAACGACGCCGGTGATATAGGTCAATCTCGGGTCCAGCCGCACCTTGTTCAAATCCAGCAGACGGGCGTTTTCCTGCTCTAGCTGCAACGCCGCTTCTTTCCAGGTCTGCATCTTGCGCAGCTCTGACCGCAGTTCCTGATTTTGCACTGTAAGCCGTTGATAGCTTTGGAAATCACGAAACAGATTAACCGTACCAGTTACCGGGGCCATCGCCCATTCCATGTTGGGCACAATTCGATCGGTGATCTGAGCGCGAAAGCGTTCAACGCGCGGGCTGTCGATGCGCCACAGCAGGAAGACCCCCAAAAGGATCAACGAGATCACAGCCAACAGCAAGCGTCGCATCGGGCGCCTAAAATCGTTCGATGAGGATCGGTCGATGGGCATGCGCTACTTGTTTCCTACCTAGAGGGCAGGGCCGTCCTGCCGCGTCTCGGGCCGCTTTAACTGTGCCTAAATTAGCTATCGTAGTCTATGGCGTGGCGCAGTTGTTTTTCGTATTCAAGCGCTTTGCCGGTGCCCAACGCGACACAGTTCAACGGTTCGTCCGCCACTGAAATGGCCAGACCGGTCTGTTCGCGCAGGGCAAGATCCAGATCGCCCAGTAACGCGCCGCCGCCCGTCAACATTACGCCACGGTCAACGATATCCGCAGCCAGATCGGGCGGCGTGGTCTCAAGCGCTGTCATGACGGCTTCGCAGATTTGCTGCACGGGTTCGGCCAAGGCTTCGGCGATTTGCGCTTGGGTCACTTCGATTTCTTTCGGCACGCCGTTCAATAGGTCACGGCCCCGGATCTGCATTGATGTTCCGCGCCCGTCATCGGGCATCCGCGCCGTTCCGATCGACGTCTTGATGCGTTCGGCGGTGGTTTCCCCGACCAGCAGGTTTTGCTGGCGGCGCAGATAGCTGATAATCGCCTCGTCCATACGGTCGCCACCCACGCGCACCGAACGGGCATAGACGATGTCACCCAGTGACAAAACCGCGACTTCGGTCGTGCCGCCACCGATATCCACCACCATGTTACCGGTGGGATCGGTAATCGGCATGCCAGCCCCGATTGCCGCCGCGATGGGCTCGGCGATCAAACCCGCACGCCGCGCACCCGCAGAAAGCACCGATTGACGAATCGCACGCTTTTCAACCGGAGTGGCACCATGCGGTACGCAAACGATTATCTTGGGCTTTGAAAAGGTCGAGCGTTTGTGCACTTTGCGGATGAAATGCTTGATCATTTCTTCCGCGGTGTCAAAGTCGGCAATCACCCCTTCGCGCATCGGGCGAATTGCCTCGATTGAACCGGGGGTCCGGCCCAGCATCAACTTGGCGTCTTCCCCTACGGCCAGCACTTTTTTGACCCCGTCTTTGACATGATAGGCCACAACCGATGGTTCCGACAGAACGATACCTTTGCCCTTGACGTAAACCAGCGTGTTGGCGGTGCCGAGGTCGATCGCCATATCTGACGAAAACATACCACGGAATTGATCAAAAATGGACATGAGCGGCGGGACCTTGCAAAAATTCGTTCTGGCCCATCGACTCTGACCGGGTGCGGGCTCTGCGGCTTATAAGCCGACGAGGCCCAAGACGAAAGGGGGGTTGACTAAAGGGGTGGCATGATGCCGCCGCCACGCTATGCTTTCCCCAGCAAAAGTGGAAGCGGGACGAGACAAATGCGGAAAATTCAGGTTATCGGCGTTCATCATATCACGCTTATGGGGGCGGATAGACAGACCAGCATCGACTTCTGGGAAGGTTTGTTGGGGATGCCGTTTATATTTGACCAGCCTAACCTGGACGATCCCGACGAAGGGCATCTTTACTTCGACCCCGGCGACGGGCGGTTGATCACAGTCTTTACCAACGAGAATCGCAAGCCGGTGCATAACCGTACCCCCACCGACGCCGGTTGCGTACACCATCTGGCCTTTGAAGTGGACCGCGCAATGTTCGATCAGGTTCTCGAACGCCTGAAAGATCGCGGCATTGGCAATTCGGGCGTCAAGGATCGCGGTTTCATGCACTCTATCTATTTCAAAGACCCGTTGGGCTTTCTGATAGAGCTGGCTTGCTACGCCTTCATCCCTCCGCGCGGATCATCCCATGCCGAGGTGATGATCGAGGCGCACAAGCTGCGCGTTGCGCGGGGCGATCATCACATTGAACGACAGCATTTAGCGGATGCGACGATCATGATCGTGGAACGGTCGCAACAATCGCTCTCGACCGACAGAACCCCGCGCGACCCATATTGATACAGGTTGCAAACCGCCGATGGTGAATCCGGCACCGCCAAAGCGCCGCAGTCGCTGTTCGGCGTGGTCCGCTACCGCGCGAATACAGCGGTGCGCATGGGCGGTACAATCCAAGAAAGATACAAAATGACACAGATCATGGACGTCGCGCGAAAGGCATTCAGCCCGTTTGGAAGGGTCAAAGTCGTTGACATCGGAGCGAACCCCATAGGCGGCGATGCGCCTTATCAAGCGCTGATAGATAATGATATGTGTTCCTTGTACGGGTTTGAACCGCAACTGGAAGCCTACGAAAAGCTGCTGGATCTTGATCACCCCAACGCGACTTACGTGAACGCCGCTGTCGGTGATGGCAAGTCGCACAAGCTGCACATCTACCGGCAAGACGGGCTGTCGTCGTTCTTTCCGCTGCGGCAGGCAAATATCGACACTCTCAATTTTAGCGGCCACGAGCTGGTGCGTACGGTCGAGATACCTACCGTACGTCTGGATGACATCAAGGAAATCGACAGGATCGATTTTCTCAAGATCGACACCCAAGGGGCGGAGCTGATGATCTTGAACAACGGCGACACCAAGATGAAAGCTGCACTGGCGGTGCAGATAGAAATGCGCTTTCTCCAGCTTTATGATGGCGAACCAGGTCTGGGCAAGCTGCTGGATTGGCTAAGCGTCCGCGACTTTGAGTTTCACAACCTGTTGGTACTGACACGGTTCATGCTGCGAGGCACGCGCCGTCCCGGTTTCAATCGTCGGATGAAGCATCAAGTGGGCGATGGGGACGGATTGTTTGTGCGCAACCTAACGGCGTTCGACAAACTGACCCCCGAGGAAATTGGCCGGTTAGGGGCTTTGGCGTGCGGATTGGGTCAGTCGAACCTAGGGTTTTACTGCCTCTTACACTTGATAAAGGCGGGGCAGGTAGACCCCGCCCTGGAGGCTGACATGGTCGCCGCGATCTTGGCATAGGGCGATGCGCAAGTTGCTGCACCCGCCCTATGCCGATCATCCGGACCTAGGCGTTAACCGACGTCCTTATAGCTGATCTCGCGCTTGTCGGTGCCGCCTTTTTCACGGCGCACCAACAGGCGGTTCAACGCGTGGATATACGCCCGAACCGAAGCGACTACAGTGTCAGTGTCCGCCGATTGCCCGGTTACGATACGCCCGTCTTCTTCCAGCCGCACCGACACGGTGGCTTGCGCATCCGTGCCTTCGGTTACCGCGTGCACCTGATAAAGCTGCAACCGCGCAGTGTGGTCGACCAGCGCCTTGATGCAATTGAACGACGCGTCGACGGGGCCGTCACCGGTTTGCGCAGTGGATTCTTCCGCGCCATCAATGGTCAGGGACATATCCGCCCTTTGCGGCCCTTCGGTGCCGCAGACCACGGTCATTGATTTCAGGACGATACGGTCGCTTTCCGGGTCGGTCGCCATACGCATCAAAGCAACAAGGTCATCATCATAGATTTCCTTTTTGCGATCAGCCAGTTCCTTGAACCGGACAAAGACATCCTTGAGCTGGTTGTCGCCCAATTCATAGCCGAGGTTTTCAAGCTTGGACCGCAATGCGGCCCGCCCCGAATGCTTGCCCATCACGATATTGGTTTCGGTCAGGCCTACATCTTCGGGGCGCATGATCTCGAACGTTTCCGCATTCTTCAGCATCCCGTCCTGATGGATACCACTTTCATGGGCAAAGGCGTTCTTGCCGACGATTGCTTTGTTGAACTGCACCGCAAAGCCCGAAACAGCCGCGACGCGGCGCGAGATATTCATCAGCTTGGTGCTGTCGACCTTGGTCTGGAACGGCATGATGTCATTGCGCACTTTCAGCGCCATCACGACCTCTTCCAGCGCGGTATTGCCGGCGCGTTCGCCCAAGCCGTTGATCGTACATTCGATTTGGCGCGCACCCGCTTCGACGGCGGCAAGGCTGTTGGCCGTCGCCATGCCCAGGTCGTTGTGGCAATGCGTGGCAAAGACGATTTCATCCGCGCCGGGCACGTTTTCAAGCAGCTTGCGGATCAGATCGGCGCTTTCGCGGGGTGCGGTATAGCCGACGGTATCGGGGATGTTGATCGTGGTCGCCCCTGCCTTGATCGCGATTTCGACAACGCGGTAAAGATAGTCAAGCTCGGTCCGGGTGGCGTCCATCGGCGACCATTGCACGTTGTCGCACAGGTTGCGCGCATGGGTCACCGTTTCGTGGATACGCTCGGCCATTTCGTCCATCGTCAGGTTCGGAATGGCGCGGTGCAGCGGCGAGGTGCCGATAAACGTATGTATGCGGGGCTGGGGTGCATGTTTCACCGCGTCCCAACACCGGTCAATATCGCCGGTTTGCGCACGCGCCAAACCGCAGATTACCGAATTTTTCGACAACCGAGCAATTTCGCTCACTGCGGCAAAGTCACCTTCCGAAGCAATGGGGAAGCCGGCTTCGATAATATCTACACCCATTTCGTCCAGCAGTCCGGCGATTTCGATCTTTTCCGCATGGGTCATGGTCGCACCCGGAGACTGTTCGCCATCGCGCAACGTCGTGTCAAAGATCAAGACGCGGTCTTGTTTTGTCGTATCTGTCATTTTTTAGTTCTTTCGTTCTGCTGCAAATCCGTGGTGCGCGATACATCCCTCTGAGCGGGCGCACCGGATGGCACGCTCAGAGGCGGATTAGGAGCAGTAGGTTGGCACGCAAGGACGACGCGCAGCCGCGCGGCAGGGTCGAAATATGATCGGCGTGTGTCATGGTGCCAAGTTATACCTCGCCAAATACAAATGGGAAGGCTTTTTTGCGCGTGAAACTTCGGGCGTCATACGACCGTCATGTTGGCAATGCCAACCGTTGCCCGCTGGCACGGATACACCCACGCAAACTGGGCGCATAGGGCGGAATCACAGGCCCGCCGGGTGCTTGCAGCGGTTTTTTATTCCGAAACCGCCGAGGGCGGCTCGCTGGCCTGCTCGCTGGGCTGCGGTGGCTGTACGGCGTCGGCTTGCTGCTGCAAAGCACCGTTCACCCATTCGCCCGTGACCGCTTCGCCAGAGCCATAGCGCATCGTGCCGGTGCCGTGGCGTTTGCCGGATTGGAACATGCCTTCATAGACATCGCTGTTGGAATAGGTCGCAATGCCTTTGCCTTCAATCTCACCCTTGCTCCACTGACCTTCATAGACAAAGCCGTCGGCCATGGTGATCTTGCCGGTACCGTCACGCAGCCCGTCCTTGAAGTCGCCGCTATACACAGTGCCATCTGGATAGGTCGCGGTACCGGTACCGTCGCGCTGCCCGTCTTTCCATGTCCCCTTGTACTGATACCCGTCGGCATAGGTCATCACGCCCTCGCCATCGTTCCGGGCATTTTTGAAGCTGCCCTCATAGACAACCCCGTTGGGATAGGTCGCACGACCGTCGCCTTCGATGATTCCGTCAACCCACTGCCCGTCATAGGTAGAACCGTCAGGATAGGTGATCTTGCCCATGCCATTGGCAAGGTCATTGCGAAAAGTACCTTTGTACACAGACCCGTCGGGATAGGTGACCTGACCCTCGCCTTCGATCTGCCCTGCCACCCATGACCCGGAATAAATATATCCGTCCGTGCCTGTAAACGTGCCCTGACCGTCGCGGCGGTCGTCCTTGAACGCGCCCTCATAGGTGTCGCCGTTGGCGTATGTCACCTTGCCGCTACCATGGCGCTGTCCCGCAACGAGATCGCCTTCGTAGGTGTCCCCATTGGGTTGGGTCAATGTACCGGTACCGTCGATCTGCCCGTCTTTCCACATCCCCACATAGGTCAGCCCGTCCGGCATCGTCAAAGTGCCTGTGCCGCTGCGCGTGCCGTCGACAATGTCGCCATCGTATACGGCACCGTCCGGATAGGTGATCGTACCGACGCCCTGTTTCACGCCATCCACCCAATCGCCCTTGTATTCATAGCCTCCCGGGGACTGCATGACGCCTTTCCCGTGATGCTTGGCATTGCGAAAACTGCCCTCGTAACGGACGCCGTTCGCATAAAGCGCGATACCTTGCCCCATGATCGCACCGGCTTGCCATTCGCCTTCGTAGGTACCGCCGTCGGCAAAAGTGATCTTGCCCAGCCCGTCCGGTTTACCCTTTGAAAAATTGCCCTCATAGACCGATCCGTTGGGGAAGTGAGCGACACCTTCGCCCTTTATTTCTCCCTCGAACCATTCGCCGCTGTATTTGTATCCATTCGGTAACGTGTAGGTCCCCGTCCCGTGCTGGACGCCTTCCTTGAACGTGCCTTCGTATACGCCGCCATCATCGTATTGCTTGCTAAGGACATCGCCGTCTTGCGCGCGTGCAGAGAGCGGAAGGATGGCGAGGCACAGGATCAAGTAACGCAGTGATGTTTTGGTCATGATACAGCTTTCGAACAGGAGTGCGCCCATCAGGACAAGGGCACAGATGTTGACGATAGCCTAAGCAATGGTCATCTGCGGGGCAATCGACTTTTACACACGTCGGCGGGGCTTGGTCTTTCACTTGGCGTATGATCTGCTACATCACTGGCGAACATCATCGAAGGATCGCCATATGACATCGCGTTTTCGCATTACGCTAGGCCAGATGAACCCAACCGTGGGGGATCTGTCAGGCAACGCCAAACTTGCCCGGGACGCATGGGCGCAAGGCAAGCAGGCCGGTGCGGACCTCGTAGCACTGCCCGAGATGTTTATCACTGGCTACAATGCCCAGGACCTGGTGATGAAACCTGCGTTTCAGCTGGACGTCATGAACCATATCCAAGCGCTGGCTGCTGATTGTGCCGACGGCCCCGCCCTGGCGATTGGGACCTTGTGGGTCGAGGGTGCCAAGCTTTTCAATGCGTATCTGGTTTTGAAGGACGGCAAGATTGTTCACCACGTGTTCAAGCACAATCTTCCCAACGAAACCGTATTTGACGAAGTGCGTCTTTTTGAAAGCGGTGAGCTTGCAGGGCCGTATTCGGTCAACGGCTTGCGCATCGGCAGCCCGATTTGCGAAGATGCGTGGCACCCGGATGTGGCCGAAACCCTGGCCGAAACAGGGGCTGAATTTTTGTTGGTACCGAACGGATCTCCGTATTACCGCGGCAAATTCGAGACCCGGTTGAACCATATGGTTGCCCGCGTGGTCGAAACGGAACTGCCGTTGATCTATCTCAATATGGTCGGTGGGCAGGACGACCAGGTATTCGACGGTGCCAGCTTTGCGCTGAACCCCGGTGGCAAGCTTGCGTTCCAGATGCCGGCGTTTGATGCCCAGGTCGCGCATGTCGACCTTGAACAAACAGCCGAGGGATGGCGCATAATCGAGGGCGAAAAGGCGCATTTGCCGCCGGAATACGAGCAAGACTACCGCGTGATGGTGCATGGCCTTCGCGACTACATGGGGAAAACCGGGTTCAAGAAGGTGCTCTTGGGCCTATCGGGAGGGGTCGATTCGGCGATCGTGGCAACAATCGCGGTGGATGCACTTGGTGCGGATAACGTGCGCTGTGTGATGCTGCCATCAGAATATACGTCCCAAGCGTCGTTGGACGATGCCGAGACCGTCGCCAAGGCACTGGGGTGTCAATACGACTATGTTCCGATTTCCAAAGGGCGCGCGGCGATTACCGAAACGCTCGCGCCGCTGTTTGAGGGTACCAAGCCTGACCTGACCGAAGAGAACATCCAGTCACGATTGCGCGGTCTGCTGCTCATGGCGATGAGCAACAAGTTCGGTGAGATGCTGCTGACTACTGGCAATAAGTCCGAAGTCGCGGTCGGTTATGCCACAATTTATGGTGACATGTCGGGCGGATATAACCCGATTAAGGACCTCTATAAGACACGCGTGTTCGAGACCTGTCGTTGGCGCAATGACAACCACCGTGACTGGATGATGGGTCCGGCGGGCGAAGTCATTACACCGCGTATCATCGACAAGCCTCCGACAGCCGAGCTGCGCGACGACCAGCAAGACAGTGATAGCCTGCCGGACTATCCCGATCTCGACGCGATGCTAGAGATACTTGTGGATCAAAACGGATCGATCGCGGATTGTGTGGCTGCGGGCTTTGATCGTGACGTCGCCAAAAAGGTCGAACACCTGATTTATATCAGCGAATACAAGCGCGCCCAATCCGCGCCTGGCCCGCGTCTGACCAAGGGCGCGTTCTGGCTGGATCGTCGCTATCCTATTGTAAACCGCTGGCGCGATCCAAGTTGATCGCCCTGCGTTTGCTGGACATTTACTAGACATCGGGGCCGCGCTGTGACAAGCCAGCGCCCAATCAGGAGAACCCAATGACCATCACCCGCTTCGCCCCGTCCCCGACCGGCTATATCCACGTAGGCAACCTGCGCACGGCGCTGATGAACTATCTGATCGCCCGCAAGAACGGCGGAGAGTTCATCCTGCGGATCGACGACACCGATCCGGTGCGCAGCAAGGAAGAATACGTCGACGGTCTGAAAGAAGACCTGACATGGCTCGGCCTGCATTGGGACCGCGTTGAGCGCCAGTCCGAACGATTGGACAAATACCACGCCGCCGCGGACGAGCTGCGCAAGATCGGGCGATTCTATGAAGCCTGGGAAACCCCGACCGAGCTGGACCTCAAGCGCAAGAAACAGCTGAATATGGGCAAGCCGCCGGTCTATGACCGCGCCGCGCTGAACCTGTCGGACGCCGAAAAAGCCAAGCTGCGCGACGAACGCGGCCCCGGTGTGTGGCGTTTCAAGCTGGAACAGGAACGGATTGAATGGAAAGACGGGATCCTGGGCGATATCTCGATCGATGCGGCGTCGGTGTCCGACCCTGTGTTGATCCGCGGCGACGGGCAGATTCTGTATACTCTGGCGTCTGTGGTCGATGACACGGAAATGGGCGTGACCAATGTTGTGCGCGGGTCCGACCATGTGACCAACACGGCGACGCAAATCCAGATCATGCAAGCGCTTGGCGGCACCGTTCCGACCTTTGCGCACCACTCGCTGTTGACCGGCCCGCAAGGTGAAGCGCTGTCGAAACGTCTGGGCGTGCTGGCGTTGCGCGATCTGCGCGAACGCGGTGTGCATCCTTTTGCGCTGTTGTCGATCATGGCGCGGCTCGGTTCCTCTGACCCGGTCGAACTGCGTACCGATATGGCGCAGTTGATCGACGGGTTCGACATCGAACGGTTCGGTTCTGCCCCGACCAAATTCGACGTTGAGGATCTGTTCCCGATGACCGGCCGTTATCTGCAAACGCTGACCCTGGAAGATGTGGCCGAAGACATTGCGGCGCTTGGTGTGCCCGACGACAAGGCTGCGTTGTTCTGGCAGGTCACCCGCGAGAACATCACCACAATGCTGGATTTGAAAGGCTGGTGGCAGATGTTCAGCGAAGGGGCAGAGCCGATGATCGCGGATGAAGACGCCGAATTTGTCGCCCAGGCCATGGCGCTTCTGCCCGACGGAGAGTTCGATGAAACGACATGGTCCACATGGACCACTGCCGTCAAAGAAGCGACGGGACGCAAGGGCAAGGGTCTGTTCATGCCGCTTCGCCTGGCTTTGACCGGGCAGGCCCGCGGGCCCGAGATGGCTGCGGTGATGCCGTTGTTGCAAGTCGTCAAGGCGCGTCAATAACGCGTCTGTCGGCCCCGGCTGATATTGCGGGAGCCTTCGGCGAGAGTTTATTCGGCAAAATGAAACCGGCCAAAAGGATGGCGCGCGTTCATACTGACCGGGGGCCGCGTTATACTATGTGTGCCTTGACCCGATCGAGATGCTGATCGACAAGGGCTGTTTCCTGCGGCGTGAGTATCTGATGACGCGGGTATCGCGGTGAAGCGCGGTCGTTGAGGATCGGTGTTTCCCAGCCTTCGGTCGTGTCGAAGAACCGGCCGACACCGTCGAGCCCGTATTCGCGCAGAAACCCCTGCACCACAACATCGACGTAGCTGAGCAGAATGGTGTCGTCGCCCTGCTTGCGGTGGCTTTCCGGGGGGATCGAATAATGCGCCATTTCGGGCGCGGGGATGATGTCGTGCACAACAGCAGTACCCGATCCGATCCGGTTGTAGCCGGTTTCACGGGCATCCAATGCCTGCCAGTCCGCGCCCGGTACCGCCGCGATCAATCCGTCGATGGTGGTTGTCGCGTGGGGTCTGACACTTAGAAAAACCTGGCCCAGCCGTTCAGTGCGCACCCAGTGGCGCCGCCAACCTTGCAGTTGCGCCGGCCTCCCGTCGGGGTAGGCGTGGGTATTTCGGTTTACGAGGCTGCCATAGCCGAAGAAATAGGGTGTCATGGGAGCGTTCTGGCGCAGCGAGAGCCAGATGTCCACATTTGGTATGCGGATCCACGATCGCTGTGTCACCTGTCCGTCGGGTGCAATAGTTTGCAGGGACAATGTCGACTTCACTTGACGATGCGCGGTAATCCGGCATAGCAATTGGCCACCATCACGGGAGAACCGGCGCAAGCCGGTGCCGAAGGAGCAACCGCCCCGGAAACTCTCAGGCGCAAGGACCGTGACGGCAACTAAACACTCTGGAGAGTGGTGCGTCATGCACCCGCCGAAGGGATAACGATCTCAGGCGAAAGGACAGAGGGGGCATTTGATGGACCGCATCCTGTGGTCTGCTAGGTGCCAGTTTGGTCTATGGCCTTCTGGGAGTGAGAGAGAGCCACGCGACCATGAGCGATTTGCAACAGACACCGCTATACGATCTTCATCTGGAATTGGGGGGCAAGATGGTGCCCTTTGCGGGCTATTCCATGCCTGTGCAGTATCCGATGGGCGTGATGAAAGAGCACCTGCACACCCGCGCCGCGGCGGGCGTCTTTGATGTCAGCCACATGGGGCAGGTGATGGTGACCGGCCCGTCCTGGGATGTCGTGGCGCTGGCGTTCGAGACATTGGTGCCGATGAATGTGCTGGGGCTGGAAGACGGGCGGCAGCGCTATGGGTTCTTCACCAATGACGCCGGCGGGATCGAGGATGACCTGATGTTCGCGCGCCGTGGCGATGACCTGTTCGTCGTGGTGAATGCCGCCTGCAAGGACGCCGATATCGCACGCATGAAGGCGGCGTTGGAGCCCGAGATCACCGTGACTTCGATCACCGACCGCGCGCTGGTGGCTGTGCAGGGCCCTGCGGCGGGGGCGGCTGTGGCGTCGCTTGATGCCGCTGCGGACGGAATGCGATTCATGGATTTCGGCACGTTGACGCTGGACGGGGTAGAGGTCTGGGCGTCGCGGTCGGGCTATACCGGCGAGGATGGGTTCGAGATTTCGGTGCCGGAGGCCCACGCCGAAGCGCTGGTCCGCCGGTTGCTGGAGATCGAGGGTGTGGAACCCATCGGTCTGGGCGCACGGGATTCGCTGCGGCTTGAGGCGGGCTTGTGTCTTTATGGCAATGACATCGACGCGGGCACCAATCCGGTAGAGGCCAGCCTGACCTGGGCAATCCAGAAAGCGCGCCGCGCCGGTGGTGAACGCGCGGGCGGCTACCCCGGTGCCGATGCCGTTCAAGCGGCGTTTGACGATGGTGTCGGCCGCAAGCGTGTCGGTCTGGCCCCCGAAGGCCGTGCGCCGATGCGCGACGGCACACCGCTGTTTGACGCGGCGACAGGGGGCACGCAGGTGGGCGAGGTCACCTCGGGCAGTTTCGGGCCGACGGTAGGCGGGCCTGTCGCAATGGGCTATGTCAAGGAGGCGCAGGCGGGTATTGATACGATGCTGTGGGGCGAAGTGCGTGGCAAGCGTTTGCCGGTGACCGTTGCCAAGCTGCCCTTTGTTGCGGCGAATTTTAAAAGATAATCTAGCGAAGGATGAAAGAATGAAGTTTACCGAAGAGCACGAATGGCTGCGGGTTGAAGGCGACGAGATCGTCGTTGGCATCACCATTCACGCCGCCGAACAGCTCGGCGACGTGGTGTTTGTCGAACTGCCCGACGAAGGCACGACCGTCAGCAAGGACGACGAGGTCGTCGTGATCGAATCCGTCAAGGCCGCGTCTGATATTCTGGCACCGATCGATGGCGAGATCATCGAGGTGAACGCGGCCTTGTCGGATAACCCGGGGATGGTGAATGATGATCCACAGGGCGATGCATGGTTCTTCAAGATGAAGGCGTCCGATCCTAGCCAGATGGATGAATTCATGGATGAAGCGGCCTACCAGAAGTTTATCGGGTAACGCATGCAGCCCCGTCGGAGCCTCCGGCGGGGATTTATATACCATTTGGAAGAGGGGCCTTGCGCCATGGTTTTCAAACCGACCGAATATTTGCCGTATGATTTCGCCAACCGCAGGCACATTGGGCCATCTCGGGCGGAAATGTCGGATATGTTGAAAACTGTTGGTGCGCAAAGCCTCGCCGCGCTGATAGACGATACGATGCCTGCGCAGATCCGGCAGAAAGAGCCTCTGGATTTCGGCAAGCCCATGTCGGAACGCGAAGTGCTGGAGCATATGCGTGTTGTTGCCGGTAAGAACAAGGTCCTGACCTCGTTGATTGGCCAGGGGTATCACGGGACGGTGACGCCGCCCGCGATCCAGCGCAATATTTTCGAGAACCCCGCATGGTACACGGCCTATACGCCCTATCAGCCCGAGATCAGTCAGGGGCGTCTTGAGGCGTTGTTGAATTTCCAGACAATGATCAGTGATCTGACCGGGCTCGACGTCGCCAACGCGTCGCTGCTGGACGAGGCTACCGCCTGTGCCGAAGCCATGACCATGGCGATGCGCAGCGCGAAGTCGAAGAAGAAGGCCTTTTTCGTCGACCGTGATTGCCATCCACAGAATATCGCGGTTATTCAGACGCGCGCTGCCCCGCTTGGGATCGAGGTGATCATTGGTGATCCTGACAAGATGGATGCCACTGCGGTTTTCGGGGCACTGTTCCAGTATCCGGGCACCTATGGACATGTGCGAGATTTTACGTCGCATATCGAGGGCCTGCATGACGCCGGGGCCCTCGGTATCGTTTCAGCCGACCCGATGGCGCTGACCCTGCTGAAAGAACCCGGAGCCATGGGAGCCGATATCGCCATCGGCTCAACCCAGCGGTTCGGTGTGCCCGAGGGTTGCGGTGGCCCGCACGCGGCATATATGGCCTGTAAGGATGCATATAAGCGTGCGATGCCGGGGCGGATTGTCGGCGTGTCGATTGATGCGCACGGCAACCGCGCCTACCGTCTGTCCCTGCAGACCCGCGAGCAGCATATCCGGCGCGAGAAGGCGACCTCGAACGTCTGTACGGCGCAGGCTTTGCTGGCGGTGATGGCGTCGATGTATGCGGTGTTCCACGGGCCCGAAGGCCTTAAGGCGATTGCCCAGCGTATTCACCGCAAGACCGTGCGTTTGGCCAAGGGGTTGGAGAGTGCCGGGTTCAAGGTCGATCCGAAAGTCTATTTCGACACGGTCACTGTCGACGTTGGCCCCTTGCAGGCGGCTGTGATGAAATCGGCGGTGGATGAGGGGATCAACCTGCGCCGTGTCGGCGAAACCCGGGTGGGCATCAGCCTTGACGAGCGGACGCGACCGGAAACCATCGAAGCGGTTTGGCGGGCATTTGGCCTGCGGCAGGCTGATGACGATTTCACACCCGAATACCGTGTGCCGAACGAGATGCTGCGCAGCTCTACCTATCTCACCCACCCGATCTTCCATATGAACCGCGCCGAGACCGAGATGATGCGCTATATGCGTCGTCTGGCCGACCGTGATCTGGCACTGGACCGTGCGATGATTCCGCTGGGGTCGTGCACGATGAAGCTGAATTCGGCTGCGGAAATGATGCCGGTCAGCTGGCGGGAATTTTCGATGATCCACCCGTTTGTACCTGACGATCAAGCACTTGGCTATAAGCACATGATTGACGACCTGTCGGCCAAGCTCTGTGACATCACGGGGTATGATGCGATCTCGATGCAGCCGAATTCGGGCGCGCAAGGGGAATATGCAGGTCTGCTGGCGATTGCGTCCTATCACCGTGCCAACGGGCAGGAGCATCGCAACATCTGCCTGATCCCCATGTCGGCCCATGGTACCAACCCCGCCAGCGCCAATATGGTCGGCTGGAAGGTTGTTGTGATCAAGACGGCGGCCAATGGTGATATCGATCTGGATGACTTCCGCGCCAAGGCGGAGAAGCACAGCGAGAACCTTGCGGGTTGCATGATCACCTATCCATCCACCCACGGCGTGTTCGAGGAAACCGTGACCGAGGTGACCAAGATCACCCATGACCACGGTGGGCAGGTCTATATCGACGGGGCCAATATGAACGCGATGGTCGGACTGGCGCGTCCGGGCGATGTGGGCGGTGATGTCAGCCACCTGAACCTGCACAAAACCTTCTGCATTCCCCATGGGGGCGGTGGCCCCGGCATGGGCCCGATTGGGGTGAAATCACACCTCATCCCGCATGTGCCCGGTCACCCCAACGGCGGTGAGGGTGCCGTATCGGCGGCACCCTACGGGTCGCCATCGTTGCTGCCGATCTCGTGGTCCTATTGTCTGATGATGGGCGGTGACGGGCTGACGCAGGCGACGCGGGTGGCGATCCTGAACGCCAACTACATTGCCAAGCGGCTCGAAGGGGCGTTCGAGGTGCTGTACAAGGGGCCGACGGGACGTGTCGCCCATGAATGCATCTTTGACGTGCGCCCGTTCGAGGATAGCGCAGGCGTGACGGTCGATGACATCGCGAAACGTCTGATCGACGCGGGCTTCCATGCGCCGACGATGAGCTTCCCTGTCGCGGGCACGCTGATGGTCGAGCCGACCGAGTCGGAAACCAAGGCCGAGCTGGACCGCTTTTGCGATGCGATGCTGGCAATCCGCGAGGAAATTCGCGCGATTGAAAACGGCGATATGCCGCGCGAGAACAACGCGCTCAAGAACGCGCCACACACGGTCGAGGATCTGGTTGGCGAGTGGGATCGCCCCTACACGCGCGAGCAGGGCTGCTTCCCCCCCGGTGCGTTCCGCGTCGACAAATACTGGCCTCCGGTCAACCGTGTCGACAACGTGCATGGCGACCGCAATCTGATCTGCACCTGCCCACCGATGGAAGACTATGCCGAAGCGGCAGAGTAGCTTTTGTTTCAAGTGACTGGCGATTGGGCGCGGAGGGATCCTTTGCGCCCGATTTGCGTTTTGCAGCCGCGGTTGGTTCGTCAGTCGTCGGCGAGGAAAGCAAACACCTTGCGCAAGTTGTTCCATGTGGTTTTATCGGGGGCCACCAGCAAGTGCCCGCGGCGCAAGGTCGCATCATATGGCCCGCCCGACAGCATTTCGACATGTGCGCCCGCTTGGGCACAAATCAACGCCCCCGCTGCATGATCCCATGGCTGCAACGTTCCGCTAAGCATAAAATCGGCATGACCTTGTGCCAAGGTGCGGTACTCATGGGCAGAGCAGCGCAGGGAATTGACCTTGCCAAAGCCTGGCAAGGTGGCGGCGATCCTGGGCCGCAAGGCGGTGGGGAAGTTGCCGAGCGGTACATAGCCCGTCAGATCCGCGAGCGGCTTGCCGATGCTGACGCCAAGGGGACGGGAGATGCCGGAAGAACGCTCAAAGCGTGGTGGTGCAAAATCATCGCCGATCACCCAATCGTCGTTTACAGGGTCATAGATCACGCCAAAAGCAGGTTTTCCAAAGCGGGTCACGGCAAGGATCATGCCGAATGTGGACAAGCCATGGGCAAAGTTCGATGTGCCGTCAATCGGATCAAGAATAAATGCAAGCGGTGCGCTGACGATTTTGTCCAGCAGGGGCGGGTTCTGCCCCACTGCCTCTTCGCCCACGATCAAGGCCGACGGAAAGGCACGGGTCAGCGCACGGGTTATCATGGCTTCGGCGGCAAGATCGGCTGCGGTGACGAGGTCAAACGGGCCGGTCTTGGTGTGAACCTCTAAATCGGAAAGGTTTCTAAACCTTGGCAGCACTTCGGCTTTGGCGGCACGGCGTAGGATGTTGACAACCTGAGCTTGCTGCGCCTTGTTCAATACGGGCGGCAAAGGTGCCGGTAGATTTTCCGTCATTCTCATTTCCCTCGGTTGTGGTTCAAATTCGGCTTATTCCCGGGCCCGCAACACCCCGGCAGGGCGTACGTTCAGCGCATTTAAGGCAAACCCAAGCGAGGCCAGGACAGACGCGGTTGCGCCGCCCAGAACAATAAGCAGTGCAGACGGCCAGACCACCTCGAAACGGGTTTCCATGACAAAGCGGCTGACCGCCCAACCGCCAAGAATACCCGCCAGCAACGCGACCGCCCCGGCAAACAGCCCCAGCAAGCCCGCCCGCAATAGAAAACTGGTGGCAATTGACCGGCGCGAAGCCCCAAGGGTTTTCAGCAGGGCCGCCTCGTATCGCCGGGCATCCGCGCCAGCGGCAGCCGCACCGATCAACACCAAGAAGCCGGTCAACAACGTCGCCGCCGCACCGTATGAAGTGGCCGCGGCCAGACCGCTCAACACGGCAGCCACACGATCTATCGCGTCACGTACACGGATCGCGGTTATATTCGGGTAAGCCGACGCGATATCGCGCAATATTGCTGCTTCCGCCTCGGGTTTGGCATAGACTGTTGATATATAGGTATGCGGTGCCCCTTGCAGGGCCGCGGGATTCATCGTCAGGATAAACCCGATACCCGCCGTGGAAAAGTCCACCTCTTGGAAGCTGGCGATGGTCCCCGTGATGTCTCGGCCCAATACATTGATGGTCAGAGTGTCGCCCAGCTTCAACCCGATCTCTTCGGCTTCCTCGGCGGCAAAGCTGATCAACGGGGGGCCGTCATAATCAGCTGGCCACCATTTGCCTGCGGTAATGACCGTGTCGCTGTCAGGGGTGGCGGCATAGGTAACTCCTCTGTCGCCGCGCACGACCCAGTGGTCGCCTGCGACGTCCTTGGCAGGCTTGTCATTGATCTTGGTCACGACCCCGCGCAGCATCGGGGCGCTGTCGACACGGCTGACAGCAGGGTCATCAGTCAGGCGCTTGGTATAACCGTCGATCTGGTCTTTCTGGATGTCGACAAAGAAGTACGACGGTGCCACTGCCGGAAGGTTGCCTGAAATCGCGCGACGCAGGTTGCCGTCGATCTGCCCGACGGCGGCAAGCACCGACAGGCCCAGACCCAGGCTGAGCACGACGGCCCCAGATGCCTCACTGTTTCCGCCGATTGCGGTAATCGCCCACCGCAGTCGCGGACGACCGCGCGCGAATGTTGTAGCGCGTTGCGCAAGAAACCGCAGCAAGGCCGCAGCCAACGTGAGTATCAACAGCGCACCGGCAATCCCGCCCAGGGTCCAGGCTGTCAAACGCCAACTTCCGTTAAACCATCCGGCCAGCGCGACCAGCACCGCGACGCTTAGACCGGTCACCAAGACATAGCGAGGCGCGGGAAACCTTGCCGCACCATCCCACGCATCCCGAAATAGGGTCGCGGCCCGGATGTTTTCGCTGCGTGCCAGCGGCCAAAGCGTGAACGAAAAGGCTGTAAGCAGCCCGTAGATCGCTGCTTCGGCCAGCGGAGCGGGATAGATGGCAAACGCCGCCGGGATAGGGAGCCGCGCCGATATCAATGGTGCCACTGCAAGCGGCGCTATGGCACCCAGTATCACGCCAAGGGCCACGCCAAGCAGCGACAAAATCCCGATCTGGATGAAATAGGTCTGAAACACCGTGGCCCGGTCGGCCCCCAGTGCCCGCAGCACCGCGATCACCTCGGTCTTGCCGTTCAGATACGATCGTACCGCAGCCGAGACCCCCACACCTCCGATGGCCAGACCAGACAGCCCGATCAATACCAGAAACGCGCTTAGCCGATCGACGAAACGCGACACACCGGGGGCCCCGTTGCGGGAATCTGTCCAGCGCATGCCGCTATTTTGAAACCGTGCGACAGCGGCAGACTTGATCTGATCCAGGTCGGTACCGGGGGGCAGAAGCAAACGGTATTTTGAGTGAAACAACGTGCCGGCCGACAAAAGACCGGCCCCGTCAAGCGCGTCTGTCCGCAACAAGGTGCGCGGCCCCAGGGCAAACCCGCTGCCGGCGCTGTCGGGCTCGCGCATTATTTGGGCGGTAAGGCGAAAGGTCTTGGTCCCAAGCTTAAACGTGTCCCCCGGAGACAGGCCCAGCCGATCAGACAGGGCGCGTTCCATGACGGCACCCGCGACGCCATCCTGGGTGGCCAGCGCTTGGCTCAGCGGAATCTGCGGGGACAATACCATAGCGCCCACCAGCGGATAGAGATCGTCCACGCCTTTGATCTGGGTCAAGGCGCGATCAGCCTGCATGCCTTCCCCCACGACCGCCATTGATCGGAATTCGACCACTTCGGAAAGGCGTACGGCTTGGCCGTTCATCCAGTCACGTTCGTCAGCATTTGCAAACCGATAGGTAAATTCAAGCTCGGCCGAACCCCCCAGAAGCGCGGCACCTTCGCGTTGAAGGCCGCCATCGATCGCAGATCGCACAGACCCGACGGCTGCAATTGCGGCCACTCCTAGCGCAAGACACGCCAGAAACAGCCGGAAGCCGCGCAGGCCTCCACGCATTTCCCGACGGGCGAAGCGGCTCGCCAGACGCAGGCTCATACAATGCGCCCGTCAGTCAGGGTGATAACGCGATCGCAGCGCGCCGCCAGATCGTCGGCATGGGTGACCAGCACCAGCGTGGCCCCGTGCTTTTGACGCAGATCAAACAGCATATCCATGATCGCGGCACCGTTGACGCTATCCAGGTTCCCGGTCGGTTCATCGGCCAGCAATATGGCCGGTCGCGGTGCCGAGGCACGCGCCAAGGCAACCCTTTGCTGTTCGCCGCCCGACATTTGCGCCGGGTAATGATGCAGACGGTGGCCCAGACCGACCGCGTGCAGTTCGGCTTCCGCACGCTCGAACGCGTCTTCGGCACCGTCAAGCTCCAACGGTGTCGCGACGTTTTCAAGCGCGGTCATGGTCGGGATCAAATGGAAAGACTGAAACACAATGCCCATCCGCCCCCGGCGAAACTTGGCAAGGCTATCCTCGCTCATGGTGGTCAGGTCCTGGCCCAGGGCGCGTACCGAACCACCGGTGGCCTGCTCCAGCCCGCCCATAACCATCAAAAGGGAGGACTTGCCCGATCCCGATGGTCCGGTGAAGGCGACAGTCTCGCCTTGCGCAATTTCCAGAGTGATCCCATGTAAGATATCGACCTTTCCAGTATTGCTATCAAGTTTCAACGATGCATCTTTGATCTGGAAAACCTGGTCGGTCATATGGTTGCCTTTTGGTATATGGTCCCTGTTGGATATGGAGGTTTCACGATGATGCACAAGGTGGTGACGGCAGTTGTTCTGTTTTTATCGGGGCCGGTCATGGCAGAACCTTTGGTTATTGCCGCATTGGGCGACAGTCTGACGCAGGGATATGGGCTTCCAGAGGAGGACGGATTGGTTCCTCAGCTACAAAGCTGGCTTGATCAGAACGGCGCTGACGTGCGGTTGATCAACGCGGGGGTTTCAGGCGATACCACTGCGGGTGGTCTGTCAAGGGTGGCATGGACCCTCACCCCCGAAGTCGACGGTGTGATCGTCACCTTGGGCGGAAATGATCTGTTGCGCGGCATCGACCCCGCAGTCACCAGAACGAATATCGCTGGTATACTTGACGCGGCAAAACAGGCCGATGTCGAAGTGCTGCTGGTAGGGATGACGGCACCGGGCAACTACGGTCCCGAATACAAGGCGTCGTTCGACGCGATCTATCCCGAGTTGGCGGCACAATACGACGCGACATTTCTTAACAGCTTCTTTGACGGGCTGGCAGATGAGAATGGCGTGCAAGACCCCGCAAAGGCGCAGGCCTTTTTCCAGGCTGATGGCATCCACCCCAACAAAAAGGGCGTGGCCAAGGTCGTCGCCGAGATCGGGCCAAAGGTGTTAGAGCTGATTGCCCGCATCAAGGTGTCCGGCTAACCACTTGCACAAAAAACGGGCACCGCGGTGCCCGTTTCTAATTCGTCATATTGAGCTTGATCAAGCCAGCGCGATATTGCTTGCGCTTTCCCGGCCGTCACGACCTGCTTCAATATCGAAGGTCACTTTCTGGTTGTCTGCCAGCCCCGTCAGGCCTGCACGCTCTACCGCTGAAATGTGAACAAAAATGTCCTTACCGCCGCCATCAGGCGCAATAAAGCCGTATCCTTTGGTGGTGTTAAACCATTTTACGGTGCCAGTCGCCATGCCCCGTGTCTCCTGTAGTTGGCCTGCCCACATTATGCGGCAGCGTGGCTCGGTCAGAACTTGATCGCACCATTGCCGAAGGGCGGAGAGGCCGAAAGTCTTACGCGTCGCACAATAAACATTGTCACCAAATCGTACGAAATCAAGAGTTTTTGATGTAAATTGTACAACCGGCGGGCAATTGCGCATGGATTTCGCAGCACTGAAATAATTTTACCAGTTGATAAAAAAATAAATCCGTGGGAGCGTTGGATAACAGTTGGTTGCAGCAGGGGTCAGATCAATGTCGCAAAAAGTCTTTGAGCCAGGTATCACGGCGGGCAGGCTGGACGCCGATGCCTACGCTGCCCAGTTTTCCGACCTTCACCCTCCGTTGGATGCGCACGAAGCGCTGGTTGCGGCGGATCGTTGCTATTTCTGCCATGACGCGCCTTGTATCACGGCCTGCCCGACTGACATTGATATACCGCTGTTTATTCGTCAGATCGCGACCGGTACGCCGGATGCTGCGGCAAAGACCATTCTAAGTCAGAACATCCTTGGGGGCATGTGTGCCCGGGTGTGTCCGACCGAACAACTGTGCGAACAGGCCTGCGTCCGCGAGATCGCCGAGGGCAAGCCCGTCAAGATCGGCGAGCTTCAGCGCTATGCCACGGACCATCTTCAACAACAGGGCAAACACCCGTTTGTCCGCGCTGACCCGACGGGGAAGCGTGTGGCGGTGGTTGGAGCAGGTCCTGCCGGATTGTCCTGCGCGCACCGTTTGGCGATGCTAGGGCATGAGGTCGTGGTGCATGATGCACGGCCCAAACCCGGCGGGCTGAACGAATACGGTATTGCCACCTACAAGACACCGAATGGTTTTGCCCAGGCAGAGGTTGATTGGCTGCTGCAAATCGGCGGCATCACAATGAAAACGGGGTCTTCGCTGGGGGCTGACATCACTTTGGATGCCCTACGCAGGGATTATGATGCGGTGTTTCTTGCCATTGGTCTGGGCGGTGTGAATGCCTTGGGTGCCGAAGGCGAAGACAAGGGCGGAGTGAAAGATGCCGTCGATTTCATCTCGGACCTGCGGCAAGCTGACGATATGGGTGCGGTTCCGATTGGCCGCGATGTCGTTGTTATCGGCGGCGGTATGACCGCGATTGATGCGGCAGTTCAGGCAAAGTTGCTGGGCGCACTGAACGTCACACTGGTTTATCGGCGTGGACGTGACCGCATGAACGCGAGCGTATTCGAACAGGACCTTGCCGCGTCCAAGGGTGTGCGGATTGTGACCCACGCCGAACCCGTCGCGGTGATTGGCAATGGGGCGGTGCGCGAGATAGAATTTGAATATGTCGATGATAATCTGGTCGGCTCGGGACAAATGCTTCGCTTGGCGGCGGATCAGGTTTTCAAGGCGATTGGCCAGACCTTGCAAGGCGATGCACTGCCTGAGCTAGAAGGTCGAAAGATACGGGTCGATGGCACCGGTCGCACCAGCGTCCAGAGTGTCTGGGCCGGTGGTGATTGCGCCAGCGGTGGGGATGACCTGACCGTGACCGCCGTCGCCGAGGGGCGCGATGCAGCTTTGGACATTCACATGGTTTTGATGGGGTAAGCCCCGACAGGAGAAACGCAAATGGCTGATTTGAGAAGCGACTTCGTGGGCATCAAAAGCCCCAATCCGTTCTGGCTGGCTTCGGCACCGCCCACAGACAAGGAATACAACGTGCGCCGGGCCTATGAGGCTGGCTGGGGCGGCGTTGTCTGGAAAACGCTTGGCATTGATCCGCACGTGGTCAACGTCAACGGTCCGCGATACGGTGCAATCTACGGTGCGGACCGCCGCCTTTTGGGGCTCAATAATATCGAGCTGATCACCGACCGGCCGCTCGACGTGAACCTGCGAGAGATCAAGGCGGTGAAGCGTGATTACCCGAACCATGCGATGATCGTATCGCTGATGGTGCCATGCGAGGAGGAACCGTGGAAGTTCATTCTGCCTCAGGTCGAGGAAACCGGCGCGGACGGGGTGGAGCTGAACTTTGGTTGCCCGCACGGGATGTCCGAGCGTGGCATGGGTGCAGCGGTAGGCCAGGTACCAGAGTACATTGAAATGGTCACCCGCTGGGTCAAGGCCGCAACCCGTATGCCGGTCATCGTCAAGCTGACACCGAACATAACCGATATACGCAAGCCGGCCGAAGCAGCGATGCGCGGCGGGGCGGACGCGGTAAGTCTCATAAACACAATCAATTCAATCACATCCGTCGACCTTGACCTGTTCGCACCCGAACCAACAATTGACGGAAAAGGTGCGCATGGCGGATACTGTGGCCCGGCGGTGAAACCGATCGCATTGAACATGGTGGCGGAAATCGCCCGTGACCCTGCGCTGTCGCACATGCCGATCAGCGGCATTGGCGGCGTGACAACGTGGCGTGACGCTGCCGAATTTCTCGCGCTTGGGGCCGGGAATGTGCAGGTGTGCACCGCCGCCATGACCTATGGCTTCAAGGTCGTACAGGAAATGATCAGCGGTCTGTCGGAATATATGGATGAAAAAGGCATGACGTCGGTGGATCAATTGGTACGCCGTGCGGTGCCGAACGTGACCGACTGGAACCAGCTGAACCTGAATTACGTCGCCAAGGCAAAGATCAATCAAGACTTGTGTATATCGTGTGGTCGCTGCTTTGCGGCCTGCGAAGACACATCGCATCAGGCGATAGCCATGACTGACGATCGCACCTTTAGCGTGATTGACGAAGAATGCGTGGCCTGTAACCTGTGCGTCAACGTTTGCCCGGTCGAAGATTGCATCACGATGGAAGCGATGACCCCGGGCACCACAGATCCGCGCACCGGCAAGGTTGTGCATAAAGAATACGCCAACTGGACAACCCATCCGAACAATCCTGCTGCCGCAGCGGCAGAGTAGCAGGGCGGGTAAGACATTGACCGATCGTCCGTCGGGCCAGCATCGAAAGATGTTCGGCTCGCCGCCCGGGCGGTGCAGCTCAGCTTGATTGTGGGGGAGTATGGGGGCGCAGTAGCGCGCTGAACAACGACCGAAGATGGTTGGATGCTCGTTGCCTGTTTGCGGCCTCTTCCTCTAGCAGCACGGACACCTGCGCTTCGAAGTCAGCGTAGTGCTGCGTCGTTGCCCAGATCGAGAATATTAGATGTTGCGGATCGAGAGCCGCAATTTTTCCTTGGTCGATCCAGCCAGAAATCACCGCGCATTTCTCATCGAATAGCGGTTTCAGATCGCTTTCAAGGTGGGGTCCCATGTGGGGGGCCCCTTGCAGAATCTCGCCCGCGAACAGACGGCTTTCGCGGGGCAAATCCCGAGCCATATCCAGTTTTCGCTGCACATAATCCAGGATCTCTGTTTCGGGATCGCCCTGCGGGTCCAGTTCGACCAATGGATCCAACCACGTTTCCATGAGCTGGCTCAACAGGGACACATGGATGTCTTCCTTGCCCTGAAAGTAGTAAAGGATGTTTGGCTTGCTCAACCCCGCCTCGGCGGCAATCTGGTCCAGAGTGGCACCGCGAAACCCATGTTGGGCAAAGATATTCAATGCCGCGTCCAGAATGACCCGACGGTTCCGTCTTTGAATGCGGCTTGGTTTTTTTGCACTGACTTCAGACATCTGCGGCCCCTTTTGTGTTTGTGCTTTAAAAAGCAGCACCCTGAGCCACGCACCGGGATTCTGACGAAAGCATTTCTTGACAGACTCCAACCTAGCCGCAATCGTGTATTTACCAAATGGTAAAATTTTCGCGATGACGCAGAAAATGTACAACAAAGGAGACCGCTATGGCCGCGCCCGGTGAAAACCTGAAGATTAACCCGGATCGCCTGTGGGATAGTCTGATGGAAATGGCAAAGATCGGTCCCGGTGTGGCTGGCGGCAATAACCGACAGACCCTGACTGACGAAGACGCCGAGGCGCGCACGCTGTTTCAACGCTGGTGCGAAGATGCCGGGTGTGTGATGGGGTTGGATCAGATGGGAAATATGTTTGCCCACCGCGAAGGTACCGACCCCGATGCCTTGCCGGTCTATGTGGGGTCTCATCTGGATACCCAGCCGACCGGCGGGAAGTACGACGGGGTTCTGGGTGTGTTGGGCGGTTTGGAACTTCTGCGCACCATGAATGATCTGGGCATCCAGACAAAGCACCCGATTGTGGTGACAAACTGGACCAACGAAGAAGGCACGCGCTATGCGCCGGCAATGCTGTCATCGGGTGTTTTTGCCGGTATCCACACGCAGGACTGGGCCTATGAAAAGACCGATGCCAAGGGCCTGAGCTTTGGCGACGAACTGGAACGTATAGGGTGGCGGGGCGAAGAGGAAGTCGGGGCGCGCAAGATGCATGCGTTCTTCGAGCTGCATATCGAACAGGGTCCGATCCTGGAAGCCGAAGGCAAGGATATCGGCGTCGTCACCCATGGTCAGGGGTTGTCGTGGACGCAGGTAACGGTCACGGGCAAGGACGCGCATACAGGGTCGACACCGATGCCGATGCGAAAAAATGCCGGACTTGGCATGGCACGGATGCTTGAAAAGGTGGACGAGATCGCATGGTCGCATGCGCCCCACGCGGTCGGTGCCGCCGGTCACATCGAGGTCTTTCCGAATTCGCGTAATGTAATTCCGGGGCGGGTGGTCTTTACCGTGGATTTTCGTTCGCCTGACTTGAGCGTCATCGAGGATATGGAGGCGCGATTCCGGGTCGCGGGTCAGAAAATTGCTGATGACATGGGCCTGGAGGTGGCTTTTGAAAAAGTCGGAGGTTTTGATCCGGTGGCCTTTGACGAAGGCTGTGTCACTGCGATACGGTCAGCTGCGGAACGTCTGGGATACAGCCACATGGATTTGATTTCAGGCGCGGGGCACGACGCGTGCTGGATCAACCGTGTTGCCCCGACAGCGATGGTGATGTGCCCATGCATCGACGGGCTTTCGCATAACGAAGCCGAAGAGATCACCAAAGAATGGGCCAAGGCGGGTGCCGATGTGTTGCTGCATGCTGTCTTGGAGACCGCAGAGATTGTTGGGTAAACCAAGGCGTTGTCGTACAATAAAGACAGGCGGGAGCATGCCAAACGGTGTTGAAATGTGTCTCATGTTAGAGCCGGAATTGACCATCGCGGAAAGGATCAGCGGTTTGATCCTTTCAGAACTGCAAGAGGCGCAGCGAAGCGACGACCTTGTGCTGCGACGTACGGCGGAAGCGTTTCAGCGCAGCCTGCGGCCGCCGAAAGAGATTGCTGTCAATTTCAGCGGCGGCATCGTTCAGACTTGTTGGGCGGTGTCGCGCGGTGATGGGACGTACTGTGTGGTTTACATGCCCCGGGCCGGATATTTTTCGTTGTGCGTAGAGAGCGATTTCGGGCCGTTGGACATCGGCGTGCATGGGCCGGCATTGGGCTGTTTCGGGTCTGTGTAGATGCCTGGGACGTGAGCGCGGGGGCCAGCCCCCACACCCCCGGGATTTGGACCATTTGGAAATAAGTAAAAACGTGACGGGAGAGATGAGATGAGCAAGGTAATCAAAGGCGGCACCGTGGTGACTGCGGACCGTAGCTGGAAAGCCGATGTCTTGATCGAAGGTGAGGTGATCAAGCAGATTGGCGAGGATCTGGTGGGGGAGCAGTATATTGACGCGGAAGGGGCCTATGTGATTCCCGGCGGGATTGATCCGCACACTCATCTGGAAATGCCCTTTATGGGGACAACCGCGGCCGAGACATTCGAAAGCGGAACCTGGGCTGCGGCAGTCGGCGGGACGACGATGATTGTTGATTTCTGTTTGCCGGGGGCGGACGGGTCGATCAAGAACGCGATCAACGAATGGCACCGCAAATCCGCGCCGCAGATCTGTTCGGATGTCGGCTATCACATGGCGATCACTGGCTGGAACGAGAACGTTTTCAACGAGATGAAAGATGCCGTTGAGATGGGAGTGAATTCTTTCAAGCACTTCATGGCTTACAAAGGTGCCTTGATGGTGGAAGACGACGAAATGTTCGCGTCCTTCCAGCGGTGTGCCGAATTGGGGGCCTTGCCGATGGTGCATGCAGAGAATGGCGATCTGGTTGCGGCACTTCAGGAGAAATACTTCAATCAGGGGGTTACCGGGCCCGAAGGGCATGCCTATTCGCGACCGCCGGAACTGGAGGGTGAGGCTGCCAACCGTGCGATCACCATCGCCGATGCGGCAGGGGTGCCTTTGTATATCGTTCACGTTTCTTGCGAACAATCACATGAAGCGATCCGACGGGCACGGCAAAAGGGCATGCGGGTTTATGGAGAGCCGTTGATCCAGTTCCTGACACTGGACGAGTCTGAGTATTTCAACAAAGACTGGGATCATGCGGCGCGGCGGGTGATGTCGCCGCCCTTCCGGTCCAAGGACCATCAAGATAGCTTGTGGGCCGGCTTGCAGTCCGGGTCGCTTCAGGTCGTTGCCACGGATCATGCGGCGTTTTCGACGGCCCAGAAACGTGCGGGACGCGATGATTTTCGCATCATTCCGAATGGATCCAACGGATTGGAGGAACGGCTGGCTGTGTTGTGGACCGAAGGGGTGGAGACAGGCCGTCTGACGCCGAACGAATTTGTTGCCGCGACATCCACGAATGTAGCCAAGATCTTGAATATCTATCCGCGCAAAGGGGCGATCGTCGAAGGGGCTGATGCCGATATCGTGGTATGGGACCCCAAGATCAGCAAAACCATTTCGACGGCCAACCATCATTCGGTTTTGGACTACAACGTTTTCGAGGGTTTCGAGGTGAAAGCGCAAAGCCGCTATACCTTGAGTCGAGGCGAGGTGATCTGGGCCTGGGGGCAAAATTCGCAGCCCAATCCCGGGCGTGGAAGATTTATACCGCGACCGGCCTTTCCTGCGGCAAATGTTGCGTTGAGCAAGTGGAAAGAGCTGACTGCTCCGAAGTTGATCAAACGCGATCCGATGAACATTCCCGCAGGGATCTGAGTAGAAGATGATTGAAAAACTCAGCCCAGTCGTTGGAGAGTTTTGCATCGCAATGGGAACGGTCGATGTAGTCGTCGACGAAGTTCTCTTTCTAGCGGTAATTGCATACCAAGAACGGATAAAATCTTTACAGATCACTGAACAAAAAGCGCAGCAATCTAGAACGCTTAGCGAATACCCACACACCTTTCCAAATAAAATGCGACTAGTGGAGCAGATATCCTTACATCTTTTGCCCTCACCAATCCCACTCAGAACGTTTTTCCCAGAAAATGTCGAGTTGATTCCGGCAGTTGATGAATTGTACGAATTAAGGAATGCTATTCTTCATGGTCAGCACGAAGGTGTCGATGAAAGCGGGAAGCATAAGTTTAGACGATATATAAAAACACGAGAGAACAAAAAGAATAAGTTCGATGATCTGACTTATGCGATCCATTTGCACGAAATCAAGATAATGTCTCGGTTTCTTCGCATGCTGCACGTTTATTTGTGTGCTTGTGTTAGCGCTATACAGGCCAACTGCGCCGAGGCTGCAGGCACACACATCGATGGCACAATATTTTGGGACACCATCAACAATATAATCGGAACAAGCACGTTTGAAGGCGGAGGAAATTTGTAAATTGACAGTCATCTCGGCCCAGAACCTATCCCTGACATTTGAAACCAACGACGGCCCTGTGCATGCGCTGAAAGACGTGTCGCTTGATATAGAGAAAGGCGATTTCGTCAGTTTTATCGGTCCTTCGGGGTGCGGCAAGACCACATTTTTGCGGTGCATGGCCGATTTGGAACAACCGACCGACGGGGCCATCCAGGTTAATGGGGTGACCCCGGCGCAGGCACGGATGGCGCGGGCATATGGTTACGTATTTCAGGCCGCGGGGCTGTATCCATGGCGCACAATCGGCGGCAACATCCGGCTGCCACTTGAAATCATGGGGTATTCGAAGGCTGAACAGGTGTCGCGGGTCGGACGGGTGTTGGAACTTGTCGAACTTGCCGGGTTCGAGCGTAAGTTTCCCTGGCAACTGTCCGGGGGGATGCAGCAGCGCGCATCGATCGCGCGGGCGTTAGCCTTTGATGCGGATATCTTGTTGATGGACGAGCCTTTCGGCGCGCTGGATGAAATTGTGCGTGATTACCTGAATGAGCAATTGTTGCGGTTGTGGGCGCGTACCGGAAAGACAATTGCCTTTGTTACCCACTCTATCCCCGAGGCGGTGTACCTGAGCACCAAGATCGTGGTGATGAGCCCGCGGCCCGGGCGGATTTCCGATGTGATCACCAGCCCCTTGCCGAAAGAGCGCCCATTGGAGATCCGCGAGACTCCGGAGTTTCTTGAGATTGCGCACCGGGTGCGCGAAGGGCTGCGGGCAGGGCACAGCGATGAATGACCGTCGCAACACCGTCGAGCGGCCCTTCGGGGAGGATTTTGGGCCCATTTGGAAGCGGGGTCGGGTGACATGAGGCAGAGCTTTTGGCCGGTGGTGACGATTTTGGGGCTGCTGTTGGTGTTGTGGTATGGCGCTGCGATCTGGCTAAATGCCGCGTGGACATACGACAAGGCCACGCGGTCCGGTGCAACCGTGACCGCAACGTCGCTGGTTGCGGACACATGGGCGCAGAAGAAGCCGAAGCTTCCCGCGCCACATCAGGTTGCGGTCGAGATTTGGGAGACCACCGTTCTGAAAAAGGTCAGTTCAAAGCGGTCGCTGGTGTACCATAGCTGGGTGACGCTGAGCGCTACGTTGCTTGGGTTCGGGATGGGAACGCTTTTGGGCACGTTGCTGGCGGTCGGCATCGTATTCAACCGAACCATGGATATGTCGGTAATGCCTTGGGTCATCGCGAGCCAGACCATTCCGATTTTGGCTATAGCTCCGATGATCATTGTGGTTCTGAACGCTGTGGGAGTTTCAGGGCTTTTGCCCAAGGCAATGATCAGCATGTATCTGTCGTTTTTTCCGGTGGTGGTGGGAATGGTCAAGGGGTTGCGCAGTCCCGATCAGATACAGCTTGACCAGATGAAGACCTGGTATGCCAGCGCGAGCCAGACCTTCTGGAAGTTGCGGTTGCCTGCGTCGATGCCTTATTTCTTTACATCGCTGAAGATCGCAATGGCGGCATCCCTGGTGGGTGCAATTGTCGGCGAACTGCCGACCGGGGCGGTCGCGGGGCTGGGCGCACGTTTGCTGGCGGGAAGCTATTACGGGCAAACCATCCAAATCTGGAGCGCCCTGATCATGGCTGCGGCATTGGCGGCCGCGTTGGTGGGTATCATCGGGCTGGTGCAGCGCGTCACCCTCAGGCGGATGGGGATGGCGTCATGACCTGGATTGCTTTCGCGGGCATAGCTTGGTTTCTGGGCTGGTCGCTTAACGTGTGGCTGGCGCGCAGGCGGCCTAGCCGGTGGGTATCATTGGCGGCACCTTTGGTGTTCGGGGTGACCCTTGTCGCGGTTTGGGAAGGTGTCGTTCGCGGTATGCAGATTTCGCAGGTCCTGTTGCCCGCGCCATCCGTCATTGCCACAAGATTGGTGATGTCGCCGGATGTGCTGTGGGGTGATTTCGTCCAGACTGTGATAAAAGGTGCGCTGTCAGGTTATATCATCGGTTGCGGAGCGGCATTTGCAATTGCCATTGCGATCGACCGTTTTCCGTTTCTGCAGCGAGGCCTGTTGCCGGTCGGTAACTTCGTCGCCGCTTTGCCGGTGATCGGAATGGCACCCCTACTGGTGATGTGGTTTGGCTTTGACTGGCAGTCTAAAGCTGCGGTGGTTGTCGTGATGGTATTCTTTCCGATGCTGGTAAACACCGTACAGGGCTTGCAGGCCACCGACGCTATGCAGCGCGATCTTATGCGGACCTATGGCGCAAGTTACTGGGCAAGTTTGCTCAAGCTGCGCTTGCCTGCCGCGATGCCTTTCGTGTTCAATGGCCTTAAGATCGGCACGACGCTTGCATTGATCGGGGCAATAGTTGCTGAATTTTTCGGCTCGCCCGTACGGGGCATGGGGTTTCGCATTTCGACGTCGGTGGGGCAGCTTGCACTTGATATGGTCTGGGCCGAAATTGTTGTGGCGGCAATCGCGGGATCGGCATTCTATGGCCTGATGACGCTTTTCGAACGTACTGTGACCTTCTGGCACCCGAGCCAGAGGAATTAAAAAGAAAACAATACCAACCAAGAGGGAGTTACAAAATGAAAAGACTTTCAACCTATGTCGCCGGGGTCGCTGTTGGCCTTATCGGCACGATGGCGCAGGCGGCTGAGGACGTAACCCTGCAGCTGAAATGGGTTACCCAGGCACAGTTCGCCGGGTATTACGTCGCCTTGGACAAGGGCTTTTACGACGAAGAAGGCCTGGATGTGACCATCAAACCGGGCGGCCCTGACATAGCACCAACGCAGGTGCTTGCCGGCGGTGGTGCGGATGTCGCGGTAGAATGGATGCCCGCCGCCCTGGCCGCCCGAGAAAAAGGGTTGGCGATGGTTAATATTGCGCAGCCTTTCAAATCGTCGGGTATGATGCTGACGTGCCGCAAGGACGCTGGCATCACATCGACTGACGACTTCAAGGGTAAAACATTAGGGGTTTGGTTCTTTGGTAACGAATTTCCGTTTCTGAGCTGGATGAGCAAGCTTGACCTTCCTACCGAAGGTGGTGAGGACGGGGTAACCGTGCTTAAGCAAGGCTTCAACGTGGATCCGCTGTTGCAAAAGCAGGCGGCTTGCGTATCCACGATGACGTATAATGAGTATTGGCAGGTGATCGACGCGGGCCTGACGCCAGATGATTTGATCGTGTTCAAATACGAAGATCAGGGGGTCGCGACGCTTGAAGACGGGTTGTACGTGCTGGAAGAAAATCTTGCGGACCCGGCCTTCGAGGACAAGATGGTACGGTTCGTACGGGCGTCGATGAAGGGCTGGAAATACGCCGAGGAAAATCCTGATGAAGCGGCGGAAATCGTGTTGGATAACGACGCATCAGGGGCGCAGACCGAAGATCATCAAAAGCGTATGATGGGCGAAGTGGCAAAGCTGACGTTTGGAAGCAATGGCGCACTGGACGAAGCAGATTACGAACGCACAGTTCAATCGCTTTTGTCCGGCGGGTCGGATCCGGTTATCACTAAGGAGCCAACCGGCGCGTGGACCCACGCGATTACCGACAAGGCATTGAACTAATACGGTTATATAGACAAGTAGTGCAGAGGGCCGGCAAACACGCTGGCCCTTTCTGTATTCTTCGTCGCATCTGCTGAAATGAATAACACATGCCGCCAATCACTGTCGGAAAGTGCCGGCCTGAGAACACGAGGCGACCATGTATGAAAAAAACCGGCTGCCCCGATGGGTAGCCGGTTAAATCGATTAACAGGTCAAAGCCTAAAAAGGCTTAGGCCAGAGCGATGTTCGATGCAGATTCGCGACCATCACGGCCAGCTTCAATGTCGAATGTCACTTTCTGGTTGTCAGCAAGACCGGTAAGGCCAGCGCGTTCAACAGCGGAAATATGTACGAAAACATCTTTGCTGCCGCCATCGGGTGCGATAAAGCCGAAGCCTTTTGTTGTGTTGAACCATTTTACGGTGCCAGTGGCCATATCCGTAGTCTCCTCTAGTATGCCATCCGCATCGTGCGATGGCTCGGCGTTGTCGGTCTGGATCGAAGTCTGAACGCCGTATGAGGGAGACAGTTGGTCGAAAAAGAATAACGTTAGCCACTTTGATATGGCAGGTTGCAGAGATTCGCGCAAGGGGAAGTCAACTTGACGCAGGTACTTGGCGAGACTTCGCCGGTGTTTGCACATTTTCGCCTAACTTCGGGTTCCATTAACCATAAATCCATGCGGTGTCACGTAAAATCACCCGCCACCCTTGGCAGGCACAGGCTGTTTTCGACAAATTATGGCCAGATTTTGATGCGAATATGACTTTAAGAGCGCCGAGTACGAGTGACTATATTTATAATGAGTGGGTGAATGTGATGAAGATATTAGCTGTAGATGACGATCCGACAGTACTGGACATGCTGCGTGACAGTCTGACCAAAAAGCTGGGGTTTGACCTCGTGTGTGCGGAAACTGCCGAAGATGCGCTGAGTTTGTTGCAAGACAATCAGAACTCATTCGAGTGTTTCTTGCTCGACATAATACTTCCTGGGGTCGATGGCATTGAGCTGTGCTCTGTTATTCGCGGACTTCAGGCGTATAAAAGCACACCTATCATTATGATCACTGGCAGTCAGAAGCATGATCTGATGGAAAATGCTTTCCGCGCCGGTGCAACTGATTTCATTTTCAAACCCCTGAATGGCGTGGAGCTTGCTGCGCGGATAAATACGGCCGGGATGCTTAATGACAGCATGCGTCGCGAGCGCGAAGCATGCCATTCGCTCGCAGAGCTTACCGAATTGATGAAGATCCGGCGTGACGAAAGCTTCGACCTGAACGTGGTCGGCGTGGATGATCTGCATGGCTTTGAGAACCGCCTGCTGCGTCTGCCCGAAGGATGTTACGCGATGAACCTGTTCGTGGTTAAGTTGCCGCAGATCCGGAACATTTTCGGTGCGGTTACGCCACATGAATTTTGCACGCAAATGGTATGCGTTGCAGAGGCAACGGTCGACGCCCTTGCGCAGGATCGCTTTTTCCTAGGGCACGCAGGTAGCGGCATGCTTGTGGGCGTTGTAATGGGGCGTGCCCGGTTCAACCCCGAGGCAACGCAGCGCAAAATTGAAGCGGCACTGGACGAGAACACGACAGTTCAGAACACTCAAACCGACCTTGCCGCCGATATCGCGGTGCAGTCTATTTCGAGTCAACGGCTGTGGTCGGGGTTGTCAGCCTGCAACGCCATTCGCGATTATTTAGTGGCGAATAGAGTAGAAGATGGCAGCCAAGACGATGCTTCTGAAGATCATGAAGAGTTGCTGGCTGGCTTTTAACAAATAAAGCGGGAGCATCGAAAGATGCCCCCGCTTTTTGCAGCTACGGTCGAGAAAGATTAACGAGAGAACTTCTTGTGCTTTAGTCGCTTGGGCTCCATCGCATCATCACCAAGACGGCGCTTTTTGTCTTCTTCGTAATCGGTGAAGCCACCTTCGAACCATTCGACATGAGCGTTGCCTTCGAACGCCAGGATGTGCGTGCAAATCCGGTCAAGGAAGAAGCGGTCGTGCGAGATAACCACGGCGCAGCCCGCGAAATCGACAAGTGCGTCTTCGAGCGCCCGCAGCGTTTCGACGTCCAGATCGTTGGTCGGTTCATCGAGCAGCAGTACGTTGCCGCCCTCTTTCAGCAGACGCGCCATGTGCACACGGTTGCGTTCACCACCCGACAGCAGGCCGACTTTCTTCTGCTGGTCGCCGCCCTTGAAGTTGAAGGCGCCGCAATAGGCACGCGAGTTTACTTCGGCGTCGCCAAGCTTGATGATCTCGGCACCGCCAGAGATGGCCTGCCAGACGTTGTCATCAGGGTTCAGGTCATCGCGCGACTGGTCGACATAGGAAAGATCAACGGTATTTCCCAGTTCGATGGTGCCGGTATCGGGTTGTTCGTTGCCGGTGATCATTTTGAACAGGGTCGATTTGCCGGCGCCGTTGGGGCCGATGACGCCGACGATACCGCCGGGTGGCAATGAGAATTCAAGATTTTCGATCAACAGCTTGTCGCCCATGGCTTTGGACAGGCCTTCGACCTCAAGCACCTTGTTACCCAGACGGGGACCGTTGGGGATGACGATCTGGGCGCGGGTCAAGCGCTCGCGCTCGGAACTGTCGGCCATTTCGTTATAGGACTTGATCCGCGCCTTGGATTTCGCCTGACGCGCCTTGGCCCCCTGACGCATCCATTCCAATTCGCGCGACAGTGTCTTTTGCTTGGATTTGTCTTCACGGGCTTCCTGCTCAAGCCGTTTGGCTTTCTGGTCGATCCAGTTGGAATAGTTCCCCTCGTAGGGGATACCATTGCCGCGGTCGAGCTCGAGGATCCAACTGGTGATGTTATCAAGGAAGTACCGGTCGTGGGTGACGATCAGGATCGTGCCCTTGTAGTCGATCAGGTGCTGTTGCAGCCATGCGATGGTTTCCGCGTCCAGGTGGTTGGTCGGTTCGTCAAGCAGCAGCATTTCGGGCGCTTCAAGCAGCAGCTTGCACAGCGCCACGCGGCGGGCTTCACCACCGGACAGTTTGGTCACATCGGCATCGTCGGGCGGGCAGCGCAGGGCTTCCATCGAGACGTCGATCTGGCTGTCGAGATCCCAGAGGTTTTCCGCGTCGATCTGATCCTGCAAGGCGGCCATTTCGTCGGCTGTCTCGTCGGAATAGTCCATCGCCAGTTCGTTGTAGCGGTCCAGAATGTCCTTCTTGGCTTTCACGCCCAGCATGACATTTTCGCGCACGGTCAGGGCGGGGTCCAGATAGGGTTCCTGTTCCAGGTAGCCGACCTTGGCGCCTTCAGCGACCCATGCTTCGCCCGAGTAATCCTTGTCCTTACCAGCCATGATCTTCATCAGCGTGGATTTACCCGCGCCGTTGACACCGACCACACCGATTTTCACACCGGGCAGGAAGTTCAGGTTGATGTTGTCGAAACATTTTTTGCCGCCCGGATAGGTCTTTGAGACACCGGACATGTGATAGACATACTGATAGGCGGCCATGAGAATCCTCGGATAAGCTGAATACGGTTTGGGATGTGCAATATCGCCAGCAGCGGGCAAGATCAAACACTCAATATGTAAGAGCCGCTCGGTAAATTTGAAGGCCTGATCGCCTTTCATTTCCAAGGGTGCCGGATCGGGCCGATTCATGGGGGCCGCGCACCTGATCCGCAGCGGTTTCAATTCATGAAATTTATGGTTGCCTTGCTGCGCTGTTGGTTCCAATAGCTTCCGCGCTGCGGCGGGTCATAAGTCGGGCACAACAAACACAGCGAAAACAAATGCCGCAAGAAAAATCATTTCGTGTTTTTGGACATGCCAAGGTAAAGTTTTACAACCGGGGCGCGTGCAAACCTCGGGTTCGGCACGAAACGACAAAGGCAGTGCTCAAAACAGAGGGACATAAATCATGACAACATCAACCATCGTGGTTGGGCTGGATGGAGGAGAGGCTGGCGCGCGTGCTCTGGCTTTTGCGACCACCCAGGCCAAACTGATCGGCTCGTGCGAGCTAAAGCTTGTTTACGTGATCGAATGGTCGCCGTTCAGCTTTCAGACTTCGGAGGAAAACGCGCAGCGTCACAAGCGGCGCGAAGAAGAATTGGCACTGGCCCGAGAGCGTATCGTCGAGCCCGCTGTCAAACAGGTAACCGATGATGGCGTTACCGTTCAGGGCATTGTGAGGCACGGTGATGTCGCTGACATACTGGATGACCTCGCAAAGAAACACGGTGCCCAGCAGATTGTGGTGGGTCGGGTCGGCTTGCGCGGTCTCAAAGAGCGCATGTTCGGCGGTGTCACAGGTCGCTTGGTTGTCGCATCAAGCGTGCCAGTCACGATTATTCCATGAAAGGGCTGACAATGAATAAGTTTTTGACAACGGGGCTCGGCGCGGTCGCGAGCACGGTCTTTCCCGCACTGGCATCGGCGCAAGATGCAGTCGGCATGGACCAACGCATCAATGACGTTTTTGCCGGATCGACCGGATGGTTCGTCAACCTGATCTTCATGTCCCTGCCGGGCACCAATTTCCCCTGGATCGTGTTGTGGCTGGTGGTGGCGGCGTCGGTGTTCACCCTGTATTTCGGGTTTATCCAGTTCTGGGCGTTCGGCCACGCCATATCCTTGGTAAAGGGCGATTATTCCGATCCCGATGATGCCGGCGAAGTCAGCCACTTTCAGGCACTGGCCACTGCGTTGTCCGGTACCGTCGGCCTGGGCAATATCGCGGGCGTTGCCGTCGCGGTCGGGATCGGAGGGCCGGGTGCCACGTTCTGGATGATCCTGGCCGGTTTGTTGGGGATGGCATCGAAGTTTACTGAATGCACATTGGGCGTGAAGTATCGCAATGAATACGACGATGGCACCGTTTCAGGCGGCCCGATGTATTACATGACCAAGGGTTTCAAGGAACGCGGTCTTCCACTGGGCGGTTTCCTGGCGATCGTCTTTTCAATCTTTACCATTGGCGGGGCTTTGGGCGGCGGAAACATGTTCCAGGCGAACCAGGCGCATGCGCAGATTGCCGGAATCTTGGGTGACTATCCCGGTTGGATCACGGGTATTATCTTTGCTGCCGTGGTGTTTGCCGTGATCGTGGGCGGAATCAAGTCCATCGCGAATGTCACGGAAAAGGTCGTGCCTTTCATGGGTGTCTTGTACGTGGGCGCGGCGCTGGTGATCCTGATCGTCGAATACGACAAGATAGGTTGGGCATTCGGCCAGATCTTCGCAGGTGCATTCACCGGGCTTGGCGTGGCCGGGGGCTTGGTTGGGGCCTTGATCCAGGGCTTTAAACGTGCTGCTTTCTCGAACGAGGCGGGCGTTGGGTCGGCGGCGATCGCGCACTCTGCGGTGCGTACCAAGGAACCCGTGACCGAAGGTGTTGTATCCTTGCTTGAACCATTCATCGACACGGTGGTGATCTGTACGATGACTGCGTTGGTCATCACTATATCAGGGGTTCTGGTCACGGACCCTGCCACGGGCCGTTTCATCCTGAACGAAGCCGGTACAGCGATCAAAACCGTAGACGGATCGAGCGGCGTACAATTGACGTCGGCGGCGTTTGCAACCGGGTTTAGCTGGTTCCCCTATATCCTGGCGATCGCAGTGGTGTTGTTTGCCTTTTCCACGATGATCAGTTGGTCGTATTATGGGCTGAAGGCATGGACCTATCTGTTTGGTGAAGGCAAAACCAAAGAGATCGTCTTTAAGGTAATCTTCTGTTTGTTCATCATCATAGGAGCTGCGGCCAACCTGGGCTCTGTCATCGACTTTTCCGATGCCATGATTTTTGCCATGGCCGTCGTGAACATTACAGCGTTGTACGTTCTCATGCCGATCGTGAAGCGCGAGATGAAAAGCTATTTTGCGCGTCTGAAATCGGGCGAGTTGAAGAAATTCACCGACTAGGCCGCGTATAACGCGATTGACAAAGGGGCTGTGCTGCCCTCCTTTCGGCCCCTGATGTATTTCGGGGGCCGTTCTATTTGGGCGATCATTTTCCATATGCCACGGCAGGACAGGTCATTGGCTTGCTCGGGGGGTCGTTTGACCCCGCGCACACCGGGCATGCGCACATCACGCGAGAGGCGCTGAAGCGTTTTGGCCTTGATCGGGTGTGGTGGTTGGTCAGTCCGGGCAACCCGCTCAAGGTGCACGGCCCCGCGCCGATGGAGCAGCGCCTGGCGCATGCACGCCAGATTATCCAGCATCCGCGTGTCGTACTGACCGATATCGAAGAACGCCTGGGGACCAGACATACGGCACAAACCCTGACCGCCCTGCGTGCGCGGTATCAGGGGGTTCGATTTGTGTGGCTCATGGGGGCGGATAACCTTGCGCAACTACATTTGTGGCAGAATTGGCAACACATCGTCGAGACGGTTCCTATCGGGGTTCTGGCCAGACCCGGTCAACGTATTTCCGCCCGAATGAGCCGGGCCGCATCGCTGTATGCAAAGTACCGGATCCCGGCGCAGCAAAGTCAGCTGTTGCGCAGCGCGGAACCTCCGGCGTGGTGTTTTGTAAATGTGCCGATGACCGATATCAGTTCAACGGCAATACGGGCTGCGGGTGCTTGGTCAGCGTAGTCGGGTCGACGCGATACCCGCAACCAGTATGACGCCCAGCCCCGCCCAAGTCAGCACATCAGGCAATGCCCCGAACAGCAGCCATCCCAGGGTAACAGCCGACAACAGCTGAAAATAGATCAACGGCGCTACTTTGGTGGCGGGAACCAACCGGTACGTATAGAGCATTAGCAGATTTCCCACCATAGAGCACGCCGCACTCACCACTGTCAGGCTCGCGATCGGCCCGGTTAGGTCAGGCAAATGTAAAAGCCCCCACGGCAAGAGAAGAAGGCCGCTGATCAAAAGCTGGCTGAAGGACAGGGATAGCGGCGGTGCCAAGTGCGACAGCCATCGCGACATGGTAAGAAATATTCCATAGAACGTACCCGCCGCCAAAGCCCACAGCAGCCCGATGCTGACCCCATACCCCGGTTGCACGACCAGCAAGACGCCCGCGAAACCTGCGACGATCAGGACGCTGCGGGCCAGCGTGATAGGTTCGCGCAGAAATATCGCGGCCAAGGTATAGCTTAGCAGCGGACCAATGAAGAACGCCGCAAACACATTCGCAACCTCTTCGGTTTGCAAAGCGGTTTGAATACTGGTGATGCCGCCACAGAGCATCGCGGCGCGAAGCCAGATGCGCCAGTTCCTAAAAAGCCGAAGCGTATCGGGCGGTACAAAAGGGAGCAGCAAGAATGTCCCGAACGCAAAGCGCGACCATGCCACGAACACTGGTGCTACGCCCAACTGCGACGTCATGATCTTGCCCGCGCTATCGCCGGCGGGAATCAGGGACATGGCGATGAACATAATTACGATGGCGCGCTGCATGCCATTGAGTTAGCACGGCCTTAACCCCATGAAAATGTGATTTGCAAGCGCTTGTATGCCGTGCCGACTCGGGTTTATGTCGACCATATGAAAAGAAATGTATCACGTCGTTTTTTCCTGGGGTCAGCTGCGGCTGGTCTATTGTCCCCTGCGGCCTTTGCCGCTCCGCCGACAACCTCACTGCGCCCCGTTTTAAGAGGCGATGATCTTTACCGGCAATCAATTCCCGAAGCCGCCGACATCATTGCGCAAGCCAAACTGAGCGGCCGGGTCAGCTTTGCCTTGGCCGATGCCAGCACCGGTGCGGTGCTGGAGCAGACCAATTCGCTGGTCGGGATGCCCCCAGCCAGCGTCACCAAAGCGATTACAGCGCTTTATGCATTGGATGTGCTTGGGGCTGATCACCAGTTCGAAACACGGCTGCTGGCCACCGGTGGCATAGTGAACGGCGAATTGCAGGGAGACCTTATTCTTGCGGGCGGGGCAGACCCCACGCTTAACACGGATTCACTGGCTGAAATGGCCGCGAAGTTGAAGCAGGCGGGCATCACCCGCGTTCGTGGCGCTTTCAAAGTGTACGAAAGTTATCTGCCGATGATCGACCGCATAGACCCCGACCAGCCGGATCATGTCGGATACAACCCAGCAGTCACCGGCGTGGCCTTGAACTATAATCGTGTTCATTTCGAGTGGAAGCGTAACAAGGATAGCTATGCCGTTACGATGGACGGGCGAAGCGGTAAATACCGCCCCGAAGTCGCAATGGCGGTGATGCAAATCCAGGACCGTGCTTCGCCGCTTTATACCTACACGGATAGTGGCGCGCGAGATGACTGGACGGTCGCGAAAAGAGCTTTGGGAAGCGGCGGGGCCAGATGGTTGCCTGTGCGCAAACCTGGCCTTTACGCCGGCGACATCTTTGCAACGATGGCCGGCGCTCAGGGGATTCGCTTGGCCCGCCCACAAATCATGGCGGGCCCGCTTGCCGGTACGGTCGTGGTCGTACAGAAAAGCGAAGCGTTGCGGGAAATATTGCGCGATATGCTTAAATACTCGACCAACCTGACAGCAGAGATGGCGGGGCTTGCGGCCACGACCGCACGTGGACGCCAACCTGAAACGCTAAAGGATTCCGCTGCCGAGATGAACCATTGGGCAAAGCAAAATCTGGGCATGGATGCCCCGGCGCTGGTCGATCATTCGGGCTTGGGCGAAGACAGCCGAATATCCGCTCGCGATATGACGACCGCTTTGGTCAAGGTTTATGGATCCGGTACTTTGAAACCGATCCTGAAAACGGTCAAACTTCGCGATTCCAAGGGCAGACCGATGTCCAATCACCCGATCAAGGTCGAAGCGAAAACTGGAACGCTTAATTTTGTTTCGGCGCTGGCCGGGTATATGACGGCTCCAAATGGTCGTGTCATGGCATTTGCGATATTCGCAGCCGACGAACCACGCCGCGCAACCTTGAGCCGCGCAGAACGCGAACGCCCCGAAGGCGGGCGGACATGGAACGGCCGTGCCAAGCGCTTGCAGCAAAGCCTGATCGAGCGTTGGGGCGCTTATCACGCCGCTTGAGGGCAGGCTTCGGACGGTTCGGAGGCAAGAGGCCCGTGCTGTTCAGACAAGATGTCGTGCTCGCGCACCCCGTTCAATTGCGGCCGCGTGCAAGCGGTCCAGCACAAGCTCATAGCGGATTTCTTCGAGAAGACGCAGTTCCGTTTCCTCTAGTTTCCCGTCTGCGGCTGCGACATCGCAAGCAAGGGCATAGGCTGTTTCGTTCAACCGATCAGGAAGCGCCCCTTTGATAAGACCGAACAGTGCATCAAGCCCGTCTTCTTGTTCGAACAAATCGAAAACCATCTGACTGACGGTGCTGATCCGGTCCAGGTCGTATCCCGAAAATATCGGAAGAGTATTTACAGCGCTTTGAATCTTAAGCAGTTCCGTCGTGCGAATATCTTCGTCCGACGCCGAGACCGCGATCATCAAGGCCACCAGGCAATCCTGAGCGCTCAGTGTCAGGGACGTGTCATCGTTCATAAGATACTCCTGTGAATAAAGGTCGTAGAGGTACAGATTATTGACGCCCCGTCGGGGACGCAATAGGTACAGCCTGCTTAGACACATGGGGTGTCGAGCACAATTGATGGAAACCAAAACATGTCGCAGATGCGTGAAGCAGCCCTAACCAGCAAAGCGTGGCCCTTCGAAGAAGCACGCCGGGTATTGAAACGCTACGCAAACAAGACCCCCGAGAAGGGGTATGTGTTATTTGAGACAGGTTATGGACCATCGGGTTTGCCTCATATCGGCACCTTTGGCGAAGTTGCACGCACCACGATGGTTCGCCGCGCTTTTGAAGTGATCAGCGACATTCCGACGCGTTTGATCTGTTTTTCCGATGATTTGGATGGGATGCGCAAGGTACCGGGCAATGTGCCGGACCCCGAGGCATTGGTGGAACATTTGCAGCGCCCCCTGACATCCGTGCCCGATCCGTTCGGGACGCACGACAGTTTTGGTGCCCATAACAATGCTATGCTACGTCGTTTTCTGGATACGTTTGGCTTTGAATACGAATTCATTTCGGCTACCGAGTTCTATCAGTCAGGCAAGTTCGACGAGGTGCTATTGCGTGCCGCCGAAAAATACGACGAGATTATGGCCGTCATGCTCAAGTCGCTGCGCGAAGAGCGCCGCCAGACCTATTCGATCTTCCTGCCGATCCACCCTGAAACGGGCAGGGTGATGTATGTGCCGATGAAAGCGGTCAACGCCAAGGACGGCACGATCACCTTCGACGATGAAGACGGCACCGAAATGACCCTGCCGCTGACCGGCGGCAATGTGAAGTTGCAGTGGAAGCCCGACTTTGGTGCCCGTTGGGCCGCCCTTGATGTCGACTTTGAGATGTACGGCAAGGATCACAGCACCAACACGCCGATCTATGACAGCATTTGCCGCATTTTGGGGAGCCGCCCGCCAGAGCATTTTACCTACGAGCTTTTTCTGGACCAGGACGGACACAAGATCTCGAAATCCTCTGGCAATGGACTGACGATCGACGAATGGTTGACCTATGCCAGCGCGGAATCGCTGTCGTATTTCATGTATCTCAAGCCCAAGACGGCCAAGCGCATGTATTTCGACGTGATCCCCAAGGCGGTGGACGAATATCACCAGCAATTGCGCGCTTATGAGACGCAGGACGACAAGGGCAAGCTGAACAACCCGGTTTGGCACATCCACGGGGGCGACGTGCCCACGTCGGATATGATCGTGCCGTTTTCAATGTTGCTGAACCTTGCATCGGTATCGTCAGCCGAAGAAAAATCGCAGCTGTGGGGCTTTATCCAGCGTTATGCGCCGGATGCGACGCCCGAAGGCAACCCCGGGATGGATGCCGCTGCCGGCCATGCGGTGCGCTACTACAATGATTTCGTGAAGCCCGCCAAAGTGTTCCGCGCCCCGTCAGATCTTGAGCGGGAAGCCTTGGAGGACCTGCGGGATCGGCTGAAAAGTTGGGACGGCGGGCTGGACGCCGAAGCGTTGCAAACGATGGTTTTCGCTGTCGGTAAAGAGCGGTTTGAACCTTTGCGCGACTGGTTCACAGCGCTGTATGAGGTGTTGCTGGGGGCCAGCCAAGGCCCACGGTTTGGCGGCTTTATCGCGCTTTATGGCGTCGACGAAACCATTGCTTTGATTGACGAGGCTCTGGCAGGCAACTTGACCACGGCGTGAAACTCTTGCCCTGTGATGTGCGTGGCTTAATCTGAAGTCACCACGTCATAGGGAGAAATGTGATGCGCGGCACCCTTCTGTCAAGCCTGTTCGGGATGGTTTTGATAGTGCTGACAACGTTTGGTGCCACGGCGCAGCAAGCTGATATAGAAAGCACGATTACCGGCCAGTTCGAAGCATTCAAGGCTGACGATTTCGAGGGGGCGTTTCAATTCGCCAGCCCCAATCTCCAGATGATGTTTCGGTCGGCTGAAAATTTCAAACGAATGGTGACGGCTGGCTACCCAATGGTCTGGAAACACTCAGAGTTCCGTTTTCTAGACCTCCGTGAGGCCGCCGGGACATGGTGGCAAAAGGTTCAGGTGACCGACCTGAAGGGGTTCACTTATCTACTGGACTATCAGATGGTTGAGACCCCGGATGGTTGGCGAATTGCAGCGGTTCAGCTTTTGGATGCACCAAGCGTTTCGGCCTGACCGCCACTGTGTATTGATCCGGAGAGACGCCGCAGGTTTGCCTTTTGGGCGTACGGTGTCGTCAGGTCCGTTTAACCTCGTTTGAATATTACCCCACCCGTGCCGGTCGAACGCCGGAGTGTTGCAATCGGTGGGGTGGCATATGTCTTGGCATCGCACCCTTAAGAAAGGGATGACGATGAACAAGGCAATTACAGATGGTCTGCTGCTGACACCCGCAGCGTTCGCAGGCGGGCTGGACATGTATTCCAGCGGCGACGGCACAGCGGGGTCAGACACCTATGCCAATGCGATCAACGCGGCGTTCATCCCAGCGGATCAGGACTTTGGTGGGGCGCTGGAACTGATCAAGACGCAGGCGACGCAAAAGTTGCGATATATGGGGCAAACACCGTTGCTACCCGGATGTTACTTGCGGATCACGGCCCGTGTGAAAGCGATCAGCGGCAACCTGCCCGCAGTGCGCATAGCGGGTTATCCGGCGTTAGGCGACGGTAGCCGTGTGGGCGGTCTGGTCGAATACGGTCCGTCTGTGCAGCTAACCAGCTATGGCGAGGAGGTCGAGGTCAGTGCGATTGTCGGCTCGGGCCTGCGTGGCGGCGTTGATATGGTATGGGGGATGAGGCCCGTCTATGGGCATTTTGGACTGGACCTGATCGGGCAGAATGGTGGGGTTGTCCGGATCGACGACCTGGAGGTCGAGGATGTCACCGGCGTCTTTCTGCGTGACATGCTGGCCCAGGTCGATGTGCGCGATTACGGTGCGGTCGGCGACGGCGTTACCGATGATAGGCCCGCGTTCGTGGCCGCCAATGCGGCCGCCCAAGGGCGCACGGTGCTGGTGCCCAAGGGGACATATCTGCTGAACGGGGACGTGACCTTTGATGCTCCTACCCGGTTTGAAGGGACGGTCACTATGCCAGTGTCAGCGGTACTGTTGTTGCGTCAGAATTTTGATTTGCCACATTACATCGACGCATTCGATAACGAGGAAATTGCGTTTCGCAAAGCATTTCAGGCCCTGTTGAACAATGCAGACCACGAATCGCTCGACTTGGGAGGGCGCAAGGTCAGCGTCACCGGACCGATTGACATGCAGGCCGCTACGCCGGATCGAACCAGCTATTCCACGCGCCGCGTTATCCGCAACGGACAGCTCGAGGCCGCCGCCAATGGATCATGGGAGACTGTTGTCGTCGATTCACAGGCTACTTATGCGCCGTCGGATGCACGCAAGCTGACCAATGTATCAAACGTTGCGAATGTTCCGGTAGGGGCGCTTGTCACCGGGGGCGGGGTTGGACGGGAAATCTATGTAAGGTCCAAGAATATAGCCACTCAGGAGATCACCCTGAACGCCCCGCTGTTTGACGCGGCGGGCACACAGAACTTCAGGTTTTCAAGATTTCAATACATACTGGATTTCAGCAACTATAGCTCGCTTAGCAAATTCGTGCTCTCTGACGTGGAGTTACAGTGCAATAACGTAGCAAGCGGTATCAATCTGGCCCCTGCCGGAACCATCTTTCATGTACGAGACTGCTTTATCTCTCGCCCCAAAGACCGGGGCATCACCTCGTCCGGCGGCGGCTGTCAGGGTATGTTCGTCGATCGCTGCCAGTTTCTGTCATCGGAAGACGCAATGGCGGTTTCGGACAGGAAATCCATCGCGATCAACTGCAACGCCAATGATGTGAAGCTTCGCGACAACCGTGCAACTCGTTTCAGGCATTTCGCTTTGCTTGGCGGACAGAATAACATCGTGACTGGCAACCATTTCTTTCAAGGAGACACGGTAAAAAATGGAATACGGTCAGCAGGTCTGATCATGGCGACACAGCATACTGCCAGTGTGATCAGCGGAAACTATGTCGACAATTGCTTTATTGAGTGGACCAACGAACAAGACGCTGCCCCGGAATACAGTAACGAATATTCTTTCAGCGCCCTTTCCATAACCGGCAATATTTTTCTGTCCGGCGAAGTCGCGCCATGGTTCAGCTATATCGTCATCAAACCGCATGGGGTCGGACACGTCATCAATGGGCTGACAATCAACGATAATCGGTTTCGCAGCATTAACGGGTTCATTGATCGCGTCGAACGTATCGACACCAGTTTTGCTGATATGGACTATTCCAAACTTCGAAACATCGAAATGAGCGGGAATTCATTTCACGGCATCAGCAACCCTGTTTCCAATCCGGTACAGGTTGAACATACCCAAGCCAGTCCTGCTCAAACGTGGATAGTGGATATTGCCGATCGCTTTCCGTTCGGCGGGTGGGCAATCGCAGTCGATAGTATTGTAATGGATGGGCCGGTGCGCGATGCGTCGAATATTGCGCAGCACACGACTCCTTATGTCATGACCGACCAAGGCGCTGATCGGAACCTTTTTCATCTGGTCTGGAATGCCAGTGTCAAAGGCTCCGTCTTTTTACAGGCGCGTATCGATAAACGCTGATGGCGTCGTCTGCCGTCACGCTTGCCGATGCATATCAGAAATTGCGCCAAAGCGAAAACTTCGCGGTCACACTGGTCGGGTCGCCGATCAGTGTTTCTGCCCCCACTTGCAGTCGGATACGGGGGCGGGATTTGAGCGGACGAAAAACGATCGAAGGTGCGAAATAGGTTGCATCGGCGTCTGCCGATCCGGAATGAAAGATCTGGAACATACCGGTTAGCCGCGGGGTGAAATTCACGCCCACTGTACCATCCATCTTGGCCAAATGTTCGCTTTTATACACATCCCACACCACCGAGGTGTCGATGGCCATCCATCCATTTATCCCGCTTAGACGGTAGCCGCGGCCCCATGAAATTCCTGCTTGGATGTTGGGCAGAATGAGGTCGCCGTTCCAATCCACCCCCATGCCGAGTTCGTAGGCCCAGACATTCGACCGCCGCTGTTCGACCAAGGGACGGCGGACAAAGAAGGACGCCGAACCTGATTGCAGACCTGACGCGGCAGTGTCAAAACCAAGCTCCGCTCCCAGCGTCAGGTCGTCTCGGACCCCGAATACCAGATATGTGGTCTGGGCCAGATCACGGCTTTGAGAAACGGTCGCTGTGGATGAAGTGAACCCAGTACCGCTTTCGCGCAACCAAGCTCCAGCAAAGGCAGCAGGACAAGAGAGCAGGAACAAGACTGTTGCTAACGCAAAACGCATGGTCGTGATGGCCCTTTCGGGTTTGACCATGGGTCGGGAGGCTTAACAAATTACTTATCGATTGAAGTAAATGCTATAGAAACGCCAAAAGGCCTGCAGGATAATGCAGGCCTTTCGGTGAGTTTATCAACTGTTATACGCGGACTTTGCCGCCGCGAGGTCCAGCAATAAGCCATACGATAAAGCCTACAACCGGGAAGATGATGATGCCAAGCACCCAAAGGATTTTGGAGAGTCCCGAGGCACCTGATGTGAAAACTTGATAAATCGCATATATGTCTGCGATGAGGATGATGAGACCGAGAATACCATATTCCATAGTGAATGCTCCTGCATTGCTAATGTCATTTACTGGTGAGACAACATTTCCATGGAATTAATGTTCCCGAAAAAGTTACTGGAACAATTTCGTGAATGAAGGAGTTGCCCTTCCAATCGCCCCTCGGGGCATGAATGGATCGGAAGGAAATACTATGAAAACCTCTACAGCTGTAATCGGTGGACTGGCCGCGGTCGTGGTGATCGCAATCGGCGTATACATGGTCGATATTGATCAGACTGAAGAAGGTCGTCTGCCCAATGTGGACGTGTCCGTAGAGGGTGGAAACCTACCTGAATTCGAAGCGAAAACCGGGTCGGTTAATGTCACCAAGGAAGAGGTTGACGTCACAGTTCCAAAGGTCGAAGTCACCACTGAAGAAAAATCTGTGACGGTGCCCGGAGTGAGCATCACTCCTCCGTCCGAGTAATTCAATAGACCTGCAACGCTAGCAAGGCCGCCAGTTGAAAGTTTCAGCTGGCGGCCTTGTCTATTTAATCGCGGTGTAATTCTGTGGCAGGCTTTGCCCCGTTGTCACCATCAGAGTTAAAGGTGAGGGTGACGGTATCCCCCGCCTGCAAATCCGAGGGCACCATGGTTTTGGCGTCTAGTGTCCAGACCGATTTGTCCTTGAAAACAATTACATTTGCCAGCCGGTCGTACGCGATGATTGTCCCAGATGTTTGGTCTGCAAACGCAGATGTGGAAAAAACAGCTAGAGTAAGGGCGGTGGCGGTAAACAGGCGCATTTGAAATCCTCCGATTAGGCGCAGAATCCACAGGTGGGATGCCGAGCGGTATTATACACGTTCCGACGTCACCGTGAGACAAATATGATGCCAGCGTGCCATAGAGCCGTACATCGGAACTGAAAGCGCAATAAGCTGGTTGGATTTGCGTAGCTCTTCCGATGTGAAAGGAACCGGAAATGAAAGCCCAATCCAAAGCTCAACAGCGCGCCGCTGGTGCGGCACTCTCCGCAAAGCGCGGTGAAACCAAGGTCAAGGATCTCCAAGGGGCGTCCAAGGACATGTATGACAGCATGACGGAAGACGAACTGGAGGAGATGGCTTCGACCAAGCACGATGGGTTGCCCGAGGACGTCGACGATAAGGCCTAGCGTCTGCCCCCGTATCGCGACTTGCCTCCGCGCATTCCGCCACGTCCGGCTGTGGACCGTCCCGACGCTTTTTGGGCATTGTCCACGGCCTTGTCCACTGCGTATTGTCGCGCCAGAGGGTCATCCGAAATTACCAGGTCCACCGCTTCTAAACGCTTGACCTCATCGCGAAGACGCGCGGCTTCCTCAAATTCGAGGTTTTCAGCCGCTTTCCGCATATCAGTGCGTAACCCGTCAAGTACAGTTTGCAGATTGCCGCCCGCCAACGGATTGTCGATCTTGGCGGTAACGCGATTCATGTCCACGTCGCCTTTATAGAGACCGGCAAGGATGTCTTCGACGTTCTTTTTGACCGTAGTCGGCGTGATGCCGTGTTCTTCGTTGTACGCCAGCTGCTTGATGCGACGACGGTCCGTTTCGCCAATCGCCCGCTCCATCGAGCCGGTGATGCGGTCGGCATACATGATCACGCGGCCTTCGGCGTTCCGCGCGGCCCGACCGATGGTCTGGATCAGCGAAGTTTCCGAGCGCAGGAACCCTTCCTTATCCGCATCAAGAATCGCCACCAGACCGCATTCGGGGATGTCCAGACCCTCGCGCAGAAGGTTGATCCCGATCAGCACATCAAACGCGCCAAGCCGCAGGTCGCGCAGGATTTCGATGCGTTCGATCGTGTCGATATCGCTGTGCATATAGCGCACGCGGATGCCCTGTTCGTGCATGTATTCGGTCAGATCTTCGGCCATGCGCTTGGTCAGTACGGTACAAAGCGTGCGATAACCATCCGCGGCGACCTTGCGCACCTCGTCGAGCAGATCGTCGACCTGCATCTCGACCGGACGGATTTCGATTTTGGGGTCGATCAGGCCGGTGGGGCGGATGATCTGTTCCGCAAAAACGCCGCCAGCCTGTTCGATCTCCCACGCGGCGGGGGTGGCGGAAACAAAAACCGACTGCGGGCGCATCGCATCCCATTCCTCGAACTTAAGCGGGCGGTTGTCCATGCAGGACGGCAGGCGGAACCCATGTTCGGCCAGCGTGAATTTTCGGCGGTAGTCGCCTTTGTACATCCCGCCGATCTGCGGCACGGAAACATGGCTTTCGTCAGCGAATACAATGGCGTTATCGGGGATGAATTCAAACAGGGTGGGGGGCGGTTCGCCCGGTGCGCGGCCCGTCAGATAGCGCGAATAGTTTTCGATGCCGTTGCAAACACCGGTTGCCTCGAGCATCTCAAGGTCAAAGCTGCATCGCTGTTCAAGCCGCTGAGCTTCCAGCAACTTCCCTTCGGCGACGAGCTGGTCCAGCCGCATCCGCAGCTCTTTCTTGATGCCGATGATCGCTTGGTTCATCGTCGGTTTCGGCGTCACATAGTGGCTGTTGGCATATACCCTGATCTGGTCAAACGTGCCGGTTTTCTCACCCGTAAGAGGGTCGAATTCGGTGATGCTTTCCAGCTCTTCGCCAAAGAATGACAACCGCCATGCCCGATCCTCAAGGTGGGCCGGAAAGATTTCAAGGCTGTCGCCACGCACGCGGAAGGTGCCGCGCTGAAAGGCGGCGTCATTGCGCTTATATGCTTGCGCGATCAGGTCGGCGATTACTTGACGCTGGTCGTAAGACGACCCCGTTTTCAAATCCTGCGTCATCGCGCCATAGGTCTCGACCGAGCCGATACCGTAGATACACGAGACCGACGCGATGATGATCACGTCATCGCGTTCCAACAGCGCGCGCGTGGCAGAATGGCGCATCCGGTCGATCTGTTCGTTGATCTGCGATTCTTTTTCGATAAACGTGTCAGAGCGCGCGACATACGCTTCAGGCTGATAATAGTCATAATAGCTGACAAAATATTCGACAGCGTTATCGGGAAAAAAACCTTTGAATTCACCATAAAGCTGCGCCGCCAAAGTCTTGTTCGGGGCAAGGATGATCGCCGGTCGCTGGGTCGCTTCGATCACTTTCGCCATGGTAAATGTCTTGCCGGTTCCGGTCGCGCCCAACAGAACCTGGTCGCGTTCGCCCGCAAGAATACCTTCGGCAAGCTCTTTGATGGCTGTAGGTTGATCACCTGCGGGATCAAATTCGGTCGACAGCACGAACTTCTTGCCGCCCTCAAGCTTGGGGCGCTCGCGCACATTTGGCGCGGGGTTGGCAAGGTAAACATCCTTGCGTTCGGGCAAGCTGTCAGAATGAGCGTAGGCCATAACTTCGTCCTTTGGGGGTGCCTCCTAAGGTGTCATGTTTTTCCTCATGTTCAAGGGGCAGACATACCTGCGCACCTTTGAAAGGGTTATTTCATTAGTCTTTTGCGGTTCGCGCGAACTTTCTTGCTGACCGGGACCATCGCTGCGGTCAGGATCTGATCGGGACGCCCACCCGCAATCGCGGCTTGGGCGGCTGCCTGATAAGCCTTGAACATCGCCGGGCCTTTTTCATTCACCATACGCGAGTTTTCACCGCGCGCGTGTGGCAAGGCACCAACCATTCCCATCAGGCGCATCGCCATTACAGTTTGCGTATCCAGCATAAGCGAAACCAGTTTCGCATTAAGCGACAGTAGTGTGATCGGATTCATTTGTTTGCTCCATTCGCATGACCTGAATATATGCTGCAATGCAGCGTATGTAATGTGAAATCGACGCACATAGCTGTGATCCCTTGATCCTGACCTGCAAATGCCAGATAAACCGTCACAACTCAGCGGAGATTCAGCAATGCGCGCACGTATTTATCAACCTGCAAGAACAGCAATGTCATCTGGTACCGCCAAGACACATACGTGGCTGCTGGAGTTCGATCAGGAAACTGCGCGCAGTATTGACCCTTTGATGGGGTGGACGTCATCGGATGACACGCAGACTCAGGTCAGGCTGCGTTTTGAAACCAAGGATGACGCGTTGGAGTACGCGCGCGGTCACGGCCTTGATGTGATTGTACAGCAGCCCAACAAGCGCCGGGCCAACATTCGCCCCGGCGGGTATGGCGAAAACTTTGCAACAGCCCGTCGCGGTGCCTGGACCCACTAAGGTTTGCTTTGTCGGTATGAATCGCAGTGCGATAACTGCGATCGCAGCATGCACATCATGTCGTAATGCTGGGTGTCGGCTATGTCCGGCTTCATCCCGACGCTTGACGATCCGCCGCCCAACGATCGCGCTTGCTGCCGGACCGCTGCCAAAATCCACCGTTGCACGCAGGTGCCAATGATAAGCCGCTATCATTGATAACCGGGCTTGCCATGCAATCCCCTGTTGCGGCGACGATGTGGCCTGCCTTTACAATAATTACAGAAACACCCTTGACCTTCCAGTTGCTGGAAGCACCATCTAGGGCAGGATTAGGTAAAAGGGGCCCCTTATGAGCAGCGAAAAGTCACTTTCATTTGCAGTCGGCGAAATGAGTTGCGGATCATGTGTCGGCCGGGTTGAAAACGCACTAAAAGATGTGCCGGGGATCGAAACAACCAATGTCAATTTGGCGTCTGAAACCGCGACCGTGACGGTTGACGACAGCTTTCAGACCACTGCACTTACCGCCGCACTTGATGCAGCCGGCTATCCCGCGAGCGTGAGCACCTACCGCATGTCCATCGAAAACATGTCTTGCGCTTCGTGTGTCGGGCGGGTTGAAAACGCGCTTACCCCTTTGGCAGGGGTGATATCGGTTTCGGTCAACCTTGCCAAAGAAGAGGCCACGATCCGTGTTCTGGGCACTACAGTTACACCGGCTGAACTTGTCAAAGCCGCCGCTGACGCTGGCTATCCTGCACGTTTGGTGACTGATGACCGCGACGCCACGGCGGTTACAGACCGCAAGGCACATGAGGCGGCGCTGATCAAACGCAGAACGATAATTGCCGCGATCCTGACGCTTCCGGTGTTCACAATGGAGATGGGCAGTCACATCTTTCCCGTGATACATGATTTCGCGATGAATACATTGGGGATGCAGACAAATTGGATGATCCAGTTTGTGCTGACCACGATCATTCTGGCGGGGCCTGGTCGCCAGTTCTATGTCAAAGGGGTTCCCGCGCTGATCAAGCTTGCCCCCGATATGAATTCGCTAGTGGCCCTTGGGTCATTTGCCGCCTGGGCATTTTCCACCGTGGCGGTTTTTGTCCCGTCGGTTCTGCCGGAAGGCACCCGTGTGGTCTATTTTGAGGCCGCGGCCGTCATCGTAACCTTGATCCTGCTGGGTCGTTACCTGGAGGCGCGTGCGAAGGGGCGTACAGGACAGGCAATCCGTAAACTGGTAGGGCTTCGGGCGAAATCCGCGCGGGTCGAACGGGATGGTGTGTTTGTTGATGTCCCGTTTGACGATATCGTCTCGGGCGATTTGATCCAGGTCCGTCCGGGCGAAAAGATCGCCGTCGACGGGGTGGTTATCCAGGGGGAATCGTATGTCGATGAAAGCATGATCTCGGGCGAACCGATCCCGGTCGAGAAGACCGCGGATGCCGAAGTCGTCGGGGGTACCGTGAATGGTACCGGTGCCTTGACGTTCAGGGCGACCAAGGTCGGGGGCGACACGATGCTCGCTCAGATTATCCGAATGGTCGAAGAGGCGCAGGGAGCCAAGCTGCCTATTCAGGATTTGGTTAATCGTATCACACTTTGGTTTGTGCCCGCGGTGATGGCGATCGCACTTGTCACTTTCTTGACGTGGCTGCTGATTGGTCCTGCACCGGCGCTGAGCTTTGCCTTGGTGGCCAGCGTCGCCGTGTTGATCATCGCATGCCCCTGCGCCATGGGTCTGGCAACGCCGACATCTATCATGGTGGGAACGGGGCGTGCGGCCGAACTGGGGGTGCTGTTCCGGCAAGGTGATGCGCTGCAAACCCTCAGCAGTGTCGGAACGGTCGCGCTGGACAAAACCGGTACCTTGACCGAGGGCCGGCCGGAACTGACAGATTTCACCCTTCTGAATGATTTCGATCACGCAGACGTCTTGCGTATGGTCGCGTCGGTCGAGGTTCGGTCAGAACACCCCATTGCGGCTGCAATCGTTCGTCGTGCCGAACAGACCGGGTTGTCACTGGCCGAGGTGGAAACCTTTGATTCGATTACCGGCTATGGGGTGAGCGCCGTGATAGAGGGGCGAACCATAATGGTGGGCGCAGACCGGCTCATGGAAAAGCAGGGTATTGATCTTGGTGATACCGCGGCTATCGCGGAACAGTTGGGGCAAGCAGGTAAAACACCGCTCTACGCCGCGATAGATGGCCAGCTTGCTGCGATCATCGCCGTATCGGATCCGATCAAGCCTACGACAGCCGAGGCGATATCGGCCCTGCACAGTCTTGGCCTGAAGGTTGCAATGATCACTGGCGACAATCGCGCGACGGCCAATGCTATTGCGGCACGACTGGGGGTGGATACCGTCATCGCCGAGGTCCTGCCGGAAGGCAAAGTGGACGCAGTTGCACAGTTGAAAGCGCAAGGCGGAAAGGTTGCCTTTGTGGGTGACGGTATCAACGATGCGCCTGCTCTGGCCGCCGCGGATGTCGGCGTGGCGATCGGTACAGGCACGGATGTGGCAATCGAAGCTGCAGATGTTGTTCTGATGTCCGGGGATCTGCGGGGTGTGGTGAACGCCTTGCATATCAGCCAACGGACGATGGCGAACATCCGCCAGAACCTGTTCTGGGCGTTCAGCTATAACGCGCTTTTGATTCCCGTTGCAGCCGGAGTGTTTTACCCTGTGTTTGGCTTGATGCTGTCGCCTGCCCTGGCCGCCGGTGCCATGTCGCTGTCGAGTGTTTTCGTGCTGACCAACGCGCTTCGCTTACGGTGGGTCAGCGCGGTTCTAGCTGACGAAAAACCCGGTGCCAGCAAGAACGGCACCGCATTTCCATCGCCATCGCAAGTGGAGGCATAACAGATGAATATCGGTGAAGTGTCCAAAAAAGCCGCGCTACCGGCAAAGACAATTCGGTATTACGAAGACATTGGGCTTATCACGCCTCTGCGCGACCCCAATGGCTATCGATGTTTTCGTGACGCCGACATGCACAAGCTTGCCTTTCTTGGGCGCGCGCGCACCTTGGGGTTTACGATAGAAGATTGCCGTGCATTGCTGGCGCTTTGGAATGATCAGAGCAGGGCAAGCGCAGATGTGCGGTCTATCGCCAAGGAACACTTGGCGCAGGTCGAAAAGAAGATCAGTGACCTTCAGGAAATCAGGGATACGTTATCTCATCTTGTACGCGAATGCGTGGGCGACGAGCGGCCCGATTGCCCGATCCTGAAGTCGCTTGAGGAGTTCCCCAGCCGTGAACATGCATGACTGATTGTCGAATAAACGCGACGGACCGGTCGTGGTTTGTCAGTGGTTGTCCTCCCATAGAGAAAAGCTGAAGAAACTTGAGATTATCCAGAGATGTACGACATTTTTGGATAATATCGCCTTTCACCCTTGGCCGCAGGGTCGTCCCCAATTACAGAGCGTGAAAAGGGGCGGGCAGGTCGTTGCCTTGTGACCCGGCAGAGCGACCAGAGGCACATGTCTTTGGGCATCTTTATTCATTCAGTGGTAAGACAGGCAGGTACCATGACAATTACCCAACTTGTGACCCATTCCGGCGGTTTTCATGCTGATGAACTCCTGTCTTCGGTCATTTTGACCCGTTTGTTCCCTAATGCAAAGCTGATCCGCAGCCGCGATGCGCAGCAGATCGAACCTGCGGCTGGACGGATCATTTATGATGTCGGCGGGCGGTTCGATGCGGAACTTGGTATATTTGATCATCACCAGCGGCCCAACCCGCTTCGACAAGACGGTCAGCCCTACAGCTCATTCGGCCTGATCTGGGCACACTACGGGCGGGAATATCTGAAGTCCTTCGACATTCCCGCATGGGATATCGAGGCTGTTCATGCCAGCTTTGACAGGGGGTTCGTCCTGCCCGTCGACCTGATTGACAATGGCGCGGTGAACCCGTCGGACGCTGGGCCTTTGTTTGCCTCTCTCACGTTGCCGGTGCTGTTGGAAACGCTCAAGCCGGTGTTCGATGACCGCGAAGAAGGTGCCGATGATCGCGCCTTCGCGGCGGCTCTGCCAGTGGCGCGGGCGTTTGTCGAAGCGTCGATCCAGCGCAAGGCGGCCAAGCTCAGAGCCGAAGCGTTGGTGAGCGACGCCATTGAAAAGGCAGGTACATCCGCTGTTTTGGAGCTTCCCATGGGGATGCCGTTTCGCGCCGGGATCGAAAAGGCCGGTGCGGATCATTTTCTTTTCGTGGTCCACCCTCGGGGTTCTGATTGGGCCCTGACCACCATTCGCACCAAAGACGGCACATTTGAAAATCGGGCAGACCTTCCGGCCGCCTGGGCTGGTCTCAAGGATGCTGATCTGGAAGCAGTGTCAGGGGTCAAAGGTGCAAAATTCTGCCATAACGGTCGATTTATCGCTGTGGCCGGCACACGGGATGCCGTTTTGCGGATGGCTGATCTGGCCGTGACCGAAGCATTGGCAAATCAGGTTTCGCCCTGTGGGTCAGATCAAGGCAAAGAAGCGCAAGACGAAAACGCTTAGATAGACGCCGATCGCGATAAGCAGACACATTGTAGCCAACGACCCAAGGTCTTTGGCATCGCGTGCGAATTCCTCCCAATTGGGGGCGAGGTGGTCCACAATGCATTCGATGGCGGTGTTTAATGCTTCGACTGCAATCAGCATCAGGAACATGATCGCCAAAATGCTGAATTCGACAAAGCTAGCACCTGCGATACCCAGCAAGGCGACGCAGATCGGGAAGCCGATGATAATGTGACGGAACGCGGTTTCCTGCCACAGTCTGACTGCCCCGCTTACCGAATATCCAGCGGCTGCGAATAGATGCGCAATTCCCGTGACCCGTTCTGGTTTGGGCCGGGGGACGGTTCTGTTAACGGTCAATTTGGACTACCTTTTTAGAGCCTTTGCAGGACGCAAATATATCCAGTGAAGCGTTTCTTTCAGAGGTGTCGATATCAAGCATTCCCAATAGCGAATGAAACAGGTTGTCATGTGACAGGGTGTCGGTCTTCTTGGATGCGATGCAGGACCGGTCTATCTTGAATTTATCCGAAAAAGCATTCGACATCCACAAGATCATCGGCACCTTGGTCTGGACATCAGGGGCCATGAAATAGGGCGATCCGTGCAGATACAGTCCGCCCTCTCCTAGGGATTCACCATGATCCGAGACATATAGCAACGAGGTGGTCAATTGATCCTGCGATTGTAAGAACTCGATCGTCTGCGCCAGGATCGCATCGGTGTAGGCGATCGAATTATCATAGACGTTGACGATTTCCTGTGGGGTGCAATTCTTGAACTCAGCTGTGCGGCAGGCCGGGGTAAAGCGCTCGAACTCCGGAGGGTAACGCAGGTAATAGGTCGGGCCGTGGCTTCCGATCTGGTGCATCACCAGGACGGTGTCTTCGGTGATAGAGGCTGCATAGTCCTTGAGGGCCTGCATGAAGATACCATCGTCACATTCACCGGTCGGGCAGAACTGTTGGTTGTCGGTATTGGTGAACGACCGCGACGGGATGCGTGCCGCCAGTCCCTTGTCGCCTGTGTTGTTGTCCCACCATTCGACCTTGAAGCCAGCATGCTTCATCACGTCCAGAACGTTTTCGGTCGAAACTCCCTTTTCATACGAATAGTCGCCTCGGTCGAATTTTGAAAACATGCAGGGGAGCGACACCGCCGTCGCGGTCCCGCACGAACTCACTTGGCTGAAGCTGATCACCGGTAGTTTCTCAAGGTTCGGGTTGGTGTCGACGCCGTATCCGTTCAGGCTGAAATTCTGGGTGCGCGCGGTTTCCCCCGCTACGACAATGGTCAGGACAGGTTTGTCACCCTGAGCATAGGCAGGCCCCTTTTTTGCGTCGGTGCCGATGCTGGCCATCGTCGTATTTGCCGATCGCGACATCATTTTCGCATAGCGGATGGTTGATACCAACGGCATGCCCGGCTGGAAAGCGCTCATGAAATCCTTACGTTCTCTCAAGATGGACGCGTACGATTTCATATCAGTCATCAACAGGCCTGCCGCCAGCGCCAGACTGAGTACAAAGCTGACGACGGGCAGCAGCGCGGCTTTGGCTTTCCCTTGCGGCTTGAGTTTGACGGCGAACACAACCAGGGCAGGCAATACCCCTGCGATCAAGACACGTAGCACAAAGCTTAATGTGATCAGATGTTTGGATTCCGTAAAGGTGGTTACCATCACGTTCTGGATCATGTCCCGGTCGATGACGACGCCGAGGTTATCCATGTAGTAGGACGTAATCGAACTAAGGATAAGCATGAACGCAAGGAATGGCTTTACGGTCCAGGGAAATGCGAACAGACTGAATGCGGCCAGCATCAAACAGAATACCGCCAGTATATAGACCGCCAAAGATACCAGATGCCCGGAAAAAATCGCGATAGCGATAGACCAAAATGTGCTGTTGTCCACGATAAAGATGAAAACGAGCGTCAAGGCCGTCAACGTTAGCGGTGACAGGGGTAGTGCATTTTTCAGCGCTGTTAAGCGCAGAAAAACAGTAGACAAAATGGACATAGCTCAGCCTGCATTGAAAGTTCGACGCTCATGCACATACAAAGCTTACGTTAACCTTATCGCGAGTGAATATTTTTGGACGCCGGGACATCCAGCAAGGCCGGGTCAGGGTTGTGTCGGTTCCCGATACGTGGGCGGCGGGGCGGAGCGATCCGCCTTGCTGAACGTTGCGTAGCGGTTAAACTGACGCTCTCGGGGAAGGGACGGATTGTGAACAGCCTGCTCAGACATCTGCCGCAAGTCGAAGCGGTTCTGCAAACGCCTGCGATGTTGACCCTTATCGACACCTACAGTCGCGACGAAGTGGTAACCGCGCTGCGCTTATCGCTGGCCAGTCTGCGGGCCGATCTATTGGCGGGGCGGGTCCAGGATCTGCCTGACTTTGATGGTGACGCATTTGCGGCGTCCCTGGAAAAAGCCATGGGCGCGTCGCGTTCGGCAAATCTACGCCCTGTTGTAAACGCAACCGGTATCATCATACATACCAACCTTGGCCGTGCCCGTTTGGCACCCGAAGCGTTGCGCGCGATGCATGACATCGGGACACGACCTTCGAACCTGGAGCTGAATTTGGCCACGGGCAAACGCGGGTCGCGTCACGACCACACCGCAGCGCTGATTTGCGAACTCACAGGTGCCGAATCCGCATTGGTCGTCAACAACTGCGCGGCGGCGGTGGTGCTTGCTCTGACGGGCACTGCCGCAGGTCGCAAAGTCATCGCATCCCGTGGCGAACTGATCGAAATCGGCGGTTCGTTCCGTCTTCCGGACGTGATCGCACAAAGCGGTGCGACGCTGAAAGAAGTCGGTTCCACCAACAAAACCCGCTTGAGCGATTACGCCGATGCAATTGATGGCGATACGGCTGTTCTGCTCAAGAGCCACACCAGCAATTTCCGCATCGTCGGTTTTACCGCCGCCCCGTCGCGCACTGATCTGGCCCGGCTGGCAGCCGAACAAGGTGTGATCCTGATGGAGGATTTGGGCAGCGGTGTTCTGATTGACCTGTCTCCCTATGGGCTGACCGATGAACCGGTCGTGCGCGATATTCTTGATGCAGGCGTTGATTTGGTGATGTTCTCGGGGGACAAATTGTTGGGCGGGCCTCAGGCCGGCATCATTGCCGGTCGTGCCGATCTGATTGACGAGCTGCGCAAACACCCTTTGGCGCGTGCTGTCCGGATCGACAAGCTGTCTCTCGCCGCGCTCGAAGCGACCCTGCGTCTGTACCGCGCCCCTTTCGATCCGCTGGCGCGGATACCGGTGCTGCAAATGCTGTCGCAGCCCCTGGTCGAGGTACAGGCCCGGGCGGAAAATCTCGCGCAGGCGTTGCAGGATCTAGACAGTCTGAACGTTTCCGTTGCGCGTTCATCGGCCTTTGTCGGTGGGGGGGCATTACCGCAGCAGAGCCTCGCAAGTTTCAGCGTCCGGTTGGATGGGGGGGCGGCTTGGGCGGCAGACGCCATTGCAGATGCTTTGCGTCACGGCCACACCCCCGTGGTTGGGCGTATCCATCAGGGGCGGCTCTGGCTCGATATGCGCACGGTGACAGACCCAGAGGTTTCGATGATCGTCACGGCCTGTCGAGCGCTTTTCGCAAGATGAACACGGTCTGTGCTATCGTCATAGGTCACGTCGACCACGGCAAAACATCCTTGGTGCGTGCGCTGACCGGAACGGATACCGACCGTCTTGCTCTTGAGAAACAACGTGGGTTGTCGATCACGCTTGGGTTCGCGCATTGCGATTTTCCCGCAGGCACCGTCGATCTGATCGATGCGCCCGGGCACCAGGATTTCACCCGTGCCATGGTGGCCGGTGCCACCGGGGCACAGACCGCACTGCTTGTCGTTTCGGCGATCGACGGGGTCGCCCCCCAGACACTTGAACACCTTCGGATCATGGGCGTGCTGGGGGTGGGGGTAGGTGTTGTGGCTGTGACCAAGGTGGATCTGGTGCCTGCCGCCCAGTTGTCGGCAAAGCTTGACCTGATCAGAAGCCAACTGGCGGCCCTTGGTGTGTCCGAAGTACCGTTCATACCGTGTTCTGCAAATTGCCCCGATAGTCTCGCCGCGGTGCAACAGGCGCTTGGGGCGTTGCTGACGATGCAATGGCCGTCGCGCGCGCCCGTCGATGCTTTTCTGTCCATTGACCGAGCTTTCACGCTTCCCGGTAAGGGGACGGTGGTGACGGGCACGCTACTGGGTGCACCACTTGGGACCGATGGCACGTTTGCGTTGCAGCCGCAGGGCACCCCGGTCAGCGTACGCAGCGTGCAATCGCGGGGTCAGCCGCGCGATGTGGTCCACCCCGGCGAACGCGTGGCCGTCAATCTGCGGGGGCTTGCTGTCCAGGATGTGTCGCAGGGAAGCGTCCTTTGCACGGCTGATGCATTTAAGGCGTCGAACTGTATGGACGTGCACATCGCGGTGCTGCCCGATGCCGCGCGCGCCCTGAAGCACATGCACGAACTGCGGGCGATGTTCGGTACCTCCCAAGAGGTGGTGACGGTTCGCTTGATGGGTGGGGGGCAGGTGTCACCGGGGCAATCCGGATTTGCACAGATACGGTTCCGGCGAAAAACCGTCGGCTTTGCCGGGCAACGGGTGGTTTTGCGCAGCCTGTCACCGGCCGTGACAATGGGCGGCGCTGTAATACTTGACCCGCAGGCGCAGCCTGTAAGGTCGGGCGATGTGGCCCGGTTGAATCTGATGCGTGCGGCGGTCACGCGCGACGCCGGATTGATCGCTGCCGCTCTGTGCCATCAAGGGAAGGGGCTGGCCGCATTGGAAGATGTGGAACGCGTTGCCCGATTGCCAAGGGGGTCAGCGCTTGGTCGCTTGGCGGGCACATTTACCTGTATTGCTTCGGGTCATATTGCGCAGACCCCAGATTTGCTGGAGGCTCGGAGTGATGTCATATCCGCGCTGCAAAGCTTCCACGCTGCGCACCCGGTCAAGCGTCTGGCTCCTCGTCGGACGATAGAACAGCGCAGCCGGTTTTTCGGGTTGCTGCCCTATGTGGAAAAGGGATTAATCGCTGACCGGAAATTACGCGTCGAAGACGGGCAGGTTGCCTTGACCGCCCACGATCCCCTTGCCGCTATGAACGACGCGCAACGGATGCGGCTGGCCGAGATCGCGGCGTGGTTCACCAAGGCCGGGATGGCGCCGCCTGACGCCGCGCAATTCAGCGATGCGGATGATCCCGATCTTGTTGCGCTGTTGGTTGCCTCTGGTACTTTGGTATCACTGCACAATGTTGCTTTGAACCAGTGGGTGTTGTTTCACGCGGAATGCGTGGCTCAAGCGGTCAGCCGACTGCGCGACATCTTTCCACCACCGGAACGGTTCACCACCAGTCAGGCGCGCAGCGCCTTGACCACCACCCGCAAGTTCATTGTACCGCTGTTGGAACATCTGGACTCGCTAGGTATAACACGACGCGACGGCGATACCCGTCAAATGAACACACAGGCGCATTAGGCATTTACCCGCCGCTGCACACGGTTAGACTGCACCGGTGCGGAGGTGACTGGAGTCTGGTGGCTTCCCTGGTCTTCAAAACCACGGACGCGTCGATAAGGCGTGTGGTGGGTTCGATTCCCATCCACTTCCGCCAACTGTCTGGACATGGCTGACGATCCCTCACACTATGCAAATGCATAATTCGAGAGGCGCAAAGATGACCGACTCAAGACCGGCCTTCACGTTGAAAGATCTGCACGGAAAGGCGCATCAATTCGATGGGACTGGCCCCAGCTTGGTCTGCTTTGTCAAAGAGGACTGCGAAACCTGCAATATAGCTGCCCCGGTGCTGCAAGCGCTGGCACAAGCTTATGACGACAAGGTTACCGTGTTGGTTCCCGCGCAGTCTGGCAAAGCAAATGCAGATTTTGCGCAGCGCCACGGGTTGACGATGCCAGTGCTCGATGATGCGGGCTGTAGAACGTCGTTTGACTGGGGTTTCGAAATCGTGCCCGCCGTTTACTGGATCGACGAAAGCGGCACCGTTGCCGCGCATTTTGAAGGCTTCGTGCGGGACGACTGGAAAACCCTGGCGGATCAGATTGCCCAAGACACCCGGCAACCTGTCGCGCAGGTCGACTGGGACAGTCTCCCTGCCTGGCGGCCGGGCTGCGGATCGAAACATTTCGACCCCGAAGTCTACGACAAGCTGCGGGCCGCGGCGGACGGCGATATGCTTCTGGCCCGGAAAGTCGAGGTGGCAAGCGGCGATGATGTCGCCGAATTCATGTTTGATCAGGGCTTTTCCGACGGTCTGCCGCTGGTTCCACCGACGCCCGAAAGGGTAATGCGGATGCTGGCGGGAACCAACCGGGATCCGCAGGATGTGGTTGCAGTCGTTCCGCCGAACATGGGGGTCGGTACCGTAGAAAAGATTGCGATTAATGCCGTGATGGCAGGGTGCAAACCCGAATACCTGCCTGTAGTCATCGCCGCTGTCGAAGCCGTATGTACTGATGAATTCAACATTCACGGCGTCACCGCCACGACCATGGGGGCGGCGACCGTAATGGTGGTAAATGGCCCGATCCGTGACAAGATCGGAATGAACGCAGGGCTGGGGGCGATGGGCGCGGGCAATCGCGCCAACGCCACGATCGGCCGCGCCTTGCGTCTGGTGATCCGAAACATCGGCGGGGCGAAAACCGGTGGTGTCGAACGCTCTACCTTGGGTAATCCGATGAAATTCACGATGTGCTTTGCCGAGAACGAGGAAGTATCTCCGTGGGAGCCGTTACATGTCGAACGGGGCTTCGAGCCCGAGGATTCGGTGGTCACGATATTCGCAATGACCGGCGGCCCGGTGCATCTTGTGGATCAGACATCGCGACGGCCCGATCAGATTGCCGGATCGCTTGGTCAGGGACTCGAATCCGTCTTTCTGCCGAAACTGCATAACCTGCCGGTGGATGCACTGTTGGTCGTGTGCCCCGAACACATCAAGACGATGACCCGCGATGGCGATTATTCAAAAGACCGGCTGCGAGACCGTATTCAGGAAGTCACGTCGCGACCCTTAAGGGAAATGGTCCAGGATGACCATTCGGGCGCGGGAATATCGGTGGCCGACGCCGACAAGATGGGGCCTGAAAAACTGGCGCAACTTGCCCCGAAATTTGCGGGTAAGGAATACATCCATATCGTCGTGGCCGGTGGCGAGGCAGGCAAGTTTTCGTCGGCGTTTCACGGTTGGTCCACCGGTGCCGCCGGATCAATTTCCGTATCCAGAAAGATTGATCTAGGCTAACGTAATCACCAGCAGAGGAGGAGATGAATGACAACAATTCTCGACCCGACGGACGAACGTGTGCCCGTCGCGCGTCAGATCAGCGAACGGTCAGGTTCGGTGCAGGGGGTTGTCGGGCTGCTGAACATCAGCAAGCCGCGCGGCAACATCTTGCTGGATGAACTGGACAGGTTGCTGACCGAAAAAGCACCGGGCGTCGAAGTGCGGCACTATACCAAGCCGACATTCGCCAAACCCTGTCCGGACACGCTGCGCCACCAGATCCGCGACGAATGCGATTTTCTGGTCGAAGGGCTGGCGGACTGAGGATCATGTACCACGTGCAGTATGCACGATACAGTCTGGTTTGAAATCCAGGGGATCCCGTCAGTCTCCGTCGCATCCAGCGCGTTTGGCCAAGCCGCCGAAACGCAACGCAAAGCGTTAGGCATGGAAGGGGCGCGTTACGTGCTGGTGCCGCATCCGATACAGGACGCGACGGACGATGAAATGCGTGCCAAAGCCCGCGAGGCGTTCAACCAGATCGTCGGCGCGTTGCGCGATAGATGAACCACGAAGGCGGTGCAGACCAAACCTGCGCCGCCTTTGCCTATTGTTCCCCCGCTCAGGTGTGCCCCGCGGGCCCTAAAGCTCGTCTAGCCAGCGAGGTCTGTCCAATTTATCGTCCAGCCAGATCATGGCATCGACATGCGTCAGGTCCGGTGCCTGCGGCAGCAATCCCGCCGGGATCGTGGTCGCACGGGCCAACGCTTTCTCCAGCGGCTCTCCTACGTGATCGACCATGAAACGAACGGCTTGGGGCATGGTCAGATCGGCACCGGCCAGGGTACCATCGGCAAGCGTCAAGCGACCGTCGCGCCTAAGGATTTCACGGTCGTTCAGCGTGAAACGGGTGATGTCAGACCCCGCAGGGGCCATGGCATCGGTCACCAGAAAGACGTCATGCCTGCCTCTGTTGGCCGCAAGCGCGACTCGGATCATCGCGGCATGTACATGTATGCCGTCCGCGATAAGCCCCGGGGCGATATCGGGATGGTCAAGCGCTGCACCCACTAACCCGGGCGACCTTGCGCTGGCCTGGCTCATCGCGTTGAACAGATGCGTGGCCATCCGGGCACCGGCATCAAACGCTCGCATCGCGGTGTCATAATCGCAATCACTGTGTCCGATGGACACTACGACCCCCGCGGTGCTGAGCGTTTCAATCTGCGCGCATGTGATGTTCTCGGGTGCGGCGGTAACGAACAGGTTGGGAATGGACTGCAACGTGTCCAGCAACAATGCAATGTCGTCATCATCCATCGGGCGAACCAGATTGCCGTCATGCGCACCCTTGCGCGTCACCGACAGGTGCGGCCCCTCAAGATGAAGGCCGACGACGCCGGGGATGTTTTGGTCGATGGCCTGTGCCACGGCCTTGATCGCGGCAATCCCATGTTGGCGGGTATCGGTGATCAAGGTCGGCAAAAACGCCGCTGTACCGAGATGGCGGTGCGCCCGGGCGATTGTGGCAACGGTGTCGAGGCTCGGTGCGGCATTAAGCATCACGCCGCCACCGCCATTGACCTGAAGGTCGACAAAGCCCGAGGTGATGATGCCGCCGTCAAGCCTGTGCACATCACAGGTCTCGGGGATCGCGGCGGGGGCAAGTATCTGCGTCTTGCCACTTTGGTCGATCATCAGCGCGTGATCATCAAGCAGCCTTGCGCCGTCGAAGATACGTGCGCCAGTCAGAACGCGTTTGCGTGTCATCGCGGCTGTGCGGCGGCACGCATAGCAAGTGCGACGGCACCATCGACGGCTCTGCCTTTGGCGGATGCCAGGTTTCCCGTCCGTTCCGACGGCAGATACGGGGCATAATGGGGGCCCACACCCCCTGAAAGACATAAAATATCCCCGGCCCCGTGGTCGAGCGCGCGCAGTGCGCTGTCCAGATACTCGGCACCGCGTACCATAAGGGTGGTACCGATCGTGTCTCCTGCGGATGCAGTTTCCACAACATCGGGAGCAAGTGTGGCAAAATCGCCTGGCCGCGCCTTCAGGCTGAACTGGACGATACCTGCCGCACCGCCGAATTTATCCAGCATGCGCTGCGACAACGGGCTGGCCTGTACGATGCCGTCCACGACCAAAAGCGTCTGTTCCAATGCGCCGTGCCCCAGCCACGCGCCCGAAGCCTGATCGGACACCTGATAACACCAGCCGCCGATACAGGTTTGCTGTTCGGCTTTCTGACGTGCAATGATCGTGCCTGTCCCAAGCGCAATGACATAGCCGTCTTCTTGTTCGATTGCTCCGACAATGGTGGTATTGGTATCTTCGGATACCACGGTTCTTGCAAAGGGAAGCAGCGCGGTAATTTGTCTGCCGATCTCTGGACCGGTATACCCGGCCAACCCAAGATGTGCCACAGCCCGGTCCGTGTCAGCGATGCTTAGGCCGGCTTTCTGCACGGCCTCATGGGTTGCACGCATGATATTGGTGATGGCTTCGGCGCAATCGGTACTAACATTTGCGCGCCCGCCTTTGGCTTCGGCCAATATCCGCCCATCAAGAGAGGCCACCGCGACGCGGCATCCGGTACCGCCGCCGTCCACCCCGATCAGATATGAAAAGTCATCATGTGTCATTGGGCGTGTTTAGGATACCTGTTTTGGCGGGGAAAGGAAATTTTCACAACGGGGCTTACAAGCCGTGCATCGGGTTTACAAAATACACCGGACAATGATAAGTTAGCGCTAACATTGCCGGGCGAGGCTATCGGATTATTTTCAATACCCACCGGATCCAGATTGCAAAGGGAAGTTCAATGCCAAACGATACCGTATTGCGTGTGACCGAACGGATTATCAAACGCAGCGCTGATACCCGCGACGCCTATCTTGCGCGGATGCGCCGGGCCGCCGAGGCAGGCCCGGCTCGAGCCCATTTGTCGTGCAGTGGCCAGGCACATGCTTACGCGGGGGCAGGTCCCGATCAAATGGCGCTGGCGACCAAATCAGCGGGAAACATCGGGATCATAACGACGTATAATGACATGCTGTCGGCCCACCAGCCGTTTGAGCGCTTTCCCGAGATCATTCGGGAAGCAGCACGCGCCGTCGGGGGAACCGCACAGGTAGCGGGTGGCGTGCCTGCTATGTGCGATGGCGTGACCCAAGGCACACCGGGCATGGAGCTTAGCCTTTTTTCGCGCGACATCATCGCGATGGCTGCCGGGGTGGGGTTAAGTCACAATACATTCGACAGCGCGGTTTTCCTTGGCGTGTGTGACAAGATCGTGCCGGGTTTGGTTATCGCGGCGCAGGCGTTCGGTCATCTACCCGCGGTATTCTTGCCCGCGGGGCCGATGACCTCGGGCATCTCCAACGACGAAAAAGCCATCGTTCGCCAGAAGTTCGCAGCAGGTGAAGCCACACGCGAGGAACTGATGGCCTCGGAAATGGCGGCTTACCATGGTCCGGGTACCTGCACCTTCTATGGTACGGCCAACACTAACCAGATGTTGATGGAGTTCATGGGCCTCCACTTGCCCGGCGCTTCTTTCGTCAATCCCAACATGCCGCTGCGCGATGCGCTGACCATCGCAGGGGCGCAACGCGCGCTGGCGATCAGTCATCTGGGCAACAGCTACACCCCCGTGTGCGATGTGCTGGATGAAAAAGCCTATGTGAATGGAATCATCGGTCTGCATGCCACGGGCGGTTCTACCAACCTGTTGATCCATCTTGTTGCGATGGCCCGCGCTGGCGGGATCGTGCTGGACTGGCAGGATTTCTCGGATCTGGCTGACGTGACCCCATTGCTGGCGCGGGTGTATCCGAACGGGTTGGCTGATGTGAACCATTTCCACGCGGCCGGTGGGCTGGGCTACATGATCGGTCAGCTTCTCTCGGGTGACTTGCTGCACAATGATGTCAAAACCATCGCAGGCGATGGTCTTGAACGCTATACTCAGGATCCAAAGTTGAAAGACGGTGCGGTGGAATGGGTCGCTGGTCCTAAGGAAACCTTGAACGACAAGATCCTGCGCCCGGTCGACGCCCCGTTCCAGCCAACTGGCGGTTTGAAACGTTTGTCGGGATCGCTGGGTAATGCCGTGACAAAGATATCTGCCGTCAAACCGGAACACCACATCGTTGAGGCCCCAGCGCGGGTGTTTCACGATCAGGAGGCGGTCAAGGACGCATATAAGAACGGCGAATTCAGCGAGGATGTCGTCGTGGTCGTACGTTTTCAGGGGCCCAAGGCCAATGGTATGCCTGAATTGCACAGCCTGACGCCGATTTTGGCGAACCTGCAAGCGCGCGGGCTCAAGGTGGCGTTGGTTACTGATGGACGTATGTCTGGGGCATCCGGCAAGGTGCTGAGCGCGATCCATGTGTGCCCCGAAGCCTTGGACGGTGGCCCCATTTCACGAATACAGGACGGAGACCTTATTCGCGTAGACGCCCATGAAGGACGCCTTGAGGTGTTGACCCAAGGCGCGTTGGATCGGCCCGAAGCGGTTGCCGACCTGACGGGCAACGAATACGGACAAGGGCGCGAGCTTTTCGCTACTTTCCGAAGAACCGTAGGCGCGGCAGATGCCGGTGCCAGTAGTATCTGATTTTGATCGAAGGATAATCCATATGACCCCCCAAGACGCCAGCGCTGCTGCCTACGCCATCTGTAAACGCGCCCCGATTGTTCCGGTGTTGGTCGTGCATGACGTGCTTCACGCCCGCCCATTGGCCGAAGCACTGATCGCCGGAGGACTGCCGGCGCTTGAGGTGACATTGCGCACCGACGCGGCTCTTGAGGTGATCGCCGAAATGGCCAAGGTCGAGGGCGGTATCGTCGGGGCTGGTACGTTGATTACTCCGGACGATGTGAAACGTGCCGTCGATGCCGGAGCAAAGTTCGGGGTATCGCCCGGCGCGACTGACAAGCTTTTACGAGCTGCAGAAGATCTGGACCTGCCCATGTTGCCCGGCGCAGCCACGGCCAGCGAAGCGATGCGATTGTATGAACGCGGGTACGATATGCTCAAGTTCTTTCCCGCCGAAGCATCCGGGGGGGCACCTGCCCTGAAATCCTTGGCTTCGCCGTTGCCGCAAATTAGATTTTGCCCGACCGGCGGGATCAGTCCGGCAAATGCGGACAGCTATCTGTTGCTGCCCAACGTGGTTTGCGCAGGAGGCAGTTGGGTTGCCCCTGACAACCTTGTGCGCAAAGGCGATTGGACGGCTATCACGGAACTGGCCCGTGCCGCCAGTAATCTGGGCGTCCGCAGCTAAAGCGATGCTGCCGCGCGGCTGGCCTGATCATATTGTCCCGAAATCGTACGTAACTGCGCGGCAATCTCGCGCAGATCGTCGCCTTTGATATCGGTGTGGCCCATGCTGTCGATCAGGCAGGCATTTCGCACTGCACGATACGCCTCGATCAATTGGGTGCCGCTTTCGGATGTGCGGTAAAATACTTCCTTGCCACGCTTCTCAGCCTCTAGCAGGCCGGACTTCAGCAGCTTGCGCAAGGCATAGTTGACCGTGTGCGTGTCTTCGATATTCAGCAGAAAACAAATATCCGTCAGGCGCTTTTCGCGGTCACGGTGGTTGGTATTGTGTAGCACCAGGATTTCCAGAGAGGTCAGGTCGGGATTGCCAGCCGCCGCCATACACCGCATCATCCAGCGACTGAAGGCATTATAGGCAATGATCATACCGTATTCCAGTTCGGATGCTTCCCACCCTTCACCTTCGGCAAGATGGCGGGACGATACGATACGACGAGTTGCAGGGGGTACTGAGCTTGACATCGGGGGGTCCAAATTTTTGCTGTTTCGCTGTCGTAACGTTAGCGTAATGTCGGCGTATTGCAACGTTTTGAAACTATCTTGGCGCAAACGCGGGCTTGGTGTTTTGTTAGCGGCAATAAGTTGCCATCACTGAGCCAGCGAATCTCGATCGCCTACCCTCCAATGGCAAGGGACGGTGACATAATCTTCGGAGTAACGATGTTTCGATCCTTGTCTGTCATACTGATCTGCCTCATGACCGTGCCGGTCACCGCCGCCGGGGGCGAGCTTACCCGGTTGGGGTACGGGCGCTTGATCAATAACGATTTGCTCGGTGATCTGCGAGACCGAGAGCGCACGGGGTCGTTCTCTTCCTCGCGGGTATGGGGGCGAGAGTGGGACGGAAATCTGCCGCGTGCAGCCGGTGCCCTCGTCGAACTGCGCCTCGGGTTGGAGGTGCTGGCACCCGATCGCTTGAACAATCCCCGACCGGGATCTCGGCCTTGGGCGGGTGCTTTGTCGGTCGGTGTTCATACCCATTTTGAACGTAACAACATTGAATTCGCGTTGGGTGCGTCGATCTATGCAACCGGGCCCCAAACTCAACTGGGCGAGCTACAGCAACAATTTCACCAACTGATCGGCGCGCCCGCCCCATCTGACCGCACCCTTGCCGGACAAATTGGCAATGGCTTTCATCCGACGATATTGATCGAAGCAGGGCGGCGGTTCGATTTCGGGACCACGACCAGCCTGCGGCCATTCATAGAAGCACAGGCCGGCGTCGAAGATCTGGTCCGCGCAGGTTTCGACCTCACCCTTGGCGGGGTGGGCCACCAAGAGCTTCTGGTCCGTGATACGACCACCGGTCATCGCTATCGGGTTATCCAGAACGATGCCGCGACCGGCTTTAGCTGGGTCGCTGGGGCCGATATCGCCCATGTCAGTTCAAGTACCTATTTGCCACGTGACCGTGGATACGTGCTCACCAACCAAAGAAAGCGGTTGCGTATGGGTGTTCACTGGCAAAGCGAACGGCTATCGGCATTCTATGGGCTGACTTGGTTGGGCAAGGAATATTCGACCCAGCCGAACGACCAGGTTGTCGGATCGGTGCGCATAAATTACGCGTTCTGATGCCCGGTTGGTGTCGTTTGTCACCCGACGGGCGACGCAAATCAAACCCGTCTGAACGCACTGGCCGAGGTCCGCACACTCCGAACTTTTCGCCTTCCCACAAAGGCGCTGCTTTGCTACCCTGTCCATAACAAAAAGAAGATCGAGGCAGGTGAACAGTGTTTAAAACGGGCTTTCTAGGCACGTTTGTCATAAGCTGGTCGCAAACAGAAATAGACGGGCTAGAGGCCGCGCCGGTTCAATCACTCAAAGTGGGAGCTGCCTGGTCTTGGCGAGGCGATACAATTTGTGTCGATGGTCCGAATAACGTGTTGCGACTTGACCGGGCAGATGATGCAGCACAATTGCGCCGGCGTGCCGCACGCAAGGTGCAACGCCTTGTCGGTGCCGCGCTGGAAAAACAGCCTCCTATCCGGCGCGAACCGCACGGTGGCGATATGCACACGCCGTTGATGCATAACAGCTTTACCATGACGGATGGGGTGAGGCGTTACACGGCGACCTTGATCGAAGTGGGCCGGGGCAGTCAGCCATTGTTGATGTTTCTGGATCAGTTGCCGCCGCGCGATACAGATCTTTGGATCGTGGACCATGCGCTGGCGACCATATCGCCGGATCGGCTGGACCAGAGCGGTGCAGGTGTGATTTGTTTTACCCCCGGTACGATGATCCGGACAGGCACAGGGTCGTCACGCATCGAGCATCTGCGCGAAGGCGAAATGGTTCAGACCAAGGACAACGGCCTTCAGCCTATCCGTTGGATCGGTCGTCGCCGGATGAGCGGTGCCCGGCTGTTTGCCATGCCTCAGCTGCGCCCTGTCCGGTTTCACGCCAACGCGTTGGGCCAGACCCGGCCAGACCAGGATTTGCTGGTTTCACCCAGCCACCGGGTGCTGATCACCGGCGATGCGGCGCGCAGCCTTTTCAACACTTCCGAGGTGCTGGTCACCGCGCGTGATCTGGTGAATGGCACCAGTGTGACCATAGATGCCCACGCGCGCGAAGTGACGTATATTCACCTTCTGCTCGATTTCCATCAGGTGTTATGGGCCAATGGTGTCGAAACAGAAAGCTTCCACCCCGCATCTGCGTCGCTTGAAACCCTGGACGCCACAGACCGCGCCCGCCTGCTAGGGAAATTTCCGCAGGTTGATTTCGACCCGCATACCTATGGCGGCTATGCGCGGCGTAACCTGAGCATGTCTGAAGCGGCAATTTTGAACCATGCGGCCTGAATGGCCTGCCTTGCCGGATGACCGGGTAGCCCGCCACCGGATTGCCTGTGCCGACGTTGCCAGCACCACAGCATGAACGGTTTCACCCAAGCCGGGGTTTGCACCGAACGCCGGCGCAGTGTAAACGACCCCGAGCATTACTTTTTCCATTTTCCCGCCAAGGGGTTTGCCTGATGACCGATACGACTTCGAACAAGATGTGGGGTGGCCGTTTCGCCGCCGGACCGGATGCGATCATGGAAGCGATCAACGCCTCGATCTCGTTTGATCAGCGCATGGCAGCGCAGGATATCGCAGGGTCACGGGCGCACGCGGCCATGTTGGCGGCCCGAAATATCATCAGCAATAGCGATGCAGAGGCAATTCGCGAGGGACTGCTTACGGTGTTGTCAGAGATCGAAGGCGGAACCTTCAATTATTCGACGGCGCTTGAGGACATCCACATGAATGTCGAGGCCCGCCTGAAGGAGATTATCGGCGAACCCGCAGGCCGTCTGCACACGGGCCGGTCCCGAAACGACCAAGTTGCAACCGATTTCAAGCTTTGGGTGCGTGACCAGTTCGATGCTGCTGAAACCGGCCTGTTGGCACTGATCAAGGCCTTGGTGGGTCAGGCAGAGGCCGGGGCCGATTGGGTCATGCCCGGTTTTACTCATTTGCAGACCGCCCAACCCGTGACCTGGGGTCACCATATGATGGCCTATGTCGAAATGTTTGGCCGCGATCTGAGCCGAATGCGCGACGCGCGGGCACGGATGAACGAATCGCCTTTGGGCGCGGCTGCGCTTGCGGGCACGTCCTTTCCGATTGACCGCGACATGACCGCACAGGCGCTTGGCTTTGACCGTCCGGCCGCCAATTCGCTGGATGCGGTCAGCGACCGTGACTTCGCACTCGAATTCCTGAGCGCTGCATCGATCTGCGCCATGCACCTGAGCCGTTTCGCCGAAGAGCTGGTGATCTGGTCCTCGGCGCAATTCCGTTTCGTGACCCTGTCTGACCGTTTCTCGACCGGGTCGAGCATCATGCCGCAGAAAAAGAACCCCGACGCGGCGGAACTGATCCGCGCCAAGATTGGCCGCATTATGGGGGCCAATGTGGCGCTGATGATGGTGATGAAAGGGCTGCCGCTTGCCTATTCCAAGGACATGCAGGAAGACAAGGAGCAGGTCTTTGACGCCGCCGACAACCTGATGCTGGCATTGGCCGCGATGGAAGGCATGGTCAGGGATATGTCCGCCAACCGCGACAGCCTGGCCGCCGCGGCCGGGTCGGGCTTTTCCACCGCGACCGATCTGGCCGATTGGCTGGTCCGCGTGCTGGGGCTGCCGTTCCGCGATGCGCATCACATCACCGGATCGCTGGTGGCATTGGCCGAACAGAACGGCTGCGACCTGCCGGACCTGACGCTGGAGCAGATGAAATCCGCTCATGATGGCATTACAGCAGATGTTTTTGACGTTCTGGGCGTAGAAAATTCTGTGAATTCGCGTATGTCTTATGGCGGAACTGCACCCGAACAGGTGCGCAAGCAAATTTCCCGTTGGAAAGGTCTTGTTGGATGAAACGCCTCGCCGCCCTTCTTTTGTTGTTAACGCTCGCCGCATGCGGCGCTGACGGCGAACCTCAGCCTCCGAAGGTTCACAGTTCGGTCACGTTATCTAATTCGGGCGTGTCTGTTGGGACAGGTGTCAGCATGGGGCGCGGGGCTTTGCGTGTGGGCGTGGCGGGATGGACGCTGTGAAGCTTACAGCGGCGCTGATTTTTACTGCAATCCTTCTGACCGCATGCGTCGGCGATACCGCGATACAAAACCGCCAGGCAACGAACTGGCGGCAACAGCCCGACAACCTTGAACAAGGGATGCACGTATCAGGGCGGGGCACCGTCGGCATATCGGCAGGGCATTGACCGTGTCGATTTTGCGAATGACCTATCTTGCCTTGGCTGTCTGGGGTGCTGTCCATCCGATGTATTACTTCGTTTCCTGGTTTCTGACCAATGGGCTGGATCTGGGTGGAATGGTCGATGCCTGGCATGTCAATGCAGCGACCTCGGGGCTGGTGTGGGATCTGACGATTGCCGCGATTGCGCTGACGCTCTGGGTGTTGGCCGAAGTTTCGGTACGCCGCAATTGGCGGGCGCTGATTGCCATTCCCGCAACCTTTGCTATTGGGGTCAGTTGTGGCCTGCCGCTGTATCTGTTCCTGCGGTCCGCCCCCGTGAAATGACGCCGGTATCTTCGGCAGGAATAGGCTAGGAGCCCGAAAATATGGATCACTTCCTGTATCGCGATGGCGCTTTGTTTGCCGAAGATGTTGCAATCTCGGAAATTGCGGCGGCGGTCGGCACGCCGTTCTACGTGTATTCTACAGCGACGCTGTTACGGCACTTCAAAGCGTTCGATGACGCATTGGATGGGATGGACCATCTGGTGTGCTATGCAATGAAAGCCAATTCAAACCAAGCGGTTCTCAAGACGCTGGCGCGGGCGGGCGCGGGCATGGATGTGGTGTCTGCCGGCGAATATTTGCGCGCCAAGGCCGCGGGCGTACCGGGTGACAGGATCGTTTTTTCGGGAGTCGGCAAAACGGCGTCGGAAATCCGGCTGGCGCTCGAAGGGGGCATTCGGCAATTCAACGTCGAATCCGAACCCGAGATGGCGCAGCTCGACGCGATTGCGCAATCTCTGGGCAAGGTCGCGCCCATCACGATCCGGGTGAACCCCGATGTCGACGCCAAGACCCATGCCAAGATCGCGACGGGCAAATCCGAGAATAAATTCGGCATTCCGATCGCCCGGGCCCGGGATGTATATCGGCTTGCAGCCTCTATGCCGGGCCTCGAGGTTATCGGGATTGACGTGCACATCGGTAGCCAGCTTACCGATCTGGCCCCGTTCGAGCAGGCCTATCAGAAGGTGGCAGAGCTGACCGAGCTTTTGCGTACAGACGGTCACGACATTCGCCGCCTTGATCTGGGCGGTGGTCTGGGCATCCCCTACGAGCGCAGCAATGCCGCGCCGCCACTGCCGACAGATTACGGCGCTATGGTGCAGCGTACCTTGGGGTATCTTGATTGCGAGATCGAGATTGAGCCAGGGCGCCTGATCGCGGGCAATGCGGGACTGATGGTAAGCGAGGTCATTTACGTCAAATCCGGTGAAGGTCGCGATTTCCTTATCATCGACGGCGCGATGAACGATCTGATCAGGCCTGCCATGTATGATGCCTATCACGATATAATCCCGGTTCTCGAACCTCCGGTAGGGGGTGAACAGCGCCCCTATGATGTTGTGGGGCCGGTTTGCGAAACTGGCGATACCTTTGCCAAGCAGCGGATGATGCCAGAGCTGTCCGCGGGTGACTTGGTCGCCTTTCGCAGCGCCGGGGCCTATGGTGCGGTGATGAGCAGCGAATACAACTCGCGGGCTTTGATCCCCGAGGTTTTGGTGAACGGCGATCAATTTGCGGTTATCCGCCAACGTCCGACGTTTGACGAAATGATAAATCGCGATATCATCCCTGAATGGCTTTGACCGCGCACCGCGTGTGAAACCCACTTGGGAGCACAGCACCAGATGAATCCATTTCCAGATCATAACCAGCAAGACGGGCTGGCCACGATACGCTGGCCGCTCAGGCTGACATGGCTGGGGATGTGGGCCGAACAATTGGTGCAGGGGCTATGGCCGTTGCTGGCTTTGGCGTTGTTCGTACTGGCGGCGCTGATGTTGGGGATCCAGGATATTGTCGCCGTGGACCTTGTTTACGCAGCCACTGTCGTGGTCCTGTTGTGCGCGATCGGCGGGGTGTTCTATGCGGTTCGCCACATCAAGGTGCCGTCACGGATTGACGCGTTGGCAAGACTGGATGCAAGCTTGCCCGGCCGACCTATTCAAGCCCTGATGGACAAGCAGGCGATTGGGGCGACTGACGCCGGGTCTATCGCGGTTTGGCAGGCTCACAGAGCGCGAATGGCTGAGCGCGCCGCGACCGCCCAGGCCGTTCCCGCTGATTTGCGGGTGTCGCACCGTGATCCCTATGCTTTGCGATATGTCGCGGTGCTAGCCTTTGGTGTGGCGTTGATCTTTGGTTCGGTGTTGCGCATCGGGTCAGTCGTAGGCATGGCACCCTCTGCGGGCGGTGTGGTCAGCGGCCCGGTGTGGGAAGGCTGGGCCGAGCCTCCTCGCTATACCGGTAAACCGACGCTTTATCTCGCCGACCTCAAGGAAGAGCCATTGTATCTTCCCGCAGGCACGCTGATTACCCTGCGGCTATATGGCGAAGTCGGGGCATTGTCGGTTTCCGAAACCGTATCTGGCACCACCCCGACCGATGATACCCAAGCCGCGGTTGTGGTTGATTTCAAGGTCGCCCAAAGCGGTGATATCAGCATTGATGGGCCGAACGGGCGGGCGTGGAACATCGTTATGCTGCCGGATGCCAAGCCAGAGGTGGAAATTACCGCAGAGCCCGAAGTCGCCGCCTTGGGTGAAATGCGTCTGCCGTTTGCCGCGCGTGACGACTATGGCGTCGAGGCAGGAGAGGCCCGGATCAGCCTTGATCTGGCGTCGGTAGATCGGCGCTATGGATTGGAAACCGCACCCGATGACAGGCCCGAGATCATCGTACCATTGCCAATGCCTATTGCGGGTGACCGCAGTCGTTTTCAAGAGAACCTGATCGAGGATTTTTCGAAACACCCTTGGGCCAATCTGCCGGTCAAGGTAAGCCTGACCGTGCTCGATGCGTCAGAACAACAGGCGGTTACACCGCCTGCCGACATGATCTTGCCGGGGCGACGCTTTTTCGACCCACTGGCCGCAGCCGTGATTGAACAAAGGCGCGACCTGTTGTGGGCCAAGGCAAACGCGTCGAGACTGGCGCAAATCCTCAAGGCGGTAGCATATCGTCCCGAAGACGTGTTTCGCACGCAAACCTCTGCATTGCGATTACGCCAGCAGATCGAACGATTGGAAATTCGTGCGACCTATGGCCTGACGGATGAGGTGCAGACCGAGATCGCGGATGATCTTTGGGATTTGGCGATCGAACTGGAAGAAGGCGTTCTGGCGGACGCCCTGGAGCGCATGCGCAGGGCCCAGGAGAGGCTTTCGGAGGCGATGAAGAATGGTGCCTCGAACGAGGAAATAGCCGAGTTGATGGACGAGTTGCGCCGCGCGACAGATGATTACATGCGCCAGTTGCAACGTCAGCAGGCGCAAGAGGGTGACCAGCAGCAGGAAAACGCCCCGCAGGGCGACACCATGCAGATGACGCAGGACGACTTGCAACGCATGATGGACCGTATTCAGGAACTGATGGAGCAAGGCCGCATGGCCGAGGCTGAACAGGCATTGCGCGAACTTCAGCAGTTGATGGAGAACATGCGCGTCACCGAAGGTCAGCCCGGACAACAGGGCCAAAGTCCAAGCGAGCAGGCGATGGAAGGGCTGGCGGATACATTGCGTGACCAGCAAGGGTTGAGCGATCAGGCGTTTCGCGACCTTCAGGACCGTTTCAATCCGAATAGTGAAACCGGTCAGCAAGACGGACAGGAACAAGGACAGCAACCCGGTGCAAGCCCGCAGCAGGGCCAGAACCAACCCGGGCAACAACCGGGGCCGAATGATGGTCAGGCGCAACCGGGCCAGGGCCAAGGGTCTATTGCGGATCGCCAGCAGGCTTTGCGCGACGAATTGCGCCGCCAGCAAGGTCGGCTTCCTGGTGGTGGCACCCCCGAGGGGGACGCTGCACGGGATGCATTGGATCGTGCAGGCCGTGCCATGGATGGGGCCGAAGACGCCTTGCGCAGAAATGATCTGGCCGAAGCGATAGATAACCAGTCGCAAGCAATGGAAGCCTTGCGCGACGGTATGAGAGCGCTTGGCGAGGCCATGGCAAAAGAGCAAAATCCCGGCGATCCGGGTCAGGGCTCCGCGAAAGGCAACCGAAAAGCAGATGGTCAGGATCCGCTCGGCCGCGAGCAGGGTGCCAATGGCGCGCAAGGGTCCGAAGGTGAACTTGCCCTGGACAACGATGCCTATGGGCGCGCTCGCGAGTTGCTGGATGAAATCAGACGTCGCTCGGCGCAGACGGCACGGCCAGAGGTGGAACGTGACTATCTGAACCGTTTGCTGGACCGCTTCTGACCATCAGGCCTTTTGGATGGCGCGGCTCTTACCCCGCTGACTGCGACGCCTTGGCATCCAACCATTGCAAGACGTTTTGCAGCGTTGCGTCTAACCACAGCCGCGCCGCGTCGATCCAGGTGACGTATGCAGTGAGATACGGCTCCAGCTGCGGTACCGCAGTACCGAGATCAGGTGCCATCAGGTAAACCCCCACCATAAGCGTCGCAATAATCACAACAATCAGAAAACCCGACCGAAATGCACTGCGTTCGGCTTTTCTGGGCTGGGTTTTGGCATGATGGCTCGACGGAAGCGTACGGCGTTCATTTCCCGTGCGCAAAGTGGAGTTTATCTCTTCGATATCGGGCAACAGATCACGCCGTGATCCGATGGCCGTGGCTGCGATATCGTCCGGTGGTGCTTGCCTTTCTTGTTTGGCGCTTGGCCGCGACAGCTTGGAATGGGCGCGTTCCGACCGTTCCCGAGGTTTTGGTTCATCGGCACCTTCCAAGCCCAGATCAGGTTGGCTTTCCAGCGAGGCGGCCTGCCTGCGACGCCGGGCCTCCTGTTCAGCTTCTGCTTCTTGCCGCAATATGTCGGCGACTGACGGATCAAGCTTTTTGCGTTCGCCAGAAGGTACAGCGGTCGGTTCGGGCGAACGGCGCGAAAGCGGTCGATCGTTCTCGTCCGGGGCACGATCGGTGCGGGTGTCGCTGTCTTCTTGCAGCACATTATCTGGGTGATGCTGAAACCATGTTTGACCGCAGTTTGAACATTGCACATCCCGTCCAGAGGTTGGAATGACCTCGTCCGGCACTTCGTATTGTGCGTCACAATTTGGGCAGATCAGTCGCATTTCGTGTCCCGGCCCATTAGAAACCTCACTAATTTCACGTTAAATCAACCTTATGTCCTAGAAATCCGCAGGAAAAGTGCAATCTTCATGCAAAGCCTTGGCTTGGGTGCATTGAAACCCAAGCGGTGCTGAGGCACAACAGTTCAAACCAAGCAGGATATGCGTGTGATCGAGTTTGAAAACGTGGCCTACAGCTATGGCGGAGGCGAGCTTTTGTCCGATGTTTCGGTCAAGCTGGCACCAGGGTCGTTCCATTTCCTGACCGGTCCGTCGGGGTCGGGCAAAACCACGTTGATGAAACTGTGTTATGGGGCGCTGCTGCCGACTGCGGGTCATGTGTCCCTGTTTGGAAACGACGTCCGCAACATGGACCGTGACGAAATCGCGATGGTGCGCAGGCGCGTGGGCGTGGTGCACCAGGATTGCCAGTTTCTCAACCATCTTCCGCTCGTGGACAACATCGGGCTACCGCTGACTGTTTCGGGCAGACACGCCGAAACCGGCGGTGAAGACCTGTCGGAACTGCTGTCATGGGTGGGCTTGACCAATCGCAAGGATGCCCTGCCCCCCGAACTTTCAGGCGGCGAAAGGCAGCGTGCAGCCTTGGCGCGCGCGGTCATCATGTCACCCGATGTGGTGCTGGCCGACGAACCGACCGGAAACGTGGATTGGGAAATGTCGCAACGGCTGTTGCGGCTGTTGGTAGAGCTGAACAAGATGGGAAAAACCGTATTGATCGCCACCCATGACTTGGGGCTCATTCGGGCGACCAAAGCGCAGGTGCAGGCACGTGTGCTGCGAATCGCGAACCGGCGCATCCAATTGGCAGGAGCAGATCTTTGAAAATGCTTCGCACAGCGATGCAGGCGCTCTGGAGCGGGGACCGTCAGGCTGATCGCGTGGTGCCGCCGTCAGGCTTCACAGCACAGCTGACATTATTTGCAGCCGCAACAATGGCATTTCTCGCGGTGTTTGCTTTGGCGCTTTCACTGGCTTCGGGACGACTGGCCGATATTTGGGGCCAACAACTGGCCCGCACCGCGACAATCCGGGTCGTGGCTCCGGTTGATCAGCGCGCGGCGCAGACGTCCGCCGCTTTGCGTATTTTGGAAACGACCAAGGGCGTGGCATCGGCGAGAGCGCTAACCGATGCCGAACAACAAGCATTGCTGGCACCATGGTTCGGTGCCGATCTGGCCATTGACGCCTTGCCGGTTCCTCGGCTCATTGAAATTGTCGAAGACAGCGATGGTATGGATGTGGACGGGTTGCGGTTGCGGCTGGCCGCCGAAGTACCCGGCGCAGTGCTGGATAACCACAGCCGTTGGCGAGAACCGCTGGTTAAGGCCGCATCGCGCCTAAGGCTGCTGGGGTGGGTATCCACGGTTCTGATCGTTGCTTCGTTGGCCGCCATGGTAACGCTGGCCGCGCATGCGGCGCTGTCTGCCAATGCACAGGTCATCGCGGTGCTGCGCCTTGTCGGTGCCACCGACGGCTATATCGCACAGGCATTTATCCGGCGCTTTACCCTGCGCGCCCTGGCAGGTGCGGCAGGCGGTACAGCGGTCGGGATGCTGGCGATATTGCTCTTGCCGACGTCCACCGATACAGGAGCCTTCCTGACCGGCCTGAGATTTCAGGGCTGGCATTGGCTGGTGCCGCTGATTGTGCCGTTTCTGTCCGGGGGGGTTGCTTTCGCCGCCACCGGAGCCGCAGCCCGACGGACGTTAAAAGGACTAGCTTGATGTTGCAGTGGATACGCTCGATCACGTTTGTGGTGCTGGCGACGGTATACATGCCCGTGGTGGGATTGATTTACGCCCCATGGGCAATGTTTTCCAAGCGTGGCGCATATGCAGGGTGCAAGGCTTATGCCCGCGGCACGATGTGGATGGCCGAAAAGATCGTCGGCATGCGCTGCGAAGTGCGTGGCGTTGTGCCCGAGGGCGCGGTGCTGGTTGCTGCGAAGCACCAGTCGTTCCTTGATATATTGATGATATTCAATGCTTTGCCGGTGGCAAAATTCATCATGAAAAAAGAGATACTCTGGACGCCCGTTATCGGCCTGTACGCCAAGCGCATGGAAATGGTCGCAGTCAACCGTGGCAAGCGCGGAGCGGCAATATCAAAGATGCTTGCCGACGTAAAAGCCGGCGAAGCAGAGCCCGGACAATTGGTCATCTATTCGCAAGGCACGCGGGTCGCGCCCGGTTTGTCAATGCCGTACAAGACCGGTACAGCCGCGCTTTATGAACAGATGGGACAGGTCTGTGTCCCTGTCGCCACCAATGCGGGTTATTTCTGGCCGCGCCGCGGTTTTTACCGCAGACCGGGAGTCGCGGTGGTGGCGTTTTTGGAGCCGATCCCGCCGGGTCTGGGGCGCGCCGAATTTATGAAAAAGCTCGAGAATGTCGTGGAAACACGATCCGATGCATTGCTTGACGAAGCCGGGTTTCGCGCAGCGCAATAAGGATCGCACACGTGTCACGGCGCGATGACCCGCACCCGCCGATGGTTACGATGACATAAATCGTCGATGGGCGTCGATGGGCAAAGCGCATCCTGGTCAGACGTTGCTCTGCATTGCTGCTCACCATCGCGGAGGTGGGCACAAATGCCCACCCTGATTATCGCTACATATGAATAGGGCCGTCGCCGCAGGCCAATGCAGCCTCGCGGACCGCTTCGGAATAGGTCGGATGTGCGTGGCACGTCATGGCGAGATCTTCGGCAGATGCACCGAATTCCATCGCCACGCAGATTTCGTGGATGAGATCACCCGCGCCCGGGCCGATAATATGTGCCCCTAAAATCCGATCTGTTTCCTTGTCGGCAAGGAGTTTCACGAAACCTTCGCCGGCAAATACCGCCTTGGCGCGGGCATTGCCCATGAAGCTGAACTTGCCGACTTTGTAAGCCCGACCTTCCTTCTTGAGCTGTTCTTCGGTGACACCGACGTTGGATACTTCGGGATGGGTATAAATCACGCCGGGGATGACGCCATAGTTCACGTGACCATGCTTGCCCGCGATCACCTCGGCGGTGGCCATACCTTCATCTTCGGCCTTGTGGGCCAGCATCGGGCCTTCGATGACGTCCCCGATAGCATAGATGCCCTCGACCGAGGTTTGCCACTGATCGTTCACGGCGACCTGACCACGGTCGGTCAGTTTGACGCCGAGCTTGTCGAGACCCAGCCCGTCATGAAACGGCTTGCGGCCGGTGGCAACCAGAACCAGATCCGCGTCCAGCTGATGCTCGCTGTCGTCCTTGCGCAGTTTATATGATACAGTGGCCTTGGCTTTCGATTTTTCGGCGGATTGTACCGCGGCCCCCAAGACGAAGTTGATTCCCTGCTTTTTGAGAATTCTCATGAAATTCTTTTGAATTTCGCCGTCCATGCCGGGGGTGATCGCATCAAGATATTCAACCACGGTTACTTCGGCACCGAGCCGGGCGTAGACCGACCCGAGTTCAAGACCAATCACACCCGCACCGATCACGACCATTTTGTTGGGTACCTTGTTGACCGAAAGGGCACCGGTAGATGTCACGATCACCTGCTCGTCGACCTCGATGCCCGGCAGGCTCGCTGGCTCTGACCCCGTGGCGATGACGATGTTTTTGGCTTCGTGAACTTCGTCCCCGACCTTGACCTTGCCGACCTCGGGAATGGTCGCCCAGCCTTTCAGCCAGTCGATCTTGTTCTTCTTGAACAGGAATTCGATGCCTTTGGTGTTGGTGTCGATGGTGCTTTGCTTGTAGCTTAGCATTTGTTTCCAGTCGACTGACGGGCTTTTGCCCTTGAGGCCCATCTGTGCAAAATTATGTTCAGCTTCGTGCAACATGTGGGTGGCATGCAGCAAGGCTTTGGACGGGATGCAGCCAACGTTCAGGCAGGTGCCGCCCAGAGTGTCGCGTCCTTCGACGCAGGCGGTCTTCAGGCCCAGTTGAGCGCAGCGGATCGCTGATACATAGCCGCCGGGGCCGGAACCGATGATGATGACATCGTAGCTGGACATTTGGGTCTCCTTGGAAGGTCAGGGTAGGCTTGGATTATAGGGCGAAGGGGCGTGGATGAAAGTCTGGTCGAGGGGGCGCTGCCCCCGTGCGCAAGCGCACGCCCCCGGGATTTTGATCCATTTGGAATGTCAAAAGAGGGCCGCGAGAAGCAACAGGACCGTGGCCGTCAAGCCCACAACCCAGATCAAAGAACGGCCTGGCCGCCATGCGTAATAATATGCCGGCACGTAGAGGATGCGCGCGAACAGAAACAGCCAGGACAGGGTGGCCGTGTAGCGCGTGTTCTGCCCCGATACCTGCACCACCAACACCGCAATGCCGAAGAGGATGAGTGCCTCGAACATATTGTCCATGGCGCGGCCCAGGCGGGCCGTAGGGTCTGTCATGGTTCTTGTCGGATCGCGGTCTCGGGCAGACATGGTATAGCCGCGGCCAAGCTCACGATTGGCCGGAACAGCATAGGCGATGAAGGTGACGACTTGCAGGAGGGCGGCAAGGGTCAGTACGGTGAGTTCGGGTGTCATGGCGATGCTGACGGATCACAGTGCGAGGAAGTAGAGAACTGCCGTCGCCGCAAACCCCGACAGCCATGCCAAGGTACGCAAGGTTGGGACGCCAAAGGCATACATCGGAACATACACGATACGCGCGACCAGAAACACCTGCGCGGCAAGCAGCGTTGAGGGACTGGTGCGGTCGAGCGTCACCAAGATCAAGATAGCCGGAGCAAACAGCGTCATCGCCACGATCGAGTTATCGAGCGCCCGTTTGAGACGTGCCGTCATGCCTTTGAGGGTACGGGTTTCGTCGCGTGATGAGAGCAGGTAGCCTATGCTGAGCTGTTGCGCACCGCCAAGAACCTGAAGCAAGATGGTGATCATAATCAGCAGGCCATAGCTGGCGAGGATTGTTGTCTCTGTCATCGTCTGTCCTTTCGAGGCGGTGCGGTGTTTATGTTTGTATCAGAGATCCATGAGCAGGCGTCGCGGGTCTTCGAGGGCTTCTTTGACACGCACCAAGAAGGTCACTGCACCTTTTCCATCTACAATACGGTGATCGTAGCTGAGGGCCAGATACATCATGGGTCGAATTTCGACCTTTCCGTTGATCGCCATGGGGCGATCCTGAATCTTGTGCATGCCGAGTATGCCGGACTGGGGCGGGTTCAGGATGGGTGACGACATGAGCGAGCCATATACGCCGCCGTTGGAGATGGTGAACGTACCCCCTTGCATCTCTGCCATCGACAGTTTGCCGTCGCGAGCCTTCGCCCCCATTTCGCCGATCTTCTTTTCGATCGTGGCAAAGGACATATCCTGGGCATCCTTGATGACCGGCACGACAAGGCCGGTAGGAGTGCCAGCGGCAATACCCATATTGACATAGTTTTTGTATACAACGTCGGTGCCGTCGATTTCCGCATTTACCTCGGGGACTTCGTGCAGGGCATGGATGCAGGCCTTGGTGAAAAATGACATAAAGCCAAGCTTGACGCCATGCTTTTTGAGGAACAGATCCTTGTATTCGTCGCGCAGCGCCATGATTTCGGTCATGTCGACCTCGTTATAGGTCGTCAGCATTGCCGCCGTATTCTGGCTGTCTTTCAAGCGCTTGGCGATTGTCTGGCGCAGGCGGGTCATCTTGACGCGTTCCCCGCGTGCAGCGTCCTGCGGCGACGAAGGCGCGCGCGATGCCGCCTTGGCGCTTGGCGCAGGTGCAGACACATCGGATTTGCCTGCCGCCACAGCCTTGGCGACATCGTCTTTCATCACGCGGCCGTCGCGTCCGGTTCCGGTAACCTGATCGCGGCGGATGTTGGCTTCGGCCATCGCCTTGCGGGCCGAGGGTGCATCTTCGATGTCGGCACCGGTGGTCGATTGCGGTGCAGCTGCCGGCGCAGGTGCGTTTTCCTGTGCGGTCGAAGCGGCCGCGGCCCCTTGGCCCGCGCTGATAACCGCAATTTTGGCCGAGGCTTCGACCGTGCTGCCTTCTTCGGCAATGATTTCGCTTAATACGCCCGCCGCAGGAGCGGGGACCTCGACGCTGACCTTGTCGGTTTCAAGTTCGCACAGCATTTCGTCCTGGGCGACCATATCGCCGACTTTCTTGAACCAGGTGCTGATCGTCGCCTCGGTGACGGATTCGCCCAAGGTCGGCACCATGACATCGCTGAGTTCACTCGCGTCCCGGGCTTTGGTGTCTTCGGGGCCAGCATCGATGGCCTTGGACGGGTGCTCATTCCGCGGGGACTGACTTGCGGCCTCTTCGTCGACAGCGGCATCCTTGGCCTTCGGCGCATCCTTTGTGCCGGCATCTTGTTCAGAAATGCTGGCCAACAATGCGTCCACGCCGACAGTCTCGCCTTCGGCGGCCACGATTTCAGACAGGGTGCCGGCCACAGGGCTGGGGACTTCGACGGTAACCTTGTCTGTCTCCAGCTCGCAGAGCATTTCATCGATCGCTACCGTGTCGCCGGGTTGCTTGAACCATGTTGCCACGGTGGCTTCGGTCACTGATTCGCCCAGGGTGGGCACACGAACATCGGTCATGGGTTACTTTCCTTTGAATGTCAGTGCTTCGTCGATAAGCGCTGCTTGTTGGGCTTTGTGTTGCGAGCCGAGACCCGTTGCCGGCGATGCCGAGGTGGCCCGCCCAGCATAAACGGGACGAGTGTAGGTAGCCTTGATCCGGCCCAATACCCATTCGATGTTCGGCTCGATGAAGGTCCAGGCCCCCTGGTTCTTGGGTTCTTCCTGACACCAGACCATTTCGGCGTTCTTGAACCGTTCAAGCTCCTTGACCGCTGATTGCGCGGGGAAGGGATAAAACTGTTCAAAACGCAGCAAATAGATGTCGTCGATGCCACGGGCGTCACGTTCTTCAAGCAGGTCAAAATATACCTTGCCCGAACACATGACGACCCGCTTGATCTTGTCGTCCGCCACCAATGTGGTGTCAGAATTTCCATGCTGTGCATCGTCCCACAGCACACGGTGAAAGGATGACCCGGTGGTGAATTCCTCGGCGGTGCTGACGGCCAGCTTGTGGCGCAGCAGTGACTTTGGTGTCATCAGCATCAGCGGCTTGCGATAGCTACGGTGCAGCTGGCGGCGCAGCAGGTGGAAGTAGTTCGCGGGCGTGGTGCAGTTCGCCACGATCCAGTTGTCACCGCCGCACATGGTCAGGAAGCGTTCCAGACGCGCAGAGGAATGTTCAGGCCCCTGGCCTTCGTACCCGTGCGGCATGAGGCAGACCAAACCGGACATGCGCAGCCATTTGGATTCACCCGAGCTGATGAACTGGTCGAACATGATCTGCGCGCCGTTGGCGAAATCACCGAACTGGGCTTCCCACAAGGTAAGCGCGTTGGGTTCCGCCAGCGAGTAACCGTACTCGAAACCCAGTACCGCATATTCGGACAGCATTGAATCGATCACCTCGAATTCCGCCTGCCCTTCGCGAATGTGGTTCAGCGGGTAGTAACGGTCCTCGTTTTCCTGGTTGATCAAAGCTGAATGCCGCTGCGAGAATGTTCCGCGTGCTGAATCCTGCCCTGACAGGCGGACCTTATATCCTTCGGTCAGCAATGACCCAAAGGCCAATGCCTCGGCTGTCGCCCAATCGAAGCCTTCGCCTGATGCAAACATTTCGGCCTTGGCCTCAAGCAAACGGCCCACCGTCTTGTGAATGGGGAACCCGTTTGGCGCGGTACTGAGCGCCTTGCCAACGTCGGCCATGGTCTCCGGGGATATGGCGGTTTTGCCACGCTGGTATTTCTTTTCCTTGGCGCGATCCAGATGTGACCATTTGCCATCCAGCCAATCGGCCTTGTTGGGGCGGTATTCCTTCCCGGCCTCGAACTCGGTATTCAGTTTTTCCTGAAAGGCGGCTTTCATGTCTTCGACTTCGCCTTCGGGGATCAGCCCGTCTTTGACAAGACGGTCGGTGTACAGCGTCAAGGTTGTTTTCTGCTTCTTGATCTTCTTGTACATAACCGGGTTGGTGAACATCGGCTCATCACCTTCGTTATGGCCAAACCGACGATAGCAAATAAGATCCAGCACCACGTCTTTGTGGAACTTCTGGCGGAATTCGGTAGCGACGCGGGCGGCGTGAACCACTGCTTCGGGGTCATCACCGTTGACGTGGAAAATCGGTGCCTCGACCACCAGCGCATTGTCGGTGGGGTAGGGGCTGGACCGGCTGAAGTGCGGCGCGGTGGTAAAGCCGATCTGATTGTTCACCACGATATGCATGGTGCCGCCGGTGCGGTGGCCGCGCAGGCCCGAAAGCGCGAAACATTCGGCAACGACACCTTGCCCGGCAAAGGCTGCATCGCCGTGCAGCAGCACGGGCATCACGGCGGTGCGTTGCTTGTCGTTCAGCTGGTCTTGCTTGGCGCGAACCTTGCCCAGAACAACGGGGTTGACTGCCTCAAGGTGCGATGGGTTCGCTGTCAGCGACAGGTGCACGGTATTACCGTCGAATTCGCGATCCGAGGATGCGCCAAGATGGTATTTTACGTCGCCGGAGCCATCGACATCTTCGGGCTTGAAGCTGCCGCCTTGGAATTCGTTGAAAATCGCACGGTAAGGTTTTTGCATCACGTTGGCGAGAACCGAGAGGCGTCCGCGGTGGGGCATGCCGATCACGATGTCCTTGATACCAAGCTGGCCACCGCGCTTGATGATCTGCTCCATCGCCGGAATCAGGGATTCACCGCCGTCCAGACCAAAACGTTTGGTACCCATATATTTGACGTGCAGGAACTTTTCGAAACCCTCGGCCTCGACCAGTTTGTTCAGAATAGCTTTGCGCCCGGTTTGGGTGAACTGAATTTCCTTGCCATAGCCTTCGATCCGCTCCTTGAGCCAGGCAGATTGTTCTGGATCCGAGATGTGCATGTATTGCAGCGCGAAGGTTCCACAGTAGGTGCTTTTGACGATCCCGATGATTTCCTTCATCGTTGCGATTTCAAGCCCCAACACGTTGTCGATAAAAATGGGGCGATCCATATCCGCAGGCCCGAACCCATAAGAGGCTGGGTCGAGTTCCGGGTGGGTGTCGCTTTCGCGCATGCCAAGCGGGTCGAGGTCGGCGGCAAGGTGGCCGCGAATACGATAGGCTCGGATCAGCATCAATGCGCGTATGCTGTCAAGCACGGCGCGCTGAACCTGGGTGTCCGAAAGCTCGATACCTTTAGAGGTGGCTTTATTGACGATCTTGTCGCCGGCCGCTTTGGCCTCAGCAGGGGCGGGCCACTGACCTGTCAATGCCGACGTTAAGTCGTCCTGTGGCATCGGCGGCCAGTCGGAACGTGCCCACGATGGGCCGGCAGCCTGTGCTTTCACGTCGGCATTGTCGTCATCCATCGACTGAAAGAACGCCTTCCATGCACTGTCGACCGCATCAGGATCTTCGGCATAGCGTGCATACATCGCTTCCAGGTATGCACTGTTTTGCCCCTCCAAAAAGGAAGTATCGTGGAATTGGTCGTTTTGCGGTTGGTTTGTCATGGCGATACCTCTGATGAGCGCGCGACGGTTAGTGATGGTTGACCGGGCAGGGTCCAGACCCGCCCGGCCCTGATGGTTTAGCCTCTGTCGATGGCATCCTGAACGGCTTCGCCCAAGGTTGCGGGGCTGTCAGCGACGACGATACCTGCTTGTTTCATGGCTTCGATCTTTGATTCGGCGTCCCCTTTACCACCGGCCACGATCGCGCCGGCGTGGCCCATGCGACGCCCGGGAGGAGCAGTGCGGCCCGCGATGAATCCGGCTGTGGGCTTCCAACGGCCTTTCTTCTTCTCATCGGCAAGGAACTGTGCGGCTTCTTCTTCGGCGGAACCGCCGATTTCGCCGATCATGATGATTGAATGTGTTTCGGGGTCAGCCAGGAACATCTCGAGCACGTCAATGTGTTCGGTCCCTTTGATGGGATCGCCACCGATACCGACAGCGGTAGATTGGCCAAGGCCCAGATCGGATGTCTGTTTCACAGCCTCGTAGGTAAGTGTGCCGGAACGTGAAACAACCCCGCAGGAACCGCGCCGGTGAATATGGCCGGGCATGATGCCGATTTTGCAGGCATCAGGCGTAATCACGCCGGGGCAGTTTGGCCCGATCAAGCGGGACTTGGATCCGTCAAGCGCCCGCTTGACGCGCATCATGTCGAGGACCGGAATACCTTCGGTGATGCAGATGATCAGCTCCATCTCGGCGTCAATGGCTTCGAGGATCGAATCCGCCGCAAAGGGCGGCGGCACGTAAATCACGGTTGCATTGGCTTCGGTGACGTGGCGCGCCTCGTGGACGGAATTGAAAACGGGAAGGTCCAGATGCGTCTGGCCACCCTTGCCCGGTGTCACGCCGCCGACCATTTTGGTACCATAGGCGATGGCCTGTTCGGTGTGAAAAGTGCCCTGAGAACCGGTAAGGCCCTGACAGATCACTTTGGTATTTTCGTCTACGAGTACGGCCATGTGGGCCTCCTGTCTTGCAATTTTGACGCACCGGAGTGCGCGTAATTAGTTATTTAGGTGTCGCCGATGCCTGCGCCAAACGTAGGGAAAGGGCGGAACCCGAAGGATGAACGGCCTGAGCGCCGTGCCGCACGCCGTCATTGTGCGGGTTGTTGCATGCCGCAAGCAGAAGCGCAGCGGCGGTTGCCATGCTCCATTTGGCAACGGTTGCTGGTTTGGATATGTTAGTCATCTCGTTAGCCCTCCCTCGGCAGTCCCAGACCATCAAAAAGACGATCCACGGCCAAAAATGTTTGATCATTGCGCCGGCCGACATGAACAACCGCCACGCGCCCGCGCAGCAGTTCGCGTCCTTCGATAAGCACGGTGCCAGGTTCAGCGCTATGGGTTGCGGGCAACGGGATCACGGTGCCGAATACGGGCGGCGTAGCCATCTGTCGACGTAACGCCTGAACCGCCTGTTCGGTGTGATTGCCGCTGAAGGAAACCTCGCAGCGTCGTTCCACCCCGACGGGAATATCGTGGCTGGTGGGCTCTATGGATACGTCCCAGAAAGTCAGGTCAAACGGCAAGGGTGATGCCGTGTCCCGCTCCATCCGAGCGCGGATACCATCGGCTGTCTGCCCGGCCTTGAAGCACCAGGCGTTGAATGCGGCCAACGCCGCATCCTGCCCGTGCGCGACCACAGGTACCAACAGCCCCAGGCTGACGAGAAAAGGTGCGATCAGCCGCATCAGTACAAGGCATCTTCTTCGTTGACGAACCGATCAAGCAGGCGGATCGTAACAAGCCCGAGGCCCATGATTATCAGGGACCTTCCGATAGATCCGGTCAGATTGCTGGGCATCAGCGATGCCACGCCGTCACGCGATTTGCGTGCGACGCGCCGGATGCCACGATCTCGCCGGGATTTGCCGTTAGGCGCAGGCAGGGACAGAACTGTTGGCTTGACCTGGTACAGCAGCAGGCCCGCGCCGAGAAGCGCGATGCCTGCCACCAAAGGGGATGTGCGAGGAGAATGTTCCATCAGCTTGTCCTGTGCCCTTAGCCCTTGACCGCTTTGACGATCTTTTGCGCACCGTCTTTCAGGTCGTCGGCAGCAATCACGTCAAGGCCTGAGTTGTTGATGATGGCTTTACCCTCTTCAACATTGGTGCCTTCAAGACGGACAACCAGCGGAACCTTGAGGCCGACTTCCTTCACGGCGGCGACAACACCTTCGGCGATGACGTCACAGCGCATGATGCCCCCAAAGATGTTGACCAAGATGCCCTTGACCTGCGGATCAGAGGTGATGATCTTGAACGCTTCGGTCACCTTTTCCTTGGTCGCACCGCCCCCCACATCAAGGAAGTTGGCCGGTTCCGCACCATAAAGCTTGATGATGTCCATCGTCGCCATGGCGAGCCCGGCACCATTGACCATGCAACCGATTTCACCGTCCAGTGCGATGTAGTTCAGGTCGTATTTTGACGCTTCGAGCTCTTTGGGGTCTTCTTCTGTGGTGTCGCGCAGTTCCGCGATATCGTTATGACGATACATGGCGTTACCATCAAAGCTGACCTTGGCATCCAATACCTTGAGGTCGCCACCATCTGTAACGATCAGCGGGTTGATTTCCAGCATCTCCATGTCTTTTTCGATGAACGCTTTGTAAAGCTGACCCATCAAGGTAACGCATTGTTTCACCTGCTTGCCCTCAAGGCCCAGCGTGAAAGCGATGCGACGACCGTGAAATGCCTGGTAGCCCGTTGCGGGGTCTACAGAAAAGCTGACGATCTTTTCAGGGGTCGACGCCGCGACTTCCTCGATGTCCATGCCGCCTTCGGTCGAGCAGACAAAACCGATCCGCGATGTCTGACGGTCAACCAGCAATGCAAGGTAAAGTTCGGTTTCGATACCGGAGCCGTCTTCGATGTAGATGCGGTTGACTTGCTTGCCCGCGGGGCCGGTCTGGTGCGTGACCAATGTGCGGCCCAGCATCTTCTTGGCTTCTTCGGCGGCTTCTTCAACCGACTTGGTCAGGCGTACGCCGCCCTTGTCTCCGGCGTCCGCTTCCTTGAACGACCCTTTGCCGCGACCCCCTGCATGGATCTGAGCTTTGACAACCCAAAGCGGCCCGTCCATCTCTCCTGCGGCTGTTTTCGCATCTTCGGCTTTCAGCACGACGCGACCGTCGGATACTGGCGCACCAAAGCTGCGCAAAAGGGCTTTCGCCTGATATTCGTGGATGTTCATAAAAAACGGTCCCGTCTTTGTTCCAGTCTAATCGTGTTATACGATTGAGTCTTGATACTCGGTAACAGTTTTTCGAAGATAAACAGGTTTATCCAGCTAAAAGCGACATTTGTGATCACACGAATTTGTCGTGTGATCACAAAATGCCGAAGCACGTGGGGAGGCAAGCAAACTTTCGCCTGTCATTGCTTGCATCTCGCAAATTCTCTTGAAGTGACACAACTGCGCTGGAAATGCGGCCTGGTGGCTGCCAAATAATCCGCCACCCGCCGTTATTTGGGCATCAGTGCCCAATAGTCGAGGTCAAGCAGAACATCGGGCAGGTATTTGCCGTCTTCGCCCTTCAGCTTGAACGGCTCCCCGCCTTTGGTGGCGACCAGCCGCAGCCGGATGGCCCCGACGCCGGGGGCGGCAGTGTCAGCTTTGTCCAGGACCTCTGTCCAAGCACGGATCGTGTCGCCGGACAGGCAGGGGTTTGCGTGCGCCCCGCCGTTTAGCCCCACGATCATCTGCGCATTGGCCAGCCCGTTGAACGACAGAGCCCGCGCCATCGAGATCACGTGCCCGCCATAGATCAGCCGCGACCCGTCCGGCCGGGCAGAGGTGTCAAAGTGCACCTTTGCCGTGTTCTGCCACAGGCGCGTGGCCATCATATGCTCCGCCTCTTCGACGGTGACGCCATCCACGTGGTCGATCATCTCGCCCACGGTATAATCGCCCCAGCGATGCGCCTCGCCCGCGAGGGTAAAGTCATAATTGCTGAAGTCGAGCGTTTCGGGGATCGACAGATCGTCAACTGTCAGCGCCTTGGGCAGATCGGGCACGACCGTTTCGGGAGCAGGGGCGTCGGCATCGCGTTTGCGCACCATCACCCAGCGGACATACTCCAGCACTTTGGTGTCGTTCTGGTTAAAGCCGGTGGTGCGCACATAGACGACCCCGGTTTTACCGTTCGAGTTCTGCTTGAGCCCGATCACCTCTGATTCAGATCGCAGGGTATCGCCGGGCCAGACCGGAGCCAGCCAGCGCCCCTGCGCATAGCCAAGATTGGCGACGGCGTTCAGCGATACATCCGGCACGGTTTTCCCGAACACGATGTGAAAGGTGATCATATCGTCCATCGGGCTGGCAGGCAGGCCGCAGCTTTGCGCGAATTGATCAGAGGAATAAAGCGCATGACGTGCAGGATAAAGCGCGTGATAGAGCGCGCGTTCACCATCCTTGACCGTGCGGGGCACAGCATGATGCAGCGTCTCGCCTACTTTATAGTCCTCGAAGAAACGGCCCTTGTTGGTCTTGGCCTGTGCCATCATTGTGCCCCCAGTTTGGTGTCAGGCGTATAGGTGCCTTCGACTTCCTTGGTCACGGCCTGACCGCAGCGCATGACGTTCGCCTTCGCATCCCATGTCTGCGTGGGCGTGCCGTAAAGTTCCCAGCCCTTGTTCAGTGCATCGGTAACCTTGTGACAAAAGGCGGATGTGTCCTCTTCGGACAGGAAGCGGTAGAGTTTCATGGAACTTCTCTTAATAGGTCAGGGAAAGGGCGGCACGCCAAGCAGCGTATGAATGGCGATGACGATCGCCAGCATCACAACTGTTATAATCGCGAGACGGATGTAGGTGGCTTTGCCTGCATGAGGCGGAGGCGTCCAATGCGGCTCGGCTCGGTTGATAAGGATCACCGCACCTACGGCCCAGGCCAACATGCTGCCGAACAGAATGATCGAAGCCAGATCGCCGTTTACCAGCAAGTGCGCGAAGGCCCATATCTTGACGGCAAGCAATTGCGGGTGTCGGGTTTTATTGGCAGGCCATGCCTTCGCACCTTTGGCGGCACTTGACCCGTAGACCCAGAATGCGAGGACCATCAGCAAGTTGTTGAGGTGAACAAGGTACGTCGGCGGCATCCAGACGTCTATGAACGCAGCACCGCGATAGCCAATGATGATCATCACCAGCGCGATAACGATAACAACCGCGATAAGACCCTTGCCCTTTTTTCCAAGGGCGGCACGCTGCTGCGGCATCAGTCGTCTGAAATAATGGGCCCCGACCCAAAGGATGAGTCCGAGGATCAAAAGTGCCATCATGTGGGCTACTCCGTTTTAAGGGCCGCAATCGCGTCCAGTTTTGCCAATGTCTCGCGGGCGGTAGCAACGTGCAAATTCTCGACGATACGTCCATCGACGACTGCCACACCCTGACCTGTTGCCTGCATTTCGTCAAACGCCGCGATTTGACGCCGCGCCAAATCTGCTTCGGCCTCGGAGGGGGAGAAAGCGGCATTGGCGACATCCAGTTGCGCCGGGTGAATCAGGGATTTTCCGTCAAATCCCATATCACGGCCCTGGTCGCATTCGGCGCGGTGGCCCTCATCATCCTTGAAGGCGTTATACACACCGTCAATGATCGCGATGCCATTCGCCTTGGCCGCCAACACGCATAACCCCAGGCCGGTCATCAACGGCAGCCGGTCAGGGCGAACCCGGGTTTGCAGGTCTTTGTTAAGGTCATTGGTGCCCATGACCATACACTGCAACATAGGGTGCGACCCGATAGCGGCGGCATTAAGCATCGCACCGGGTGTTTCCATCATTGCCCAGAGCGGGATGTCACCCACGATTTCGCTGAGGGTATCAAGATCGGCGGGGCTTTCGACCTTGGGGAGCAGTATGGCGTCACAATCCATCTGAGCAGCCGCCTGCGCATCCTCACGCCCCCATTCGGTATCAAGTCCGTTGATACGAACCACCTTAAAGCGACTGCCATAACCACCTTGTTGCAGAGCACGTGCCAGCGTGTCTCGCGCACTGGTTTTTTCGTCCGGGATCACTGCATCCTCCAGATCGAAAATGATCGCATCCGTGGGAAGACCACGCGCCTTATCCAGCGCGCGTTCCTTGGAACCGGGTATGTAAAGAACGGAACGCAGCGGACGGGTGATTTTCGACATCGAACGACTCTCCAGGAAATAATGTTGCGTGTAGGTCTGCATTTTTAGACAAAAACCTCAAGGGCAAACGTGCCGCGCCGCAGCATGAAGCTTCTTTCATCCGCTGAAATTTCCTCGTTAATAAAAACTTTGGTGTTCTGAGGCACGTTGGTGCTCCGGCGACCTCGGAAGGGCCGGACCAGAAGATACGGGGCTGATCCGCGTTCCGGTTACGCGGTTCGCGATCAACGTCCCAAGCTCACGACGACAATCAAAGGGTCACGAAAATTATCTGACTGTCACGAACACAATATCGAAAGGCGTCGCAATGCAGAAGTCCCAGAAGCTGCTTCAACTTATCGGTCTGACAGCGGTCGCTACCGCGTTCGTCGCGGCGAAGGATAATATCGCGCCAGCACGCTGGGCCGCCGATTTGGCAGTGTGGCTTTTCTAATAACACAGCAGCGTTAACCTATTTTGCCGCTTTATGCCCCGTTCCCTCGGAAGCCTGATGAGGTCAGGACGGAGTGTTCCTTCACCGCAACCCTGGGGTGCCGGCACCGGAATTTACCGATCGCGGCCGCTTGAACGCCATTTAGAATAATCCGGGCGTAGGGGAAAAATCAAAAAAAGAAAAAAGTTAAATTTCGGGGAACGTATTTCAGGGAGCGTAGTTGATATCACAACCGAGTGATGGCCACTCGGACCCCGAATAGGAGTAACGATGATGAAACGTTTTTTGAGCACAACGGCGATTCTTATTAGCCTCTCTGGCGCAGCTTTTGCAGAGACCCACACCAACCCTGGCTTTGGCACAGTAGCGGCAACCGCTAACGACTTTTTCGCATCTGATTTGATCGGCATGCGTGTATATAATTCTGAAGCCCAAATCGACACAAACGCGACCATCGCAGCCGATGGGCAGAAAAACTGGGATGATATCGGCGAAATCAACGATATTATTGTTGGTGCCGACGGCCAGGTCAAAGCTGTCATTCTCGGTATCGGCGGCTTCTTGGGCATGGGCGAACGTGACGTGAGCGTCAGCATGGATGCCATCAAGGTTGTTCGTCAAGAAGGCGATGCCAACGGTCGCTTCCTGGTTGTGAACACATCCAAGGCGGCGCTGGAACAGGCACCTGAGTTTGACCGCAAGACATTGGACGTAAATGCCAATGCCGCCGGTTCGACCGATCTTACCAATACGACAAAGACCGAAAATGCTGGTTCCATGAAAACCAACATGGACAACAACAACGCCAATATGGGCAACAACGCCAATATGGACAACAACGCCAAGGCGTCGATGGACCAGAAGTCTGACATGAAAATGGCGGACGGAACGGTACCTGCGAAAGACGCTCAGGCTAACCAGTCGAACGTGAACCAGCCTGTTACCGATCGTCCAATGCTGACACCCCCCGCTGTAAAGCGCGAAGGTTATGCAAACGCTGATATGAACCGCGTTGCCAAGCTGACCGCGGACGATCTGGAAGGCGCCTATGTATATGGCACCAACGACGAGACCGTTGGCGAAATCGACAGCTTGATCATGGGTGACAACGGCCAGGTATCGCAAGTTGTGATCAACGTTGGCGGCTTCCTTGGTCTGGGTGAAAAGCCTGTTGCCGTAACTTGGGATGAGCTGCAAATCATGCAGAACTCCAACGGTGACGACTTCCGCATCTATATCGACAGCAACAAAGACGCGTTGAAGGCACAGCCAGAATACCAAGGCTAAGCCATCTTACCGTCCTGTTAGCTGATTTCAGCTACAGACTCCGGGGCCGTTCCTTATGGGACGGCCCCATTGTGTTGGGCGTGTTTTGTCCTGCTACATGACAAGTGCGAACCGCAACTTGCGCGGTCCGCTGCATTTCGTTATCTCCTGCGCAAACGCAACCTTGTCGGAGATTACCACATGGCCAGACCTAAAATCGCACTTATCGGCGCAGGGCAGATCGGGGGCACACTTGCTCACCTCGCAGCACTCAAGGAATTGGGCGATGTTGTCCTTTTCGATATCGCCGAAGGTGTGCCGCAAGGCAAAGCCCTAGATATTGCTGAATCTGGCCCGTCGGCCAAATTCGACGCCACCATGTCGGGTGCCAATGATTACGCCGATATCGCCGGGGCGGATGTTTGCATCGTGACTGCGGGCGTCGCCCGCAAGCCAGGGATGAGCCGGGATGACCTGTTGGGGATCAACCTCAAGGTCATGAAATCGGTTGGGGAAGGGATTGCGCAAAACGCGCCGGATGCCTTTGTTATCTGCATAACCAACCCGTTGGACGCGATGGTATGGGCGCTTCGCGAATTCTCCGGCCTGCCACATAATAAAGTGTGCGGCATGGCGGGCGTATTGGACTCTGCCCGCTTCCGGCACTTCCTTGCTGTCGAATTCGATGTGTCTATGAAAGACGTGACCGCATTCGTTCTGGGCGGTCATGGTGACACGATGGTTCCCTTGACGCGGTATTCCACGGTTGCCGGCATTCCATTGCCGGATCTGGTCCAGATGGGCTGGACCACTCAGGAAAAACTGGATGCGATTGTCCAGCGTACCCGTGACGGTGGTGCCGAGATCGTGGGCCTTCTCAAGACCGGCTCGGCGTTTTACGCCCCTGCGACATCGGCTATCGAAATGGCCGAGAGCTATCTTAAGGACCAAAAGCGTGTTCTGCCATGCGCTGCATACGTCGATGGCGCATACGGGCTGAACGGGTTCTACGTTGGCGTGCCAACCGTCATCGGTGCCGGCGGCATCGAACGTGTTGTCGAGATTTCGATGAACAAGGAAGAGCAGGCGATGTTCGATAATTCCGTCAAGGCTGTCAAAGGTCTGGTCGACGCGTGTAAAGGCATTGATGGTTCTTTAAACTAATGAATATGGTTGCAGCAGGAGCACAGGACGACCGGAGCGGTTTCGCAACCGTCGTCATCACCTGCTGCAACCGCCCCGCAGAACTGGAACAGACCCTCACTTCCATGTTGGCATGCGATCTGACCGGCATAGACAAATTCGTGGTGATCGAGGATTCGGACTGCGCCGCAACAAAAGATGTAGTCGCCCGTCTGCTGGCCGACAGGTCGCATGTGTTTCTTCAAAATACGCAAAACCTGGGGCAGATACGATCGGTTGATCGGGCCTATGGCGAAGTAAAGACTCCTTACATTTTTCACTGCGAAGAAGACTGGGTTTTCCCCTCCAGCCTGTTCTTGACCGAATCGCGGGCTTTGCTTGATGCGTTCCCTAAAATCCACGCCGTGATGTTGCGGGCGCGGGAGGAATGGCCACGCAAGATTTTTGACGTCGAAGAACAGCATCTCGACGGCGTCGGCTATTTCCGCACCGATCCGAAATCACACCGCCGCTGGGGGAGCTTTTCGTTCAACCCCGGATTGCGAAGAATGTCGGACTATCAGGCCTTTGGCCCCTATGAAGACATCGGGCCGGAACGCGACATCAGCTTTGTTCATAAGCTCAAGGGTTTTTCATTGGCGAGCCTGTCGGCGGGGGATGTACGCCATATCGGTTTCAATCCAACCGAGAAGAAAGATGAAAACAAGCGCAAGAAGGCCAAAGGCTATCTGATGAAATCTCTCAAGCACCGGCTTCAATTTGCCTGGTACAAATGGACCGGGTGACGCGCTTTGGCATTTGTGATCACAGTTTAAAATCCCGTGATCACAAATTTGGGATATTCACTCGAAACTGGGTGAAAAATGTATCGCTATGCAAAGTAACCGTCACGAAAACCGCCCTCTGTACGTGACAGCCCTGAAAATGCCGCTATCTATAGGGCATCTTGACGAGAAGACGAGAAAAGGAATCCATCATGGCTGATGTGAACCGGGGCAATCGCCCGTTGTCACCGCATCTGACGATCTACCGCCCGCAGCTAACATCAATGACGTCGATCCTGACTAGAATAACCGGCAATGCGATGCTGGTCGCGGCACTCTTGATCGTGTGGTGGTTTCTTGCCGCAGCGACGTCCGCCGAAGCGTTTGACGCCATTAACGGATTTATCACCAGTTGGTTTGGCGATCTGGTCATGTTCCTGTCGCTCTTGGGCCTGTGGTACCACACGCTGGCCGGCATTCGGCATTTGATATGGGACACCGGACATGCGTTGGACCTGCAAACCGCCGAGCGGTTGGGTTGGTCTATCCTGATCGGTTCGGTGGTTTTGACCATCATCACAGCATTCATCATCTGAGGGGTTTGACATGCCATTTTTGACAGACCACAAACGCGCGATCGGCATGGGTTCAGCCAAGACAGGGACCGGACATTTCTGGAGCATGAAGATCAGCTCGGTTGCGTTGCTGATTTTGATCCCGCTGTTTGTCTTTACTTTCGGGGCCGTACTGGGCGGGAGCTACGAAGAGATACTCGCCTATTATTCCCGGCCATTCCCCGCCATCGTCGCTGCACTTACGCTTGTCGTGGGCTTCAAACATTTCAACGACGGCGTACAGGTCCTGATCGAAGATTACGTTTATGGGATATCGCAGAAAATCGCGATCATCTTGATGACTTGCATCAGTTACGGTGCAGCGGCGATCGGTGTTTTCGCCATCGCCCGCATCGCACTTTAACCCACGCATACGCTATACCGGAGACCGAGACATGGCCGCATATGAATACGAAACACATGACTATGATGTCGTAGTCGTGGGGGCAGGTGGTGCTGGCCTGCGTGCGACGCTTGGCATGGCCGAGCAGGGGTTGAAAACCGCCTGCGTCACCAAGGTGTTCCCGACACGGTCCCACACTGTCGCAGCGCAGGGCGGCATTGCCGCGTCGCTTTCCAACATGGGGCCCGATAACTGGCAGTGGCACATGTACGACACGGTCAAGGGGTCTGACTGGCTGGGCGATACAGATGCGATGGAATATCTTGCTCGCGAGGCACCCAAGGCGGTTTACGAGCTCGAGCACTACGGCGTGCCTTTCAGCCGGACCGAGGAGGGCAAGATCTATCAGCGTCCGTTCGGCGGGCACACTACAGAATTCGGTGAAGGCCCCCCGGTGCAGCGCACCTGTGCCGCAGCGGATCGCACCGGCCATGCCATTTTGCACACACTGTACGGTCAGTCGCTAAAGCACAGCGCGGAATTCTATATCGAATATTTCGCGATTGATCTGATCATGTCCGAAGACGGTGTGTGTCAGGGCGTTCTGTGCTGGAAGCTCGACGACGGCACGATGCACCTGTTCAACGCCAAGATGGTGGTATTGGCGACCGGCGGCTATGGCCGGGCCTATTTTTCGGCGACTTCTGCCCATACGTGCACCGGTGACGGGGGCGGGATGGCTGCACGCGCCGGTTTGCCGCTGCAAGACATGGAGTTCGTGCAATTCCACCCCACAGGCATTTACGGTGCCGGTTGCCTGATCACCGAAGGCGCGCGTGGCGAAGGCGGGTATCTGACCAACTCCGAAGGCGAACGCTTTATGGAGCGGTACGCACCCACCTACAAAGACCTGGCCAGCCGTGATGTGGTATCGCGGTGTATGACAATGGAAATTCGCGAAGGGCGCGGTGTGGGGGCGGCCAAGGATCACATCCACCTGCATCTAAACCATTTACCCAAAGAAACGCTTGATCTGCGCCTGCCGGGGATTTCGGAATCCGCCCGCATCTTTGCCGGTGTCGATCTGACCAAGGAACCGATCCCGGTTCTGCCGACCGTGCATTATAACATGGGCGGTATCCCCACCAACTATTGGGGTGAAGTACTGTCGCCTACACCGGACAACCCGGACAATATCGCCCCCGGATTGATGGCCGTAGGCGAAGCAGGCTGTGCGTCGGTGCATGGAGCGAACCGGCTTGGGTCAAATTCGCTGATCGACCTGGTGGTGTTCGGCCGCGCCGCGGCGATCCGCGCCAAGGAAGTCGTTGATCCCAAAACGCCGCTTCCTGCTCCGAACCTCAAGTCGGTTGCGGCGGCCTTTGAACGGTTTGACGCGATACGCTACGCAAATGGTCAAACGCCGACAGCGGAATTGCGGCTGGAAATGCAAAAGACAATGCAAGCGGATGCGGCGGTTTTCCGTACCGACAAGACCTTGAACGAGGGCAAGGTAAAGATGGACGAAGTGGCGGCCAAGCTTTCTGACCTGAAGGTAACGGACAAGTCTCTGTACTGGAATTCGGATCTGATGGAGACTCTGGAGCTAACCAACCTGATGCCGAACGCCGTTGCGACCATTACGGCTGCGGCAGCCCGCAAGGAAAGCCGAGGCGCTCATGCGCACGAAGACTATCCGGAACGCGATGATGAAAACTGGCGCAAGCACAGCCTTGCGTGGTTTGACGGGAACGAAGCAACGCTAAGCTATCGCGGCGTTCACCTGGATCCGCTGACCCCACAGGATGAAGGTGGGATTGATCTGAAGAAAATCGCCCCCAAGGCGCGGGTGTACTGATCCAATGATTGAAGCACCCTTATTGCTGCGGATGATGAAGCAGGATCGCCCGCGAGGGCGATACCGCTTTATGGTTTCGGGGCAGACGACGGGATGCACATTCTACAGGGCCGGACCAGGTCGAAAGCAGGCAGCATGAAACCACTGATTGCAATGTCCATATTTCTTGCACTGACGGCCTGCGAACAAGCAACGCAACGGGTCGACGGCATGGCGCGCGAAGGGGCCAAGGGCGTTGTCACAGAGGCAATCGCCACTCGCTTTCCTCAGGTACCCAAGGAACTGATCACCCCCTTTACGAACTGTGTCATTGACAATGCCGATGCGACCGAGGTCCGGGTCTTTGCGAAGTCGGCAATTATCGGTGTCGACGATACAACGGTCGCCACCATCAGAAGCGTATTGTCACGCCCCGAGACCGTGCAATGCCTCTCGCGGTCATCGTTTGGGGCATCAGGGATCCCCATGTGATGGAACATGCGCGCGGCGAACAGGCGGGATATGCATCGGTTATGAACATGGCCACCTTACGTGCACAGTTTCGTCATGGCGATCAGGAAGAACGGGCCCGTATCAAGGCGATGCTTGGCCCGGTCGAGATCGAATTTGCCGACATCCGGATGGTGGTCGATCCGCGCGACAACTACACAGAGACATGTATTTGGCTGGACGGGCACCCGCCCGAGATCAAGTCGTTGGTCGCATTGGTCGAATTGGTGGAAGACAAGAACACGCTGGTTTTGGATATTGGGGCCAACTGCGGGGTGTATTCCGTGCCTCTCGGTCTTGCCTCAGGCGATGGGTCTCGGGTGATTGCATTTGAACCGAACCCCACCATGATCGGCAGGTTGGGCCATAATATTGCGTTGAATAATTTGACCCACAAGGTTCGCATCGAAGGCTGCGCGTTGTCGGATCGAGAGGGCGAGGCAATATTGAATTTCCGCGGCCACAACTATGGGCAGGCCTCTTTGATACCTGTCCCAGGTCGTATGAATTCGGGGGGGGCACTGGTCCCCACGCGCCCGTTGTCCGCGTTCACCCACGCCGCGCGGCATCATGATTTCACCGTGCTCAAGATCGACGTGGAAGGTGCCGAAGAGGTCGTCCTGAACCCGATGCTTGACCAAGCCAAGGTCGGTGGCTGGCTGCCCGATGCGATGCTGGTGGAAGTACGCCATGCCGATCAATGGGATTCAGATTTATGTGCAAGAATATTGAACAGCGGCTTTAGGCAAACCATGCGAGCCGAAGGTAACGCGCTTTATATCAAGAAACGATAAGCGTCAGAATAGAAACTAATTGGGTATTTGCCCAGCAGACAGGAGAAGCGACATGGTTCAACTCACGCTCCCCAAGAATTCGCGAATGACTACCGGCAAGACATGGCCAAAGCCAACCGGCACCACCAATATCAAGCAATTCCAGGTGTATCGCTGGAATCCGGATGACAACAAAAACCCGGCCATAGACACCTATTTCGTCGATATGGACACCTGTGGCCCGATGATCCTGGACGCGTTGATCAAGATCAAAAACGAAATCGACCCCACCCTGACCTTCCGTCGCTCTTGCCGCGAAGGCATCTGCGGGTCCTGCGCGATGAATATCGACGGTATCAACACCCTGGCATGCACCTATGGCATCGAAGAGGTACAGGGTGCGGTCAAGATATACCCACTGCCGCACATGCCAGTGGTCAAGGATCTGATCCCTGACCTTACCCACTTCTACGCGCAGCACGCGTCGATCCACCCTTGGCTTGAAACCAAGACATCCGCATCTGCGAAAGAATGGAAGCAGTCAATCGATGACCGGGCGAAGCTGGACGGTCTGTACGAATGCATCATGTGTGCCTGTTGTTCGACGTCGTGCCCCAGTTACTGGTGGAATGGCAATCGCTACCTCGGGCCAGCCGCCTTGCTTCACGCGTACCGGTGGATCATCGACAGTCGTGATGAATCGACCGGCGAACGTCTGGACGATCTTGAAGACCCCTTCAAACTGTACCGCTGTCACACGATCATGAATTGTACCAAGACGTGTCCAAAGGGACTGAACCCAGCCAAGGCGATCGCCAATATCAAAAAGATGATGGTGGAACGCGCCGTTTAAGTCACTGGCCCTCCTTGCATTCCTCTCATGGGAGGGCCAGATCGTTCCAATGCCCTTTCTACTCGTCGCCCTTGTCATCATCGTCATTATCCTCGCACGCGTGATGCGGCGGGGCACCGCGAAACGTGACTGCCGTTGGCGCAGGGATGCAGACCGCGATCACGGGGCTTTGCGGTTCTATCGTTGCGCTGCGTGCGGTGCGGATGCCTTCACGGCGTCAAATGGTCCGCCGGTCGATTGTAAAATCAACGCTTCCCCACCGTCACTGTAGATTGCGATCTCTCGACAACCCTCTCGCGGTTGGGCTAGCCTTCGACCAGAAGGGGGATCCATGATGACCCAGAAATTTCAGGCGGATGTTATCATTGTCGGTGCCGGCCTGGCTGGGATGGTTGCTGCACACGAAGCGATACAGCGCGGGCGTCGGGTTCTGATGATTGATCAGGAAGGCCCGCAAAGTCTTGGTGGACAGGCATATTGGTCACTGGGTGGTTTGTTCATGGTCGATACCCCCGAACAGCGCCGCTTGGGAATTCGCGATAGCGCCGAGCTGGCGTTGACGGACTGGATGGGTTCGGCGCAATTTGACCGTGCCGAAGATGCGAACCCCCGCGCTTTTGCCGAACGTTTCATCGAATGGTCCGCTGGTGACATGCGCGGGTGGCTCCGCGATCTTGGGATGCGCTGGTTCCCGATTGTCGGCTGGGCCGAACGGGGCGGGGCAATGGCTGGCGGGCACGGCAACTCTGTCCCGCGTTTCCACATCACATGGGGAACCGGTACCGGTGTCGTGGCACCTTTTGCGAAGTTGATGCAAGGCTATGCTGCATCCGGCAAGCTGTGCCTACAGTTCAGGCATCGGGTAACCGCGCTGGAACTGACCAGCGGGGCGGTGACCGGAGTTTCCGGCGATATCCTGCAAGATACCGACGCCCCGCGCGGCGAAAGCACGACCCGCGCGATCACGGGCAGTTTTCACCATCACGCCGACGCGGTGATCCTCACCACCGGCGGTATCGGTGCCGACCACGGGCTGGTGCGCAAACACTGGCCGGTCGACCGTCTCGGGCAGCCGCCCCGCCACATGGTTTCCGGCGTACCGGATTACGTCGATGGAAAGATGCATGCGATCGCCGCGCAGGCTGGGGCTGGACTGATCAACCAGGACCGGATGTGGCATTACTGCGAAGGTATCAAGAACTGGAACCCGATCTGGCCCAATCACGGCATTCGCATTTTGCCCGGTCCGTCCTCGGTCTGGCTGGATGCAAAAGGCGACAGGATGGAAGCGCCTTGCATGCCCGGGTTTGACACATTGGCGACCCTTAAACGCATATTGCAGACAGGCGACCATAGCTGGTTCATCCTCACCCAAAAGATTATCGAAAAAGAATTCGCGCTTTCGGGCTCCGAACAAAATCCTGACCTGACCGACGGAGGCTGGCGCGAAGTCCTCGCGGCGCGACTTGGCAAGGGCGCTACAGCCGCCGTGGAGATGTTCAAGGACAAGGGCGAAGACTTTGTCGTGGCAGACGACCTGACGCAATTGGTTGCCGGGATGAATAGGCTTACCCCCGATCATCGCCTTGACCCTGAACATCTGCGCCGTCAGATCGCGGCGCGCGATGGTCAGCTCGCCAACCCTTTCGCCAAGGATGCCCAGATTACCGCCATTCGGGGGGGCCGCGCGTATCGCGGCGACAAGCTGATCCGCACCGCCAAACCCCACGCTATCCTGGACGCTCGGAACGGCCCCCTCATCGCTGTCAGGTTGAATATCCTGACCCGCAAAAGCCTCGGTGGCCTCCATACCGATTTACAGGGTCGGGTTCTCGCCCCCGATGGCACGGTGCTGCGCGGGTTGTTCGCAGCGGGCGAGGTTTGCGGCTTTGGCGGCGGTGGTTATCACGGCTATAACGCGTTGGAAGGCACATTCCTGGGCGGTTGCCTGTTCTCAGGACGCATAGCAGGACAAAACGCATGAACGAACCAGTCGATTCTACCGCCCGCCGTGCCCGCCCACCGGTAATATGCTATCCCGTAGAGACCTTGCCTGCCCCGAATATGGCGCTTTACCTGAATGCGCGCCAAACCCTCCGCAAACTCGATGAGATCATGGTGCAGCCCCGCGATGCCGCGTGCTTCACGGTGCCTGCCGGGCATTTTTTCCGCATCACCTCGGTGGATGGCCCGCAAGTCGGCGACCTCAATATCTGGGCGCGAGATAACCTTGCAGAGCATTTCTATTCCGGCAAAACCCGTGCCTTGCACGGGACACACGTCACGACCGGACATCGCCTTTGGTCGAACTTCCCCTACCTGCGCCCCCTGGCGACGATCACCCACGACACGCTCGAATGGTATGGCAAGGACGAATTCGGCGGTTCCGTCCACGACGTTATCGGTACACGCTGTGACCCCTATACCCGCAGGCTGCTGTCCGGGCAGTCATACCATAATTGCTGTCACTCCAACCTGACGCGCGCCCTCGCGGCGTGCCGGGACATGACACTTGATGAAGCCGAACAGCATATACATGATGTGCTGAACGTCTTCATGTGTACCGGCTTCACACGCGATACCGGGCAATATTTCATGAAGGCAAGCCCAGTGCGCCCTGACGACTACCTGGAGTTTTTCGCCGAAACCGATCTGCTCGCAGCGCTCAGCGCCTGCCCGGGGGGGGACTGTTCAACCGAACATTCATCGGACGCCGCCCCCTGTTATCCGCTGCTCGTAGAAATCCTTGCACCAGAGGCCGCGGCGCTGAAAACGTGGACCCCCGCATTCCCCAGTGCCTACGACCGTTCCCACGGATGTGACCGATGAGAAACCAGCGCCCCCCCTGTTCCAAATGGTCTTAAATCCCCCGCGGAGCGTCCGACCTCGATGCACCCGGCATCGTCAACTCTGAGGAAACGCCGCCTGTAACGCTATTTCGACCATGTCGCCGAAAGATCTTTCCCGGTCTTCCGCTGGCAGGGCTTCACCGGTTTGCAAATGATCGCTCACTGTCAATATCGCAAGCGCCCGGCGTTTGTGGCGGGCGGCAAGCGTATAAAGCTCGGCGGCTTCCATTTCCACGCCCAGAATGCCGTGTCGCGTCAATTGCTCGTCCAGATCCGGGCGCTCTGAATAAAAAACATCCGATGAATAGATGCCGCCTATATGGGTCGTACTGCCCTTTGCCTCTGCGGCAGTCACCGCTGCACGCAGCAACGACCAATCGGCGGTCGGTGCAAAATTTATTTCGCGCAGGATCCCAGAGGAGGGGGAGGTTATCGTTGACGCTGTCATTGCAATGATAATGTCGCGAATGCCGACCTGCGGCTGCATTCCCCCGCACGACCCAATGCGGATCAGCGTTTGTGCGTTGTACTGGGTAATCAATTCATTTGCATAAATAGACAGGGACGGCATCCCCATACCTGAGCCCTGAATTGTTACCCGGTTGCCATTCCACGTTCCGGTATATCCCAGCATTCCGCGAACTTCATTAACCAAAGTAGCATCATTAAGGAAATTGAGGGCGGCCCATTTCGCTCGATACGGATCGCCTGGCATCAGAACCGTTTGTGCAATGTCGCCGGGATTAGCCCCGATATGGATAGTCATATTTCGCTCTTCCGTGGAATGAAGCTAAAAAGGAGAGCCAGGGGCGGCCCCCCCTTAATTCCTTCATTGAAGGGAGGTATCTTAAACTTCCAGGGTTTCAGCGGGCGTTCCGTTATTTACCAGTTCGCGGAACCAATTGGGTTGGCGGCCTTTTCCGGTCCAGGTCTGGGTGCGATCCGATGGATTGGCGTATTTGGCCACAGTCTTGGATGATTTGGTTTTCCGAGCGCCACCAGAAACTTCGTCGAGAGAAAACCCGTATTCCGCTGCCGCCTTTTCAGCGGCTTTGCGGGCTTCAGCGCGATCGCGTTCATACGCGGATTTAATTGCCGATTTCACGTCTTCCTGTAGCGCTTCAAGCTCTTTGTGAGACATTTTACTTAAATCAACACTCATTTTGGCCATTCCTATTTCATACGACTTTCGCTGTAATACGCCAAATGGATGAACAAAAAAAGAGACCAGTTGTACCAGAAGCCATTATTCGGCCGCAATTGTTTCGGGATCGGCCAAGGAAACAATATCTTGCATGATGGTATTCAATTCGAAATCCTTCGGGGTATAGACGCGCGCAACCCCGAACGAACGCAGCCTCTTTGCATCTTCCTCGGGTATGATGCCGCCCACAATTACGGGTATATGCCCAAGCCCGGCTTCACGCATTTGTATCATCAAATCTTCAACAAGCGGAATGTGCGAGCCGGAAAGAATGGAAAGCCCGACGACATGATGGTCACCATTCGCCGCTGCCGCCACAATTTCAGATGGCGTGAGTCGTATCCCTTCATAGGCAATATCCATGCCGCAGTCACGCGCACGTACCGCTATCTGCTCGGCTCCATTCGAATGGCCGTCCAGTCCCGGTTTGCCGACCAGAAAGCTTAGTCTTCTGCCTAACCGCGAACTTACCGCATCCACTGCGTCGCGCAGGTCATCCAGTCCCTCGGTCTTGTTTGACCTGCCCGCGGCGACCCCGGTCGGCCCGCGATATTCACCGTGCACCTGACGCATTTGCGCGGCCCACTCGCCGGTCGTCACACCGGCCTTCGCAGCGGCAATCGATGGCTCCATTATGTTGCGCCCTTCCGACGCAGCGGCGCGCAGATCTGCCAGTGCCCGATCCACGGCTGACTGGTCACGGCTCTCACGCCAAGCGCTTAGTTGCTTGATCTGGTCAGCTTCGACCGTCGGGTCGACGACCATGATGCCGCCATCGCCGGTCATCAATGGTGACGGTTCCCCTTGCTGCCACTTGTTCACGCCCACAACCACGGTTTCCCCTGTCTCGATCCGGCCCAGGCGCTCTGCATTGCTCTCGACCAGCCGAGATTTCATATAGTCAATCGCCGAAATCGCACCTCCCATCCCGTCGAGATTCGCCAACTCGGCCCGGGCACCTTCTTTCAGGGCTTCGACTTTGGCGTCGACCGCAGGGTTCCCGTCAAAGAGATCATCAAATTCCAGCAGGTCGGTCTCGAATGCCAATATCTGCTGCATCCGCATCGACCACTGTTGGTCCCATGGACGCGGCAGGCCGAGAGCTTCGTTCCATGCGGGCAGCTGTACGGCGCGAGCGCGGGCGTTCTTTGACAAGGTAACCGCCAGCATTTCGATCAGGATACGATATACGTTGTTTTCGGGCTGCTGTTCGGTCAGGCCAAGCGAATTGACCTGCACCCCATAGCGAAAGCGACGGTATTTCGGGTCATCGACGCCATAGCGGTCACGGCAGATTTCGTCCCACAGATCCCCAAAGGCGCGCATCTTGCACATCTCGGTTACAAAGCGGATGCCCGCGTTCACAAAGAAAGAGATACGCCCCACCAGCATGGGAAAGTCTTCTTCTGGCACACGGGGGCGCAGGGCGTCCAGCACGGCGGTGGCGGTGGCAAGGGCAAAGGCCAGCTCTTGCTCGGGCGTGGCACCGGCCTCTTGCAGGTGGTAGGAACAGACGTTCATCGGGTTCCATTTGGGCACGTTGGTATAGCAATACTCGGCCACATCCGCGATCATCTTGAGAGACGGGGCAGGCGGGCAGATATAGGTGCCGCGCGACAAGTATTCCTTGATCAGATCGTTCTGCACGGTGCCTTGCAGCTTGGACACATCCGCGCCCTGTTCTTCGGCCACAGCAATGTACAGCGCCAGCAGCCACGGCGCGGTGGCGTTGATCGTCATGGAGGTGTTCATCTGCTCAAGCGGGATATCCTTGAACAATGCGCGCATGTCGCCCAGATGGCCGACAGGTACCCCGACTTTGCCGACTTCGCCGCGCGATAAAATATGGTCGCTGTCATAGCCAGTTTGTGTCGGCAGGTCGAACGCCACCGAAAGCCCGGTCTGTCCCTTTGCAAGGTTTGCGTGGTACAACGCGTTAGACGCTTGGGCGGTGGAGTGTCCTGCGTAAGTGCGGATCAGCCAGGGGCGGTCTTTTTTCTGATGTGACATGGTGCGGCCTCTCGTTAATCGGGTGCGAAACATTATTGCGTTGTGGTATTGGTACTTGAAATAATCGGGCGCTGTCAATTCGCTGCATCGCGGCATGTAGGGCATTGTTGTACGGATGCCGTCCACATCATCGTTCACGTGTCAGGCCAGATCGCGCCCCAACGCATTAACGGCTCGCCCGGGTTGATCGGGTGTGTCTGCAAAACGCACTATGAAACCAAAAGCATCCAAGGTTATTGCCCGCGGCCTACACGCCTGTAAGGGTGGTTGTATGACGCAGACTATCGAGCTTCCTCTATGGCTATTTGTGGTGATTGTGCTGTTCGCAGCCGTCACGGCGCTTAGCCATTTCTTGCTGCCGTCGGTACGCTGGTTTTTTCGCAGGCGTTTGGAAAGAGCGGTTGCACAGCTTAATACACGCCTGACCCGCCCGATTGAACCGTTCAAGCTGGCCCGCCGCCACGACATGATCCAGAGGCTGATCTACGACCCAGAGATAAACCAGGCAATCGTTGATCACGCACGCCAGGAAGCTATCCCCGAAAACGTCGCGTTTGAGCAGGCGCGCCGATATGCCCGAGAGATCGTGCCGAGCTTCAGCGCTTTCGCCTATTTCAGTTTCGGAATCCGTCTGGCACGGTTCCTGGCCAATGCGCTGTACGAGGTGCGTACAGGTGCAAACAACGCCGCATTGATAAAGAGCATCCCAAGCGACGCCACCGTGATCTTTGTGATGAATCATCGAAGCAACATGGACTATATGCTGGTCACATATCTTGCGGGCGAGGCTTCGGCGCTCAGCTACGCTGTGGGCGAATGGGCAAGGGTTTGGCCCTTGAGCCGATTGATAAAATCCATGGGTGCCTATTTCATTCGGCGCAAGTCGCGCGGCACGCTGTATCGCAAGGTTCTGGCACGATATGTGCAGATGGCCACCGAAGGGGGCGTCACTCAGGCAATTTTCCCCGAAGGCGGGCTGAGCCTTGATGGCAAGCTGATGCCCCCGAAATTAGGGTTGCTTGGCTATGTGGTCGACGCAAACGTAGAGCAACGCGATGTTGTTTTTGTCCCGGTTGCCATTAATTACGACAGAGTATTGGAAGACCGTGTCTTGATTGCTGCCCATCACGCAGGGACCAGACGGTTCAAGGCGCGCATTTCAGTGATCCTGATCTTCATCTTGCGTAAAATGTGGTTGCGCCTGCGTGGACGATTCCTGCGATTTGGCGAAGCGGCGGTGGTGTTCGGTACCCCTGTGAAATTGAGCGACTACGGCAGTGACCCTGATGTGAACGCACTGGCCCAGGATTTGATGAGCCGGATTGCCGAAGAGATGCCAATTTTGTTCGTCCCGCTGTTGGCACGCATCATGCTGGTAAACGACGCACCGCTGGACGACGCTGCCCTTGTGGCCTGTGCAGCCGAAATGGCGGCAACGACGGCTCGGTCCGTTGCGATCCCCGAACAACAGTTCGGAAACGCAGTCGAAAAGGCCAAAGAGCACTTGTTGCAGCGCGGAATGATCGAACAGCGCGGGGGTGGGGTTATCGCTATCTCCCGTGAACGACCTGCGTTGGCGTATTACGCCAACTCTATCGCCCATTTTTTCGACAATGCGCCCCGAGACGTCGAAGTTTCTGCAACTGCAAAGTTATAAAATTACAAATTAAGGGGTAATTACTATTGCATTGTTGCGCTTCGGGTCATATTCAAAATTAACAAGCTGCGATTCTGCACTGCGGCACAAACCTATTCTGACCATGGAGACCGATATGGCCTTGGACACAAGCATCGCTCAATATGACGCGCCTGAAAAAGATCTGTACGAGGTGGGTGAGATGCCGCCTTTGGGGTATGTCCCCAAGCAGATGTACGCTTGGACCATTCGCAAGGAACGTCACGGCAAGCCAAATACGGCAATGCTGGAAGAAGTCGTGGATGTTCCGACGCTCGACAGCAACGAAGTGCTGGTCCTGGTTATGGCAGCGGGTGTGAACTATAATGGCGTCTGGGCCGCTTTGGGCAAACCCATCAGCCCGTTTGACGGTCACAAGCAACCCTTCCACATCGCGGGCTCTGACGCGTCCGGCATCGTCTGGGCGGTCGGCGACAAGGTAAAACGCTGGAAGGTCGGCGACGAAGTCGTGATCCACTGCAACCAGGATGACGGCGACGACGAAGAGTGCAACGGCGGCGATCCGATGTATTCCCCCAGCCAGCGTATCTGGGGCTACGAGACCCCAGACGGATCTTTCGCCCAGTTCACCAACGTGCAGGCGCAGCAGTTGATGCCACGCCCCAAGCACCTGACATGGGAAGAGGCCGCTTGCTACACGCTGACGCTGGCCACCGCCTACCGGATGCTGTTCGGTCACGAGCCTCATGACCTGAAACCGGGCCAGAACGTTCTGGTCTGGGGCGCCTCGGGCGGTCTGGGGTCCTATGCGATCCAGCTGATCAACACCGCCGGCGCGAATGCGATTGGCGTGATCTCGGACGAATCCAAACGTGACTTCGTGATGGATCTGGGTGCCAAGGGCGTTCTGAACCGCAAGGACTTTAACTGCTGGGGTCAGATGCCCACCGTGAACACGCCCGAATATGCGGCCTGGTTCAAAGAGGCGCGCAAGTTCGGTGCCGCGATCTGGGAAATCACAGGCAAGGGCGTGAACGTCGACATGGTGTTTGAACACCCCGGCGAGGCAACGTTCCCGGTGTCCACCTTCGTATGTAAAAAGGGTGGCATGGTCGTAATCTGTGCCGGTACTTCGGGCTTCAACCTGACGTTCGACGTGCGGTATATGTGGATGCACCAGAAGCGGTTGCAAGGCAGCCACTTTGCCCACCTCAAGCAAGCCTCTGCGGCGAACAAGTTGATGATCGAACGCCGTCTTGATCCGTGCATGTCCGAGGTGTTCAGCTGGGCCGATCTGCCTGATGCCCACATGAAGATGCTGGCCAATGAACACAAGCCCGGCAACATGGCCGTTCTGGTACAGTCCCCCAAGACCGGGCTGCGGACATTGGAAGACGCGCTACACGCCAAAAAATAGGGCCATTGACTGCGCCGGAGGCGTACTTGGCCATTCGCAATAGATACCCGTGCGCCACAAGCTTGGCGCGCGGGTATATCGTTTTGGGTGTGTGTGACGGCTGTTGCAAAACCAAGCCGGGGCCGGCAACAAAGTGCGATTGTCGGCTGTGCCATCTGGCCCCTGCCGCGCCCCTGAATTAGGGTCTCAGAATGACCATACCCGCGCTTACCTATTCCGACGATCAGGCCGCCGCCTTTGACAGTATAACCGACATGTTGCGCCATGCCGGTATAGATTTGGACGACAGCCTGTTGATGCCACCCGCCGGGGGGGCTGATCAGGTGATGGCGGTCACCGGCAAGGCCGGCTCGGGCAAGACCATGCTCTTGGCTGAACTTTACAAAGCGTTGGAAGCTGCGGGCGTTGAAATTGTTTCGGGTGACTATGAATCCCGCAAGCGCAAGGAAAAGCGAACACTCGCGATCCTTGCTCCAACCAACAAAGCTGCATCGGTGCTGCGGTTGAGGGGGGTGCCGGCCACCACCATACATCGAATCTTGTATACTCCGGTTTATGACCCCGAGTATGAAAACATCGCTGAATGGTTGGCAGGAAGCGGCGAACGACCTGTGATTGACGGGATGAACGAGATATCGCTGGACCGCGCCGCCGCTTTTTACGCCAAGAACAAATCCATCCCCGGCGCGTTGGCCGCCGCTGGTCTGCGGGGCAGTGATTTCATTACGGGGTGGAAACGTCGCGAAGAACCGTTGGACATCGGTTTCATCGACGAAAGTTCGATGCTGGATGACAAGCAGTTCGAAGACCTGAAAGAAATTTTCCCGACGCTTTTGTTGTTCGGAGATCCCGCGCAGCTAGCACCTGTGGGCCAGTCAGGAACGATGGTCTTTGAAAAACTGCCAAAAAACCGCGTCCTCAACCTTAGCCGCGTGCACCGTCAGCAGGACGACAACCCCATTCTGGATCTGGCCCATGCGTTGGCGGACCCGGATCTGACCTTTGAACAGTTTGAAAGAATGGTCGAGGACGCTTCAAAACAGGATGATCGGGTTGTCTGGGGGCAACGCGTCGAAGTGGATTTGATGGCGCGCTCGCCGGTGTTGGTATGGCGCAATGCGACGCGCATCAGGTTGATCAACGCCTTTCGATCCGTGCATGGGGCACCCGAAGACGCTCTGTTGGAAGGCGAACCGTTGATATGTGACGGGATCGAACTGCCGTTGAAACACCGCAAAAAGCGCCTTGATCTTGAGGCACGCGGTCTGATCAAAGGTGCGCAGGTTGTATATTTGGGCAATGGGCGCAAGCCGGGTTTCAGTCGATTGCACGTGGTGGGGGCCGAAGATCCTCAGATTTCGGCGGCGTCGATCGTGAAAATCGAAAAACCTGACGAAGAAGAACCGTTTATCCCTTTCGCCGCGCGAATGGGTGCTACCTTCCTGCATGGTGCCGCGGTGACGATCCACAAGGCGCAAGGCAGTCAGTGGCACACGGTTCAGGTCTTCGCGCCGGATCTCTATGCCGCGGCGCGTATGGGGCGGTCAGAGGCAGGCCAGCCCCTGTGGAAGCGGCTGGCCTATGTCGCAATCACCCGCGCGCAGGAAAGGCTGATCTGGGTGGTGCGCAACAGGCTCTCCAAGCCGCAGGGCGCGTTGCGTGTGGATGATCTGAAGGCTGTCAGTGCGCCCGCTCTGACCCTGGATGTACAAACGGAGAATGAACTGTGAAATCCATCATCGTTACAGGTGCCAGTTCCGGTATCGGATACGCCACTGCCGAAACGTTTCTGAAAAATGGTTGGCGCGTCGGGTTGGTTGCCAGGCGTGCTGATCGGCTCGACGCGTTGGCGGCCGTATATGAAAACGCGGTGGCACTGCCCGCTGATGTCACTGACCCCGCAGCGATGGAGACTGCTTTCGATACCTTTGGGCATCTTGACGTGCTGTTCAACAACGCGGGGCTGTTTGGGCCGGCGGGCCCTATCGACGAATTGTCGTTGGAGGGCTGGAACGAGGTCATGCAGGTCAATATCAACGGCATGTTTATTTCTGCGCGGTTGGCGTTCGCTCGGATGCGGCGTCAAGAGAGCGGGGGCCGGATTATCAACAACGGCTCGCTATCGGCCCATGTCCCGCGCCCTGGATCAGTCTGTTACACGATGAGCAAACATGCGGTGACCGGGCTTACGCGGGCGTTATCACTGGACGGGCGCCCGTTTAATATCGCGTGTGGACAAATCGATATCGGCAACGCCGAAAGCGAACTGGTCGCAGGGTTAAAAGCTGCCAATCCGCAAATGGACACACTGGATGTGGTTCACGCGGCGTCATCGGTGCTGCACATGGCGCAGATGCCAGCAGAGGCAAATGTGCAGTTCATGACGGTGATGGCAACAAAGATGCCCTATATCGGTCGCGGTTAGCGGCGCAGCAACGCGAACGCCGCAGAGGCAGACCAACCTGCGGCGACGGCAATGGCGAGCGACAGCAGACCGTAGATCAACGGTTGGTTTCTTGACAGGTTGTACAACCATCGTTCAAGCCCGACTTTGCGTACATCGATCAGCGTTTGATACTGTGAAATGACCACGCCGCCACGGGTCAGGAATATGCGCGTGTCATACGCGCCTTCGACCAGCGCGGCGGGCAATTGCACGTTGGCGCGAAAAAGTGTTTGCTGGTCGACCGTCACGCCGCTTTCATTTTGTTGATACTGGTGGGCCGTTGTGCGGATGCGTACCAACGCGTTGGTGAAGGCGCTGGAATCCTTTATCGTCATCGGTGCCCCCACTGACCTGATTGCCCGCGGAACCGACACTTTGTAACGCAGGTCTTCGATACGGTTCAGAACGTCTTGCAAAGGGCCGCTGCTGGCGACGGCATAAAAGCTGGGGGCGCGGTCGACTTCCACGGCATCCGTGTTCACCCAGATGCCGAACTTCTTCTCCTTGCGCCGCACTACGACGGGTTTTGACGGTCCGGATACCGTCACGACCACCTCAAGCTCGGGCCCATCTGGGATCGGGGTTTCGCGTTTTACCGCCCCGAAAATGATTATTTCCGACCCTGTGAAATCGGTGGAGATCGACACTTCGCTTTGGTTAAGACCCAAAACGATGCTTTCCTCAGCCTGTGCTGACGTAAAAAAGCCGATCAACGTGGCCGCAATTATGCCAAACCCGCGCATCATGAACTGAACCCGATCGAATAAAGCTCAGACGGTTGCAATAAAAGATCCAATGCCAGTTTGGCGCAAACCAACAAGACGAGCAGGGCAAGCAGGATACGAAGCTGTTCCGCCTTGAGCTTGGTACCTATGGTTGTCCCGAATTGCGCGCCGATCACGCCTCCGATCAACAACAAGATAGCAAGGACGATATCGACGGTGTAGTTCGTCGTGGCATGCAACAGTGTCGTGAAGGCTGCGACAAAGATGATCTGAAACAACGACGTGCCTACCACGACCTTGGTTGGCATGCCCAAAAGATAGATCATCGCTGGAACCATGATAAACCCGCCGCCGACACCCATGATCGCGGCCAGCAGCCCGACAAACGCACCCACCAGCAAGGGCGGAATGACCGAGATATAAAGCCCGGTAACGCGAAACCGCATTTTGAACGGCAGCTTTTGAATCCAGGTGTGTTTCTTGCGGGGCTGTCGTTTGCCCGACCGGGTTTTGTAGAAGGCGTTGATCGATTCAATCAACATCAACCCACCGATGATGCCCAGAAAAATTACATAGCAAAGGTTAACCAGCAGATCGACCTGGCCCAACGATTTGAGGTAATTGAATATGACCACGCCCGCGCCCGCGCCGACCAGGCCGCCGGCCAGCAGAACGCTGCCCATTCTCAGGTCGACGGTCCTGCGCTTGAGGTGAACCAGCAACGCGGAAACCGACGACGCGACGATCTGGTTCGCACCTGTCGCCACGGCGACCGCGGGCGGAATACCGATAAAGAACAACAAGGGGGTGATCAGAAACCCGCCGCCGACCCCGAACATGCCCGACAAAATACCTACGATGCCACCCAAACCCAATAGGAGGAATGCGTTGACCGAAATTTCGGCAATGGGCAGGTATATTTGCATGGCTGATATTTGCCCAATCTAATCGTTAAAATCAATTGCGTATGCTGCGTTGCCGAAATTTCGTCGCTAATGGTGATTAACGCTCTTTCACATAGGGCTCGCCCCCGGCGCGGGGAGGGATTGCTTTGCCAACGAAGCCGGCCAAGATGATAACGGTCATCACATATGGCAACGCCCCCAAGAGCTGGCCTTGGACCTTGATGCCCAACATTGCCTCGATGACGTCGGGACGGGTTTCAAGTGCCCCGAACAACCCAAACAGCAAGGTCGCCCATAGCGCGTACCAGGGCCGCCATTTCGCAAAGATCAACGCCGCCAGTGCGATATAGCCGCGCCCAGCCGACATATCCTTGATGAATCCCGCTTGCAGAGCGGTGCTTAGATAAGCTCCGGCGATACCGGTCAGCACCCCGCAAATCAGTACCGCAGCGTAGCGCAGCCCAATGACAGAAACGCCAGCGGTATCAACCGCAGCCGGGTTTTCACCCACCGCGCGCAACCGCAGACCGAACCGGGTGCGATACAGGACCCACCACGTCAACGGTACGGCTGCGAATGCAATGTATACCAGGATAGAGTGGCCTGAAATCAGCTCTGCATATAGCGGCCCGATAAAGGGGATCGGTTCGACCTGATCGGCAAAGGGCAACGTGATCGGGTTGAACCGCGCACCCCCAATCAATGACGGTGTGCGCCCGCCTTGTTGAAACCAGTCTTGCGCGATCAGTACAGTCAGCCCGGCGGCAAGAAAATTTATTGCCACCCCGGAAATCAATTGATTGCCGCGAAACGTGATCGATGCCAAGCCGTGCAAAGCGCTTAGCGCCAGCGACGCGGCGATGCCCGCCAGCAGCCCGAGCCAGACATTTCCGGTTAACGATGCGATAGCGGCCGAGAAAAACGCCGACGCCAGCATCTTGCCGTCAAGTCCGATATCGAAAATACCGGCGCGTTCCGAAAATAACCCTGCGAGGCAGGCAAGAAGCAAAGGTGTGGCAAGCCGTACGGTGCTGTCGAGAAGCTGGATAAGGGTGATAAAATCCATTATTCTGCGGGCTCCACCGGCTTGCGTTCGGGTTTGGGTGCTCTGGCGGCGTGGATCGCGGAAAACAGCTTTTCCAATGGCATCCGCACCATGTTATCCAGCGCGCCGGTAAACAGAATGACCAGCGCCTGGATGACCACGATCAACTCGCGCGGGATCGACGTCCACAGGGCCAGTTCGGCACCGCCTTGGTATAGAAAACCAAACAAGATCGCGGCCAGAAACACGCCCAAGGGATGGCTGCGTCCCATCAAGGCGACAGCGATACCGATGAACCCGGCCCCTTCCGTCGCATTCAGCACCAGTCTTTCAGCCTCGCCCATGACATTGTTGATCGCCATCATTCCGGCAAGCCCCCCGGAAATCATCATGGTGACCATGGTGATTTTTATCGGTGAGATCCCCGCGTATTTGGCGGCCGATTCCGAATGACCGTAAGCGCGGATTTCATACCCCAGACGGGTTCTCCAGATCAGGATCCAGACAAAGACGCATGCGGCGACCGCCACGAGAAGCGATATGTTGGCAGGGGCCGCCTTGGAAAAGTTTATTCCGATAGGTGATAGCAGGTCATGCAATGTCGGCAGTTTCGTCGCATCCGGAAAACGTGCAGTTGCGGGGTCCATGCTGCCTTTGGGACGCATGATGTTGACCAGGATATAGTTCAGCACCGCTGCCGCGATGAAGTTGAACATAATGGTCGTGATAACGATATGGCTGCCGCGTTTGGCCTGCAAGAACGCAGGAATCGCGGCCCAAGCCGCACCGAAGAGCGCGGCCATCGTCGTTGCACCGACCAACGCAAGGGTCCAGTGCGGCCACGGAATGTAAAGGCTGGCCAGGGCGACGCCCAGACCGCCCAACATGGCCTGACCCTCGCCGCCGATATTGAACAGTCGTGCGTGAAACGCGACCGCCACACACAGCCCGGTGAACATGAAGTTAGTGGCATAATAAAGCGTGTAGCCCCAGCCATAGGTGCTACCCAACGCCCCCGTGACCATCAGCTTGACGGCCGCCACCGGATCTTCGCCGATGCCAAGGATGACCAGCGCCGACAGACCGGCCGCGAACAACAACGAGATCAGGGGCACCAGAACGATTTCGGCCCATTTTGGCATCACGTCCACGTCAAAGCTCCTTGTGCGGATCGCCGCCCGCAAGGGCAAGATTACGTTCGATCTCGTCGATTGAATGCGCCGTTCCGGTGTCGGTGATACCCGCCATCAACAGACCGAGTTCCTTCTCATCGGTCTTGTCCGCGTCGCGGATACCCATCAACTGACCATCAAACATGACGGCCACACGGTCACTGAGCGCTAGAATTTCTTCCAGCTCGACCGAAACCAGCAGGATCGCCTTGCCTTGGTCTCTTAACGCGACAATTTGTTCGTGAATGAATTCGATCGCACCGATATCAACGCCCCGGGTCGGCTGCCCGATCAACAGCAGATCGGGATTCCGTTCGATTTCGCGTGCCAGTACGATCTTTTGCTGGTTGCCCCCGGAAAAGTTTTTTGCCGCTAGCCTGGGGTTAGGCGGGCGAACATCGAAACGTTCCATCTTTCCCGCGGTATCGGCCTTGATCGCTGCATTGTTCATCAGCAAACCACTGCGATAGGCTGGATCGTTATGGTATCCGAAGGCCACATTTTCCCAAGCCTGATACTCCATGATCAGACCTTCACGTTGACGATCTTCCGGCACATGTGCGACGCCGTGGTTACGCCGGGACTGGCCATCGGACCGTTTACCGGTCAAGTCCAGTGATTGCCCGTTTACCCGCACCGTTCCCTTGCCCGTGTGATAACCGCCCAGAACCTCAAGCAGTTCGGATTGGCCGTTTCCAGCGACGCCCGCAACGCCCACTATCTCTCCGGCGCGGACCTGCAAATCGATCCCACGCAGGCGTTCAACGCCCTTGTCATCAACGACACGCAGCCCTTCTATTTCCAGGATCACATCGCCCGGTGCGGCTGGCTTCTTGTCGACACGCAGCAACACCTTACGGCCCACCATCAGCTCTGCCAGCGCAGCCGGGGATGTATCGGCGGTCTTGACGGTGGCGGTCATTTCCCCGCGGCGCATTACTGAAACCGTGTCGGTCGCTTCCATGATCTCGCGCAGCTTGTGGGTGATCAGGATGATGGTTTTGCCTTCGGATCGCAGACGTCCCAGGATGCGAAATAGCTGATCGGCTTCGGCTGGGGTCAACACCCCGGTCGGTTCGTCCAGAATCAGGATGTCGGCCTGACGGTAGAGAGCCTTGAGGATTTCGACACGCTGCTGCATGCCCACCCCGATATCCTGAACGAGCGCATCGGGGTCGACCTTCAGCCCATAGTCATCCGCCAGCTTCAGCAGGCTTTTGCGTGCTTTGGCCAGCGATGGCTTCAGCAAGCGACCGTCTTCCGCGCCCAGAATTACATTTTCGAGAACCGTGAAGTTTTCGACCAGTTTAAAGTGTTGGAACACCATGCCGATGCCTGCGGCGATTGCCGCCTGACTATCGGGAATGTCGGTTTTCTTGCCAGCGATGAATATCTCGCCCTTATCGGCCTTGTAAAAGCCATACAGGATCGACATCAGCGTGGACTTGCCTGCGCCATTTTCGCCGATGATCCCGTGGATCGTTCCCGGCATCACGCGGATGGAAATGTCTTTGTTGGCGTGCACCGGGCCGAATGCCTTGGATATGCCCTTCAGCTCGATCGCAGGAGCGGCAGTCGCCTGCCGCTCCGTGGTTGTATGGGTGCCCACTTTTAGAAGCTCAGACTAGGGCAGGTATCGTCAGCCATGTAATCATGTACTTCAAGCGAGCCGTCCGAGATTTTGGCCGCAGCTTCTTCGACAGCAGCTTTCATTTCAGGGGTCACCAGGTCCTTGTTGTTGTCGTCCATCGCATAGCCGACGCCGTTATTTCCGACGCCCATGACGTTGAACCCTTTTTCCATTCCGGGGCCGTCCGACATCGCGTCATAGACCGCGTTATCAACCCGCTTGAGCATGGACGTCAGCACCTTGCCAGGGTGCAGGTAGTTCTGGTTGCTATCTACCCCGATGGAAAGGATGCCTTCGTCAGCCGCTGTTTGCAGCACTCCGACGCCAGTGCCCCCCGCGGCAGCGTAAACCACGTCAGCGCCTTGGCTGATCTGGGCTTTTGTCAGCTCGGACCCTTTGACCGGATCGTTCCATGCGGCGGGTGTCGTGCCCGTCATGTTGGAAATTACCGTCGCATCGGGGTTTGCGGCTTTCACGCCTTGGGCATATCCACATGCGAATTTGCGGATCAGCGGGATGTCCATCCCGCCGATGAAGCCGACAGTGTTGGTTTTCGATGCCATCGCCGCCATCATACCAACAAGATACGACCCTTCATGTTCGTTGAACACCACGGACCTGACGTTGGGCGCATCAACGACCATGTCGATGATGACGAAATCCGTATCCGGATAATCACCGGCAACCTGCCCCAATGCATCACCGAAGGCAAAGCCAGTCATGATGATCGGGTTCGATCCCGCCTCGGCAAAACGACGCAAAGCCTGTTCGCGCTGGGCTTCGGATTGCAATTCGATCTCGCGGAAAGTGTTACCGGTTTCCTTGGCCCATCGCTGGGCACCACCAAAGGCCGCTTCGTTGAAGGATTTGTCAAACTTGCCGCCAAGGTCGAAGATCAGCGCGGGTTCAGCAAGGGCGGCACCAGCACTAAGCGCGGTCGCCGCAACAGCACCGAGAAATTTAGTCATAAGGGTCATGGAATGTCTCCCAGGTTTATTGGTGTTGGGGTATTGGCATAGTACCAGTACCCGGACGCGAGGCCATGCCTGTGCAGGAACCCGCCGGTAAGTTGTACGATACTGCTTAGCCGGTGGGTGGGGTCAACCTGTTTCTCAACCTTTAGGGGGGGAAACCGGAAAATGACTATGCGTTACTTCCCGAGAAAGAACCAAAGCATCCACAGCCGCCGCATCTTTGCGCTGATAATAGCCACGCCGTCGGGCGCTGACCTGAAAGCCAAGGCTGGTGTAAAGGTGTAGCGCGCCAAGATTGTCGGCGGCGACTTCCAGAAAGGCGGTTCGTGCCTGTGCCGCCACCAGCTGGTCAAGCCAGGCGGTCAGAAGCCGTCGCCCTGTGCCTTGCCCCTGCACCGCGGGGGCCACGGCAATGGTCAAAAGCTCGGCTTCGTCGACTATCAGGCGGGTGAGTGCAAAACCGTCTAGTTGGGTAAAGACCGCGACAAACGGCGATGCCATGAGGGCCTTGAACTCCGCGGCGGTCCAGGGGCGGTCATCGACAAAGGCCGCTGCGTGAATTTGCGCAAGCCTCTGGGGCGTCATGGCAGGATTGAGGGCGGGGTATCACGGGCAGGTGCTGCATCCGCAGGCCGCAGATACAACGGCGCGGGCCGGGGGAGGGCACGATCAAGCCTGGTTGCCGCGATGCGTGCCGTCGCTTCGGCAATAGGTATGGTACAGAGGCCAACCTTACCGTTGTAATGATGGGCAAGCCGTTCGGCCTGAAATCCGACGCATGTCAGATCGGAATGGTGGTAAAGGTCTGGAAGATCGTCCCATCCACACATCGTCGGTACAGGGTCATCTGACGTACCAAAGGCCTGAATGAAAAGTTTATCCTGCCGCGCATCAATGCAGGTAACCACTGTGCCCGCGGTACCGTGCGCCAGTGCTTCAAGGCGCGAAACGCCGATTGAAGGAACACCGAGGCCAAGCGAAAGCCCGCGCGCGGCGGAAACGGAAATTCGAATACCGGTAAAATTACCCGGCCCGATCCCCACCGCTATCGCGGTGAGGTCGCCATAATCCGCGCCGGCGCTATCCAGAATTTCGCGGCATAGTCCAAGCAGGCGTTCGCCCTGACCTTTGGCCATCGGTTCTTCGACGCTGGCAAGAACGTCATCGCCGGACAGCAAAGCGGCCGCACAATGTGCGGCCGATGTGTCAAACGCCAGTATCAGCGGCTTTTCAGGCAACCGGGCGCACCTCTGTCACTTCGGGAATATAGTGACGCAGCAGGTTTTCAATGCCCATCTTCAGCGTGAGCGTCGAAGAAGGGCAGCCGGCGCAGGCACCTTGCATGTGCAGATAGACAACGCCGCGCTCGAACCCGTGAAACGTGATGTCGCCGCCATCTTGTGCCACCGCGGGGCGCACACGACTGTCGAGCAGTTCCTTGATCTGCCCAACGATCGCGCCGTCTTCGCCAGTGTGGTCAGCATGGCCCGACACATGGTCGTGACCTGTTTCCATGACCGGCTGACCGGATTGAAAATGCTCCATGATCGCACCCAGCAGGGCAGGCTTCAGATGATCCCACTCGATCGAGTCTGCTTTGGTGATGGTCACGAAATCCGTGCCGAAAAAGACGCCGGTGACGCCTTGGACGGCAAACAGACGGGTAGCGAGCGGTGATGAGCTTGCCGCCTCGGGGGCCGGAAAATCAGCGGTCCCGATTTCAAGCACGGTCTGACCGGGCAGAAACTTGAGCGTCGCTGGGTTGGGCGTGGATTCGGTTTGAATAAACATCACATGCTCCTGTACGGGGTTAGATCAGATATGCGGTCTGGATGAGCGCAAGTCAAGGTTTGGAACGATTCTAAATCAGGCGTGCATCTTCATGTTATCATCTCCAGCCGCTCTTTGCTCATGTCGCCCGGCACGATGGTAATCGGCACGGGCAACGAACCTGCGTTGCGCGAAAGTTGCGTGACCAGGGGGCCGGGGCCAGATTTTTTGTCGGTGCCAGCACCCAATACCAAAACGCCAATCTCATGGTCGGAATCCAGTTGGTCGATTATTTCGTCAACGATAACACCTTCGCGGATCACCAGCTCGGGCTCGACGTTCAATCTGTCGCGCATCCATTTGGCGAAGACCTCGAAATGGACTTCAATGCGTTCGCGTGCCTCTTCGCGCATCACCTCTGCCACCCCGATCCAGTGATTGAATTCATCCGGCGGAATAACCGAGAGCACAACGACACCACCGCCCGACTTCGACGCCCGCATCGCCGCAAACCGCATCGCGTTCAAGCATTCCCGGCTATCATCCAGCACTACCATAAATTTACGCATCTTGCTCTCCGATTGGACTGGCCCGTATTGAACGGATAAAAGTCACCTTGATCAACACACTGAACCTGTCGGCCTAGCGTCTGGTCTTGGCACCACGGGTCAGCTGCGTCCCGATTCAGCCCAGTCCCAGTACATCTCGCGGACGCGCCGCGTAATGGGGCCGATCTGGTATTGCGTGTCGTCAAAGGCTTTGACCGGGGTTACCTTCATCATATTCCCAGACATGAACACTTCGTCTGCTCCGTGAAAATCGTCAAAGCTCAAAACCGCTTCGTGCACCTTTATGCCGTCGGCACGCATGTTCTTCATGTGGCGCGCCCGCGTGATACCGGCAAGGAACGTGCCATTGGGAATCGGCGTGAACACTTCGCCGTCTTTAACCATGAATACGTTGGCAGAAGCAGTTTCGGCGACATTTCCCATCGCATCGGCGACCAAAGCGTTGCCAAATCCTTTTGAGCGGGCCTCCACCATCATGCGGGCATTGTTGGGATAGAGGCATCCTGCCTTGGCATTTACCACGTTGTCTTCCAGAACCGGGCGGCGGAAACGGGTCCGGGTCAGGGTCGTGGCGGCATCGGGGGCGGCCATCGGGATCTGCTCGAGGCTGATTGCAAAGCCTGTCGCATCCTTGCGCGGCACAATCCCCAACTCATCGCCCGCCAGCGCCCAGTACATCGGGCGAATATAGACCGCTGCGTCCCTGTCATAGGTCTTGAGTCCTTCATGAACCATGTCGACCATTTCATCGCTTTCGACAGTCGGAGTGATCATCAGCGCGTCGGCAGACCGGTTGATACGTTCGCAATGCGCCCGCAGATCCGGGGACAGCCCATTGAACATACGCGCGCCATCAAACACGGTGGTCCCGAGCCAAGCGCCATGATCGGCCGCCTTGATAACGGACAGGTCTCCGTCGTGCCACGAGCCATTGTAAAACGTCTTGATATTGGTGCCTGTGGCCATGTGGGGGTCCTTTTCTAACCTTTCGGTGGAGTGCGGTAGATGCCTTCGGGCAAATTCAGGGCGATGGTAAGATCCCGAAGCTGTTCGGGCGACATACTGATCTTGCTCACCGTGTCAGTGCGGGGGTCCCACTGTTCAAACGTGACCACGCTGGCAAAGGCCTGCACCGTCACATCTTCGCGTAAGGGTGATTTGCCTTCGTCGATTAAGGTTATCACACTGGCATCAAATTCGTGTTCAATTGTAAACATAACGCGCACATTATTCTTTCGGCGGGTCATTGCAAGCACTAGGCGATAACATCGGAACAATGCTGTCTGTTCAAGGCGGTGAGACCGCGTTAGACTTCTCGTGGAATGTAATTTGGACGACCCATAACAAGGATCCGTTGTAAGATGTTAAGATTTTATGTCGCCATTGCCGCATTGACCTTATTCGCCGCGTGCGAGCCCGCCACTGTCTCCGGACCGGTCTCGCAACCTGCGCCCCAGCCGACGGCCCAGAGGCAGGGTGGCACCTTTTCAGCGTCCAACGCCGCGCGTAGTTTCGTCAGCGTGCTCAGGACGGTTGAACCGGTCGCGGAGCGCGAATGTCGGTCGCGCACAACAGGGGTGAATTGCGACTTTAACATCGTGGTGGATGATCGGGCCGGACAGCCCGCAAATGCCTACCAGACCGAGGACAGGGCCGGGCGTCCGGTTATCGCGTTCACCTTGGCTTTGATCGCCGATGCCCGTAACGAAGACGAACTGGCCTTTATCATGAGCCATGAAGCCGCGCACCATATCGAAGGACACATCGCACGCCAGCAACAAAACGCAGTTGCTGGCGCGGTAATTTTTGCCGGCTTGGCCACTCTGAGCGGCGGCGACGCGACGGCCGTTGAAACTGCCCAACGATTGGGCGCGCAAGTCGGGGCGCGTCGCTATTCCAAGGATTTCGAACTGGAGGCAGACGCGCTCGGCACCGTCATAACCAAACGCGCTGGCTACAACCCGCTCAGGGGGGCCGAGTTCTTTGCGCGCATTCCCGACCCCGGCGACCGTTTCCTGGGGACCCATCCACCCAACGCGTCGCGTCTTGACACGGTGCGGCGCACTGCGGCGGGGCTTTGAAGCGCTGCTATGCAACGCTTGGGTCACATCATCACGGATCGCGGTTCGAAATATGCGGTGTCGGGATGCGAGGCCAAAAGCCGTTCAGACGTTGATGCCGCTCTGAAACAGCTCAAGCGGGACAAGGCCTATGCAAAGGCCACTCACAACACTTGGGCGGTAATCCTGTCTGACGGGGGGCCGCTTAAATCCGATGACGGGGAATCGGGGGCCGGCATGACGATCATCCGCATGCTTGATCGTGAAGGCGTGAGCGATCAACTTGTTGTTGTGACGCGTTGGTACGGTGGCAAGCATCTGGGAGGCGATAGGTTTCGCCATGTTCAAGCTTGCGTGCGAACCTATCTGGAGCAGATGGATCTGGTGTGACGCTCAATGTGACAGCGGCAAGCAGGCAGAGCGTCGCCGTCAATACGATGCCGTGCCAGAAGGCGTTCTGGTATCGCATCCCGGCATGAGCATAAATGATCGTCCCCAGTGAATATGTCACACCACCTATTGTGATCAAAAGCAAGGCCACGCCCGGAATGGTTTGCCACATCGGCCAGATCAGCAGAACCGAAAGCCAGCCCATCCCGAGGTAAAGATAAAGCGACGCTTTGGAATCCGCGCTCCAGAAGCAAAGCTTGGCTGTGGCGCCCAGGATGGCCAGCACCCAGACCAATGCCAGGACCGCATACGCAAAGCCTGTTCCGATCACCATGACGATGGGCGTATAGGTCCCCGCGATCTTGAAATAAATCGCAGCGTGATCCATGCGCCGCAACAGCGGGCGCGTCCGGTCAAAGGGCATCAGATGGTAAATGGCCGATGCCGAAAGCGAAGCGACGACCGAAACTGAATATATCGTTGTCGCAACGATCAAGACGCCGTGCTCTGCCGCGTTGATCAACAATAATGTCACCGCGGGAATTGCGATCCCCAACCCCAGCACATGCACAGTGCCATCGGCAACGGTTTCAGAGCGAGAGTACGGGTAAGCCATGATATGACCCCAGCATAAGGAGAGTACACCTTATATGATAGAACGGCCATGCGGCATTCCTATGGCGATCAAGTGCCGGTCCGGCGGAAAGAAAGGGGCATAGCCGGGTGCACCTTCCCGAAGCGCTACCGAGGTTTGTTGCCGTCGATCCAGCGCGACATCATGACTTTGTCGCGGAAACATTGCTGCGGAATTTCCCGGTGCTTGAGCCGCGCAATCCGTTCAGCAAAGGCGACCTGTTTAGACGACGGATAATCTGCAAAACGGCCTTCGATGGGTTTGGGTTTGTGGGTGTCGATCCAAGCAGAAAGTGCAGAACGGTCATTGGCGATCCCCTTGGGGAGTTCGATGCCGATCTTCGCAGACAACGCTTCAGCATAGTGCATCTGCTTTTGCGTCGCAGGCAAAACGGGATGCTCTTGGTGTGCATGCGCGACTACCGCACCCTGATCGGTGGAAAACAGGCCCGGAAACTGAGGCTGATAGGACATATATAACCCTTTCTTGCTCTGATACGGAACGTATATAGAACATTAGGGGAACATCTTCAAGGCCGACATCACCGGATCACACTTTGCGCCCCCTCGGTATGGGCTATATGTAGTGTAGCCTCGCACGGTATCAACTATATGGGCAGAATTTTGCGCGCCGGGATGGGGGCGTGTTCTTCATATTCCCAGGGGTACCTGATAGCACAAACATTGGCTGTAAGGACGCGCTTTAAACCAGGCGGCCCCAAAGATCGTATTCGCCGGCCTCTTCCACCTCGACCGAAACGATGTCGCCAACTTTCAAGTTCTGGAAATCTTCATCGATGAACAGGTTTCCGTCAATCTCGGGCGCATCGGACTTGGTGCGGCAGGTGGCTGCGTCGCTGTCTATTTCATCGACGATGACCTGGATGGTGCGACCGACCTTGGCGGCAAGTTTCGCCTCGGATATGGCTTGGGCCTTTTCCATGAACCGATCCCAGCGATCTTGCTTGATCTCTGCCGGCACATGGTCTGGCAACGCATTTGACCGTGCGCCATCAACGTTCTCATATTGAAAGCAGCCGACGCGATCCAGTTGCGCTTCGTCCAGCCAATCCAGCAAGGTTTGAAATTCGCTTTCAGTTTCGCCCGGATACCCGACAATAAAGGTGGAACGCAGCGTGACGTCGGGGCAGATTTCGCGCCAAGCGTTGATTTCATCCAAGGTTTTGGCAGCAGCGGCAGGGCGCGCCATGCGCCTTAGAACGTCGGGGTGTGCGTGCTGAAACGGGATATCCAGATAGGGTAACACCAACCCTTCGGCCATCAAGGGGATCAGGTTGCGCACATGGGGATAGGGATAGACGTAATGCAGCCTTACCCACGCCCCCAGCGACCCAAGATCGCGGGCCAGATCGGTGATATGCGCACGGTGACCGCGGTCTTCGGCATGTTTGATGTCGACCCCGTAAGCCGATGTATCCTGAGAAATCACCAGCAGCTCGTTCACGCCATTCTGCACCAGCTTTTCAGCCTCGCGCAGGATCGCATGGGCAGGGCGCGATTGCAGGCGGCCGCGCATGTCGGGGATGATGCAGAACTTGCACTTGTGATTGCAGCCCTCCGAAATCTTCAGATAGCTATAATGGCGCGGGGTAAGGCTGACGGCCCGTGCAGGCAGCAGATCGATAAAGGGGTCGGGTGACGGCGGCACTGCGCCATGGACTGCGTCCAGCACCTGTTCGTATTGGTGTGGGCCAGTAACAGCCAGAATACGCGGGTGGTGTTCGCGGATATAGTCGGGCTCTGCGCCGAGGCAGCCGGTTACGATCACCTTGCCATTTTCCTTGAGCGCTTCACCGATGGCATCAAGGCTTTCGGCCTTGGCCGAGTCGAGAAAACCGCATGTGTTCACGATCACCGCATCTGCACCGGCATAGTCTGGCGAAATGCCGTATCCCTCGGCGCGCAGTCGCGTCAATATCCGTTCGCTGTCGACCAACGCTTTCGGACAGCCCAGCGACACCATGCCGATGGTGGGCTGACCGGGGCGCGACGGTTCGGCGATCTTGGCCTTCGGGGCCAGGTCGGGGCGCAGATTTGGTGGGTTTGTGCTCATGAAATGCGCTATAAGCCATGCAAAGGGTCTGCGAAAGGCCCTGTATCAGGCAAGGAGACAGGCGATGAAGTGGATCATACGTATATTCGGCATACTGCTGCTTATCATAGTGGTTGCTGTCGGGTCGCTGTTCTTGCTGCCCGCAGATCGGATTGCACGAATCGCTGCTGACCAGTTGCGCAACCTTACGGGTCGGGATGTGGTAATCACCGGCGACGTGGGCTTGACCTTCTGGCCGGTACTGGGGGTCTCTGCCGGGGGACTTGAGGTCGGGAACGCAACCTGGGCCAAAGATGGCGCGATGTTGTCTGCGGCGAATGCTGCGATCGGGGTCGATGCCATGGCGCTGCTGCGCGGCGAGATAAAGATTACCAACATCGAAGCGCAAAGCCCGACGATCCGGCTGGAACAGAGATTGGACGGCCGCGCAAGCTGGCAGTTTACCGATGGTGGCAGCGATGCACAGATCAAAACCGCGCCGAGCGCACCGGACCGGACGCCGCGCGCCTTGACCATCCAACGGCTGAACATCATCGATGCCACACTGATATACGATGCCGAAGGCGGAGACCTGGTGCACTACGAGGGTGTCGATCTGTCGCTTGACTGGCCTGTTCGCGCCGGTGACGCCGTTATCAGGGCATCGCTTCGCCCGGCATCTGAACGCGTGGCGATCGAAGCAACGGTAGACCGGTTCGACCAGTTTCTAAACGGAGATATCAGGCCGATCCGTCTGCGCATGGATACCAGCGGGGGTGGTGCCAGCCTGGTCGGTCGGGCAGGCCTTGGCGGGGCGGTTGCGGGCGACCTCTGGCTCAAAGCGTCGGACACCGGGCGCTTTCTCGCTGCCCTTGGGGCGGGGAATGTTGCGTTGCCTCAAGGTCTGGGTCGCACTATGGATGTGAAGCTTCAGTTGACCTTGACGCCGGACCGCCGTCTGGCCCTGCGCGAACTGGTTGCTGACCTGGACGGGAACACGATGCGTGGCGCAGCAGATATAACGCTGAACGGCACGCCCAATGTGAATGCTCAGCTCGACACCGGGGCGCTGAAGCTTGCCGGATTCGCGGGCAGCGCACCCCCGCCGGGCGAAGCGGCGTCGACAACGAGAACCGCTGCGGGCTGGTCCAAGGCCCCGATTGACGCTTCGGGGCTGGCCGCCTTCAACGGCGAAATCGCCCTGCGCGCCGACAGTATCGAACTGGGAACATTAACGTTGGGCGGCACCCGTATCTTGCTGCGCAATGACAAATCGCGCCTGGTGGCAGAACTGCGCGAGGTAAATGCCTATAACGGCACAGTCAGCGGGGAATTCGTAGTTAACAATCGCAACGGATTGTCTGTAGGCGGCAAGCTGGCTGCTCAGGCGATTTCGATGCAGCCATTGTTGCAGCAAACTGCCGGTCTATCGCGGTTCAAGGGCACCGGCGACGCCGAAATTTCGTTTCTCGGTTCGGGCGGTTCACTGGACGCCATCATGCGGTCCCTGCGCGGCGATGGTGCGATAAGCGTTGGCCGCGGAAGCATCGACGGCATCGACCTGGACGGTCTTATGGGTAATTTCGATGTGCAGGGCGGCACCACGGTGTTCGATTCGCTCGGAGCTACCTTTGCGATTGATCAAGGTGTGCTGCGTAACGAAGATTTGCTTATGCTGCTGCCCAACTTCACCGCATCGGGGGTCGGCGCGATAGATCTGGGTGCGCAGACGCTTGACTATACGGTGACACCGAAAGCTTTGAGGGTGAACGGGCGTCGGGGGCTGTCGGTCCCTGTGCGGATATTCGGGCCATGGGTATCGCCCCAGATCAAGCCTGATGTCCAGGCGGCGATCGACATGAACTTTGCCAAGGAAAAGGATAAATTCCGTCAAAAACTGGATGAAAAGCTGCAACAAGAGCTTGGGGTCGTGCGCGAAGAGGGACAGTCTGTCGAAGACGCATTGAAACAACGGGTGGAGGACGAACTGAAGCGCAGTTTGTTCAACCTGTTGAAGTAAACGCGCTCAATGACGAAAATTGAACCTGTTTGGCGCACGGCGTGAATTTCGCAGGAACCGACGCCAACTGTCAGATGCCAGCCCGTCCCTGTCTTTACCTGCCCCGGCTGGGGCGTTATGGCTGGGCGCTAAGCGCAAGGAGCACTTCATGGACAATGATCTTTTCAACTCTTTCATGACCGGACCCGATGAGAATGGCCGTTTTGGCGATTTCGGGGGGCGTTTTGTGTCAGAAACCCTGATGCCTCTTATTCTGGAGCTGGAAGCGGAGTATGAAAAGGCCAAGACCGACGATAGCTTCTGGGCCGAGATGAACGATCTTTGGACCAATTATGTTGGTCGACCCAGCCCGTTGTATTTTGCCGAACGGCTGACCGACCATCTGGGCGGTGCCAAGGTGTACATGAAGCGCGACGAGCTAAACCACACCGGCGCGCACAAGATCAACAACGTCCTGGGGCAGATCATTCTTGCCCGCCGCATGGGCAAAAAGCGCATTATCGCGGAAACCGGCGCGGGCCAGCACGGCGTTGCGACGGCCACCGTCTGCGCCAAGTTCGGTCTGAAATGCGTTGTCTATATGGGTGCACATGATGTGGAGCGCCAGGCACCCAACGTGTTCCGGATGCGCCTCTTGGGGGCCGAGGTCGTCCCCGTCACCTCGGGCCGGGGTACGTTGAAGGACGCAATGAACGATGCCTTGCGCGATTGGGTCACCAACGTGCGCGACACATTCTATTGCATCGGAACAGTTGCTGGCCCACACCCGTACCCTGCGATGGTCCGTGATTTCCAAAGCATCATCGGCAAGGAAGTACGCGAGCAGATGATGACCGCCGAAGGCCGTTTTCCCGACACCCTGATTGCTGCGATCGGCGGCGGATCAAACGCGATGGGGCTGTTCTTTCCCTTCCTTGATGACAAGGAGGTGAACATCATCGGTGTTGAGGCGGGCGGCAAGGGCGTCAACGACAAGATGGAACATTGCGCATCGCTGACCGGGGGCCGCCCTGGCGTGCTGCACGGCAACCGGACCTATCTGTTGCAGGACGATGACGGGCAGATTCTCGAGGGGTTCTCGATCTCGGCGGGGCTTGATTACCCCGGCATCGGCCCTGAACATGCGTGGCTGCATGATATCGGCCGCGCCAAATATGTGTCGATCACCGATGTCGAGGCGCTTGAGGCATTCCAGCTAAGCTGCGCGCTCGAGGGGATTATCCCGGCACTGGAACCGTCCCACGCCTTGGCGCATGTGATGAAGATCGCACCGGAGCTGCCCAAGGATCATATCATCTGCATGAACATGTGTGGCCGCGGTGACAAGGACATCTTTACCGTCGCCAAGGCACTGGGCTTTGATATGAAGATGTGAAGGGCAGGGGTGACGCGTTTCAGACTTCGCGGTCACCCTTTGTCGCGCCACTATAGGCCTCCAGTATCTGCAAGGGTATGATATCCAGCGCGCGCCGGTGGGTCGCTTCAAGGTGTACTTGCGGGGCGCATCCTTCCTCGGCCGCCTGCAGGAAGCGACCCGCGCATAGGCACCAGGGATCACCGTCTTTAAGTCACGCAAAACCGAACTCGGGCCGCGGGGTGCTAAGATCATTGCCCACATATTTTGAATAGGCCAAGAACTCCGCTGTCATGACAGCACACACCGTGTGGCTGCCTTGGTCCGCGCTACAGGTGTTGCAGGATCCGTCACGGAAAAAGCCCGTCACCGGATCAGTGCCACAAATCTTAAGCTTACCCCCGAGGACATTCACGCTTTCTTCAGGTTTCATAGATTGTTCCCCAGAGTTCTGCTGATGAGCCGAAAGATATCCACATTCTGATCACTTATACCGGGCTCGCGAAAGCCGCGATCGGCGGCATTGGTTGCGATTACCACGCCAGCCTCGCGGTTGATGTAAATGTACTGCCCATATACGCCACGCGCCATGAATTCGCCAGGTCGGGCACCCTTGGGGATCCACCACTGATACCCATACCCGATGTCGCCGGGGCGGGTCGGGGCCGATGCTTCCGTCGAAGCCGCGACCCACGTTGCCGGAACGACTTGCTTTCCGTTATAGAAACCTTTGTTCAGGTACAGCAGACCCATACGGGCATTGTCGCGCGTGGTCAGATTGAGACCACCCAGAACGAAAGCCACGCCGGCACCGTCGGTTACATAATAAGGTGCGCGTTCCACACCCATCGGTCCGATGACCTTTTCCCCCAGCAGATCGGGGATGGTCCGCCCGGTTGCACCGCGCACCACCATGCCGATGACATGGGTATCGATCGAAACATATTGCCACTGCGTTCCGGCCGGCGCGAATGTGTCTTTCAAGCTGGCGGTAAAATCATCCAGTTCACCGCCCAAGGCCAAAGCGCGGCCCATCCGGTTGATATCTGAATTCCGGTCAAGATAGTCTTCGTCAAAGGTCACTCCGCTGGCCATGTTCAGAACGTTGCGGATCGTTGCACCGTCATAGGCGGTGCCAATCAGGCTTGGCGCGTATTTCGTTACCGGGTCGTCAATCGACGCAATGTCACCTCCCTCGAGCAGGATGCCGACAAGGGCTGACAAATAGCTTTTTGAGACCGACCAGCTTATCCTTAGATCTTCGGCGTCGGTGCCCAGAAAATAGTTTTCGTAGACGATTTCACCGTCTTTGATCACAACAAGCGCCGTGACATCACGCGCCGCGATCCAATCGTCAACCGGAGCGGGTAGCGTGAACTCTGGTCCATAGGCGATTTCGGCAGTCGGACCGTTACCCCGTGAAACCGGCGTGGTCAGAAAAGCCCGGTCCATATGACTGAAGTTTGATACGATCTTGTCTTCGGAAAACAGCGAATTCACCGCAAGAAGACGGGTGATTTCTTCACGCTTCCACAGTCCGAATACCACCAGTGCCAATACCAGCACCAACAAGACCCGGCCCAGCCATTTTCCGAACGAACGCATGAATATTCCCTTCGCTGCCCTCGGGGCATCCAAGCATACGAAATATGGTCGTACCAGATAAACTTGACGTCAGCCGCTGTACTTCCAGTCTATCCAGCGTCCGTGAAAATCAACGCGGCCAAGATCCAGCCTGATGTCGCCGGGCCACATCCGCAAGGTCAGTGCGGCACCCTGCTGATCTGATCCATCGCTTTCCATCGCCAGCCATGCCAGGGGGCGGTTTTTGGTAGCGCGTTTGCCCGCAGCTTCGATCAAAGCGGTACCGCGAAGCTGAGCGGCTTTCGGAAAATACTGCCATGCGATCGTATGCTGGATCAGATGGAGCCTTCCTTCGGGCGCGGCGGGCAATTGGCGGGCCAGCCAGTCGATTGCATCGTCTTGATGCACCTTCGCATCCAGAACCGATGCAGCAGAGCGGGTCAGGTTCAGACGCTCGGGTTGATCGGCCCACATATAGGCCATCAACCGCAACAGGTGGTCACGCCGGGTCGGGTCAAGCGGGTTCAGGTCAACGCCGCGGCGCTTTTCAATGCGCGGCTGCCCCGATGGCGGCAAGGCACCTGTCCATTTGGGCGACAGCAAAATAGTCGATAGCGCTGAGCCGAAACGATGCCCGTCAATTTCCAGCAGGAAATGATCCCACATCAGATTAAGTCCGCCGCTGGCACCCAGCTCTGATAGATATATCGGCAGATCAAAGTGTTGGACGGCCACCCTTGCACCGGCGATCAGGGCCGCCGATCGGCGGACTTCGTTGGTTTGCGGGGCGTGGTCGATCCACTTCATCAAAAACGCCTCATGTGTCTGAAGCGCATCCAGAACCGCCTCGGACAACATGGTCTCTGATACCTCGTGGGGGGGATAGGCCGCGGCCAGTGACGGAGCCTTGTGCTGAAGCACCAGGGTATGGAGCCCCGCCGCAATGCGCAGCGGCAATGATGCCCCCATCGGACCGACATCGCCTTCAAAGCCGGCTACCTTGCGCCCCAAGGCACTGTCTGTCGGCCAGTCATTCTTTAGAAGGGTCATGAGTTGGCCCATGAAGGGTGACCCAAGGGCGATGCAATGGTCTGCTTGTTCTGCGAAGGCTTGTTCCAGCGTCATTTAAAGCGGTCCATCAATTTTTGCAGCGCCGTACGTTCATCTGATGACGAAGTGGACCCGTCGTTGCGGGGTTTCGAGACAGCATCGACCGGCGTTGCGATAGGGGCAGCCTGGTTTGACGCGGGTTTTCCTGGCTTTTTGGTGCCGGTTCCGGACCGAGGAGGGGCGACACGCATCGCAACGGCGTTCAAGAATTTTGATGTGTCCCCGCGCACCAGATCCGCGGCCCCGTCACTTATACCGCACAACACATCTTCTAGCCAGCTTTGATCCGCCTTGGAGAAATCGCGCAACACATAGCCAGGTACCGCGTCCTTGTGACCGGGGTGACCCACGCCAAGGCGCACGCGGCTATAATCCGCGCCGATGTGTGTATGGATGGAACGTAAACCATTATGACCGGCGTGGCCTCCGCCGATCTTGAATTTAACCTTGGCAGGGGCGAGATCGATTTCGTCATGCAGCACGATCACGTCAGATGGGTCCAGCTTGTGGAACCGCATGGCCGCTTGCACTGACTGCCCCGACAGGTTCATGAATGTCTCGGGCTTAAGAAGGATAGCGCGGTCTGATCCGAACCGGCCTTCCGTTACCATGCCTTGGTGCTTGGCTTTCCACGGGGCAAACCCATGGTCTTGCGCGATGCGATCCACCGCCATAAAGCCGATGTTGTGGCGGTTGCCAGAGTATTTCGCACCCGGATTCCCAAGCCCTACGATCAGTTTCATGCACAAGTCCTTTGTGGAGGTGGTAAATTATCGGTTTTTGGCACCCTAGCAAATCGGGGTCGCAAACGAAATACGGGGCCACCCTAGGCGACCCCGTTTCAATCCGACGGTTATTGCGGAAACCGCAATCAGTCTTCTTTGACTTCGGTTGCCGGAACTTCGTCGGCGGCAACATCTTCTTCTTCGTCATCGTCCTGGCTGGCAAGACCGGAAGGCGCGGAAACCTGCGCGATCACGAAATCACGGTCGATGACAGGCTTGGAACCTTCGGGAAGCTTAACATTGGCGATGGTTGCGCTATCTCCGATTTCCAAACCGGAAATGTCGACAGTGATGTGATCGGGAATGTCTCCGGCGGTAACCACCAGTTCAACTTCAGGACGGACAAGCGTCAGAACGCCGCCTTTTTTCAGGCCTGGGCACTCTTCTTCGCCCGAAACCTCGACCTGGATGTACAGGTTGATCTTGGTGGTACGCTTGAGGCGCATGAAATCGACGTGCGTGGGCAGGTCTTTGACAACGTGGCGCTGAACGTCGCGGCAGATCACGCGAACGTCGTCGTGGCCTTCAACTTTCATGTTGAACAAGGTTGCCTTGAAACGACCAGCGCGCAGTTTGCTCAGCAGTTTGTTGAAATCCAGGTTGATCGGCAGCGGATCAGCGTCGCCCCCAAATACGATACCCGGAACCATGCCATTGCGGCGTGCTTGACGAGCGGCGCCCTTGCCTGTCCCCGTCCGTACTTCAGCTTCAAGATCAGGAATCTCTCCAGCCATGCTATTCTCCAATATGTTTAGGGCGGACATCCTCCAAGGCTGTATGTCCGCGTGAAGTCGCGCGTATAGACGGGATCGGGATATATGAAAAGACCAAAACCGCACGGAGCCGCCCATTGGACAACCCCGTCGCGATGTTTTTCGCTGTCTGAGATCAAGGTTCCGCTTTTGGTCAGAACCTTGACCCGGATTATTCCTGCCAGTCGCCCTCAAAGCCCTTGGGGATAAGCAGGTTGTGCTTGCCCAGCCCCTCGATCGACGTTTCGCCGCACAGGGCCATCGTCAGGTCCAGCTCTCGGTGGATCACTTCAAGTGCCGCGGTCACACCCGCTTGGCCCATGGCCCCCAAGCCATAGATAAAAGCGCGCCCGATATAGGTGCCGCTGGCCCCCATCGCCATCGCCTTGAGCACGTCCTGACCTGACCGGATACCGCTGTCCAGGTGCACTTCGATCTGATCGCCCACGGCGTCCAGTATCGACGGCAATGCGCGGATCGAGCTGATGGCACCGTCCAACTGCCGACCGCCGTGGTTGCTGACGACAATCGCATCGGCCCCGACCTTCAGCGCCATTCTGGCGTCCTCGGCGTCCAGAATACCCTTGAGGATTACCTTGCCGCCCCACTGTTCTTTCAGTTTGGCGATCTTGCCCCAATCAAGTGTCGGATCGAACTGTTCAGCCGTCCAGGCACCCAGGTTGGCGGTATCATCGACACCGTGCACATGGCCCACGATATTGCCGAAACTGCGGCGTTTCGCCCCCAGCATGCCGATGCCCCAGCCCCATTTGGTGCACAGGTTGGCAACTGTCTTGGCCGTCAGCTTGGGCGGGGCGGACAGCCCATTTTTCAGGTCCTTGTGTCGTTGACCCAGAATTTGCAGATCAAGTGTGATGACAAGGGCCGAACACTTGGCATCCTTTGCCCGCTGGATCAGGCGTGCGACGTAATCTTCGTCACGCATGGTGTAGAGTTGAAACCAGAATGGCTTGGTCGTGGCCTCGGCCACATCCTCGATCGAGTTTATCGACATCGTGGAAAGGGTGAATGGCACGCCAAAGGCTTCGGCGGCACGCGCCGCTTTGATTTCTCCGTCGGCGTGTTGCATGCCGGTAAGGCCGACAGGGGCAAGCGCCACAGGCATCGCTACGTCCTGACCGATCATCTGTGTGGTGGTCGAACGGCCGCTCATATCGACGGCCACGCGCTGACGCAGACGGATCTGGTCAAAATCCGACGTATTCTCGCGGAACGTCTGTTCGGTCCAGCTACCCGATTCGGCGTAATCATAGAACATGCGCGGCACGCGGCGTTCATGCATGCGTTTAAGGTCGTTGATATTCGTAATCACGGGCATGGCGAAGATATCCTATGTATTGGTCAGTTTACCTAACCAATACGCCCCCGGTAAATCAATCGCTTTGCGCTGCCGGCAAGCTCTGTCAGAGGGCTTAGGCGCGATGGGCCCCATCCGACAGGGTTTTGACGAATTTCAAAACATCAGCCACCGGCAGGCCATCCGCGATTTTCGAGACGATAGCCGAGCCGACGACCACACCATCCGCCACCGAGGCAATTGCTTGGGCTTTGTCTGGCGTGTTTACGCCAAAACCCACGATAACAGGCAGACCACTGGCAGACTTGATGCGCGCCACTTCGGGGGCGACATCGCCCGCTTCGGCTTCGGCAGACCCGGTGATGCCGGTGATTGACACATAATACACAAAACCCGAGGTATTTTGCACAACGCGCGGCAGACGTTTGTCATCGGTTGTCGGGGTGGCCAGACGGATGAAATTCATACCAGCCTTCTGGGCGGGCAGGCAGAGTTCGTTGTCTTCTTCTGGCGGCAGATCGACGACGATCAGTCCATCCACACCGGCCTTTTTCGCCGCCGCCAGGAATGTGTCCACGCCTTTTGAATAAATCGGGTTATAATAGCCCATCAGAACAATCGGAGTGGTATCGTCCTGCTCGCGAAACGCGGCGGCAAGCGCAAGGGTTTTGTCCAGTGTCATCCCGGCACCCAATGCCCGTTGCCCGGCCAATTGGATAGCTGAGCCGTCGGCCATAGGGTCGGTAAAGGGCAATCCCAGCTCGATGATATCGACGCCAGCGGCAGGAAGACCGCGCACAACCTGAAGCGATGTGTCGAAATCCGGGTCGCCCGCCATGACATAAGCGACAAAGGCTTTCTTGCCGTTAGTTTTCAGGTCAGCGAATTTGGCATCGATACGTGTCATGAAGGTGGCCTTTTTACGTTGCCCTGTTGCAATGCCGAATATGACGCGGGAAATCAATGCGACATCAAGAGTGAGCTAGCGGATATCAGAAAAAACCATGCGAAAGGTTGGAATTCTGCACCGACTCTCACATATCTATCCTTTAGATCCTTCTGGAACAGCTTAGGTAAAGATTATGAACTACGTACTTGCTCTGCTTTTGCCGCCGCTATCGATCCTGCTGACGGGCCGGATCTTTACCGCCATAATCGTGTTCATAATCTGGATTCCAGCTATCATTTTTTCCGGCGGTCTAACCCATCCGATGTTCATCGTCCTGGCGTGGATACTGATCTACCAGTCTCACGAGGATCGGCGGCAGCGCTAAGACTTGCGCAGACGTCGCTGAGACCATAGGACAGCGCCAACTTATAGAGGATGCTTGTCATGGGCTTTAAGATGGGAATTGTGGGTCTGCCGAATGTCGGCAAATCGACCCTGTTCAACGCGCTGACCAAAACTGCCGCGGCGCAGGCGGCGAATTTTCCGTTCTGCACGATCGAACCCAACGTGGGTGAGGTCGGCGTTCCCGACGCCCGGCTGGATAGACTGGCCGCGATTGCGGGGTCAAAGCAAATTATCCCGACGCGTATGACATTCGTCGACATCGCCGGCCTCGTCAAAGGCGCGTCGAAAGGCGAAGGTTTGGGGAATCAGTTTCTCGCCAACATTCGCGAGACAGATGCAATTGCCCACGTGCTGCGGTGCTTCCAAGACGGCGACGTGACCCATGTTGAGGGGCGTGTTGATCCGGTTGCGGATGCCGAAACGATCGATACGGAATTGATGCTGGCAGACCTCGAAAGCATCGAAAAGCGTCGCGCAGGATTGGTCCGCAAGATCAAAGGCAATGACAAGGACGCCGCCCAGCAAGATCGCCTGCTTGCACTTGCACAAGCCGCAATCGAGGACGGCAAGCCGGCCCGTACCGTCAAGATCGACGAAGACGACGCGAAAGCATGGCGTATGCTGCAACTGCTGACCACCAAGCCGGTGCTCTATGTGTGCAACGTCGGAGAGGACGAGGCCGCTGACGGCAATGCGCTGTCTGACAAAGTGGCAGAGATGGCGGCCGCTCAGGGGAACAGTCATGTGGTGATCTCGGCGCAGATCGAAGAAGAGATCAGCAAACTGGACCCCGATGAGGCCAAGATGTTCCTCGACGAGATGGGCCTGAAAGAGGCTGGGCTGGATCGGTTGATTCGTGCCGGTTACGAGCTGTTGCACCTGGAGACTTACTTTACCGTGGGTCCCAAGGAGGCGCGCGCCTGGACGATCAAGTCAGGGACGTCGGCACCCAAGGCAGCAGGCGTGATCCATGGCGATTTTGAAAAAGGTTTCATTCGGGCCGAAACGATTGCTTATGACGATTTCGTCAAGCTTGGCGGCGAAGGGCCTGCCAAGGAGGCGGGTAAAATGCGATCCGAGGGTAAGGCCTATACCGTCAAGGACGGCGACGTCTTGCACTTTTTGTTCAACACCTAAAGGCGTACACCCTATCATTGCGCAGGTACCGGCTTGCGCAGTTTGATCGGCATGATGTCAAGAAAGGGCCGGTGAATCCGGCCCCTCTTGATCGACTGCCCTGAAATCAGTTCGTTTTCTTATCATCGACGATGTTCATCGACGCCACGCCGCTCTCGCCAAGGTCAACCGCTGCGAAGGGGCCGCCGTGGTGCATTTGTCCTGGGTCCTTCAGGTCCACGGGCGGTGCGTCGGCCAGAATCTGCTCCGCAAATTGTTCGGCGTTATCCTTGGGGCGATAGCCAAGAAAAGACGCTTTGGCGTTGTCCACCGGCACACGGTCGTTGTTGGACACACCGTAAACGATGCTGAACCCGACCGATGGTGTGTCGATGGCCCGTGTAACAAGCTGGATCAGATCATCATAAGACAGCCAGGACCCAAGCGCGCGCGTGTTGTTGACCTGGGCACAGCTCAGGATCCGCAGACAAACAGCCTCCAGCCCGCGTTTGTCCCAATACATGCTGGCAAGGTCTTCGCTGAAACATTTGGCCAGACCATAGAACGTATCGGGTTTATGGGGCGCGTCGATGCCAATGAAATCGGCCTTTTTGTGCATCCCGACCGCGTGGATTGAAGAAGCGTACACGACGCGCTGCACACCGTGTTGATAGGCTGCTTCCCAAATGTTGTAAGATCCGACAAAGTTGGGCCCCAGAAGTTCTTCAAAGGGTTTTTCATCGACGATGGCCCCGAAGTGGACAACCATATCGGCCCCTGCCAACACGGGCGCGATTTGGTCATAGACCGCGATGTCGGCCTGGGCGTATGTCTCGGTCGGGTACAGCGCGCCAAAGTCTTCGATGATATCTGTGCTGACCAGTTCTTCGCACATCTTGCTTAGCGGTTCGCGCAGATAAGACCCCAAACGACCGGCAGCTCCTGTTAAGACCAGTTTCTTCATCATATGTGTATTCCTCTGTCGGTTATTTCAAATTTGTTTTGACCTGGGCCAAAAGGGCGTCGGCACTTTTGGCAAGCAACCCAACATCACTGCCGCATGCCACAAAGCTAAAGCCTTCGTTTAGCAGTTCGGCAGCGAATGACGGATCAGAAACCAAGGTACCCACAGGCATTCCCCGGCTCATTAACGCTCGGGCGGCTGGGCGGATCAGTTGCCATATGTCGGGGTGCATCGGCTGGCCGACGTGACCCATATCGGCACCGATATCCGCTGGCCCGAAAAATATGCCATCCACGCCTTCAACCGTCGCGTAAGCGGTGGCGTTTTCGACCGCTTGAACGGTCTCCAGCTGGATCAGTATTGCGGTCTGCTTTTCAACCTCGGTAAAATAGTTTGCGATGCGTCCAAACCCGTTGGCTCGTGTGGTTCCTGCGACGCCGCGCTTGCCCCGAGGCGGATAGCGACAGGCCGCGACTGCCGCATGCGCTTCGTCCACGCTTTCGACCATCGGAAACAGCAACCCCGGCACTCCGAGGTCCAGCAGGCGTTTGACCTTGACCGGATCATTCCAGTCCGGGCGCACGATCGCGGTTGTATCCGTCGCGGCGAATGCCTGAAGCTGACCAAGTAACGACGCCAGTTCGTTCGGCGAATGCTCCATGTCGAGCAAGGCCCAGTCATAGCCAGAGGGCGCAATCACCTCGGCGGCATAGGCATGGCTGAGGCTGATCCACAGCCCGACCTGTTGCTGACCAGCGCGAATTGCAGAAAGAAACTTGTTTTCTTGCAGTTTCATATCACGGCCTTTTCGATCATCGCCTGATTGGTTTCGATCCGCCGATATTCAAACGGCGACAGATCGAGGCTGCGATATTCACCATAGGTGATCAGTTCAGCGATGCCACGCCCCAAAGCCGGAGATTGTTGCAACCCGTGCCCCGAAAACCCATTCAAAAAGACAAAATTGCTGACCACGCTGTGACGCCCCAGAATGGCGTTTTGATCCAATACATTATACGCATAATGCCCGACCCATTCGTTGATGACCTTGACTTGATCCAACTGGGGCACGCGGGCAGCGACCGCCGGCCAGACCTTGTTTTCCCATAACCCGTGATCAAAGCCGAAGTCATCGTAGGCCACTGCAGGGTCATCTTCCGGCGGGCATCCTGCCATGTAATACTTTCCGTCAGTGCGGAAATGCACCCCGGACGGATCAATGGTCAGCGGCAGATCCCGGTCCAATGGTTTGGCGGCGTCGAATATGAACGTATAACGCTTACGGGGCTCTACGGGCAAACTGAGCCCCGCCATCTGCGCGGTTGCCAAAGCGCGGGGGCCGGACGCGTTTACAACCGTGCCGCACCCAACCGTAGAGCCGGATTTCAGGCTCACGCTGGTGATCGCCGTGCCATCCGAGGATTTGGTCATGGCGACGACTTCGTCGTGGATATATTCGACACCGTTGCGCCGGGCCATACGCTTGAACCAGTCAAACATGGTGCCGCCGTCAAAATAGCCTTCGTCATGGGTGTTGTGGTTGGCAGCCAGAATGTCATCAAGCTGATAGAACGGATATGCTGCAGCTATCTCTTCGCGGCCAAGGTGCCGGGTGTGCGCACCAAGCGCCACTTGCACCTGTTGGTTTTGCTTCAGCGTTTGTGCAAACTCGGGGGTATCCGCCAGATACATATACCCGAAACTGTGCAGCGCAAGATGCGGCACCTCTGGGTCGTCCCCCATGATGCGACGGAAATTCTTGATAAACTCGACCCCGAATTGCGATACCTTGATGTTTATCGCCGCGGTGAACTGCTGGCGGATGCAACTGTTGGTATGGCTCGTCGAGGCGAATTGATAGGTCGGGTCACGTTCAACGACCAACACCGTGCCGTTGAAACCCGGCATCTGCGTCAGCCACCATGCCACAGATGACCCAAAGATCGCGCCGCCGACAATGACGACGTCATAGGATGCATGTTTAGGCGTCATTCGATCTCTCCTGTTTTGATGGCGCGCAGCACTGCGGTTATGTCGGCCTCGGCCAGGCCATAGTCGAGGGCTGCGGACCGGGCCGAGATATACCCGCGGGCAAGGTCGCGTTTTACCAATTCAGGGTCGCGGTCGGCGGCGGGTCCATATCCGCCCCCACCGGGGAATGCCAAAGCCACCCGCGCACCATGCGGTACGAACTGCTTGCCCTTGCCCCGCATCGCTTTGCCGTCGCTGCGTTTGATCGTGGTCGGTGCCCCCTGTCCGGCCCCCTGACGGCCCCGGGCAGGGTGGTGGACACGGTCGAACATCGCGGAAAAGTCGAACTCGTGCCCCTCTTTGGCTCCTACTTCCATATATTGGCCCAAGCCCCCGCGCATGGCCCCCGCACCACCGCTGTCAGGCCTCAGTTCCTTGCGCCAGATGATCACCGGGCCGGCGTGTTCTGTTGCTTCGACGGGCATTGTCATCACGCCGGACGGGAATGCTGTTGCGTTCAACCCATCAACGCCAGGGCGCGCACCGGTACCCCCGGAATTGAACGCAAGCACTTCGGACCGTCGCGCCGAGGCCGGGGCAGGTGCATCGCTGCGCGGGCGCAAAGATACCTGAAAGTTGCACAGGCACCCCGCGCCTTCGGCCGGAACGGTCGCCGGAAGAAGCTGGTCAAGAGCTGCAAAAACGGTATCGGGGATCATGTGGCCGATCACATGCCGCAGAGCGACCGGGGCAGGGTGCATCGCGTTCACGATGGTATTTTCCGGTGCGGTTATCCTGAACGGCTCCAGCGACGCGGCGTTGTTGGGAATCTCTGCCGCAACAGCGCACTTAAGCGCGTAACAGGCATAGGCCTTGGTATAGACCAGAGGCACGTTGATTCCTTTGGGATCCGGACCCGAAGTGCCAGCAAAATCGCAGGCGATATGATCGGCGGCGATCGTGACCCGACACCGCAGATCAATCGGCGTGTCGTACCCATCTATGCGCATCTCGCCCGATGCTGAACGGCGCGGTAACTTTGTAATGGCTTCCAGCGTGGCGCGGCGCGAATTGGCAAAGATGTAATCGGCCACGCTTGTCAGGTCATCCAAGCCGAATTCGGTCATCATTTCGGACAGGCGGCGCTGTCCGATTTCGTTGCAACTGGCAAGCGCATAGATGTCGCCGATCAATTGATCGGGTTCGCGCACGTTGCCGCGCAGCATCGCCACCAGCGTTTTATCGACAGTGCCCCGCGCGGCAAATTTCATGATCGGAATATAGATGCCTTCCTCATATACCGAGTTGGCGTCCGCGCCGAAGCCACGCCCTCCGATGTCGACGACATGTGCTGTGCACGCAAAGAAACCGACAAACCGATCGCCATGAAAGGCCGGAGACACAATGGTGATGTCATGCAGGTGGCCGGTGCCCTCCCATGGATCGTTGGTGATATAGACGTCGCCGCGGTGGATGTTGTCGCGCCCGATGCGGCGGATGAAGTGGGCAACAGCGTCCGCCATGGCGTTGACGTGGCCCGGTGTGCCGGTGACGGCCTGCGCGATCATCAGACCGTCGGCGTTGTAGACACCGGCGGACAGGTCGCCTGCCTCGCGGACGGAAGTTGAAAAGGCCGTGCGTACCAGCGCTTGTGCCTGTTCTTCGACAACCGAAATCAGTCGGTTCCACATGACTTGATAGGCTACGGAAGCGGTGTTCATGCTGGTACCCTTTCAATATCGACTGTTCCGTCATTCTGTACGGTCGCACGACGGCTGGCTGGAATGATGATGGTGGTTTCGTCTTCCGTGATGATCGCCGGTCCGCAGACGCGATCACCGGGCCCCAGCCCACGGCGCGCCGTAACCTGCGCGGTGGTCATATGGCCCAACGCCGCATCAAACATTTGCCTTTGGTCAGGAGATTCAGCGGCCACTAATTCAGTCACGGGATGTACCTGCGTCACCGTGGCAGTCGGGGTCGCGGCATTTACCGACCAAACGGTTATTTCGATGTCCAGTCCGTCGACAACACGCCCGAACAACCGGGTATAGTCGGCTTCAAACAGCTTCAGATAGGTTTCGGCATCCGGGTTTGCGGCTTGCGCAGCGGTCAGGTTGACAGGGATTTCCCACCCTTGCCCCACGTAGCGCATATAGATTTTGTGTTCCGCCTGTATGGCAGCGGTGGTGTCACAGGACCTTACAAAGCCGGTTGCCTCTGCCTCGAGCTCGGCAAACAGGCCCTGAACGGTCACGGGTGACAGATCCGACAGGCGCATATAGACGCTGCGGTTGGCCTCGAAGCTGAAAGGGGCACGTAAAAAGCCGATGGCAGATCCTACGCCGGCACCCTTCGGGATCAGACAGCGCGATATGCCAAGCTTTTCACATAGCCGTGCGGCATGTAAAGGCGCGGCACCGCCAAAGGCAATCATGGTGTATTCGGCAAGGTCCTCGCCGTTTTCGACGGCATGAACACGTGCGGCATTTGCCATGTTTTCGTCGACAACTTCTGCCAGACCAAACGCCGCCGTGACGGCATCCATATCCAGCGGTTGGCCAAGCGTTTCGATCAGCGCTGTTTTCGCATCTGCAACAGAAAGGCCCATCGACCCGCCGGCGAAATTGTCGGGGTCAAGCTTTCCAAGCACCAGATCAGCATCGGTGACCGCCGGACGCACACCGCCGCGACCATAGCATGCGGGGCCAGGTTCAGAACCTGCGCTTTCCGGACCGACCCGGATTTGCCGTAATTTGTCGACATGAGCCAGCGAACCACCCCCCGCGCCGATTTCCACCATGTCAATCACGGGAATGGAGATCGGCATGCCCGACCCTTTCTTGAAGCGATAGCTTCGGGCAACTTCAAAGACCCGCGCGGTTTTGGGCATCTGGTTCTTGATCAAGCAAATTTTCGCGGTGGTGCCGCCCATGTCAAAGCTGAGCACCTTGGTCAGCCCGTATTGCGACGCCAGCGTTGCGGCAAACACTGCACCGCCCGCCGGACCGGATTCAACCAGCCGCACGGGAAATTCAGCAGCCGAAGCGAGCGATATGATCCCGCCGCCCGAATGCATCAGAAAGATCGGGCAGGTGGTTCCCGCATTCTCTAGCCGGTCGGCCAGCCGGTCTAGGTATGATTTCATCAACGGCTTGATGTAAGCGTTTGCGATCGTGGTGTTGAAGCGTTCGTATTCGCGCATCTGGGGGGACACGTCAGAGGAAAGAGACACCATCATGTCCGGAAGCTTCCGGGACAGGACATCGCGGACCATTCGTTCATGAGCAGGGTTCAGATAGCTGTGCAGAAAGCCTATGGCGACGCTGTCATATCCGGCCAAGGCCAGTTCATCTGCCAAGCTTTCTATGTCGTTTCGATCCAATGCAACTAATACATCACCGTCCGCCCCCACACGTTCCCGCAAGGTATACCGCCGCTGACGTGGCAAAAGTGGTTCGGGAAGGGGCAGGTTAAGATCGTATTGTTCGAACCGCGATTCCGTCCGCATCTCGATCACGTCGCGAAACCCTTCGGTGGTGATCAACGCGGTTCTTGCACCCCGCCGTTCAATCAACGCATTGGTTGCCAAGGTGGTGCCGTGGATGATCTGGGTAATTTCCGCCGGGTTGATATGCGCCTTGCCGCACACCTGCGACAGACCGTCCAATATCGCGTTTTCAGGGGCGTCATATGTGGTCAGGACCTTGGTGGAAAAAACTTCGTTACCCCCCTCAAGCACAACATCCGTAAACGTGCCGCCTATGCCTACTCCCAAGCGCCAGTTTGATCGTGCCATGTTTCGTCCTTCCATTTTGCCACGACAGACTAAAGCCCCAATTTCGTCCGGCGTCTATTGTCTGTGAGGCCGCAAGACATAATTGATTTCGATACCGGCCAATTTCCGTGCGATAGCTGAGAAAACGTTTTAACGGCCACGATGGGTAGCCATAGCGACGTCAATGTAGTGCTGGACAATTGCAACTAGTCACCTAGTTTATGCCGAAACGCATCCCGCATGTTTTCCTATTGGAGCCTGGACCATAGACATGGACCGACAAGAGATCGAAGATTTAATTGCGCGTGTGGCGTTGCAAGATCGCGCGGCGTTTGAACAGCTTTATGATCGTGTGTCCGCGAAACTTTTCGGAGTTTGCCTGCGTGTGTTGAACAGCCGCGCCGCAGCAGAGGATGCAATGCAAGACACATTCGTCAAAATCTGGAATAATGCCGACAGATATAATTCCAATGGCCTCAGCCCGATGACGTGGTTGATTACCATCGCGCGCAATACCGCGATCGACCGCCTTCGTGCGCGTAAAAAAGGGCACCAGAATCTCGATAGTCCCGGCTTCGAGCTGGTCGCACCCGGCCCGACCCCGGAACAATCAGCCGTCAATGCATCAGAAGCGGCAAAGCTGGCGGGATGTCTCGAGACTCTTGAGGGGGACCGGGGGCAGGCCATTCGCGGGGCCTATCTGGATGGCGAAACATATGCCGATCTGGCGGTGCGGTTTAATGTACCGCTAAATACGATGCGTACTTGGCTCCGCCGTGGACTGATCGCCTTGAGGGAGTGCATGAGCCTGTGAGCGATGTGAACGATACTGCCCCTGACGACGAAATGCTGGCTGCTGAAATGGTGCTTGGGCTTGCGTCCGAGCAAGACACAGCCGCTGCCCGTCAGCGAATGGCGTCGGATGCCGCGTTTTCGACGAAGGTCGTATTTTGGTATGAACGAATGACCGCCCTGACTGACGACATCGATCCGGTAAAGCCTCCGGCCCGGGTCAAGAAGAAGCTGTTCGCTCAGGTGTTCGCCAGGCAGAAAGTGTCGATATTGCAGCGTGTTTTGTTATGGCAAGGCGTTGCCATGGCGTCGCTGTTGTTCGCCGGCTATCTAGGTGTCCAGTTGCTGAAGGTGACCACCCATCCAGACATTCCACCACCGGTCCTTGCCGCGCAATTGGACAGCGATTCCAGCCCGCTTCGGGTATTGGCGGTCTTGGAACCCGTCAAAAACGAAATTGCGTTGCGACGGGTGGCTGGGGAACCTGTCCCCAACAGATCATTCGAACTTTGGGCGATCCTGCCCGACCAAGCGCCGGTATCTCTTGGCGTTCTGCCCGACAGCGAAACCACCCGCGTCGCGATACCGCCCTCGTGGCGTGATCAGACAGCCCAGATGACGCTTGCCATTTCCGACGAACCAATTGGAGGGTCGCCAACCGGTGCCCCAACAGGTGACGTGTTGGCCATCGGGGCGATGACAAATCTTTGATATCGGGGAACTGCCCCCTGCTGTATCACATGATATATGTGATACATGCGAGCGTGTCGAAATCGTTCAATTTCTGATAAATTCAGCCTTTTTTTCATGCTGCGCGAAACTATTTGTAACCTTCCCGCGTGCATATTCACTGTCAGCCACAAGTGCTTTCAACATTCGTTGGGCAGTAAGCTTGGCATGTTGGGAATGCGGTGGCTGCCGACGCGATCCGCAGTGGGCGTGATGTGGTGTCACTACTTGCGGTGGTGGTGGTCAATTGCCATCATGCGACAATTGTTTGGAACGATGTTAGCGAGTCCCTAGTTTGATCATTGTAAGCACTGCGGTGCAGTTAACGAGTTCCGCCAGGTGTTTGGGTTAACCCAACACCTGGCATTTTTTTTCGCCGGTATCGGTTTCTCATAGTGAGCGCCGATTGTTTTGTCCTGAAACGAGCCTTCAGTAATGCATCAAATCACATTCCATTGCCTGCCTGTCCAACGAGGCGGCTATTGTGGCAAGAACTGTGAAATTTACCCGACGCGCTCCATGGGCCATGAACTGGACCCCAAACGTGAACTCGGTAACATCAGCGCATGTGCCGTGGCTTTCCTTGCCATGTTACAGTCATGAAAGCATCGGTAAGCGATGTCGCCCTGACGCTCGGGCGTTGGCTGCTGGCGTCGCTGTTTTTTGCGGGATTTCTCCAAAAACTGATTGACCCGTCGGCTGCCCAAGCCCTGTTGGCGTCGTGGTATCTTCCTGGGGCGCTGGTCTGGCCAGCCATGGTCTTTAACGGTGTAGCTGCGTTCATGTTGGTGACGGGCATTTGGGTTGCGCAAGTCAGCTTTGCCTTGGCGCTATATTGCATGTTCACCAGCATATTCCACCTTATCCCCAGCGATCCTTGGCAGATGTCTATATTCGTGAAGAACTGGGCGATTGCCGGTGGATTGCTGGCCCTTGCGGGGCACGCGTGGGAACGCCGCAGATGCTAAGTCCCCTTTGGTTTCACCCGCAGCGTCGGGTTTGCCTGCGTCGGGTCCTCGGGCCACGGGTGGCGAGGGTATCGCGCCCGCATATCCTTGCGCACATCAGCATATGATCCGGCCCAAAAACCCGGTAGGTCGGTGGTGACCTGAACAGGGCGCTGGGCGGGGGACAGCAAGGTGAACTGCAAGGGCTGTCCTGCGATCATCGGGTGCTGGGTGACCCCGAACACCTCTTGCAGGCGCAGAGCTATCTGAGGCTGAGCTGCGGTATAGTCGATAGGTAGTTTGCGTCCCAGCGGTGTTATGAAATGGGCCGGAACGGATGTGTCCAAGTCCTGCCGGGCCTCCCATGATAACCGCGCCTCCAATGCCGGTAGCAGGTCAAAGTTTTTCCAGTCTCCGGCACTGCGCACACCGTCCAGATACGGAAGCAGCCATTCATCTATCGTGGCCATTAGGTGATCGTCTGAAAAGTCAGGGAAGTTGTCCGGCATCAACCGCGCGCGCGCCAGGAAAAACGCCGCGCCCTTGCCCGGGGCGAGGCCCAACTGGCGCACACCGGTCAGCATGGCGCGCGCTATATCCTCGGAAGGGGCGTTCGACCAGAGGCGGTCATCCAGCACCAATGCGCCAAAGCGTTCTTGCTGCCGTGCCAGAACGCGACCCTCGCGGCGTGACCACTCGCAGACGTCATGCCAGACGATCTGGCCTGCAAATGCGTCTCGCAAGTCCGCTTCGGACAGCCGTGCAGCCTGCCTGATGCGTGCCTCGCGTGGGTCACCGTCCAGGTCGGTGGCGACCAACAGGCGTTCATTGGCCATAGGGTCGCTGTCGGGCAATATGGCCCCCTTGCCGCCCGACATCACAAAGCGCGGTGCATCGCCCTTGCGCCGCAATGCCACGCGGTCAGGATATGCCAGCGCTGCAAGAGCCCCCAAGCTGTCAGGGCCATGATCGTTCCGCGCGCGTGCCAGCCTTTTGGCGTCTTGTCTGATCCGCGACACTGCCGCGTGATTTACTTCGCCTGATGTGCGTTTGCCCGCGACGGCATCCATCCGCAGCGCCAAATCAACCGGGGCTCCACGCAATGGATCCCGCTCGGCCAGGATCGCCGCAAGCAGCGGGGCAGAGGGCCCGCCTTTGGTCACCATATGCGCCAGACGGGGATGGAGCGGAAGCCGGGCCAAGGCGCGACCATGCGGGGTAATGTGTTTGGTCTGGTCAAGGGCACCCAACATCTGCAACACGCTCTGCGCCTCTGCCAGCCGCCCTTGATGTGGCGGGGTAACAAAGCTCAGGTCGTCTGCCTTCGCACCCCAGATCGCAAGCTCCAACGCAAAGGACGAAAGGTCGGCGACCTCAATCTCGGCAGGGGGGAAGCCCGCCAGTGCCCCCTCTTCGCCGCGCGTCCAAAGCTTGAAGGCGACCCCTTCGGAAACCCGTCCCGCGCGCCCCGCCCGCTGTGTGGCTTCCGCGCGGGTCACGCGTTCGGTTATCAGCCGGGACATGCCGGATGACGGGTCAAATTGCATCCGCCGCGCACGCCCCGAATCCACAACGATCTGGACGCCTTCGATGGTCAGGGAGGTTTCGGCGATCGACGTGGCAAGAACGACTTTGCGACCCGTTCGGGCTGGCGCGACTGCCGCACGTTGCGCTTTAAAATCCATCGCACCGAACAGGGGCGCGACAGTGCAATCCGGCGCAAGCCGACCCTGCAATGCGGCTTCTACCCTGCGAATTTCGCCTTCGCCGGGCAGGAATACCAGCGCCGACCCAGGAGAGCTATCCAAAGCGTGAAGAACCAGGTCTGCCACTGCAATTTCAAGGCGCTGGTTGCCCACGGGGCGATCCAGCCACTTGGGAACGACGGGAAAGCTGCGCCCTTGTGATGTCACGATGGGGGCGTCCATCAAAGCCGCAACGGGGGCCGCATCCAACGTCGCTGACATGGCGACCAGCAACAAGTCACTGCGCAGTGCTCCGGCGACCTCAAGGCACAAAGCGAGCCCTAGATCAGAATTGAGCGATCTTTCGTGAAACTCATCAAAGATCACGGCACCCACGCCCGACAGTTCGGGGTCTTGTTGCAACATGCGCGTCAAGATGCCTTCGGTTATCACCTCGATCGCGGTCTCGTTGCTGACTGCTGACGCGCCGCGCATGCGGAAACCGACCGTCTGGCCGACGTATTCACCAAGGGTCGCCGCCATGCGGTCGGCGGCTGCGCGCGCGGCAAGGCGGCGCGGTTCCAGCATGATGATGCGCCCCGGGGTGAGATTTGCGTCCAGCATTGCCAACGGCACTCGGGTTGTTTTGCCAGCCCCTGGCGGCGCTTGCAACACAACGCGGCCGGTTGTGCGGAGCGCCGATATCACCTGCGGAAGGACGTCATCTATGGGAAGGGTAAAGCTCATGCAGCCCGTTATGGGGGAAACCCATCGTACAGCCAAGTCCCGCCTTGGTCTGGACATTTGCGGCATTGCGCCTGACAAGATGATGCCAAAGACCAAGAGGGTGACGCATATGAATATCGACGATCTGGTCAAGGGTATCGCGGCAGGCGAACGTCGGGCGCTGGCACGCGGAATCACGCTGGTTGAATCGTCCCGAGAAGATCACCGGGCGCAAGCGACGGCCCTGTTGGCGGCGCTGCCCAAAGAGCGCGAGGCGCTGCGGATTGGGCTTTCCGGTACACCGGGGGTCGGAAAATCCACGTTCATCGAAAGCTTCGGGATGATGTTGATCGCACAGGGGCTGCGTGTCGCGGTACTTGCGATCGATCCGTCTTCGTCGCGGTCAGGTGGGTCGATATTGGGGGATAAAACCCGCATGGACCTGCTGTCGCGCGAAAAAGACGCATTCATCCGACCATCGCCCAGCCAGACCCATCTTGGCGGGGTTGCGCGACGCACCCGAGAGGCGGTTGCCCTATGTGAAGCGGCCGGATTCGATGTGGTGCTCATCGAAACTGTTGGTGTTGGGCAATCCGAAACTGTTGTTGCGGAAATGTCGGATGTGTTCCTGCTGCTGCTGGCCCCCGCCGGAGGGGACGAGCTGCAAGGGGTGAAACGGGGCATCATGGAAATGGCCGACATCATTGTGGTCAACAAAGCCGACGGCGATCTAAAACCCGCGGCGTCGCGAACCTGTGCTGACTATGCAGGGGCGCTGCGGTTGCTGCGCAAGCGACCCCAGGACCCTGACGGGTTCCCCAAGGCGATGATGGTGTCTGCTTTGCAGGAAAGCGGGTTAAGCGAGACATGGCGCGAGGTGCAGGCGCTGACAGACTGGCGCCGGGCCAATGGGTTTTGGGCGCGCGCGCGCGCGGCGCAGGCCCGGTATTGGTTCGAGCAAACTGTCAAGCACACCTTGCTGGCGCAACTGGAAGCACCGAAGGCCAAGGCGGCCCTGAGCGAGCTGAGCGATCTGGTCGCGCAAGGGGCGATTGATCCGACAAAAGCAGCACAGGATTTTGTCGCGCAATTGGAACGTTAGGCGACAGAGGTGCGTGCGACGGGCCGGGTGGCGGTTCTGGCAGTGAACCGTTTCGTCGGCCAGTCGACCTAGCCGGCAGCCTTTGGATGGGTGCGGTTGTAGACGTCCATCAAGCGGGCGGTGTCTACGGCCGTATAAGCCTGGGTGGTCGAGAGAGACGCGTGACCCAGCAATTCCTGAATCGCCCGCAAGTCGCCACCTGCATCCAATAGATGCGTCGCAAAACTGTGCCGCATGGCGTGGGGGGTGGCAGTGGCGGGCAGGCCCAGCTGCATGCGGGCGTCGGCCATCACTTGGGCGATGGCACGTGCTGCCAGCGGCCCGCCGCGAATTGCCCTGAACAATGCGGCGTCCGATTCCTGTGGATAGGGGCAGACCCGCAAATAATCATCAACGGCATCCCGCGCCGCTGGCAATACCGGCACGATCCGTTCCTTACCGCCTTTTCCGACAATGCGCAGAACATCAGGCAATGGCGCATCCGCACCTTTCAGGCCCAAAGCTTCGGATATCCGCAAGCCGCAGCCCCACAGCAGGGTGAGCACTGCAACGTCACGGGCCGCGACCCACGGCTGCCGCGCCTGTACCCCTACGCGATCGATCATCGCGGTCGCGGCGTCGACGGAAAGTGGACGGGGTAGCTTTTTTGGGAATTTCGGTGACCTTGTCGACAAGACGGCCGTTGGTTCGAACCCTTCGCGTTCCGCCAGCCAGCGATAGAACGCCTTGACCGCGGAAAGTTTGCGGGCCAGTGACCGCGGCCCTATGTCCGCACTGCGGGTTTGTGCCATCCAGCTGCGCATGTCTGAGATACTGATCCTGGCCAACGCGCCCAATCCCTGACTGTCAGCCTTGTGCAGGGTCATGAAAGCCAGAAAGTCGACCAAGTCGCCTTGATATGCCGTAATGGTATTTTCGGCCGCCCCATTCAAAGCGCGCTGGTGCTCCAGCCATGTCTGAAGCGCGTCCCGCGCTGCCGGGCTGATCAAAAACGAGTTTGACGCGCTGCTCAAGACAACCAACGGCGCATCGTGCGCTCGAACACGCCGGCGAAGAACCCCAGAAGATCGGTTCCCTGCTGGGCCCCAAACATATGCGGGTCTTCGGACCCGAGAATCAGCAGGCCAGGTAGACGCCCTGCTCCGAAATTCAGCTTCAGGCAGGCTTCCGAACGGATCCAGTCGGCAGTGCCGCCATAGATGTGTTCGGGGCTGTTCTGGATACTGCGCAGGGTAACCTGACGCACCGTACCGCTACGGCCGCCGGTGATGTAATTGTCGATAAATCCGGGTTCAGCCACGTTAAGGACGTCACCCAGCCTCTGGATCGTCGGATCATCATCATTTTGCACGGACTCAAGCACAAGCCGAACGGCATCCACTCGCAGAATGTCCGCGACCTCTCCGCCCAGATCGGCCAGGAACGTTTCGAATTCAACCGGGTCGAGCATCCGCAAAACCGCACGGTGTATCTGGTTGGTACCCGCCAGGTTCTCGTAGGCGGCTGCGATGACGTTGCGATGCGTATCTTCCAGCCGGTCGAGACGCGTTTCCAGCCTGTCCATAGCGATGCCGCGCAGATCCACGATATTGCCACCCATCGCGCGTTCATTCGCGGCGATAAGCGCCTGCATGACATCATTATCGTCCAGAATGACGTCGGGTTGTGAAATGATTGCTTCGCGAAGAGAATCTTCGATTTTGTGATTACTGCTCATGCTCGTCTCTTTTTTGTTTTGCATGGGCATAGCATGCAGCTTTGGTGAAATCTGCTTTTTTCTTCCAACCGGCGGCTTATTTTTTCGGGTGCCCAGGGCATTTACGGGATCCGGAACGGCACGATCTTAGCTAGCGCCCCAAGAGAGACCGCGCGCGGCGTGTCTGGGTGGGACCCAAGGCTTGCGGCAGGGTTAAGTAGGGCAGTTGCCGCCTTGTCTGTACTGATTTTCCTGCGTGCGCGGTTTTGGGCTGCGCACGCAGAACTGTAGGGCAATAGGCAGGTCAGAGAATTTTTTGACCCGTTTTCGCCCAATCCGCCATGAATGTTTCAAGCCCCTTGTCAGTAAGCGGGTGCGAAACCAGCTTTTTGATGACTTCCGGCGGGGCAGTCATCACATCGGCACCGATGCGGGCAGCGTCCAGCACATGGTTAACAGTGCGGATGGAAGCGGCCAGAATCTGGGTATCGAAGCCATAGTTGTCATAGATGATGCGAATGTCTTGAATCAGGTCCATGCCATCGAGGTTGATATCATCAAGGCGTCCGATGAACGGGGAAATGAATGTTGCTCCGGCTTTTGCCGCGAGCAATGCCTGGTTGGCCGAGAAACATAGCGTGACATTGACCATCTTACCCTCGTCCGAAAGGGTTTTGCAGGCCTTGAGACCGTCCCAGGTCAGCGGAAGCTTCACGGTTATATTTTCGGCTATTTCGGCAAGTTTACGGCCTTCGGCAATCATGTCATCGGCCTTGAGCGCAACCACCTCGGCCGAAACCGGTCCGTCGACAAGCTGGCAGATCTCCTTGGTGACTTCCAGGATGTCACGACCGGATTTCAGGATTAATGACGGGTTGGTGGTTACCCCATCGACCATGCCCAGATCGTTCAACTCGGCGATGGCGTCGATTTCGGCGGTATCTACGAAGAATTTCATGTTATGTCCTTCAGGTTGGAATAGGCAGCAGGAATGGCTATGTCTGTCGCCAAGGGCTTTAGCGCATGATCCGTAAAGCTGGAACCCTGATTCCCGAAACACGATGCCGGAGCTGGTGGTGACTACACCCGAATTTTTTCATCAAGGAGATCTGGTAGCGGTACTGACCACTCAGCCCTTGGGTCGTGCGCTGGATTACAAAGCACCTGAGGGCGGCTGCCATATGGGCGCATTTGTAGAGGTGCCACTGGGCCCGCGCAAGGTGATCGGCGTTGTTTGGGGGGCCGGGCAAGGCGACTATGATCTGGCCAAGATTCGGTCGGTGATCCGCGTGCTGGACGCAGCACCCATGCGCGAGGAATTGCGCATTTTTCTGACGCGCGCCGCTGCCTATACATTGACGCCGATGCCGGCGATGCTGCGCTTGGCGACACGTGCGCCGGGGTTGGGCGACCCGCCGTCAATGCGCAAGATATACCGGCGCGGCACATCCGATCCCGACCGGATGACCGATGCCCGCCGCCGCGTTCTTGAGACCTTGGCGGAATATGGTGATCTATCCTTTACCCTGAAAGAGCTTGCCGAGATGGCGGGCGTCACGGCGTCGGTTATCAAGGGGTTGGTGGCGCAGGGGGCGGTGCTTGAACAAGACAGCCCGCGTGACCAACCATTCATGCGGATGGACCCAAGCCTGCCCAGCAAGAACTTGACGGATGATCAGGCCGCCGCCTCGGCGCTGCTCGCGGCGGGGGTGGCCTCCGGCAAATACGGTACTACCTTGCTGCGCGGTGTTACCGGGTCCGGCAAGACCGAAGTCTATCTTGAAGCCGTGGCTGCCGCGCTGAAATCAGGGCGGCAGGCGCTGGTGTTGCTGCCCGAAATCGCACTGACCGAACAGTTTTTACACCGGGTGCAGGCACGGTTCGGTGCCAAGCCGGCCGAATGGCATTCAGGGGCAACGATGACCGAACGCCGCCGGATCTGGCGGATGGTGGGGCAGGGGCAGGCTCAGGTCGTGATCGGTGCACGGTCAGCGCTGTTCCTGCCGTTCCAGAACCTGGGGCTGATCGTGGTCGATGAAGAACATGACACATCCTACAAGCAAGAAGAGGGCGTACTGTATAATGCCCGTGACATGGCGGTGCTGCGGGCGTCGATCTGCGGGGCGCAGGTGGTGCTGGCCTCTGCCACACCGTCGTTGGAAAGCTGGGCTAATGCGGAAGCGGGAAAGTATACCCGGGTAGAGCTGACATCACGTTTCGGGCCAGCGGTGATGCCACAGATGGGTGCCATCGACATGCGCGGCGAGGGGCTGCCAAGCGACAAATGGGTGTCGCCAACCTTGCGCGCCGAGGTCGACAAACGATTGGAACGCGGCGAGCAGGCAATGCTGTTCATCAATCGCCGCGGCTATGCGCCGGTGACCCTTTGTCGGTCCTGTGGCCATCAGATCGGCTGTGATGATTGTGATGCGCGGATGGTGGAACACCGTTTCCTCAAACGCCTCGTGTGCCACCAGTGTGGCGAAAGCAAACCGATGCCCGAGGCTTGCCCTTCATGCGATGCCGAAGGCAAGCTGGCTGCGATCGGTCCCGGCGTGGAACGGCTGGGCGAAGAGGCCGCGGCGCTTTGGCCCAACGCCCGCGTAGCCACGCTCAGTTCTGACATGTACGGGTCCGCGCGTGCGCTCAAGGCCGAGATCGCGGGGATCGCTGGAGGGGCCGCGGACATCATTATCGGCACGCAACTGGTGGCCAAGGGGCATAATTTTCCCAACCTCACGCTGGTGGGGGTGATTGACGCGGATCTGGGCCTTATGGGGTCCGACCTACGCGCAGCAGAGCGAACGTTTCAATTGATGCGCCAGGTTGCGGGCCGTGCCGGACGAGCCGAAGCGCCGGGGGCGGCGATGTTGCAGACTTTTCAACCCGACCATCCGGTGATCCGGGCGATTTTGGCGGGGGACGAAGAGGGGTTCTGGAAAGCCGAAGCGGGCGAACGCCGCCAAGCGGGGGTGCCGCCCTATGGCCGTATGGCGGGAATCATTTTAAGCGGGCCAGACGTGGCGGCGTTGTTTGATGCCGGAAATCAGCTTGCCCGTCAGGACGGTCCGTTGCGCATGGTCGGCGCGCAGGTATACGGACCCGCTCCTGCTCCGATTGCGCGGGTGCGTGGGCGACACAGGGTTCGGTTGCTGGTCAAGGCAGAGAAATCAGTCGCGCTTCAGGATGCTTTGGCGAAATGGGTGGGCCAGCTGCGTATGAAAGGCGATATGCGTATTGCGGTCGATATTGATCCGCAAAGCTTTTACTAGATCTTTGTTCGGTCTTGCCGGAGGCAAGACATGCCTTCGGCGAGGATTTTTTGCCAATTGGAATAGGAAGGTAGGGGCAGGTCGCCTGTGTTTTCATCTCGTCAAGGGACGGAAACGGGGGTATTGCCTACAGATATGACCAGATATGTGACCCTCGACGATGCCAAGCATCACCCTATTTGGCGCCGCCCCGTGGCGCTTTTGTTTTTGATGGCGCTGGCGATGCCGGTGGCGTTCAACACGTGGTCCGCATTGTTGAACAACTTTGTCATTGAAGCGGCGCAGTTTGACGGATCCGACATCGGACTGTTGCACACGGTACGTGAAATTCCGGGGTTTCTGGCAGTTGGCGTTATCGCGATTATAATCTTTGTGCGCGAACAGGTATTGGGCTTGATATCCTTGGTCCTGCTTGGCATGGCCACGGCTGTGACCGCGTGGTTTCCGTCAATGGGCGGGATCCTGACAATCACAATGATGAGTTCGATCGGGTTCCATTACTATGAAACGGTGAATCAATCGCTCCAGTTGCAATGGCTCAAGATAGAGGATGCGCCACGGGTGATCGGCTGGTTGATGGCTGCGGGATCCGCGGCAACATTGCTGGCGTATTTGGCGATCATGGCGCTGTGGGACACGCTGGCTCTGTCCTATAACATTGTTTACATGATTGGCGGCGGGATCACCGCAACCGTGGCTGTTGTGGCGCTGATCGCTTATCCGCAGTTTGAAGCCCCCACGCCGCAGGTCAAGAAGATGGTGCTTCGCAAGCGCTATTGGCTGTATTACGCGCTGCAGTTCATGTCGGGTGCGCGGCGTCAGATATTTGTGGTATTCGCCGGTTTCATGATGGTCGAGCGGTTCGGTTTCGACGTGCATGAGATCACGTTGCTGTATCTGATCAACCTGATTGCCAACATAGTCTTTGCCCCGTTGATGGGCAGGGCTGTTGGATTTTTTGGTGAGCGGCGTACATTGAGTTTCGAGTACATCGGGCTGGTTTTCGTGTTTCTGGCGTATGGTGGTGTTTACTATCTTGGCTGGGGCGTCGTGGTCGCGTCGACACTTTACGTGCTGGATCACCTGTTTTTTGCGCTTGCGCTGGCGTTGAAGACTTATTTCCAAAAGATTGCCGACCCTGCCGACATCGCGCCAACGGCGGCAGTGGCATTCACGATCAACCACATCGCGGCAGTGTTTCTGCCGGTGGGCCTGGGTTTGCTATGGATGGTATCGCCTGCCGCAGTGTTCTTTCTTGCTGCCGGGATGGCGTCGATTTCATTGATACTGGCGCTGTTGATCCCGCGCCACCCCAGGCCCGGCCACGAAACTGTCTTTGCGTCCCTGCGCGTCGCCGTGGCCCCGTAGCGAAGCTTGACCCTCTGCGTCTGTCGGCTTAGGCCACAGGCGTCATATATGCGGAGAACCCGATGCCCACTTTCACAGCGCTGACCACCCTTGCAGGACGCAAGCCCGCCTATGCCTTGGGCAATGCCATGGAACGGCTGACGCCGGAACCGACAGGTGTGGGGGTGTTCGAACTGGAAGATGGGTCGGGGCTGTGGGAAGTCGGTGGTTATTTCGAAGAGGCACCGGATGAAACGGCATTGGCGGTGCTCGCCGCATCGATGGGGGCCAAGGACTTTGTCGTGTCGGAATTGCCAGAGACAGATTGGGTCGCCCATGTGCGTCGCGAACTGTCGCCTGTCGCGGCTGGCCGGTTCTTCGTTTATGGCAGCCACGACGCAGACAAGGTCCCGCCTGATTGTGAGCCCCTGTTGATCGAGGCGGCGATGGCGTTTGGGACGGGTCACCATGGAACGACCCTGGGCTGCCTTCGGGCGCTGGACCGTTTGGCGGAAGCGGGTATGGTGGGTCGGAATGTGGCTGACATCGGTTGCGGTACCGCTGTTTTGGCTATGGCGGCCGCGCGGATTTGGCCAAACGCCGTACTGGCGAGTGACATTGACGAAGTGGCGGTCGATGTGGCGCGGGCAAATGCCGCTGCAAATGACCTGAGCGACCGGGTGATTTGCGTCGAGGCCGCAGGCTTTGACCACCCGGAGCTTTCTGCGAAAGCGCCTTTCGACCTGATATTCGCGAATATTCTCAAAGGGCCTTTGGTCGCATTGGCCCCTGATATGGCTGCGGCGCTTGCCCCGAAGGGGATGGCGATTCTTTCGGGTATCCTGAATGAACAGGCACAGGACGTTATCGACGTTTATGCCGCATCTGGCATCAATCTGGTACACAAAGAGATGATTGGTGACTGGACGACGCTAACCGTCCAAAAGATGCCTTAATCTGCGCGCTTTTTGGACGCGGTTCGCAGCATATTTGTGGATTTCGGCACATTCTTGCTGTAATGTGGGAGGGTGAGAGGTGGGGGCCTCAAGCAATTCGAGGCTGCCATGGTTGAGACACATCAACATTTTGGAAGACGCGTCCATCACCTTGAACGTAACCGTGCCAGGTTATCAAAAGGGTATTACAGCACTGTCGAAAACGACGGGCTGATCGTTGCGAGGCCAACGCGGCAAACATCCAGCTTTCCATTCAAACTGGTCTTTGTTCTGATGGCACTGTTTTTTCTGTATAAAGCGTTCGTATTGTCGGTGATCGGCGATGACACCTACGAAAGCAGGCTGACAACGTTGCGCAATGGCACTGCATTTGAACAGGCCGGTGCCTGGTTCCTGGGCATGGATCCTATCACGCTGGCAGTATCTGCAAAAATAGGCCCGCTCTTTCGTGGCTAGGGTCAACCGGTGACGGCGTGGGAAAGGCGGCCATCCGAAATGACAAAGCCGCGCAACTTTTCAGGTCAGCGCGGCTTTGCCAGATTTATAAAGTCCGACGGGCACCTTGATAGGCATTCGTTCAGCGAATGAAATGGTTGAGAGCCACATGTTCGATGTCGCCACGGACCAGGCCGATGTCATCAAGTGCGCGGTCAGAGAGTGCCGAGAGTGCCTTGCGGGTCAGACGCGCATCGTTCCAAGCTTCAATCGACCCTACAATGTCGCCAAGCTGTGAGAAGAAACGGTTCACCGCAGCAGCTGTGCCGTAAGTTGTGGGAGTGTTGTAGTAAACAGCCATGGGAGCCATCCTTAAATAAAAAGAGCCGGATAACCCGGCGGAATGCCCAGCAACTAGGCAGAATGAAAACGCTTCACAATAGGCAGGGGCGCATGCGTGATCTGCGTTTTCTGCATAGCGATACTTTGCATTTCGCCCATAGAAACAAGGCGGATTTTGGGCGCGCCGAAACTGTCGTTTCCACGGGGCCAACGGTCGCGTTCAGGCTTTCTGCGCGGAAAAGCAGGCCAATTGTGGCAATTTCAAGGCGCTACGCAAAACGCTTGGTGGATGTTCGCGTTTCGTGCTAATTGATACCGAAATCAGAAACGTGAGGTAATAAAGCAGATGATACGGATAATCGGCATTGATCCGGGGCTGCGAAACATGGGTTGGGGCGTCATCGATGTTGCCGGAAGCAGGTTGAGCCATGTCGCCAATGGGATCTGTGTATCCGAAGGGGCCGATCTGGGCGCGCGGCTTTTGTCGTTGCATGCTCAGTTAACCAGGATCCTTGTGACCTACCGGCCCCATTCCGCGGCGGTTGAACAGACCTTCGTGAACAAAGACGGTGCAGGCACGCTTAAACTGGGACAAGCGCGTGGTATAGCGATGTTGGTACCCGCGCAGGCGGGGTTGGCGATCGGGGAATACGCACCCAACTCTGTCAAAAAGACCGTCGTGGGCGTAGGCCACGCCGACAAGGGTCAAGTGCTGCACATGGTCAGGATGCAGTTGCCCGGCGCAGAGATCGCCGGCCCGGATGCGGCGGATGCACTGGCGATTGCAATCTGTCATGCGCACCACGGCGGGGCCGGGACATTGGCGCAGGCGATTGCCAAGGCCAGCGCATGATCGGGAAGATTACAGGACGGATCGACTATCGCGCGCCAGATCATTTGCTGATCGATGTGCGAGGTGTCGGGTATCTGGTCTACTGTTCTGAACGGACGATGGCAGGACTGCCCGGTGTCGGTGAGGTCGTGGCATTGTTTACAGAACTGGTCGTGCGCGAAGACCTAATGCAATTGTTTGGTTTCCAAACGCTGGTTGAAAAGGAATGGCACCGGTTGCTGACGTCCGTGCAGGGCGTGGGTGCCAAGGCGTCACTGGCGATTCTGGGGGCGCTTGGTCCCGAGGGTGTCAGCCGCGCGATCGCTCTTGGTGACTGGAATTCCATCAAGGTGGCCAAGGGGGTCGGCCCCAAGATCGCACAGCGCGTGGTACTGGACCTGAAGGAAAAGGCCCCCGGCGTGATGGCCATGACAGGGACATTGGCCGAAGCGCATGGCGAAGTCGAGGCCGCGAGCGTCATCGAAGACCCCAGACCGAAAAGGCCGTCAGTCAACGCGCCGAACCAATCCGCGCAATCCGAGGCGCTGTCGGCGCTTGGCAATCTTGGATATGGGCCGGGCGATGCGGCCGGGGCAGTGGCCCAAGCGGCGGGAGAAAACCCGGATGCCGATACCCCTGCTTTGATCCGAGCATCGTTGAAACTTCTGGCCCCGAAGGGATAGGGTGGCGGGCGTACCGCTTGCGCTCTCTCGCTTTGCCTTCAATCTTGGATGATACATGATCGACAGTGACCCCAATCTGCGGCCGGATCCGCTGCCCGGCGACATCGACCGCGCATTGCGTCCCCAGACATTGGACGAATTTGTGGGCCAAGCTGAGGCGCGGTCAAATCTGAAGGTGTTTATCCAGTCCGCCCGACAGCGCGGCGAGGCAATGGATCACACGCTGTTTCACGGCCCCCCCGGTTTGGGCAAGACCACGCTGGCGCAGATCATCGCCCGTGAGCTTGGCGTGGGGTTTCGCATGACCTCGGGACCCGTGCTTGCAAAAGCCGGGGATCTAGCTGCGATCCTGACCAATCTGGAAGCGCGCGACGTGCTTTTCATCGACGAGATCCACCGCCTTAATCCAGCGGTGGAGGAGGTTTTATATCCTGCTTTGGAAGATTTTGAGCTGGACCTGGTTATCGGAGAGGGTCCGGCGGCCAGAACCGTCCGTATCGAATTGCAACCTTTCACCCTGGTCGGGGCAACGACAAGGATGGGGTTGCTGACCACGCCCTTGCGCGACCGTTTCGGCATACCGACGCGATTGCAATTCTATACCGAGGATGAGCTTTTTGTTATCGTCGACCGCAATGCCCGCAAATTGGGTGCACCGGCGGATGAAGGCGGTGCGCGTGAAATTGCCAGACGTGCCCGGGGTACTCCACGTATCGCCGGTCGACTTTTGCGCCGGGTCGTAGATTTCGCGGTGGTGGAAGGGGACGGGCGGGTAACGCGGGAACTGGCGGATATGGCGCTTACGCGGCTTGGTGTCGATCATCTGGGTCTGGACGGGGCTGACCGTCGATACCTCAGATTGATTGCCGAGAATTATCAGGGCGGGCCGGTGGGCATCGAGACCATGTCGGCGGCGCTGTCGGAATCTCGGGATGCGTTGGAAGAGGTGATCGAGCCGTTCTTGCTGCAACAGGGATTGATCCAGCGTACCCCGCGCGGACGCATGTTGGCACAGAAGGCCTGGACGCACTTGGGCATTGCTCCTCCCAAGCCCCAGGCGGATTTGTTTGGTTGAGGCCGGGGATGCCTTCGGCGAGGATTTGGGCCCATTTGGAAGTTGAGATGACACCACAAGATATCGAAGCGATTTTCACACGGTCTGACGGGCGGTTCGCGTTTGCGCGGTGGGGGCGACCGATCGCACCGGTCGTCTTTGGTGTGGATGACGCGACCCTTGCTGTCGTCAAGGGCGCGGTCGAGGCGACGTGCCGATTGGTGAGGCAGCCGATTGTCGAAACCGACCCCGAGCTTGGCAGTAATTTGATGATGTTCTTTTTTCGGGAATGGGCCGAACTGGGGGGGGTGCCCGGCCTGGACCAGTTGGTCCCGGATATGGGGCCTTTGGTGGAGAGGTTACAGGCTGTTGGTGCCAACCAATACCGGTTGTTTCGGTTCGATGCCGCCGGAGCGATCAAGGCTTGTTTCGTGTTTCTGCGAATGGATGAGCAACTGAGCGCCCTGCCAGCCGAAACCCTGGCGTTGGGCCAGGTGGTCCAGTCATTTCTGTTGTGGTCCGATGTGGCGTTTCGGGATGTTTCACCCTTGGCCAAGCATGAGGGCAACACCGTATTGCGCCCAGACGTAGCGGACCTGCTGCGCGCAGCGTATGACCCGGTATTGCCTGCGGCGGCGCAGGATACGTCGCATGCATTGAGGTTGTTTGCGCGAATGGGAGGGACCTCATGACGCACCGGTTGCCCATACGGGTCTATTACGAAGATACGGACATGGCGGGTATCGTGTATTATGCCAATTACCTGCGCTACATCGAGCGCGCCCGAAGCGATTGGGTCCGCGAGATCGGTATCGATCAGTTGGAGATGAAGGCGTCCGGGGTGGTTTTTGCAGTACGACGTGTTGAAGCTGATTACATTGCGCCCGCGGTTTTTGACGATCTGCTTGAGGTGCGTACCTGGCCGATATCGCTATCACCGGCCCGCTTGGTGATGTCCCAAGAGGTCTATCGCGGCGAAACAGTCCTGTTCAGGGCGAATGTCACGATCGTGTGTATCAATGGGGTCGGCAAACCGTGCCGATTGCCAGCGAAACTTCGCTCACTCACCGTCTAGACAGCGGTTCGGTGCCATAATCCTAGTAATAGATATTGCACTCGGTTAAGCTTGTGCCAAATAGCGCCTTGGAAAACAGGGCCGTTGAGGCAGACAGGCCCGGCTACGGGCGCAAAGAAAAGAGCAGAACCGATGGAAGCAGAAACGCTGGCGGCGGCGAGCGAGATTGATTTCTCGCTCTTGGGGTTATTTCTCAGAGCGACAATTACCGTAAAATTAGTAATGATCATCTTGATCCTGGCCTCGTTTTGGTCATGGTCGATCATTGTCCAGAAAATCATTCAGTACCGTCGTGCCAAGGCGGAAAATGAGCGTTTCGATCAGGCTTTCTGGTCAGGGGAGCCTCTGGACGGACTTTATGATGCGATCGGGCCGGACCCGGACGGGGCCGCAGAGAAAATCTTTGCGGCCGGTATGACCGAGTGGCGCAGGTCGCACCGCGAGGACGGCGGCCTGATTCCGGGAGCAACGGCGCGGATTGATCGCAGCATGGACGTCGCGATCGCCAAAGAGGCGGAGCGTTTGCAAAAAGGGCTTCCGGTACTTGCGACAACAGGGTCGACGGCGCCGTTTATCGGATTGTTCGGAACCGTTTTCGGGATCATGAACTCGTTCATCGAAATTGCGGCGCAGCAAAACACCAGCCTCGTCGTCGTCGCACCCGGAATTGCAGAAGCGCTTTTGGCCACGGGTATCGGGCTGTTGGCGGCGATTCCAGCGGTTATATTCTATAACAAGCTGAGCGCGGATTCTGATCGCATACTGGGCGGTTACGAAGCCTTTGCCGATGAGTTCGCCACAATTCTCAGCCGTCAATTGGACAGTTAAATCATGGCTGGTGGGGTAATGAAGAAGCAAGGCGGCGGGGGGCGTGGCAGACGCCGGGGCCGTGCGCAGCCGATGGCCGAAATCAATATCACCCCGTTTGTGGACGTGATGCTGGTGCTTTTGATTATTTTCATGGTTGCGGCCCCGTTGCTGACGGTTGGCGTCCCTGTCGAGCTGCCGAAAACCGCAGCGACCGCCTTGCCGTCCGAACAGGAAGAACCGCTGACCATCACCGTTCTTGCCGACGGGTCCGTACAGATACAGAAAACCGAAACAGCCCGCAACGATTTGGTCACCAAGCTGAAGGCCATTGCCGCAGAACGCGCGAGCGACCGGGTGTTTCTTCGGGCCGATGGGGCTGTGTCCTATGCCTCGATCATGGAGATCATGGGCGCTTTGAATGCGGGCGGGTTCAGCAACATTGGCTTGGTTACCGAAAACGGCGGGCCCAAGCTGGATGGCACAGGCGCGTCGGGCGGGTAACATGCACACCGGGCATTACATTTCTGGCGCGGGCCATCTGGGGCTTATTGCCTGGCTTTTGCTGGGGAATATTTTCACGTCGCGCCCCGAACCGTTCAAGATGCAGGAAGTATCGGTCATCTCAGCGGCTGAATTCGATGCGATGGTGGCATCGGCTCAAGCTCCGGAGCAAAGCTCTGAGGTGGACCAGCCCGTCGCGCCGGAAACATCCGCGCAGCCGCCTGAAGTCGACGCACCCTCCGATCAGGCCATTGAACAGCCCACACCATTACAGGCAGAAGCCCCACCGCCCGATCCGGTACCCGAGGTGGCCGAACCTGCCCCACCGCCCCCGTCCAAGGATATCAGCAAGCTAGCACCCGAAGCGCCGGAGCCGCCGGCCGAAGTCGCTGTACTGGTTCCGGAAAAGGCCCCCGTCGCCGTGCCGCGCCCGGTGGAACGCGTCGCTCCGGAAGCGGTTGCGCCACCAGATCCCGCGGCGCGTTCTGACGTTATCGAGCAAGAGGCGACGACGCCCGACGCGACCGCGGAAAAAATCGTCGAAGAGGCACAAGAGGCCACCGCGCCCGAAGAGGCGACGACGCAGATCGTCACCGAAGCGACAGAGGCACCCAAGGCCGCCCCCGAACAATCGCCGCGACCGCCTGCTCGTCGGCCGACGCCTCCTGCACCGGAGGTGGTGGAAACGGCTGTCGATACACCAAAGCCGACCCCGGCAAAGCCGGCACCCGCCAAGCCCGAGGCCCCTAAGCCTGATAAACCCAAGCCGAAGCCCGCCCCCGCACCATCGACCGACAAAGACGCCGTTGCCGCCGCTTTGGCCGAAGCCTTGGGCAGCTCTGATGCGCCGGCAACGGCCCCGGCGACCCCGTCTGGTCCACCGCTGTCGGCCGGCGAGAAAGAAGCGTTGCGGGTGGCTGTCTCGTCATGTTGGAATGTCGGTTCACTTTCCTCTGAGGCCTTGCGCACTACTGTTGTTGTCAGCGTGGCAATGAACCAGGATGGTACACCCCAAACCAATTCGATCACCATGACCAGCAGCTCGGGGGGGACACAAGCCGCTGCCGGTAAGGCGTTCGAAGCGGCAAGGCGGGCGATTATCCGCTGTGGGGCGCGTGGATACCAGCTTCCTGTAGATAAATTTGGCCAATGGCAGAATATTGAGATGACTTTTAATCCTGAAAGGATGCGCATCAAATGATTGTACGAGTCTTGAGCATATGGTTGGCGCTTTTTGGCGTGTTGGCCACTTCGGCACAGGCGCAGCAAGGACCGCTGCGGATCGAGATCACAGAGGGCGTGATTGAACCGTTGCCGTTTGCCGTTCCCAGTTTCCAACCGGAAAGTGGTGACGCAGGTCAGATGGCCGTCGACCTGGCGCGGGTTGTATCCGAAGATCTCGTCGGCTCGGGCCTGTTTCGCGAAATACCTGCGAGTGCATTCATTTCAACGGTAAGCGATTTCAATGCGCCGGTGCAATACGCCGATTGGAAAGCGATCAATGCCCAAGCTTTGATCACCGGGGCCGTAAGCGTGTCGGGCAATACGATGAATGTGAAGTTCCGTCTCTACGATGTGTTCTCGGGGGCCGAACTTGGGTCGGGCCTGCAATTTGCGGGAACGGTCGATGGCTGGCGACGGATGGCCCATAAAGTTGCGGATGCCGTCTATTCACGCATCACTGGTGAAGGCGGGTATTTTGACAGCCGCGTCGTCTATGTATCAGAAACCGGCCCCAAGGATGGTCGTCAGAAACGACTGGCGGTGATGGATTACGACGGTGCCAACGTGCAGTATCTTACCGATAGCTCGTCGATCGTGCTGGCCCCGCGCTTCTCTCCTTCGGGTGATCGCATCCTTTACACCAGCTACGAAAGCGGGTTCCCTCGCATTTACGTCCTGGATATCGGATCGGTTCAGCGCCGCGGGCTGGAAAGCGCCGAAGGCACGATGAGCTTCGCACCGCGTTTCTCTCCATCGGGGAACACCATTGCTTATTCGCTTACTCAGGGCGGCAACACCGATATCTTCGTCATGGATATTGCCACAGGGCAATCCACACGGCTTACCAATACACCGTCGATCGAAACCGCCCCCAGCTATTCGCCGGACGGTAGCCAGATTGTCTTTGAAAGCGATCGCTCAGGTTCGCAGCAGTTGTACGTGATGCCCGCCAACGGCGGAGAGGCGACACGCATTTCCTTTGGCGAGGGTCGATACGGGACACCCGTATGGTCACCGCGCGGTGATCTGGTTGCGTTCACCAAGCAGAACAAAGGCCGCTTCCACATCGGGGTGATGCGTCTGGACGGTTCGGAAGAACGGCTGCTGACGGCTTCGTTCCTAGACGAAGGCCCGACATGGGCCCCCAATGGACGTGTCATCATGTTTGCCCGTGAAACCCAGGGTGCAGGGGGTGCTTCGTCGCTGTATTCTGTCGATATTTCCGGCCGGAACCTGAAACCCGTACGCACTCAGGAAGGCGGATCGGACCCGTCGTGGTCGCCACTACAGAAGTGATTTCGCGATACCTTGGCATTTCCCAATGCCCAGGCTCTGTGATAATAGTTTTGAAACACCGATAACAGCCAGCTTTAAAAAGGCCCATCTTATGAACCGCATTCTAACCAGCACTCTTTTCATCGCAGTCCTGGCCGTTTCCGCCTGTACCAACCCGAACCGTTTTGGTGCGGACGGTATGAACGGTGCCGGCAATATGGCCAACGCCAACGGCGGAATCATCCCGGGCAGTGCGAACGACCCCGCTTCGACGACATATTTCCAGCAGGCCATCGGCGACCGCGTGCTTTTCGAGGTTGACCAGTCCACGCTGACAACCGTTGGTCAGGCCACGTTGAACGGTCAGGCTACGTGGCTGAACACCAACACCGATTATCAAGCCGTGATCGAAGGTCACGCTGATGAGCAGGGCACACGCGAATACAACCTCGCCCTGGGTGCACGTCGTGCCAACGCCGCACGTGAATACCTGATTTCGCGGGGGGTCGCGGCCAACCGGTTGCGCGTCGTGAGCTACGGCAAGGAACGGCCGATCGAGATTTGCTCGCAAGAAGCCTGCTATGCCAAAAACCGCCGGGCGGTGACGGTTCTGGCTGGTGGTTTGACCAGCTAAATCAGCTTACGGGAAGTTAGGAATATCACTATGCGGTTTGTTTTGATAGTGACGCTTGGGCTGGCCTTCGGGCCAGTCGCAGCGCATGCACAGGATGCCCAAACCCTGGCGGATGTGCGCCAGGAATTGACTGTTCTGAATGTTGAGGTGCAAAAACTGCGCCGCGAGCTTTCAACGACGGGCGGAGCGGGTATCGCCGTGGCAAGCGGGTCGGTTCTGGATCGCGTCAATGCGATGGAAAGCGAACTGCAACGGCTCACTTCGAAAACCGAAGAGCTTGAGAACAAGGTCAATCGGGTAGTGACCGACGGAACCAACCGGATCGGTGATCTTGAATTCAGGTTGGTTGAGCTGGAAGGCGGCGACGTGGGAAGCATCGGCCAGACATCGACGCTTGGCGGAGGAGAATTGCCGGCCACTGCCGCACCTGCGGCATCTGCGCTGACGACATCGCCAACAACGCCGTACAACAGCGCGGAACTGGCGATTGGTGAAGCATCGGATTTTGAGCGGGCGAAGGCGGCGCTCGCTGACGGTGACTTTCGCGCCGCCGCTGACCAGTTTGCGACCTTCAATCAGACCTATCCGGGCGGACCGCTAGGCCCCGAAGCCGACTTGCGCCACGGTGACGCGCTGCAAGGCTTGGGTGATACCCGCGAAGCCGCGCGTGCGTATCTGGCCAGCTTTAGCGCTGATCCGACCGGACCGTTGGCCGCGGAGGCGCTTTTTCAACTGGGTAAATCCCTCGGCGAACTGGGTCAGGTTCAGGAAGGCTGCGTCACCTTAGGTGAGGTTGCCATGCGGTTTCCTTCCAGCCCATACGTGGCACAGGCTCAGGCACAACGTGCCGTGCTTTCGTGCCAATAAACAATGACGGCGTCAGCGCTGTTTCATCGCGTCGCTGACAGCTTCCTGCCCGACCCTCCCAAGTTTATCGGGGTCGCGGTTTCCGGCGGGAGCGATTCGTTAGCCTTGTTGTACCTGTTGCACGATTTTGCGCGGGACCATCACGTCGCGCTATCTGCCGCTACCGTGGATCACGGGTTAAGGCCCGAAGCCGCAGCCGAGGCGAATTTGGTTGCCGAAATCTGCGCCGGGCTGAATGTTCCTCATACGGTGCTGCCATGGATCGGTTGGGACGCGCGCGGCAACCTGCAAGACGAGGCCAGAAAGGAACGCTATCGCTTGCTGGCGCAGTGGGGGCGGGTGCAGGGGCTTGACGTTATCGCGGTGGGCCATACGGCGGATGACATGGCCGAAACATTTGTCATGCGGTTGGGGCGACGGGCCGGAGTAGATGGTTTGGCCGCAATCTCGCACGCGTTTGAGCGCGATCAAATGCGGTGGGTGCGCCCGCTTTTGACCTCGCGCCGGATCGAATTACAGGAATATCTGACCGCAAGAGATATCACCTGGGTAAGTGACCCAAGCAACAATGACGACAAATACACCCGGGTTCGCGTGCGCAAGGCGTTGGCCGTACTGTCCGAACTCGGCATTGATTCTATGGCGCTGGCGGATGTCGCTGGAAATCTGAAATCTGCACGCGATGCTCTTGTTCATCACATGTTGATGGCTGCGCGGCAAATCGCGGTCTGTCGCGCCGGAGCCGTTTCAGTTGACGAACAGGCGTTCCGAACGCTTCCGTCTGAAACAAGGCGCAGGTTTTTATGCCATGCTTTGAAATGGGTGAACAACGCGCCGTATGCACCACGCAGTAGCGCATTGCGTGACGTATTCTCCAGTTTGGAAACGTCCCCGGCGGCCACGGTTCAGGGTTGCATCATCCGCCGGAAGGGCCAAAAACTCTGGATATTCAGAGAGTTGAATGCCGCAAACATGCATGAGGCATCGGTTCTGGACGTATGGGACAACCGGTGGCGTGTCGTTCCGCCCCCTGAATGGACCGGTAATCTTGACCATCTGACCATCCGGGCGTTGGGCCCCGAGGGTCTGGCACAATGTCCCGACTGGCGCGACATCGACGTTCCGAGAGGGGTGCTTTTGGCCTCTCCGGCGGTGTGGAACGGCGCAGAACTGATCGCGGCACCCCTTGCTGGTTGGGCGCAAAACTGGCAAGCAGTGCCCCAACGAGGCGAAGACGTATTCTTTGCCACTCACATAACGCATTGAACATACGCTCATCGTGTCTATCTTAGATGCAACGGGTGCTTTGTCTTGGTGCCGTCCCCCGGATGTAGGAGACTTTCCTTTGGGTAATATGCGCAATCTCGCCTTTTGGGTTGTATTGATGCTTTTGGTTTTGGCGCTGTTCAATTTGTTCAGCGGGTCGACCGGTGGCCTTCAAAGCCGCGAAATCAGCTATTCAGAATTTGTGACTGCTGTCGAAGCCGGTGATGTCCGCAACGTCACGCTGGATGGTGAACAGGTACGTTTCCGCCGCGCCGACGGCAGTGACTATGTCACGATCAGGCCTGAAGACGCCGAAGTGACCAAATTGCTCATGGCCAACGACATTCCGGTTCGTGCCGAACCGCAGCAGCAATCTGGGTTCCAGACGTTTCTGATGTCGTTGCTGCCGATCTTGCTTTTGATCGGTGTGTGGATCTATTTCATGAACCGCATGCAAGGTGGGGGCAAAGGCGGGGCCATGGGCTTTGGCAAGTCCAAGGCCAAGATGCTGACCGAAAAGCACGGTCGGGTGACATTTGATGATGTTGCAGGTATCGACGAAGCCAAGGAAGAACTCGAAGAGATCGTCGAATTTCTGCGGAACCCGCAAAAGTTCAGCCGCCTGGGCGGCAAGATCCCCAAAGGGGCGCTGCTTGAAGGCCCTCCGGGTACCGGTAAAACGCTTTTGGCCCGCGCAATTGCGGGCGAGGCCGGCGTGCCGTTCTTCACCATATCGGGTTCCGACTTTGTCGAGATGTTCGTCGGTGTCGGTGCGTCGCGCGTACGGGACATGTTCGAACAGGCGAAAAAGAACGCGCCCTGTATCGTGTTTATCGATGAAATTGACGCTGTCGGACGGCACCGGGGTGCGGGCTATGGCGGCGGCAATGACGAGCGCGAACAGACGTTGAACCAGCTCTTGGTCGAGATGGATGGCTTCGAGGCGAACGAAGGCGTGATCATCATCGCCGCGACCAACCGTAAGGATGTGCTTGACCCGGCGTTGCTGCGCCCTGGACGTTTCGACCGTCAGGTGTCGGTCGGCAATCCTGATATCAAAGGCCGCGAGAAAATTCTGGGCGTCCATGCTCGGAAAACGCCGCTTGGCCCTGACGTGGATCTGCGGATCATTGCACGTGGTACACCGGGCTTCTCGGGTGCCGATCTGGCGAACCTTGTGAACGAGGCAGCGCTTACTGCTGCGCGTGTAGGCCGCCGTTTTGTTGCGATGATGGATTTCGAATCCGCCAAGGACAAGATCATGATGGGCGCAGAGCGGCGTTCGATGGTGCTGACGCAGGACCAGAAGGAAAAGACTGCCTATCACGAAGCTGGCCACGCGATTGTTGGCATCAAATTGCCCAAATGTGACCCTGTCTATAAAGCGACCATCATCCCTCGTGGCGGTGCTTTGGGGATGGTGATGAGCTTGCCCGAAATGGACAAGTTGCAGATGTTCAAGGATGAAGCCGAGCAGAAGATCGCGATGACGATGGCGGGCAAAGCTGCGGAAATCTTCAAATACGGTGCTGAAACTGTATCGTCGGGACCGATGGGCGACATCATGCAAGCCAGCCAGTTGGCACGTGGTATGGTGATGCGCATGGGGATGTCCGACAAGGTGGGTAACATCGATTACTCCGAAGCTGCGGCAGGTTATCAGGCGAACGGCGGGGCGGGCGGCTTTTCAGTCTCTGCGGCCACAAAGGAACTTATCGAAAGCGAAGTGAAACGCTTTATCGATGAGGGGTATGATCGCGCCTATAAGATCCTTTCTGAAAATGAGGAGGAGTTCGAACGTCTGGCTCAAGGTTTGCTGGAATACGAGACTCTTACCGGCGAAGAGATCAAGCGTGTGATCGCGGGCAAACCGCCCCAGGACCCCGACGGAGACGACACCAGCGGCATGGATAAACCCAGCGTGACCGCTATCCCCAAAGCCAAGGGAAAGAAAACGCCGCCGTCGAGCGGGTTGGAACCTGAACCAATGGCCTAAGCAGCATCGCTGTTTATCCCGATATGTCATATTTAAGAGGCCCTGCATTTGCGGGGCCTTTCCTTTTGATCTGCCATTGCGCAAACTGCGGCGTGGAAAAAAGAACAGGATATAAACTATGCCGGCGCTCAGACCCACGGACTTCACGGGGACTATCACTTGGCTGGGCGTGGTCCCAAAGCTTGCCAACGGCATCCGTGCCGAAATCCGGTCGGAAGTGTTCGCAAGTTATGCAGGGTTCGAAGAGGACGTCCATTCCGGCCTCACCCGTCCGTCTTGCATACGCATGACGGCAACCTATCCCAAAGGCACCGAAATCAGAAACGTGCGTCAGCTTTCCATTCTATCTGCTGAAGAGCTGGCTTTGATAGCAGATGACATGGGCCTTGATGATCTTGACCCTGTTCATCTTGGTGCCTCTATCGTCATCAACGGGATTCCCGATTTTACTCATGTGCCGCCAAACGCGCGCCTACAAGCCGAGTCTGGTGCGACCCTTACCATAGATATGGAAAATCTACCCTGCGTGTTACCGGGACGCGAGGTAGAGCGTGACAACCCCGGTCATGGTGCAAAGTTCAAGGCTGCCGCCTGGAATCGTCGCGGGGTAACCGCTTGGGTCGAACGAGAAGGGCTGCTGAAGGTCGGTGATGCACTGCGTCTGTTCATCCCCGATCAACCCGCTTGGCGACACGGCTGAATGACGTACCGGCCCTGAATCGCTAAAAAGATTTCCAAAAAGAAACGCGCTTGGGGTCAGTCGCCGTTTCACGTGGTGGAAATGTCGGAAATGCGCCCTCTGAACGTGGCATATGGCGCGTATGCAAGGCACAGCAACGCATAACGTCCAGCACCGCGACAGGGGATCAACATGGCATTTAAGACCGATATTCAAATTGCACGTGAAGCAGCAAAACGGCCCATTCAAGAAATCGGTCAGAAACTTGGAATCAGCAGCGCCGATCTGCTGCCCTATGGGCATGATAAGGCGAAGGTGTCGCAATCATTCATCAACTCGGTACAGGACCGCCCCGATGGCAAACTGATCCTGGTCACGGCGATTAACCCGACCCCTGCGGGCGAAGGTAAAACGACCACGACCGTCGGGCTAGGGGACGGGCTTAACCGGATCGGAAAAAACGCGGCCGTCTGTATCCGCGAAGCGTCGCTTGGCCCGAACTTCGGAATGAAGGGCGGTGCCGCTGGGGGCGGCTACGCCCAAATCGTACCGATGGAAGAAATGAACCTGCACTTTACCGGGGATTTTCATGCCATCACATCGGCGCATAACTTGCTCAGTGCGATGATTGATAACCATATCTACTGGGGCAACGCGCTAGAGATCGACCTGCGGCGCGTCGTCTGGCGCCGTGTCGTTGATATGAACGACCGCGCCCTGCGCCAGATCACGGCGTCCTTGGGCGGTGTGTCGAACGGTTTCCCCCGCGAGGCCGGGTTCGATATTACCGTGGCATCCGAAGTCATGGCGATCTTGTGTTTGGCGCGTGACCTGAGTGACCTGCAAAAACGCTTGGGCGATATGATCGTCGCCTATACCCGCGAGCGTAAACCGATCTATGCCCGCGACATCAAGGCAGATGGCGCGATGACCGTCCTGTTGAAGGACGCGATGCAGCCGAACCTTGTGCAGACGCTAGAAAACAACCCCGCCTTCGTTCACGGGGGGCCGTTTGCCAATATCGCGCACGGATGCAACACGGTCATAGCAACCACGACCGCGCTGAAGCTGGCGGATTACGTGGTCACCGAAGCGGGTTTCGGCGCTGACCTTGGGGCAGAAAAGTTCCTGAACATCAAATGCCGCAAGGCCGGGTTGGCACCGTCCTGCGTCGTGGTCGTAGCCACGGTGCGCGCGATGAAGATGAACGGCGGCGTGGCCAAGGCCGATCTGGGGGCCGAAAATGTCGATGCCGTCCAGGCAGGCTGCCCCAACCTCGGGCGTCATATCGAAAACCTGAAATCCTTTGGCGTGCCGGTGGTTGTGGCGATCAACCACTTCGTGACCGACACCGATGCCGAAATCCAGGCGGTAAAGGATTACGTCGCCTCTCAAGGGGCGGAAGCGGTCCTGTCACGGCACTGGGAGCTGGGCAGCGCAGGGTCTGCTGATCTGGCAACCAAAGTTGTGGAAATCATAGATCGCGGCGAGGCTAGGTTCACACCCCTCTATCCGGATGAAATGAGCCTTGCCGACAAGATCAATACCATCGCGACCAAGATATATCGCGCCGACGCCGCCCTGATGGATCATAAAATCTTGAAACAGCTTCAAGACTGGGAAGAGCAGGGATATGGCAATCTGCCGGTATGCATGGCCAAAACCCAATATAGCTTCACTACGGATCCCGAAGCGCGGGGGGCTCCGACTGGCTTTCACATCCCGGTCCGCGAAGTGCGGCTTTCCGCAGGCGCAGGATTCGTGGTCGCCATCTGCGGCGAGATCATGACGATGCCGGGCCTGCCACGTGTACCTTCGGCTGAAAATATCCGCCTAAATGATGCCGGTGATGTTGAAGGTCTGTTCTAAAGGCGTATGAAAAGGGCGCGGGAAAGCTTCGTCCCGCGCCCTTTCACATGCAACGCGCACGCATTTAAATTAGTGAATTGCAGGAGACAGAACCATGGCGGCGACTATCATCGATGGTAAAGAGTTTGCAGGCCGCGTACGTGCGCAGGTGGCACGACATGTCGACCGGTTGAAATCCGATCACGATATTACGCCGGGGCTGGCGGTGGTCTTGGTCGGTACCGATCCCGCCTCCGACGTTTATGTCCGGTCAAAAGGCAAGATGACCCGCGAGGTCGGTATGAAATCGGTCGAGCATCGCCTGGATGCGGCCACGTCCGAAGCGGAATTGCTGAACCTGATCGAGACCTTGAACGCAGCCCACGATATTCACGGGATACTCGTACAACTACCGCTGCCCCGGCATATCAATGAAGACCTTGTCATAAACGCCATTGATCCCGCCAAGGACGTCGACGGGTTCCACATCTCCAACGTCGGTATGCTGAGTACCGGTCAGAAGGCGATGGTCCCCTGCACCCCGTTGGGATGCCTGATGATGCTGCGCGACCATCACGGGAGCCTGTCCGGCATGAACGCCGTAGTGATCGGGCGGAGCAACATCGTCGGCAAGCCGATGGCGCAGTTGCTGCTGGGTGACAGCTGTACGGTGACGATTGCCCACAGTCGCACCAAAGATTTGGCAGACGTTGTGCGCCGCGCCGATATCGTCATAGCCGCGGTAGGACGACCTGAGATGGTTCCGGGCGACTGGATCAAGCCAGGTGCTACGGTCATCGACGTGGGCATAAATCGTTTGGACGCCCCCGAACGCGGCGCGGGCAAAACCCGACTTGTCGGCGATGTCGATTATGAAAGTTGCGCCGCGGTCGCCGGTGCGATTACGCCGGTACCGGGCGGGGTAGGGCCAATGACAATCGCTTGCCTGTTGGCAAATACCGTGACGGCCTGTTGCCGCGCCAACGGGCTGTCGGAACCCGAAGGGCTGACAGCCTAGCACATCGCGACCCTTCGCTGAACCTATGCCTCTACCGGCACCATCGTTCCTTGCAGCAGGGCGATAAGCTTCTGAACGCCTTGCTCCACGGCAAAAACCTCTGCGGTCACGACGCATAGCCGCTTACCCGGTTTCACGACCTTGCCGATGGCGATCAGCTTTTCTCCCCGCGCAGGGGCAAGCAGATTGATCTTTATCTCGGCGGTCACGACTTCTTGGTGCAGCGGTAGCGTCGTAAGGGCGGCATACCCCGCCGCGCTGTCGCCGATCGAAAAGGTAAGGCCGGCGTGACCAAAGCCCTGCTGCTGGCGGGCACCGGGAGAAATTGGTGCCTCTATGCTCACCGAACCGCGCTGGATATCGATGACACGTGCTTCAAATGTGGCCATCATCGTCTGTGCAGCAAAGCTCGTCCGGATGCGGGTTTTTTCTTCAGTATTCATACGGTGCCCTTTTAAATAATTACCACCGTTATACCCCGACAATGCACGTGTCTAACGGGGCATCGGAATGGGGGTGGGGCAAAACCCGGTCAAGATGGCACAAGCGTCGGCGCTCATCAAAGACTGCAAAACCGGAGAGCTGCTGCGCAAGCCTCCGGTATATGTCCCATAGGCTGGCATGATTACCCGATTTTCATCAATCAAGAACGCCGGTCTGGATATTGTGTGCTTCCCAAACCGCAGGCTTGCTTTGGGGTGATAATGCCCCGACACCTCGCCAGACGCACCTGCTACGGCAATGTGCCGGAAGGTAATAGGCCCGATACACACCTCGGGCAGACACACGCCGCCCATATCCATCGGTGCCGGATCGTGGTTGCCCTGTATCCATACCCATTCTCTTTGGCTCTGAAGACGGGCAACCCAGCCCCGTATACCGGTAGGCAAACTACGACCTGCTGTCATGTCATCAAAACTGTCGCCCAAGCAGACGACCGTTTCGACCGGATAATCTTGCAGATCCTGTTCAAGACGTTCCAACGTATCTTGCGTTTCATAGGGTGGCAGAATGGCACCTCCCCTGCGGGCTACGCGTTCGGACTTTCCCAGATGAAGATCTGACACACAGAGTAAACGTCTTTCGGCCCACCACAAGGCACCCGATCCAAGAGCTGTAAAATATATGCCCGAGAAGTTGAATTGGCAGCACATGTTCATGATGCGTTCATGCAGCGGTCAGCCGCCAGAAGCAAGCAAATCCTTCGTGAAATATTGAAGTAGTGGGAGCGGCATGGGGGCTTCATGAGTATTTCAGAAAGGGTGAATGGAAGACGTCCGTAATCAAAAGATGCATTCTTGGGAACGGACGCCTTCACCCTTTACGGCCATCGGCTCTCCAGCCTGTACCGCACCTATCTGGATACTTAGAACCAGTGAATATTCTGTGAATGTCCGGCTTCACCCTTTTTAAAATACTCACTTCATCGCCCGAAGCTGTTGCCACGTTATCAAACGAGGCGAGACATTTGTGCATTTTGTTATGCAGGCGAGACATTTAAAGCTAGCAACCCTGCTTCCCCCATAAGTCTCTCGGCTTCTTTTGCCATGAGCCTTCGTTCCGCTTCGCCTTTTATAGGAACACGACCTACCTCCAAGAGCATAGGCGCACTCAGAGGGCTCACCCTGTCGAGTTTAATATGATCGATGCGGTCGTCGACGCGCAGGAGCATTTCCTTGATTCGTCCGAAATCCACCAGTCCTCGAAACGCCTCTTCCCGCGTGATCTGGAGTAGAAGATGTTCAGGGTCATACTTGAGCAAGGTATCGTACAGGATGTCGGAACTGAAAGTGGCTTGCCGCCCTGATTTTCGAGATTGAGGCGTGTTTTTTTCTATCAGCCCGGCAATGGTAGCTACAGCACGAAAGATACGTTTCATAACGGCATTGCCGGAGAGCCATGCGTCCAGCCCGCGATCCAGAGTGGCGGGGGTAAGTAAATCACCTGGAGAGTCGATTTCATCCAACCCCCACACAAGCGTCGCGTAGTCGGTTGCCACAAAGCCAAGAGGGTGCAGGCCAAGCTCCTCCATTTCCCGGGTCAAGAGCAGGCCGAGCGTTTGTTGTCCGTTTCGCCCTGCAAAGCCATAGAAGGCAGTATGTTGGATGCCTTCGTGGGGAAAGCTTTCAATCAGCATGCGGCCGGGCTGTGGGAGTTGGCTGATGTGACGTTGCAGCGATAGCCACTTTGTGGTGTGTCGAGGTAATTCGGGCCAGCCATCCCGAGCCAGTATGGCCTGGACCTTGGCCGATAGTTGGGTTGAGGTCGCGAATTTTGTGCCCATGAAGCTCGCCACGCGCGGTTTTTTCGCTGTAGCGCGGCTTACCTCGACGGTCAACTCGCGCAAGCCTTCGTATTTGACGATCCGACCCCCGATCAGGAATGTATCACCGGCCGAGAGCGTCGCGGCGAATCCTTCTTCGATTTCGCCCAAGGGAACACCGGTACGTTTCCCTTTCATGCGCACCTTCAGTTTTTCCGTATCCTGGATGGTGCCAATATTCATTCTGATAATGCGACTGCTTCTGGGGTCACGCAGTTGCCATTTTCCATTTTTTAACAGCAGTCTTTGCCAACGGTCGTAAGAGCGCAATGCATATCCACCTGTTGCACAAAATTCCAGGCAGGCATCGAATGCGGCGCGTGTGAGGGTCGCAAACGACCCGGTTGAGGTGACCTGGGCATAAAGATCATCGGCAGCAAACGGGCCGGCGCACGCGGTTATGAGGATGTGCTGGCACAGCACATCCCGGGGGCCGGGGCCGCGAGGCTCACCGTCCAGTTCTCCCGCCATCGTCGCTTCTAGCGCTGCCGCGCATTCAACGACCTCGAATTGGTTGGCCGGAACCAAAAGCGCCTTGGACGGAGCGTTATAGCGGTGATTGGCCCGTCCTATGCGTTGCACGAGGCGTTTGACGTTCTTGGGGGCACCGATCTGAATTACCAGGTCGACGTCCCCCCAGTCGATACCGAGGTCAAGCGATCCCGTACAGACGATCGCCCGCAAGTCGCCGCGCACCATCGCGGCCTCGACGCGGAGGCGCTGCTGGCGGTCGAGCGAGCCGTGGTGGATTCCGATGGGCAGGCTTTCTTCATTGGCGAGCCATAGCCTGTGGAAAAAGATTTCAGCCTGGGCGCGGGTGTTGTGATAAATCAGCGTGGTCTTATGTTGTTTTACCTGTTCAAGTACGTCTGGGATTGCATAGGCCGCACCGTTTCCCGCCCAAGGAGGCGACGCATCCGTGCGCAACATCTGGATGTCTGGAGCCGGACCAGGGTCAGCCAGCAGTATTGGGCATGGATCCGGATGCCGTGCCATGAACCGCGCGATTTCTGCCGGGTCGTCAACGGTTGCCGACAAACCTACACGACGAAGACCGGGGCAGAGCGTTTCCAGTCGAGACAGCGCCAGCATCAGTTGATCGCCGCGCTTGCTGTCGGCCAGAGCGTGTATTTCATCGATCACCACACGTTTGAGGCCTTTGAATGTGCGGGCCGCGTCTTCGTAAGACGTCAGCAGCGCCAGGCTTTCGGGGGTGGTAAGCAGGATATGCGGCGGATCCGCGCGCTGCCGGCGTTTATGCGCCTGGGATGTATCGCCGGTGCGGTCTTCAATGCGAATGGGCAAGCCCATTTCGGTAACCGGTGTCATCAGGTTGCGTTTGATGTCGGCTGCAAGTGCTTTGAGCGGTGAAATATACAGGGTGTGTAGCCCTGCATGGTCGCCATCGGACAGGTCGATGAGGCTTGGCAAGAAGCCCGAAAGGGTCTTGCCCCCGCCGGTAGGCGCGATCAGCAACAGGGCCGGCGCATCTGCGCGATCCAGCAAGTCTTGCTGGTGAGGATGGATCGTCCAGCCTTTTTGGTTAAACCATGCCGCGAAGTTGGGGGGTAAACTGTGCATGTTGGGTTAAATAGGTGCGAACCGGGCGGGGGCCAGCCCCCGCACCCCCGGAGTTTATCGGCAAAATGAAATCAGGGGCGCGGTTTCAGGTTTGCGATCGCGGATTGAATGGCTGTGGGGAGCGCGATGTCAGCGCCCGGAGGGGCGGCATCCAGTGCGCTTGCGATATCCTTGACCAGGATGCCGATGGTATTGTCCCGGGCATAGCCGTCGCGCGAGAATTCTATTTCCTCCATTCCCGAGGCGAACCAGTTCTGGCCGGATGAGGTGTGGATAAGGGCGAGGAGGTTCGCCTCGTGGATGCCTGCGTGGTCGGCCCAGTCTAGCACAAGTCGGGTCATGGCGGTGTTTGCGGCGGCGAGCATATTGTTCAACACTTTGGCCTGCATACCGGCACCGTAGTCGCCCATGTGGTGAAAATGGCTTCCCATTGCGGACAACAGGGGTCGAATCGCGGCAATGTCGGTTTGCGAACCGCCCAGCATGAAGCTTAGCCGTGCCTGCTGAGCTGCGATCCTCGCACCAGACATTGGAGCGTCTATCAGCGCGATATGGGGCGCGATACGTGCGCGGAGATTTTGAACGTAACGGGGGCTCAGGGTCGAGGATACGACGATGCGCTTGAGGTTTGGCGAGTCGATAAAGGCCTGCTTGTCGAAAAGCACATCTTCCGTCTGGGCGATGTCGCGGACGACGGTGATGAGGGTTTCAACAGGTGCATAGACCTTTGAAATGTCGGTGGTTATGAAACTGTCGTCTTTGGGAACGACGTCGAAACCCCATGCCTGATGCCCGGCACGGCGCAGCGCGGCGAGCATGGGTTCGCCCATGCGACCACATCCGGCGACGACGATCATTTTATGATCTTTTCATCTTGGACGAACATGTTCGCCCATGCACGGTCAATAAGGTCAGGGGACATCTGATTGGGGATGCCTTCGAATTCGCAGATCGCGATCATCTGGTCGATCAAGAAAATCGGCTGATAATTCGCGAATACATTGTTGATCGTAGGGTACTTGTGTTTGAGAAGATGGATCAACGTCCCTTCGTCCAGCGGGACCTTGCGCTTTTTCGCTACCATCGCGAATATTTTCAGAAAGTTCTTTTGGTTGGGTCCATCTATCTTGATCTTGTAAAAGATACGCCGCAGGGCAGCCTGATCGAAGATCTCGTTAGGGTGAAAGTTGGTGGAGAAAATTACAAGTGTGTCAAAAGGCACCTCGAATTTTTCTCCTGATTGGAGGGCGAGAATATCTTTGTTTTCTTCAAGAGGGACGATCCAGCGGTTTACCAGACTTTGAGGCGGTTCAGCCTGACGTCCGAGGTCATCCACAATGAAAATGCCGCCCGTCGATTTCAGTTGCAACGGGGCTTGATAGGTCCGCGCGGTCGGATTGTAGACCAGATCAAGCATATTGAGGGTCAGTTCCCCGCCGGTGATCACCGTCGGGCGTTCGCATTTTACGTAGCGGCTGTCAAAGCGGGTGATCCGGCGCAGGGCGTTGGGGTCTTGCGTGTCATCCTCGGCGGCGGTGTGCACGATCGGATCATAGACGGTAATGACCTGGCTGGCATATTCGATCGCCCGGGGGACGTATATCTTATCGCCCAATGCGTCGCGGATGCCGTTTGAGATACTCGATTTGCCGTTGCCCGGCGGGCCGTACATCAAGATTGATCGCCCCGCAGAGACAGCAGGGCCCAGATTGCCGATCAGTTCATTCGGAAGCACCAGATGGCCCATGGCGCCTTCGAGTTGAGAACGGGTTATTTGCATGTTCTTGACGGACTGGCGTTTTACCTGTTCACGGTAGACGTCCAAGGGAACAGGCATCGCCCCGAAATATTCTGATTGCGCCAGTGCATCCAAGGCGCGCGCCTTGCCGAGATCGGTCAGTTGATACCCCATTTCGTTGGAGCTATTGGCGTTGAGCGTTCCGGTCGCCTCGAGCAGGCGCTGGTCGCGCGCCAGGTCAACCAACTCCTGGGTAACTTGAACCGGCAGACGGACCGCCTTTGCCAGGTCGCTTACCGAATTGGTATTTTTGCGAAAAATTGTCTTGATCAGAATGTCTCGCATCATCACCAAAGGCAGCCGCATTTCTTCGATAGTACGAGGCGGCGGAGGTGCCATAACGGCGTTGCTGTGCATATTCATGAACGGCCCTTCAGATCGGATGTAAGCGCTTATGGGCATACCCTAAGGGGCGAATATGGCGTAATTCAGGCCCCGAAGATCACACCGAGAATTAAATAGAATGCGAGGGCGGTACCAAGCGCCAGCCCCATGGGGAATTTCGTGGGTTGATCCCAACTGACCCAATGCGGGGCAAGCTGGCGCAATCGGGTATGTTTAACGCCGCGATGGATCACCACGGCCGCAACCAAAGTGGCCATGAACAGAGCCATGGCAAGTCGCAAGTCGCCCAAAGCCACAAAGGGCGTGGCTGCGGCGATGAATTTTGCATCACCCGCGCCCATAATGCCCGCAGCATTCACGAGTATGCCGACGATCAATGCAATGAACATCGCGAGCAAATGCCAAAGATAAGTCTCGAAAGGCAGCGCTATCGGCCCGATGACGACGAATACCGAAGCGAGGGCGATAACGGTCGGATTGGTAATCCGCATGGAAGCCATGTCGGTATAGGCTGTGTACAGGCACAGTGGTACGACGAAGGGCAGAAACCACATGGCGGCGTAAACGCTGATCGACACGGAGAATTATCCAGCGTTTTCAAGCGCGCGAAGAGACCGGGCAGCCGCCTCGAAATGCTGCGGGTGGGTGTTGATCGCGTCTTGCAGCAAACCCTTGCCAGTTTCCACGTCGCCTTTCTTGATCGCCGAAAGGGCCAGAGTATGCAAAAGCTGCGCACGTTCTGTCTGATCCATTTCGATTGGCGGAAGCGTATATTCACGCTGCGCCCCCCGGGCCAGAACCAGGTTGTTCTTGGCCGTGAACAGGGAAGGATCGTTCTGAATAGCCTCTCCGAACAGCCTTTCGGCGGCGCTGTAGTCGCCGCGCGTCAGCTTGGAGTACCCCCAGTTGTTCAAGACGGAACCGGGAGTGGTCGTCAGGCCGATTGCTGTTTCATAGAAACTGTCCGCCTTCGCCCATTCCTGCTTGCTGTCCGCGATAATCGCTTCGAGGCGATAGCGGTTATAGGTTTCGTGGGTCGGTGGCACGGCATCCAGGGTCTTTTCGGCTTCTGCCCATTCGCCGGCGCGGATCAAGGCATCGGCATATTCGACCTGGTCATCGGCAGTTGCGTCTTCCATGTTGACCACCACGGCCCAGGCGGAAGCGCCTTCCTTGTTCCGTTTGGCGCGGATCAAGGATTTGGCAAGACCACGCTGGATATCAATGCGGTCGGGGCTTTCTTTGGCGGTGCGTGTAAAATAGGTGACCGCTTCGTTCGGGTCGCCGACAGTCAACATGACATCGTTCAGATTGGACTCATCGACGACATTCACGTCCTGAAATGCGCGTGACACCGTGTTGTCACCTGATTTGTCACCGCAGCCTGCAAGCGTGATGACACCTGCAAAGCAGGCGGTCAGTAGAGTGGGGTGGCGCATTTTTTGCGTCCTTTTGTTGCTCTGCCTCTTTTATGATGCTGGCCGGATAAGAAAATCGCCCGAACCGCGCCGCACCAATTTATAGCTTTCTTCTTTATCTTGAACCGTAACAGATTTTTCCGATTTTGCGAGTGCTAAGCGCAAATTGTCGCGGATTGCGTCACTTTCGCCATTATCCAGCGCATAGGCCTTGCGAAACGTCAGTTTTGCTTCGGCCAGTTTGCCACGCTCCATCAGGACCACCCCGAGGTTGTTCCAAACTTCGGGGCGTGTATCGTCGATTTCTACGGCACTGCGCAAAAGATCTTCTGCCTGACCCAGCCGACCCAAACCAAGGTTCGCGCTGCCCAGTCCGGAGAGAATTTCTGCATCGAGCGAGGTGGCAAGCGCCGCACGATTGAACGCGCGGATCGCCAATTCGTATTCGCCGGCCTGCATCAGGCGATGCGCTACTTCGATGCCGTCTTGGGCATCCTTGCGTTGGTTGATGCCGGGAGCATAGGGGCTGGTTGGTTTTTTGAACCCCGATGAATCGGAAAAACTGCCCGCAGAGCAGGCAGTCAATCCGAATAGGAACACAAGACAGATCACAAGCTCAAGGCGACGCTTGCGGAGTGTTATCGGGGTCATTTGGGTCCTGCGGAACCTAGTTGTGTAATGCCCATCACCGAAGGTGCGACCAGAATAATCAGCAACGGCGGAACAGTGAGCATCATAGTGGCAAGTGTCATCTTTGTTGGCAACTTGTTTGCGGCTTCTTCCGCACGCATAACTCGTTTGTCCCGCATTTCTGACGCATAGACCCGAAGCGCATCCGCAATCGATGTTCCGAAAGACGCAGATTGCACCAGCACCGTCACAAACGAAGCCACGTCCTGAACACCGCAGCGTTCTCCCATATCGTTCAACACGCCGACCTTCTCCTTGCCGGCTTTCATCTCGTAGGCCACGATTTCGAATTCTTCCGCCAGGGCCGGGTAAGAGGCGCGCAATTCCTTTGCCACGCGCACGATGCACTGGTCCAGCGATTGACCGGCTTCGACGCAGACCAGCATCATGTCCAGGGCATCAGGAAAACCACGGGTAATCTGTTCCTTTCGCGCCTCGATACGTTTTGTGATCCAGTAGCGTGGTAAATAATAGCCGATGCCGCCGGGCCCAACGGTATAAAGCATCATCTTGTTGGTGCTCAGACCTTCACCGCCCCCTAGAAAGTTCACGTAGACGACGCCGATAACCAGCCCCGCAATGCCAAGGGCCATCTGGGCAAAGTGAAAAAACCGAACGGCATCACGCGACCGATAACCTGCCTGTCGCAACATCAACGCCTTGGCACTCAGCTCCTCTACGTTTTCAGGCTCGAGAAATTTGGCAAACTTTTGCAGTTGTTCGTTCCGGTCAGACTGCCGGAGGCGTTGTTGAGTTGCGCCGGCGTTTGCGTTGGTCTGATTACGTTTGAGTTTGGCCAGCGGATCCTCGGGTTGGCGAAGCATCATGATAACGGTTGTGGCCACCATCATCACCCCAAGGACACCTAACACCGCTATCAAGCCAATAGGTCCAAGCATTTCGTTAACAGTCGTGATTATCTGCATGTCGGAACCCCTTAAACCTTGATGTCTGTAAGCTTGCGCATGACCAGCAAATTCGCTCCCAGGAACAATCCCACGGCGATGCAGCCAGGCACGAACAACCGGTGGGTCATTACCTCGTCGTAATAATTCGGGTCGCCCAAGTTGATTAGGATCAAGGCACCGATTGGAAACGCCGACAGGAATTTTCCTGACCACTTTGCCTCGGCGGTGATGGCACTGACCCGGCGGAATAGACGGAACCGGGCGCGAATAACCTTGGCCAGCCCTGCGAGGATTTCCGCAAGGTTCCCCCCCGACTGCTGCTGAATCGTGACAGCAACCGCCAGAAACCGCAAATCCTGCATGTCCAGCCGTTCGGCCATGTCTTTCAAGGCTTCACCGATATCGCGGCCATAGGCGGCTTCATCCGCGATGACCCCGAACTCTGACGCCAAAGGGTCCTGTATCTCCTTTGAGACGATGGAAATCGCATTGGTGAACGGATGACCCACACGCAGCGAACGGACCATCAGTTCGACCGCGTCGGGCAGTTGCTCTTCGATCATGCTCATCCGCTTTTTAGCTTTTGCAGCGATCCAGAAATAGACGGCACCTATCCCGATCCCAGCAGATATCAAAACCCTGATCAGGAATTCGGTGGTCGTTCCGATTGTCAGGCCAAAGAACGCCACGACAGACAACCCACCCATGATCATGATCAACTGTTTGGGTGAAAAAGCGATGGCGGCTTTTTGTGCTTTTTCAGCCAGTATTGAATAGATGGGAATGGATTTGTTGTTCATATGCTGCTGCATTTCCTTGCGCAGCTTGTCCAGAACCTCGGCGCGGGGGCCGCCCTTTTCCAGCATTTCCAGCCTGCGGTTCACCCTGCTGTTCAGGCTGATGGATTTGCCAAAGGCGACCAGGTACAGACCTTCGACCAAGACAAGAACCCCAATGAAGATCAGGCCATAGATAATTGGTTCAGCGCTCATGATACGGGTTCCTTATTTCGCCACGACGGGTTCATAGATCGACGCAGGCAAATCATAGCCCCACATCCTGAATCTCTCTGAGTAATGGCTACGCACTCCGGTGGCGGTATAATGCCCGATGATCTTGTTTTCGGGGGTCAGGCCGACGCGTTGAAAGCGAAAAATCTCCTGCATGGAGATAACGTCACCCTCCATCCCGGTGATCTCGGTTATCGAGGTCATGCGGCGCGACCCATCCTGAAGCCGCGACGCTTGAACGATCAGGTTTACCGCCGACGAAATTTGCGACCGCACGGCCTTGAGCGGCATCTCTATCCCCGCCATCGCGATCATGTTTTCCAGTCGGCTGACGCCATCGCGCGCCGAGTTGGCGTGGATCGTTGTCATTGAACCGTCGTGGCCGGTGTTCATTGCCTGAAGCATGTCGATAACTTCTTCGCCACGGGTTTCCCCGACGATGATGCGGTCTGGGCGCATACGCAGCGCGTTCTTCAGACAGTCGCGTGGCGATACTTCACCTTTGCCTTCGACATTCGGCGGACGGCTTTCCATCCGGCCGACATGGGTCTGTTGCAACTGAAGTTCGGCGGTATCCTCGATCGTCAAAATGCGTTCGTTATTGTCGATGAATGACGAAAGCGCATTCAGCGTGGTGGTTTTGCCTGAACCTGTACCACCGGATACGATTACATTCAGGCGCGTGGCCACCGCAGCCTGTAGGTAAGCGGCCATCTCTTCGGAAAATGCCCCGAAAGCAACCAGATCATCTATCCCCAGTTTGTCCTTCTTGAACTTGCGGATAGACACAAGACTGCCGTCCACCGCGATGGGGGAAACCATGGCGTTAAAGCGCGAACCGTCCTTGAGGCGCGCATCGACATAGGGGTTGCTTTCATCGACACGCCGGCCCACCGCCGAAACGATCTTGTCGATGATCCGAAGCAAGTGCTTCTCATCCTTGAACGTGACGTCTGTAAGTTGCAGCTTGCCGTCGCGTTCAACGAAAATTTGCTGCGGGCCGTTAACCAGAATGTCGTTGACACTGTCGTCTTTCAGCAAGGTCTCAAGCGGGCCTAGACCGGTCACTTCATCATAAAGCTCGGAATTCAACTGGTTGCGATCTTCACGGTTGAGGACGATGGACTTTTCCGAGAGTATTTCGGCCGATATCTCGTTGATTTCGGTACGCAGGTCCTGTTCGCTCGCATGTTCCAACGCTGCGAGGTTGAGATTATCCAGAAGCGCGCGGTGCAGCTCGAGCTTGATGTCGCCCATCCGCTGTTTTCGTTTCAGATCTCTGTCCAGGGGGGCGACATTTGCAGGAAGCGAAGCACGGCGTATTGAAACGGGTTTGGGTGAAACCGGCTCGGTTGATAGTTCTGGGGCAGTTTTTACTGCAGCGATCTGTCCGACCGACGGAGCGTCACCTTGCTTTTTGTACTTTGAAAACATCTGTTCACTCTTTCTGGAGCAACTTTGCCCGAAACGTCGTTACGCTGCTTTGGCCTCGTCGGCCGTCAAATCTAGAATGGACGCGGCGAGTTTAGAGATTTCGCGACGCAAGGGGTTTTTGCCTGCCGATGCCGAAAGCGGCATGCCGTGGTCATTGGCCTGGGTAATTTGCTTGCCGCCATCTGGGAGCTGCACGTCAATAGAGATACCGAGACTTTCAGCCATACGTTTGACCCGGCTTTTGGCGTTCAGATCAGTGAACTTGGGCGCGCGGTTCATGACATACCGTAGCTTTTCGACAGGCAGGTCTTCTGATTGCAGAGCGCGCTTGAAGCGCAGGGCATTCTGGGCACAGCGCATATCAAGTTCGAGCATGGCGAAATAGATATGTGCACTGTTCAGCACGGCTTCCGACCACTGCACCAGCGTTGATGGCATATCCACGATCACATAATCGAACTGCCTGCGGGCAATCTCCAACACCCGGTTCACGTCTTCTGACGTGATCAGGTCCAGTGGCAATATCTCGACCGGGGCGGTTAGCACCTGCAACGTGTTTTCATAAGTCTGCAACGCTTGGCCAAAGCTCTCGTCGTCCATCGATTCGGTGTCGCTGAGCATTTCATAGACAACTTCGCGACGCGGCAGATCCAAAAAGGTGGCTACAGTCCCGAATTGCAGGTCGAGGTCCAGAAGGCAGACCTTTGGCGAAGCTTTCTTGTTTGATGTCGCCAGTTCCCACGCCAGGTTGACCGCCAAGGTGGTCGCGCCCGTGCCGCCCGCCAGACCGTGCACGACAATCAAGGCCCCGTCCTTATCGGTACCGGCCTTGAGCTTGGGGGCATTGGTTGCAGGTTCCGGGCCTTGCTGCGGATCAGCACGAAGCCGTTCTATTGCTGCGGACAGCTCTCCTTCGGGAAGCGGGTAGGGGATGAACTCGTCTGCACCCTGTCTCAATAATGAATGCAGCGCTGCCGGGCTCATGTCTTCGGCGATGAGGATCACCTTGATCCTGCGCGATTTGGCTTGGGTAATGATCTCGCCCATCATCACCAGGTTTTCTTCATCTTCCGCATCCAGAGCCAGGGCAATAAGCTCCAGCGATCGGGCTTCGGGCTGCCCGAAAAACGCCAGGCTTTCCGCAAAACCAAGATCGCCCCAGCTTTCACCAAGTGCGCCCTCCATATCTTCGATAAGAAGATCGAAATTCTGGACATCCCGGCTGACGGTACAGGCGACAATCGGAGATGCGTCAACCTGTGGTGCACTGTTACTCATAGCTCAACCTTTCTTTACTATTCGGACTTAGCAAAGATCAGCGGCGATTATCGCTTACTGGTCATTCTCTGCGGTCCAGGCTTCCAGCCGTTTTGGCCGAACGCAATTGTCCTATTGCAGTGAATATCCCAGCTAACTTGGGCAAGATTGGGGCTAAAAAGTTTCTATTGTTTGGTTTTTTGAAACGATCAAAGCGCCTGAGGTTGATTGAAAACCAAAAAATCGGGACGTTTTTGATGCGCCCTGATCCCGGTTTTTGTATCTTTAAAATTATTCCGAAGTGGTCGGAGTGCCCGTAGCACCGCTGGTCAGTTGGGTGGGTGGCACCGCGCTGGCCACGTAATCACGATATATGATTTGCGCATATTTACCGTCCAAGACAGTGGGGTGCCGCCCGACAAACCCGCTTACTTCGGTAACCGTGCGCCGGTTGGCCCGCTCGCGACCCTGCGTCACGATAAGAGGCTGGGTTTCCCCAAAGGATACGACAGCCTCAAGTCGGCTGCGGCTGATCCCCTGGGTAGACAGGAAAGCAACCACCGCATAGGCGCGGCGCAGGCCCAGTTCCTTGTTGTACTGGTTTGATCCGACCGCGTCGGTGTGCCCGTAGACGCGAAACCGAACCTCGGGGAATTGCCTGATCCACCCGGCCTGATGCCGCAGAACTGCCTGGGCGGTGCTGTCTAGCTGTGCAGAATTAAAGGCAAAAGTCACGGTTGACTGGACTTCACCCGCAAAGCGGTTTGCCAAGTCAAAAGTATATTGGCGTTCACCCGTCATTACCAAGCGGTTGTTCAAGGTCGCATCGCCAAAGGTGCCCAGATCTGTAAGCGAACCTGCTTCGCGGTAAAACTGCGTGTAAACCGGATCGGAGCTTGTGCCGCACGCGGCGACCATGGCCAGCGCTGTGAAGCCGTTTATCAAACCGATTTTTGAAATGATCCTTTTCGTCATCGATCAATCCAATACATAGCCATATGAGCCGCTGAAATCTTGCTTGGCTACTTCTCCGGCAGCACCCCGGGTCGGAGTTTTGCCCCCACTGGCGGTTTGACCTGACAAGAACAGCTGTTTTTCGGTAGGGGGGCGGATGCGATCGGTCGGCAGTGCCAAGGCTTCGCCCCGGGTAGGGCTGACCAGATGCGCCGTGATGATAATGACCAGTTCCGTTTGACTGCGCTGGTAATTTGCACTGCGGAACAACGCACCCAAAACCGGCACGTCGCCGATCCAAGGCAACTGCTTGGAGCTATCGGTAAAGTCGTCGGTCAACAGACCCGCGATCGCAAAGCTTTCTCCGTCCCGCATTTCAACGGTTGTAGACGTCTCGCGGCGCGTAAACGCCGAGATGTCAAAACCATTGCCAAGCGATACGCTATTGGTGGGGTCAATCGCTGAGACCGCCGCTTTGAGTTCGAGGTTGATAAGGTCCTTATCCACAACACGGGGGATAAAGCTCATCTCGACGCCGAACGGTTTATATTCGACCGAAATCCTGTCGCCCAACTGCGAGACAGGAACCGGGTATTCGCCGCCTGCAAGAAATTTGGCCTCTTGCCCCGACAGCGCGACAAGGTTTGGTTCTGCCAAAAACCTCACGGCCCCTTTTTGCTCAAGTGCTTCAAGCAGAAGCCCCACCTGGGTGGACCCGGCGTTGAAGCCAAACAGAATTGCGCCTGCATTGGAGTTGGCGGAAGGGGTCGAGCCTGACAACGAATTGGTAATTGCGCCGGCGGTGTTCGTGCTATTGGTCCCACCGTTCAAGGCGACGTCGCTTCCCAAAAGACCGTTCAACGCCAAAGATGCGCTGAGCGACTTCGAAACCGATCTTTTCATTTCGGCAAACCGGACTTTCAACATCACCTGTTGAATGCCACCCACGCTCATCAAATTGGAAACCCGTTCGGGGGCGTAACGTTCGGCCAGGTCCAAAGCGCGCTGTAATCGCTGCGTGGAGGATACGATGCCGGACAGCACGATACCGTCATTGGCTGTGCGGACTTCGATTCGTTCGCCTGGCAATATCTGTCTTAACCGTTCCTTGAATTCGGAAATGTCGGCAGCGACGCGTACATCGACGTTTGTGATCAACTGTCCCGCAGCATCCAAAAGCGTCAACGTCGTAAGGCCGGGTGATTTACCCAATACATAGATCGTGCGATCCGAAAGTGACGAGATGTCTGCGATACCGGGGTTTGCAATGCTCAACTCTGCGAAGGGGATGTCGCTTTCAACGACTACCGCGCGATTCATCGGCACGTCCAGGGAGCGGCTGGTACCACGTTTGACCACGCGCAGCGTTTCGGCCGCAACCGCGCTCGGTGCCGCCATGGCTAACGGCATCGCACATATCGTCAGCCCGAAAAGAGCTGCCTTGATGAGATCGTCAATTTTCATGTGACCTGCCTTTGTGATCACGCCTCTGGATTGGGTCTTTGCGCCCGTCATTTGGTACACTGTGCTTTGATTTTGTTTTTTTTGCAAGAATCAATGACATGTGCCGCGACGGGTATGTGGACTATCAGCAACATAGGTCGTAAAATATGATACACCGCGCAGTCGAAGCACGGTGTATCCAAATCATCCTGAGCGCGACATTAGTTGGTGCAGGGGATCGGAATTGCGACGACTTCGGCACCCCGACGTGTGCGGATCGTGCACACCTTTTCCTCGGCGACTTCCACCTTGACGGTCTCGTTCGAGATACCCAACAAAGAACGTTGGTCCACTTCGATGCCAGATGCTATCGTGTCATCTTCGGCACCGACCAATGAAAGCGCCAGCTTGCCAGTGGATTGAGCTTGAGCGAGGGCGGCAACCTGATTGGGTTTTACCGCGACCGTTACAGTCTGGGCGATAGCTGCCTCACTGCGTTCGCCACCTGCGCTTTGGTCAATTGCAATCAGCTTGATGCCTGCTTCGATCAGCTTGGTCACATCGCCAGAACCACGTTGAATGCCGTCACCCAAGTCGACGCGCCCTGTCCAATAAATGTCCACACGGTCTCCGGGGCGCAAAAAGCCCGAAACGCCGCTGGATACGTCAACTTTGATTGTAAACGCACGGGTTCCGCGCTCCAGCCGCGATGTGAGGCCGGTGTCTTCACCAGGCTCAGTAACCTTGACGAGCATGATCGCTTCGTCTTTTTCGATCGCACGCAGAACCACGCGCAGTTGGTCGTTATTTTCAGGGAATAGTTCAGCCTCGTCGGTAAAGGAACCTTCGGGGATCGCGTTTTCGGGCCAAGCTACCTGGCGAACATCCTCGCGGCGCAGTTGTTGGCCATATTTCAATGGTTCAACCGCAACGAATACATCTACCGTCGGGACAATCTGCGCAAGTGCGGCCTGCGCCCGGGCGTTGGCCATCTGATATTCACCGATACGATCTTTTGCCAGATAGACAGCACCGCCCGCCAGGGCGATACCTGCCAACAGGACCAGTCCAAATACCATCCGCATGTTACTTACCTCTTTTGATATGATGCCGGGCCACTTCCGACTAAATTCTTAACCTTGGTTTAGACGATGATTGTGTTCAGACTAAGGAGCGTTCCGGGCTATAAAATGCAGTGGAGCTTTGTCAGGCTGCAAAGACGGGAAGCGTTGTGTCGCATAATGTCGTTACGCGATGCGGTCGGTTGCCAAGCCGCTGCAAATTTTCGTAACGCGATTATCAATAGGTGCCGGGGTTTTTCTTCATCAGGCTGTCAGCTAGATCAACCGTACCTGTCGTCATGCTTGAGACGATCAATGCAGCCAATAGAACGATAGCCGCCGAAAGAACAACCCAGTCAACGGTCACGGCACCTTCTTCTCGACGCCATAGTTTTTTCAAATGTAAAAACATATAAACTGACCTTGGTGTTGCTCGGATGAATTAAATTTGGCCGCACCCTGTCGTGCAGAATGCGGCCAATAATGTTCAGATGAATAGCCGAAAGCTATTATGTAGGCTTTTTGCCTGTCATGTAGGTCGCCGTGTCGCTTGTCAGGCTTTTTGCGCCAGTTTCGATCGAGCTGTATGCAGCAACGGCCAGGCCAACTACGGCGGCAGTCAAAACAACCCAGTCAACTGTCACAGCACCGGATTCATCTTTGCTGAAGTTTTTGATAAAGTTAATCATGGTATGTCCCTCCAAGGATCATGAAGTGTTTCTGGTCAACCGGGTCTTACGTCTGACGCTGTACTCTCACTAAACGCCTGTTCGACTTGGTATGGCGCTATATAGCCTGTGGATTGGGGCATGATTTTGGCAGGAAGCTGGACATTTTACATTTTGCTAATTTTCTTTGCTCAGTCACAGGTATGGTGCTGTTAAATATGAGGTAATTTCTGCTTTCTGCGCGGTCTTTTTACATATTTCACCGCGAAAGCGTGGCAAATAAGGCAAAATCGCCATGATCGGACTGAGGATTCGCTAGGCGACTACGCTGAATCATGTGATATTCCCGATCAAGAGCAGTAAAAAAACACTGAAAAGCAGGCAGCGATGTTTCGATTAATCACCGTTTCTCTGGTAGCGGGGGCGTTGGCAGGGTCCGTGCTTTGGGCTGAAGCGCCCAAACCCTTTCCAACATTCGAGGCGAAACGTGTGAAACCGCCACAGCCCGGCAGCACCAACCGGATCAATGTATTCATCGAACCAAAGGTCATGGCCGTGCCAGATGTGGTAGCCACCGCATCCGGTGCCATCGTGCCTCTGGCTCCGGGCCAATACGATTGGTTTTGGGAAAGGGTATCCCCCGCCGTCGACAAATCCGGACCTGGAAGGCTTGAAGTTGCCATGACGACTTTGGCAACCGCCAACACCAAGGTACCCGCGCCGCGAATGCAGCAGATGCAAGAGATCGCCAGGGCCAACGGCATTGATATCTTGCGTTCAACCATCGGCACACAAGTGTCTCCTGCGTTGGTACTGGCGGTGATCAGCGTTGAATCAGCCGGGCGCGCCGATGCGGTCAGCGGTGCCGGTGCCCAAGGGTTGATGCAATTGATGCCGGACACGGCAGCGCGATTTGGGGTCAAGGACAGCTTTGCCGCGCAACAGAACATTGCCGGCGGCGTGAAATATCTTGATTGGTTGATGGGCGAGTTCGACCGGGACCCCATACTGGTGCTGGCGGGGTATAATGCCGGCGAGGGAACAGTCCGCAAACACGCCGGTGTGCCGCCTTTTGCGGAAACCCGCGATTATGTACCCAAGGTATTGGCGGCGTTCCAAGTTGCCAAAGGGCTTTGTCAGACGCCACCGGAACTTATATCAGACGGCTGCGTCTTCGTCGCGATGAACTAAGCGCGCCGTCCGGATCAGGCACGGTAGTTGGTACAAGGCCCGCACCTTGAACGCAAACGGCGCGGCCCATCGAGGCCGCGCCGCTATGATCCGGCTTTGCAGCATCAGATCAGATAAGAGTCGCCTCCGTCGCGGCACGAAGCTCTTCCTCGGTGACGCCCTCGGCGCATTCGACGATTTTAAGCCCGCCTTCGACCACGTCCATCACGCCCAGATTGGTGATGATCCGGTCAACCACGGCCTTGCCGGTCAGCGGTAACGTACATTCCTTCAGAACCTTGCTGTCACCATGTTTGCTGGTGTGATCCATCACGACCACGACGCGGCCTACACCCGCCACCAGATCCATGGCACCGCCCATGCCTTTGACAAGCTTTCCCGGAATCATCCAGTTGGCCAGATCCCCGTTTTCCGCGACCTCCATTGCGCCAAGTATCGCCATGGCGATTTTGCCGCCCCGGATCATGCCAAACGACATTGCGCTATCAAAGTATGAAGTACGCTCAAGTTCGGTGATGGTTTGCTTGCCGGCGTTGATCAGGTCGGCGTCTTCTTCCCCGTCGATTGGGAATGCACCCATGCCCAGCATGCCGTTCTCAGATTGCAGCGTCACGTCCATCCCGTCGGGGATGTAGTTCGATACCAGCGTGGGAATGCCGATGCCCAGGTTAACATACCAACCATCTTGCAGCTCTTGCGCTGCGCGTGCGGCCATTTGATTGCGATCCCAAGCCATTATGCAGTCCTCACTGTACGCTGTTCGATGCGTTTTTCATGCTCACCTTGGATAATACGGTGCACATATATGCCGGGCAGGTGGATAGCGTCGCCACCCAACGAGCCCCGTGGCACGATTTCTTCGACCTCGGCGATACATATTTTGCCACACATCGCCGCGGGAGGGTTGAAGTTGCGTGCCGTTTTACGGAACACGAGGTTGCCGGTGTCGTCAGCTTTCCACGCTTTGACAATCGCAAGATCCGCGACGATACCGCGTTCCAGAATATAGGTCTCGCCGTCGAAATCCTTGTGCTCTTTACCCTCGGCAATGACGGTACCGACGCCGGTTTTCGTGTAAAATCCCGGTATGCCCGCCCCACCGGCGCGCATACGCTCGGCCAGGGTGCCCTGAGGGTTGAACTCAAGCTCAAGCTCGCCGCCAAGATATTGGCGCATGAATTCTTTATTCTCACCAACATACGAGCTGATCATCTTTTTGACCTGCTTGGTTTGCAACAAGATGCCGATGCCGAAATCATCTACGCCAGCATTATTCGACGCAAAGGTCAGATCTTTGGTGCCTGCATCACGAATGGCGCTCAGTAGCAATTCCGGGATGCCGCACAGGCCAAAGCCCCCCGCGGCGATCAGCATGCCGTCCTTTAGCACACCGTCCAATGCCTCGGCGGCACTTCCATAGATTTTCTTCATTCCGGCTCCTTTCGAAAGAGGCCTCGCGCCCCATCATACCTTATGCATACGACTTCTATGACGCCACGTTACTCGGGTGTCAAATATGGTTGCAAAAGCAAAGCACCGGCAATGGATTCTCTCGACCCCTGCAACGCAAAAAGGTGACCGTTTTGCACCCGGGGGGGGCATGTCGGCGTGGAATTATAGCGCTGCAGCGCTATAATTCGGGGGGATACCACCAGTGTACGGCGGTTACATGAAATGCGCTGATATGTCCGCAATCGCCACGTTACCGCCTCAGTCCGCCGATTTTGCGGTCGCCTTTTTGGTTGTCGCATTTTTTGCGGGCGCTTTTTTCGCCGCAGGTTTCTTGGCCGCGGTCTTTTTCGGCGCAGCGGCCTTTGTCGTGGACTTTTTGGCCGTAGCTTTCTTGGCAGCGGGCTTTTTTGCGGCCGCCTTGCGTTTGGCCGGAGATTTCGCCAACTTTTCCTCGATCAGCTCGACCGCTTGCTCCATCGACAGATCTGCCGGCTCGATCTCTTTTGGTATGGTGGCGTTGACCTTTTCCCACTTCACGTAGGGGCCGTATTTACCTTCCATGATGTTTACAGCCCCGCCCTGATCAGGGTGTTCGCCCATCTCGCGAATTGGCTTGGCGGCTTTGCCACGGCCACCCCGGCTGGCGACCTTTTCGGCAAGCAGTTGGACGGCTCGATTCATGCCGACGCTAAACACTTCGTCAAGACTCTCGAGGTTGGCATTGGTACCACCCCGATCCGACGTGCTATCCGCGTGTTTGATGTAGGGGCCATAGCGACCAATATTGGCCCAGACCATGACCCCGTCTTCGGGATGCGGGCCAATCTCGCGGGGCAGGGACAATAGCAACAGCGCCCGTTCCAGCTCCAATTCTTCTGCAGGCCAGTCCTTGGGTACCGACTGCCGCGGCGGTTTCTTGTTGTCTTCGGTGACGGGGCCGCGCTGCACGTACGGACCGAAGCGCCCTTTGAATACGCGAATTTCATCGCCCTGATCCTCGCCCAACAGCTTGCCATCAGGGGGAATCGCCGACGCCTCCGCTTCGGGATCGGGCGGGCCAAACGGTCGCGTATAGCGACATTCCGGATAGTTCGAGCACCCTATGAACGCCCCGCCGGACCGTGCCGTGCGCATCGACAGACGCCCGATTTCGCAGTTTGGGCACAGACGCGGGTCGCTGCCGTCTTCATTCGGCGGGAACAGATGCGGTTCCAACACCTCGTTGATCTTTTCCAGCACCTCGGTGATGCGCAGATCGGCTGTTTCCGCGATCGCAGCCGAGAAATCCTGCCAGAACCGGCCAAGCACATCCTTATAATCGGCATCCGCCGCGCTCACCTTATCAAGCTGGTTTTCCAGATCGGCGGTGAAATCATAGCCCACATATTTGCGGAAGTAGTTCTCGAGGAACGCCGTCACCAAACGGCCCTTATCCTCGGGGAACAGACGGTTGCCTTCCTTGCGCACATATTCACGATCCTGAATCGTGGTAACGACACTGGCATACGTAGAGGGACGGCCGATGCCCAATTCTTCCATCCGCTTGACCAGGGTCGCTTCTGTATAGCGTGGCGGCGGCTGGGTGAAATGCTGCTCTGGGGTAACAGAACGCTTGTCCATCTTGTCACCTTCATGGATCTGCGGCAGGCGTTTGTCGTCTTCATCCACCACATCGTCACGGCCTTCTTCATAGACGCGCAGAAACCCGTCGAACTGCACGACCTGACCTGTGGCGCGCAGCCCGACCTGTTCATCCTTGCTGCCAATCTCTACGGTGGTGCGTTCCAGCCGCGCGCTCTCCATCTGGCACGCCAGCGTCCGTTTCCAGATCAGATCATACAACTTGCGTTGATCCGCTTCCCCTAGCTTAAGCGCATCTGCATCCTTTGCCATGTCTGTCGGCCGGATACATTCATGCGCCTCTTGCGCGTTTTTCGCCTTGTTCTTATAGATACGCGGTGCCGAAGGAACGTATTCCGCTCCAAATCTGTCCTTGATCGCGTCCCGAGCCATCGTCATCGCCTCGGGTGCCATATCAATGCCATCGGTTCGCATGTATGTAATGTGTCCGGCCTCATAAAGCCGCTGAGCGGTGCTCATTGTTTGCCGAGCCCCCATTCCCAGTTTGCGGCTGGCTTCCTGCTGCAGGGTCGACGTCATGAAGGGGGCGGACGGGTTGCGGCTGGCGGGTTTCGCTTCGACGCTTGTCACGGTCAAGTCACGGCTGGTGATCGCCTGCACAGCCATCTCGGCCTGCGTTTCGTTCGCCAAATCAAACCGGTCCAGCTTCTTGCCGGCCAGCGTCACCAACCGGGCTTCGAATTCCTGCCCGCGCGGTGTGGCGACTAACGCTTTCACGCTCCAGTATTCACGGTTGCGAAAGGCTTCGATTTCCATCTCGCGCTCGACGATCAACCGCAGTGTCACGGATTGAACCCGGCCCGCCGACTTTGCCCCGGGCAGTTTGCGCCACAAAACCGGTGAAAGATTAAAGCCCACCAGATAGTCGAGCGCGCGCCGCGCCAGATAAGCCTCGACCAACGGCATGTCTACCTGCCGCGGGTTTTTCATCGCCTCGGTAACGGCGGTCTTGGTAATCGCATTGAATACCACACGGCTGACCGGCGTATCTTTCTTGATCGACTTTCGCTTGGTAAGCGCCTCCTGCAAATGCCAGCTTATGGCTTCACCTTCGCGGTCAGGGTCCGTCGCGAGTATCAGCGCATTGTCGTCCTTGAGAGCGTCAGCGATGGCTTTGACATGCTTCTTGCTGGCAGCAGCAATCTCCCACGTCATGTCGAACCCGTTGTCCGGGTCCACGGATCCGTCCTTGGGGGGGAGATCGCGCACGTGCCCATAAGACGCCAGAACGGTGTAGTCACTACCTAGGTACGAGTTGATCGTTTTGGCCTTAGCGGGCGATTCGACAACAACAACTGGCATAAATTTCCGCACCCTGGATCAACTGAAATTGCGTGGCTTGTGCTGTGACATGTGGCGATCAGTGTGTTTTGTCAATGCCGCAGCGCCGGATCATCCCGCAATAAACCCGGACCCGGCACGGCAATTTCTCGAACCCGCCCATGTCCCCACGTCGTCAACCCAACCCAGAACACCACTTCCAAATGGCTGAAAATCCCGGGGGAGACCCGGATAAAATCCGGGGCGGGGGCTGGCCCCCGGCAACATGGCTGAAGACCCGATCCCGATCAGTTGACCCGCGATATCAGCCCGCCCGATTGCCTGAGCACATGGCCGTTCAGCTCAAGCTCCACAAGCACGGCAGTCACCGATGCAGGTGCCAGCTCTAGGTCACGGATAAGCTGGTCTTCCGCAACCGGACTGGGACCCAGCCGCGACAGGATGCGGCTGTGAAGCGCGTCTGTCTCGTGCAAGTCGGGCTCGGGCCGCGGTGGGCTGTCCGACCGTCTTTGCCGGGCGTCGTGGCCTCGCTCCGGATGGAGAGGTTCTAAAACCTCGATCACATCTGCGACATGACGCACCAACGTCGCGCCGTCGCGGATCAACATGTTGCATCCGGCGGCACGCGCATCAAACGGATGCCCCGGTACGGCCAACACCTCGCGCCCTTGATCCAGGGCATCGCGTGCAGTAATAAGGCTGCCGGACCTCGCGGCGGCCTCGACGATGACCGTGGCCTGGCCTAGACCGGCAATGATCCGGTTGCGGCTGGGGAAATGCCGCGCCATCGGTTGCAGGCCAACGGGCTGTTCGGAAATACGTAGACCCTGTTTTGCTATGTCCTCCGCTAGCCGGGTATTTTCGACAGGGTACATTATGTCAACGCCACCTGCTTGAACGGCAATGGTGCCGGTGGGCAGGGCGGCAAGGTGCGCGGCGGCATCAACTCCCCGCGCGAGCCCCGAGACAACGATATATCCCGCCTCGCCAAGCCCGCGCGCCAAGGCTTTGGCCATGCGAGTCCCCAGCGACGACGCATTTCGCGCCCCCACCAGAGACACTGTCGGCCGGTTCAGCAGTGTTGCATCACCAATGATCCAGAGCATCGGAGGCGCATCGCTAAGATCGTTCAGAGTCTGCGGATAATCCGACGAACCCTGTATGACCAGACGCGCGCCCACTGTCTTTGCCGCGCGCATCTCGGCATAGACCACGGCCTCGGGACAGGTCTCGTAATTCAAGACACCTGCCGCACGTGCGATCGAGGGAAGCTCGGCAAGCGCACGCCGCGCCGATCCATGTTCGGCAAGCAAGCGGTTATAGGTCGCGATGCCGACGCGCCGCGAACGCAACAGACGGAGGCGGGCAAAACTTTCATCTTCCGAGGTGGGTGGGATTGGGGGGGTACAGGAAGAAGGATTGTAATCCTTGTCAGTCATTCCCCGGGTCTCCATCCGTTGCAGATTCAGATATAGATCGACCTGGTTAACAACGCATGAATGATATGCAGCCTATTTGCCTCAAATAGCCGGCCTTACGCCGACCGCCCTCAGTTGATCGCCGCATATAACCCGGACCCGTGGCTTGGGTTGTATCGCAAGACGGCCGGATGCGGAAAACTAAGCCGCGGCCCCGCCAACGGTCAATCCACCGATCATCAATGTGGGCTGGCCGACGCCGACTGGCACCCATTGCCCGGCCTTGCCACAATTGCCCATTCCCGGGTCCAATGCGGGATCGTTTCCGATGGCGCGTATCTGCTTGAGCGCGGTCGCACCGTCACCGATCAGTGTCGCACCCTTTACCGGTTCCCCGACCACCCCATTCCGGACGCGATACGCTTCGGTACACGAGAATACGAATTTTCCGTTGGTAATGTCGACCTGACCTCCACCGAACCCCACGGCATAAATGCCGTCCTTCAGGTCAGCCACGATGTCGCCGGGGGTGATCTGGCCACCCAACATATAAGTATTGGTCATCCGCGGCATCGGAATATGAGCATACGATTCCCGACGACCGTTACCGGTGGGTTTCACTCCCATCAGCCGTGCATTCTGTCTATCCTGCATATAGCCGACCAGCACGCCGTCTTCGATAAGCACGTTTTTGGCGGAAGGGGTGCCTTCGTCATCCACGGTAATTGATCCCCGCCGGTCGGGAATTGTGCCATCATCCAGCACGGTCACGCCTTTTGCGGCGATTTGCTGCCCCATCAGGCCGGCGAATGCGCTTGATCCCTTGCGGTTAAAATCTCCCTCAAGCCCGTGACCGATAGCTTCATGCAACAGGATGCCCGGCCAGCCAGGGCCAAGCACAACATCCATCACGCCCGCCGGGGCCGGAACAGCCTCCAGGTTCACGCAGGCGATGCGCAATGCTTCGCGTGTCTTGGCCTGCCAGTCGGCGCTTTCCAGCAGACCGTTCAAGCCGACCCTGCCGCCGCCTCCGGCCGAACCGCTTTCGCGACGTCCGTTCTGTTCGACAATGACCGATACATTGACCCGGGTCATCGGACGTATGTCGGTGACGGAAATGCCCTCGGGGCGCAAGATTTCGACCTCCTGTATCGACGCAGAGATCGAAGCGGAAACTTGTACGACCCGACTGTCCAGGCTGCGGGCGAACGCGTCGATGTCGCGCAGGGTTTCGATCTTGACAGGAAAGGCCGCCCCGGCGATCGGGTCCTCATCGGTATAAAGCCGCTGATTGGTCGCGGCGGGTGCATCCGCCCAGGTGCCGCCCCCGTCCCCCACCGCCAGTCGCGCGGTTTCACTGGCGCGGCGCAAGGCGGCTTCGGTGATCTCGGATGAATGCGCGTAACCGGCGACTTCGCCACGGACTGCCCGCAGGCCGAAACCTTGGGACGCGTCGTAACTGGCGGTCTTGAGCCTTCCGTCATCAAACATCAGCCCTTCAGAGCGCCGCCGCTCGAAAAACAGCTCTCCGTCATCGGCACCCGCGACTGCGCCGCGTAGAATTTTGAGAGCGGTGTCGCGATCAAGACTCGCCTCAAAAGGGTTGAAGGGCGGCTGGCTCATCAAAATGTTCCTCGAAACGTGTCATAAAAAGCGCTTCGCGTCCGTTTGACGCAAGCAGAAGTCTTTATCTTGAAGTTAGAATATGATTGTAAGCGTAAAGATTACAACGGCACCGCGGCTTCTCTTTGGCTGTAAGGTCGAGATTCGCTTATCAATGGTCACAAGATCAGGACGACATATGAAACATCTTCTCACTTTTTCGGGTCTCATGGCCGCTTTTTCTACCGTGCCTGCATGGGCGCAAGAGAATCTTCGCGTGGACGGGTTGGAAATCATTGGCCAGCCTGTTGACGGCAAGACGGGCTTTCAGCCTGCCGTTACACGGGTTGCACAAGACATCCATGACCTCGACCATCTGATTCTTGTGATCATCACGCTGATAACGTTGCTGGTGACCGGCCTGATCCTTTGGGTTGCTTTCCGCTACAACAAAAAGCGTAACCCGGTGGCCGCTAAGTTTACCCACCACACTCCGGTAGAGATCGCGTGGACCATCGTGCCCATCCTGATCCTGGTGCTGATCGGTGCTTATTCGCTTCCGATCCTGTTTCGTCAGCAAGAGATCCCACAGGCGGATATCACGATCAAGGCCACCGGGAATCAGTGGTACTGGACATATGAGTACGTTGACGAAGGGTTCGGCTTTGACAGCTACATGATCGGCGCACCTGCGGTTGGCGGTGACAACCGCAAGACACCAGAAGTTGTCGCCCAATTGGAAGCCGCTGGTTACACCGAGCAGCAGTTCCTGCTGGCGACAGATACCGCGGTTGTGATTCCCGTTGGCAAAACAATTGTGGTACAGGTGACTGGTTCCGACGTTATCCACGCCTGGGCGATGCCGGCGTTCGGCGTAAAGCAAGATGCCGTGCCCGGTCGCTTGGCTGAAACGTGGTTTACCGCTGAGAAGGAAGGCATTTACTTTGGGCAATGCTCGGAGCTTTGCGGCAACGCGCATGCGTACATGCCCATTACTGTCAAGGTGGTGTCCGAAGCGGCCTATGCCGAGTGGCTTGGAAAAGCCAAGGCTGAGTATGCGGGCATCCCCCAAACTTTGACCGTCGCGTCGAAGTAATACCAACTATTTTGTATTGGGGCGTGAGGGTCACGCCCCAATTTATCTTTTTGCGAGATCTGGCATGACTGACATGAGCACCACTCCGGCAGGCGAATACGAGGCACAGCTGGGCGACTATTTTGCGTTGCTGAAGCCCCGCGTTATGCAGCTCGTGGTTTTCACCGCTGTCGTGGGCATGTTGGCGGCACCTGTTTCAGTGCACCCGATCGTTGGCTTTGCGTCGATTTTGTTCGTTGCGATCGGGGCAGGGGCATCTGGTGCTTTGAACATGTGGTGGGATGCCGACATCGACGCCATTATGCGGCGTACCCAGAACCGTCCTATTCCATCGGGACGGGTGCAGCCGAAGGAAGCGTTGGCGATCGGTGTTGCCCTGTCGGGTCTGTCCGTCATGATGTTGGGGCTTGCCGCAAACCTGCTCGCCGCGGGCATGCTTTTGTTCACCATCCTTTTTTATGCGGTGTTTTACAGCATGTGGCTCAAGAGGGCGACGCCGCAAAACATCGTTATCGGGGGTGCCGCAGGGGCGTTTCCCCCTGTGATCGGCTGGATTATCGCCACCGGCAGTTTTTCGATCGAGGCTTGGTTGATGTTCGCCTTGATTTTCATGTGGACCCCGCCGCATTTCTGGGCGCTGGCACTGTTTATGCGCAATGACTATGACGATGCCAAGGTCCCCATGCTGACAGTCACTCACGGTCGCCGCGCCACCCGTCGTCATATCCTCGGCTACACGGTTTTGCTGGTTATCTTGGCGGTCGGCACCGGTTTCACGGCGATCGGCGGGCCAATCTATCTGGTCACCTCTGCCATATTGAACGGGATGTTCCTTCTCGGGGCGATCCGCATCTGGCAGCGCGACGAAGACGATAGCGAAGCGGACAACTTTCAAGTCGAACGCAAGTTTTTCCGTCTGTCTCTATGGTATCTGTTCTTGCATTTCGGCGCGATTTTGGTCGAAGCAACCCTACGGTCATACGGTTTAGGAGGATGGGCATGAGCATTCGGGCAGAGCATGAGCTTCACACACGACGCAGGGGCCGCAATCTGGGCATCGGTTTGATGCTTGGCGGTTTTGTTCTGCTCGTGATGGCGCTGACCTATGTCAAAATCACCAACATCGATTTTAACAATTTGCCGGGCGGGGCTATCCAGACGCAGGAGACCAAGTAATGGCAATGTCAGGTCCTACCAAAACGGTGCTGCAAACCGTGTCCGTCGTCGTGCTGATGGGCGGGCTGGCTTGGGCATCCGTACCGTTTTATAACTGGTTCTGTAGTGTCACCGGCTTTGGCGGGACACCGGGCCAGGTCAGCGCGGAATCAAGCGAAATCCTGGATCAGACCATAACAGTTCGCTTTGACGGCAGTTTGAATGGCGGCATGCCGTGGGAATTCAAGCCCGTGGTGAATGAAATGAAACTTCGCATCGGCGAAACGGGGCTTGCATATTACGAGGCCTACAACCCTACCGATCGCCCCGTGGCGGGACAGGCTGCATATAATGTTACGCCTTATGCAGCCGGCGCATTCTTTGAAAAGATCGAATGCTTTTGCTTCACCGAACAGGTGCTTGCCCCGGGCGAACGCGTGAAAATGCCGGTAACATTTTTCGTCGACCCCGAAATCGTCAATGACCGTGATGGCAAGTATGTACATACGATCACACTATCTTATACGTTCTATGAAATTGACCTGCCCGAGGGATATGCGGCCCTTGATCAGGACGAAAAAATAAACCTGAATTAAGTAAAAGGTGAGGGACTAAACCCATGGCTCATGAAAAAAATCATGACTATCATATTCTAACGCCATCCACATGGCCTTTGCTCAGTGCGCTTGGTGGCGTGATCATGCTTGCCGGCATTGTATTCTGGATGCACGATATCACGCCATACGTCTTCCTAGGCGGGCTTGCGGCTGTGCTGTATTGCATGTTTGGCTGGTGGTCCGAAGTGGTCGCGGAAAGCAAGGTTGGCGACCATACTCCGGTCGTGCGCATCGGCCTGCGTTATGGTTTCATCCTGTTCATCATGTCCGAAGTGATGTTCTTTGTCGCTTGGTTCTGGACCTTCTTCAAAGAAGCGCTGTATCCGATGAGCGCGTTTCCGGGTTCAACCTATGTTCAGCCCGACATCATCCCGGTTGATGCCTTTCACCTGCCGTTGATCAACACGCTGATACTGCTTTTGTCAGGCTGTGCCGTGACCTGGGCCCACCATGCGCTGGTTCACGAAAACAATCGCAAGGACCTGATTGCGGGGCTTAGCATCGCAATCGTATTGGGCATGATGTTTACGGCTTTCCAGGCGTATGAGTATTATGAACTGCTGGTCCACGATGACTGGACCTTCGGTGGCGACCTGTTCTTCTCTAGCTTCTTTATGGCGACAGGCTTCCACGGCTTCCACGTGATCATCGGTACGATCTTCCTGGCCGTTTGTCTGGTCCGCGCGATCAAGGGTCACTTCACCCCTGAACAGCACGTCGGATTCGAGGCAGCAGCCTGGTATTGGCACTTTGTCGACGTAGTATGGCTGTTCTTGTTCTTTGCCGTCTACATGTGGGGCATTTAAGCATCCCCGACGCCTTGCAAACCGTGGCGTATTCACTAAAAGCTTCAGGCGCGTAAGGGGAACCTTGCGCGCCTTTACATTGTCGCCACCCGGCACAGGGTACAAATCTCAAGAGTTTCTCATGCGTCGTACGCTATTTTTGCTGATTATCGGCCTTGGTGGAGCTTCGATCCTGATTGCGCTTGGCCTGTGGCAGGTCCAGCGGCTTGCATGGAAACAAGCGATCATTTCTGACATCAACGCCCGTATCGCCGCCGCGCCCGTGGATCTGCCTCAGGCGATAGACGCGACCGCCGACGCGTACCTACCGGTCACCGTATCAGGTTTGTTGGACGACGAGGAAATCCACGTGCTTGTGTCGAAAAAGGACGTGGGAGCAGGTTACCGGATCATCACGCCATTACAGCTGAATGACGGGCGGCGGATATTGGTGGACCGTGGGTTCGCCATCGCTGCCGACAAGGATAATGAACGCGCTGGCGGGCCCGCGTCGATCACCGGCAACCTTCAGTGGCCGCAGGAAACCGACGGGTTCACGCCGGCTCCGGATCTCGCCGAAAATATCTGGTTCGCGCGCGACGTCCCGGCGATGGCGCAGACGCTGCAAACTTTGCCAATCCTGCTTGTTGCCCGCTTCAGCACCCCGGCAGACAACGATATCAGTCCGTTACCGGTTGATACCAGCCGAATTCCCAATGACCACTTGCAATATGCCATCACTTGGTTCTCTCTTGCCGCCATCTGGCTTGGCATGAGCCTGTTTTTCTTGCGCCGCCGTCGCGCCCCCAAAGCCGAAAGCTGAACAACCTTATGCGCTATATCTCCACCCGTGGTTCCGCCCCTGTTTTATCTTTTGAAGACGCGTTGCTGACCGGTCTTGCCCGCGATGGGGGGCTATACGTACCCGAAACCATCCCAAGGTTCAGCGATAAAGATTTGGCAGACATGGCGACCATGTCATACGAGGACGTAGCTTTTAAGGTAATGCGCCCCTTCATCGGCGATACGTTTACTGATACCGAATTCACAGCCTTGATCGACAAGGCCTATTCCGGATTCAACCACGTGGTACGCGCGCCGCTGGTGCAGCTTGACCAGGGGCACTTTCTTCTTGAGCTCTTTCATGGGCCGACGCTGGCCTTCAAAGATTTTGCGATGCAGTTGATCGGGCAGATGTTTCAGGCGGTGCTTTCGCGCAAGGGCGAACGTGTGACCATCGTCGGGGCCACCTCGGGTGATACGGGTTCGGCAGCGATCGAAGCGTTTCGCGGGCTCGACAATGTTGACGTGTTTATCCTGTTCCCGCATGGCCGCGTGTCCGACGTGCAGCGCCGCCAGATGACAACGCCTGTGGAAAGTAACGTGCATGCCTTGGCGATGGATGGCGATTTCGATGATTGCCAGGCGCGTCTCAAGGATATGTTCAACGACCACGACTTTCGCGACGCGGTTCGTTTGGCGGGTGTTAACAGTATCAATTGGGGGCGGGTGCTGGCGCAGGTCGTCTATTATTTTACTGCTGCTCTCAGCATGGGCGCGTGTGACCGCAAGGTAAGCTTTACCGTCCCCACCGGCAACTTCGGTGATATTTTCGCCGGCTATATTGCACGGGAAATGGGGTTGCCGATCGCAGACCTTGTGATTGCCACGAACCAGAATGATATCTTGCACCGGTGCCTTACGACGGGCGCGTACCACAAGGGCGCGGTGCATGCGTCAATCAGCCCCTCGATGGATATTCAGGTCAGCTCCAATTTTGAACGCGCGTTGTATTTCGCCCAAGGTCAGGACAGCGACGCGACCCGCGCGTTAATGGATGATCTGGCCAACGGTGGGTTCGATCTTGGCGACAACGTTTTGCGCAGCCTGCAAGATACCTATAAATCTGGCCGCGTCTCCGAAGAGGAAACCAGCGCCACCATCAAGGAATTTTATGCCAACACCGGCGAATTGCTGTGTCCGCATTCTGCTATCGGGGTACGGGTCGCGCAGGCGTTGCGCGATCCTGCTACGCCCATGATCACCTTGGCGACAGCGCATCCTGCAAAGTTTCCAGATGCGGTCGAGGCAGCAACCGGGGTACGCCCGCCACTGCCCGATCATATGGCTGATCTTTTCGACCGCGACGAACGCGTAACCCGTGTTTCCAATGATCTTGCATCGCTAAAAGATATCATCAAGGGGGGCATCGCCCAGTGAGCCTGCAACAACATCGCCTGTCCAATGGCTTTCGCGTAGTGACCGAAAAGATGCCGGGGCTGGCATCTGCTTCTATCGGTGTCTGGGTAACAGCAGGTGCCCGCCACGAGGCGGCCAAACAAAACGGCATCGCTCATTTTCTTGAACATATGGCATTCAAGGGGACGACCAAGCGCACGTCGCTTCAAATCGCCGAGGCGATCGAAGACGTGGGGGGCTATATAAATGCATATACCTCGCGAGAGGTGACAGCCTACTACGTCCGTGTGCTGGAAAACGACGTGGCGCTCGGGCTCGACGTCATAGCTGACATCCTGCGGAATCCGTTGCTTGATAACGGTGAGATGGAAGTGGAGCGTGGGGTAATTTTGCAAGAAATCGGCCAGGCGCTCGACACTCCTGATGATGTGATTTTTGATTGGCTTCAGGAAAAGGCCTATCCGGATCAGCCGATCGGTCGCACCATTCTTGGCCCTTCTGAACGAGTGTCGAAATTTACCCGCACCGATCTATCCGATTTTATCGGACAGCATTATGGACCCGAACAGATGATCCTTGCGGCGGCCGGGGCCGTAGACCACGACGAAATCGTGCGCCTCGCAGAACAGATGTTCGGTGACATGACACCAAAGCCCATGTTCGATGTGGATGCCGCCCGCTTCAGTGGCGGCGAAGTACGCCAGTTGAAACCGCTTGAGCAAGCGCATTTTGCGCTGGGTTTCGAATCTCCGGGATACCGGGCGGATGACATATATGTCGCACAGATATACGCGTCGGCGCTTGGCGGTGGTATGTCCAGTCGTCTTTTCCAAGAGATTCGTGAGAACCGTGGCCTCTGTTACACGATCTTTGCGCAGGCCGGTGCCTATGCGGACACTGGCATGATGACAATCTATGCTGGTACCAGCGGCGAACAGTTGCCTGAACTGGCCGGTATCACCATAGACGAGATGAAACGCGCTGCCTCCGACATGTCCCCCGCCGAAGTGGCGCGGGCACGCGCCCAGATGAAGGCCGGCCTGCTGATGGGGCTGGAAAGCCCGTCGAACCGCGCCGAAAGGTTGGCGCGTCTGATCCAGATATGGGACCGCATTCCACCGATCGAGGAGACGATCGCGCAAATCGACGCGGTCACGACCGGTGACGTACGCGACTTTGCCCAGAACATTGCCGAAACAGCTCCGGCGGCACTGGCGCTTTATGGCCCGGTCGAAGCGGCCCCTACCTTGCAGGAAATTCAGGAGCGTCGCGCCGCCTGATGCAGCTGCTCAAACGAAAGGTGGCGATCGAAACCGAGAGGTTGACGCTGCGTCCGCCACTGCACGCAGATTTCAGATCGTGGGCGACGCTGCGCTCCGACAGCATTGAATACCTCAGCCCGTGGGAACCGTCCTGGGCCAGCGACCATCTGTCTCGCAAGGCGTTCACGAACCGTGTCTATTGGGCAAATCGTTCGGTGTCGGGTGGTACGGCGTTGCCGTTGTTTCTGATACGGCGCAACGACAACATGCTTATCGGTGCGATCACCCTCGACAACATCCGCCGTGGGCCATCGCAAGCAGGGACGCTCGGCTATTGGACAGGCGAACCCTTCAGTCGCCGTGGCTACATGCGCGAAGCCATCGAAGCGACCGTTCACTATGCCTTCACGCGCCTTGATCTAAGCCGGGTCGAAGCCGCCTGCCTGCCCGAGAACATCGCTTCACGCGGGTTGCTGGAAAAGACCGGCTTCAAATACGAAGGCGTCGCGCAAAGCTATTTGCAGATTGATGGCCGTTGGCGCACCCATGTGCTTTATGCGCACCTGCGCGGTGATCGGCGTGGGAAAACAGCAGCGGGGTAGGAGAGGTTTCGTATGATCGCCTATGTCACCGTCGGGGCCGACGACCTTGCACGCGCCAAACGCTTCTATTCCGCTTTCCTGCCTGCCTTGGGCTATGCGTTGACCGAAGGTCCCGAGGGCCTGAGCTTTGTACTGCCGAAGGCTACGGGGCAGCCCGCCGCCTTGGCGGATTTCTACGTCAAACCGACCTTTGATGGCGCGCCGGCTTCCGGTGGCAACGGATCCATGGTCGCGTTCCAAGCAACCGGTCAGGCACAGGTGCGCGCGTTGCACGCCGCTGCGCTCGCCGCGGGCGGTAGCGATGAAGGGCAACCGGGGTTTCGCGCCACCTATGGTCCGCGCTTCTACGTCAGCTACCTGCGTGATCCCGAAGGTAACAAGATCGCGCTGTTCTCGGAAAATCCGGCAGAGCCCGGCAGGGACGATCCACCCCCTGTGCCGACGGGTTGATACGAAAAAGGCCAGACATCACTGTCCGGCCTTTCGTCTAACTGGTGTCCGTTGCGGGTTAGCGGCGGCGGTCGCGGCGGGCGCTCATCGGTTGGAAGGCGACGCCCACGTGGGCCTCGCAATAGGGTTTGCCCTGTTGCACCGGAAGGCCGCAAAACCAGAAATCTTCAGTGGCAGGGTCGCCGACTGGCCATTTGCAGGTGCGTTCGGTCAAATCCATCAATCCGATCTTCTTTGACTTCTTTTCAACTTCGCTCACCTTCGCCAAGGCTTCGGGGCTGATTTCATTTGCAGAAGGTTGCGGAGGCAAAGGCTGTCCAGCCGGGATTATCTTGGCCCGTGCAGGCAAGTTGGGCCGGGGCGCTGGTGCCGCCGCCTCAGGCTCGGGCACATTAGTGGCTTTTGGGGCAGCCTTTGCGGCCGGCTTTGGTTTGGGCTCCGCCTTGGGAGGCGTAGGAGCGGGAGCCGCGGCGGCTCCGGCAGCGGTACGATTGGACAGACCCAGTCGGTGCACCTTGCCAATCACGGCATTGCGCGTCACGCCACCCAATTCCTTGGCGATCTGGCTGGCCGACTGGCCTTCGCCCCACATTTTCTTCAAGATCTCTACGCGGTCATCGGTCCAAGACATTTGGCGTCCTCAGCTAAAAAGCGGCCCCATACCGGACCGCCTTGGAAAATTCTCAAGTCCCTATACTAATCACTGACAGCTTGGGTGCAAGGCGCGAAGCAGAGATTGAAGCCATGGACAGGCAAACGACCGCGGAAAACCACATGGTGGCATGCACCTGCGCCTTTTACCGTCACCAAAAGACAGCAGCACGGGAAATTATACTTTGCAAAATGCTGAATTTTCAATAAACCGTCCTTCATGATCAATTCTCCACGTCATATCTTGCGACGACGCTAGGCTTGTTAAGCTGAACCTGCCCGAAAATGGGTTGGCCCTGATCGTTTTGCGATAATATTGTGTCGCACCCCTGCAAATCCCATTGACCCCTGCTGTGACACATGCCCTTTTGGGCCTTTGACCCGGCCACCGCTAAAGGATGATCCCGATGATCCCATCTGTTCTGCCGACCTATTCCCGTGCACCTCTCAGCTTCGTAAAGGGGGAAGGCTCATGGCTGATCGAAGAGGATGGCCGCCGATTTCTCGATCTTGGTGCAGGTATCGCGGTAAACGCTCTCGGCCACGCCAACCCTGCGCTGGTGGCGGCCTTGACGGAACAGGCCGGCAAGCTGTGGCATACATCAAACCTTTATCAGATTCCGCAACAACAGGCGCTGGCCGACAAACTCGTGGCGCTCAGCTTTGCAGACACGGTATTTTTCACCAATTCCGGCACGGAATCGTGTGAACTTGCGGTGAAGATGGCGCGCAAACACTTCTATGACAAGGACCAGCCCGACCGGGTGGAAATCATTACCTTCACAGGGTCGTTCCACGGGCGCTCCTCGGCGGGGATCGCCGCCGCCGGGTCCGAAAAAATGACAAAGGGTTTCGGCCCGCTTCTGCCCGGATTCAGGCATGTCGAATTTGGTGATCACGATGCGTTGACAGAAGCAATCACACCGTCAACGGCCGCGATCCTGATCGAACCCGTGCAGGGCGAAGGCGGTATCCGCACTGTCCCGGATCAATGCCTCAAGGGGCTGCGCGACGTGTGCGATCAACATGGCATCCTATTGATCTTCGACGAGGTGCAGTGCGGGGTAGGCCGCACCGGCAAACTATTCGCTCACGAATGGGCCGGAATCACGCCGGATATCATGATGGTGGCCAAAGGAATTGGCGGCGGCTTCCCGCTTGGGGCGGTGCTCGCGACCGAAAACGCGGCATCCGGCATGAAACCGGGCACGCACGGCTCCACCTACGGCGGTAACCCGCTGGGGTGCGCGGTGGGCAACGCGGTAATTGATATCATCGCATCCCCGGATTTCCTGGCCGAGGTAAACCGCAAAGCCGGCTTGATACGCCAAAAACTCGAAGGTCTTGTCGCAGGCCATCCCGATGTCTTCGACAGTGTCCGCGGCAGCGGTTTGATGTTGGGCATCAAATGCAAGGTAACCAACAGTGATGTCGTCGCCGCGGGCTATGACCATCAGGTCATCACCGTCCCTGCTGCTGACAATGTCATCCGGCTGCTTCCTCCGCTCAATATCACCGACGACGAAATCACCGAAGCCATCTCCCGTCTCGAGCAAGCCGCAAGCAATATCACCGCAAACTGATTTTCATTTTGCAAAGCAAACTCCGGGGGTCCGGGGGCTGGCCCCCGCTTCTCAAACAAAAGAATACCCAATGAAACATTTCCTCGACATCAACCAAACCGCTCCCGCCGACCTGCGTGATATCATCGACGGTGCCGCCGCAATGAAGGCGGACCGCGCTGGCCGGCCGCGTGGTGCCCCCGATGACGAACAACCGCTCAAGGACCACATGGTCGCGCTGATCTTCGAAAAACCCTCGACCCGTACCCGTGTCAGCTTCGACGTGGGTGTGCGCCAGATGGGGGGGCAGACCATGGTGCTCTCCGGGGCCGACATGCAATTGGGTCACGGCGAAACCATCGCCGACACGGCACGGGTGCTCAGCCGGTATGTCGACCTGATCATGATCCGAACATTCGAGGAAGCCACCCTGCTTGAGATGGCGGAATATGCGACGGTACCGGTTATCAACGGGCTGACCAACCGCACCCATCCTTGCCAGATCATGGCTGACATCATGACCTTCGAAGAACACAATGGTCCCATCAAGGGTAAAAAGGTCGTCTGGTCAGGCGACGGCAACAACGTATTCGCCAGCTTCGCCCATGCCGCTAAATCCTTTGATTTCGATCTGGTGTTCACCGGCCCGCCGACGCTCGATCCCGAAGCCGCCCTTTCCGGTCTTTATACCACCGAACGCGACCCGGACAAAGCGGTGATAGGCGCCGATCTGGTCGTAACCGATACCTGGGTTTCGATGCACGACCCTCAGTCGGCGCGCGAAAGGCGGCACAATCAGCTTCGTGCCTATCAGGTGAACGACGCGCTTATGGCCAAAGCCAAGCCCGACGCCTTGTTCATGCACTGTCTGCCCGCCCATAGGGACGACGAGGTGACAAGTTCGGTCATGGACGGCCCCCGTTCGGTCATCTTCGACGAGGCCGAAAACCGCCTCCACGCTCAGAAATCCATCATGCGCTGGTGTCTGGGTAAATGACGGCCGCGCGGTCGATCACCGTTGCGGGAGCAGGGGCGATCGGCTGCTTCGTCGGGGGAATGCTGGCTGCGCAGCGCCGCAAGGTAACCCTGCTGGCGCGGCCGCGTATGATTGAGCAGATCAATAAGGACGGTCTGCACCTTACCGATTTTGGGTCACTCAGCCTTGCTGTCATGCCCTCGCAGATATCTCTGACGGATCACCCGGCCCGCCTTACCGAGGCCGGTGTCATTCTGGTCACGGTCAAAACCGCCGACACCCCCGACATCGCGGTGATGATTGCGACCTATGCGCCCCCGAACGCCGTTGTCGTCAGCCTGCAGAACGGGCTCGAAGCGGTGAACATCCTGCGTAAAATGTTGCCCGGGTTCGACGTCCGTGCCGGCATGGTGCCGTTCAACATCGTCCGACAACCAAACTCTACCTTTCACCGGGCGACCAGCGGAAACATCGTCATCGAAGCCGGGCCGGGTGCCTTGGCGGAATTGCTCGCCACGCCGGACATGCCGGTCACCGAAACCGGGGCCATCAGCGACGTGCAGTGGGGCAAGCTGCTGATCAATCTGAATAATGCTCTGAACGCTCTTTCGGGGCTGTCACTGCAACAGCAGCTTCTCAGCCGAAGCTGGCGGCGTGTCATGGCAGCACAAATGGTCGAGGCACTGACGGTTCTGCGTGCCCATGGCATCAGGCCGCTGTCGAACACACCGTTACCGTCCCGCATGATACCGTGGGTGCTGCGGCTGCCGACGCCGTTGTTTTCACGTATTGCGTCGAAGATGCTGACCATCGACCCCAAAGCCCGGACATCCATGTTTTACGACTTGGAAAACCGCAAACCGACCGAAATCGATGCCTTGCAGGGCACGATCATCGGGTTGGGGAAATCTATATCTGTACCGACCCCGATTTGCGAGAGGGTTTCGAAGCTGGTCAAAGAGGCTGAAAAGGCCGGCGCGGGGGTACCCAGCCTATCGCCGTCCGACATCTAATTGACCACCGCATTCAGTCCCAGAAAGGTGATCGCTGAAATCATGGCTGTCGCGGGCACGGTAATCACCCATGCCGCTATGATCGTCAAGAAGTGGGACCGCCGAACCAACTTGCGGCGTTGCCGCTCTTCTCGGGCGATCTGCTTGACCTGACCGGATGTCACGTCCGGCCTGCGCAGACGGCGCTCCATGTGCCATTCGCGATAGAAACCCACACCAAACACCCCACCCACCGCGATATGGGTGGAACTGACCGGCAGGCCCAACCAAGAGGCGATGATCACGGTAATCGCCGCGGACAGCGCCACACAATAGGCCCGCATGGGGTTCAACTTGGTGATTTGGCTACCGACCATCCGGATCAGCTTGGGACCAAACAGAAACAGCCCGAACGAAATGCCAAACGCTCCGATCACCATGACCCACATCGGAATCGACACCTTTGCCTCGACGGTACCGAATTCCAACGCGTGCACGATAGCTGCCAGCGGGCCGACGGCATTGGCGACGTCATTGGCCCCATGGGCAAAGCTGAGTAACGCCGCCGAAAAAACCAGCGGCAGGCCGAACAGGATCTTCACTGATTTATTCCGGTTTTCCATCCCGACAGAGGCGCGGCGGATCACCGGGTACGACATTGCGTAGGACAGCGCCCCAACGGCAAGACCAATGAACAAGGCCGGCCCCATATCCACGTGCACGATCTTTTTCAGACCTTTCAGAGCCAGATAGCTGGCGAAAACGCCCGCCATCAGCCCAATCAGGATGGGCACCCAGCGACGCGCGGCGGCGATCTTGTCCTGCTTGTAGAGGATCTGCGACTTGATCAGGGCAAGGAAAAACGCGGCGACCGCCCCGCCCATGACGGGCGAGATGACCCAGCTTGCGGCGATCATGCTCATCGATGACCAGTTCACCGCCGACAACCCGGCTGCTGCGATACCTGCCCCCATCACACCACCGACGACGGAATGGGTGGTGGATACCGGGGCTCCGACCCATGTAGCAAGGTTGACCCACAACGCGGACGAAACCAGGGCCGCCATCATCGCCCAGATAAACACCTGTGCGTCTTCGACCGATGCCGGGTCAATGATCCCTTTGGAAATGGTCGATACAACATCGCCGCCGGCCAGTAATGCACCCGCACTTTCGCAAATCGCTGCGATGACGATGGCCCCCCCCATGCTGAGGGCTTTGGCACCTACGGCAGGCCCCATGTTGTTGGCCACATCGTTTGCACCGATGTTGACCGCCATATAGGCCCCGAAAGCCGCAGCGGCGACAACGACATAGTTTGAAGGTGCCTGCCCAAAGAACAAGGTCGCGGCCAATGCAGCCAGCACGATAAAGGCAAGGGCGATCCCGAACCCAACCATGGGCCGTGCCACATAGGTTGCAGCCTGTTCGACCCGTGAAATACGATTAAGGTCGGAATCCAGCGTTTTCCACTGTTGGCCGATAGGTCCGTCGGTCATCGCAGCCTCTTTTGCTTAAAGCATACGCTCGTCGCACAACCTGCTATTTTCCACAAGGCCACAGCCAGCTACAGGTTCAACAGGATGTCCTTGAGATCGGGCTCCGACACCAGTTCCGCTGCCGCCGTCGGCGTCATCCAGCGTCGCTTGCGCAACGCCACCTCCGGGTAGTCATCCTTTATGTGACGCACGCGGGTAAGATAGACTTGGGCGATGACCGGCGTGGTCATGCCTTCGCTCAGGCGCTTGTCATAGTCATAGAACCCGATAGGCTCCGCTTCGATATCCGCCTTGGAAACGCCGGCCTCTTCCCACGCTTCCTGCAACGCGGTTCCAGCCCCGTCCAGCCCATCGATAGGCCACCCTTTGGGCACGATCCACCGCCCGGTGTCACGGCTTGTAATCAGCAAGACCTCTTTGCCGTGTGGCGTTTCGCGATAGCAAAGCGCGGCAATCTGCACCCGTTTCGGGCGTTGCCAAATAGGCAGGATCACGTCTTCCCACGCACGTTTTAGATTATGTATCATCTTTATTGTAACTGCCTGTACTTATTTTTGTTCTTATAAATTTGTCATATAGCAAAACTGTCCTAAAATCAATTTCTTAGGGTTGCGGCACTGGCAAGAGGGAAAAGCGGCGGCCGATATTTCGATATCTCATACAAAGGGAAATAGAATGGCTCCGAACAATGTGAACGCCGATATCGGTGTTTTCGGCTTGGGTACCATGGGCAGTGCGTTGGCGCTGAACCTGGCCGAAAACGGCTTTCGGGTTGCCGTAAGCAACAAACACGCAGACAGGATCCCCGTCTTTCTGGCGCAGGCGAACGAGTTGGCTGGAAACCTTGTCGGATACCCGGACATTGCCGAATTCATTGCCTCGATTGCCCGTCCCAGAAGCATATTGTTCATGATCCCCTCTGGTGCGCCCGTGGACGCGATGATCGACGTCGTTCTACCTCTACTGGATGATGGCGATACGATCATTGACGGCGGTAATGCAGACTTTCACGATACACGCCGCCGGTCGGCCGCGTTCTCCGGCACCGGCAAACACTTTGTCGGCATGGGGGTATCGGGCGGGGCCGAAGGCGCGCGTCACGGCCCGTCGATGATGGTCGGAGGCACCGCGCATAGTTGGTCACAACTGCGCCCGATGCTCCGCAAGATCGCAGCGAAATTTGAGGGCGATCCATGCGTTGACCATTTGGGGCCGGACGGGGCAGGCCACTTTGTCAAAACCGTGCATAACGGTATCGAATACGCAGACATGCAAATGATCGCCGAGATTTACGGTCTGATGCGTGATGCCGGTGGGTTCAAGGCGGCGGAAATTGGCGCGCAGTTCGAAACCTGGCAAAGCGGGCCGCTCAGTTCTTACCTGATCGAAGTTTCTGCCGCGGCCCTGCAAACGATTGACGCCCGTAGTGGCGAACCGCTGGTTGACATGATCCTTGATAAGGCGGGCCAAAAGGGTACAGGCCGCTGGACCTTGATCGAGGCTTTGAAGCTAGGGCAGTCTGCAAGCGCAATTGAGGCCGCTGTCGGTGCGCGCGGCTGGTCAAGCGAGAAAGACCTGCGCGTCGCCGCCGAACCGCTTCTTCCCGCTGTTGCGCACAAGGCAGCATTCCCATCACCGGAAGAGCTGAAATCGGCCTTGCTTGCTGCGCGTGTCTTGGCACATGCACAGGGATTCAGGGTGCTGGCAGCAGCCTCTGACGAATTTGAATGGCACCTTGATATGACCCGTATCGCCGAAATCTGGCGGGCAGGGTGCATCATTCGGTCGATTTTGCTTGACGATATCGCCGATGCGTTTCGTGCCGGATTGCCCGAAGGTGCCTTGATCTTGTCCCCCGCGATACGCGACCTGCTTGCGGCCCACTTGGGCGGGCTGCGCAAAACCGTGGCAGCCGGGGTATCACTAGGTATTCCGGTACCTGCACTTGGGGCCCCATTGGCATGGTACGACACGATGCGGACCGCGAAAGGCACGGCGAACCTGATCCAGGCACAGCGAGACTTTTTCGGATCGCACGGGTTTGAACGGATCGACGACCCCGGTGTGCACCACGGCGACTGGAAACCTATCGCCGTCAGCTAAGGGCTATGCCGCAGGCTGAGAGAACGGGTCTTTGTCATAACCGACATGTGCCAGATAAAGCCCGTGCGGCGGCGAAACGGGGCCGCAGGCTCCGCGGTCGCGAGCGTCGAGCATATCCTTGACATCCGCCGGCATGAGCGAACCGGCACCCACACGTTCGAGCGTACCAATGAAACTGCGTACCTGGTTGTGAAGAAACGACCGTGCCCGCACGTCGAAGTGCACCTCAAGTCCGCCGAGGGTTTCGACTTCTTTGATGTTCAGCGTGTCGAGTGTTTTTACCGGCGTGGTGGACTGGCAAATCGTTGATCTGAACGTGGTGAAATCATGTTGTCCGATCAAATGGGCAGCCCCCATGCGCATACGGTCCAAATCGAGGGGTTTTTTAACCTGCCAGACCAAACCCGTTTGATGGGTGGTCGGGGCGCGGCGCACCAGAATGCGAAAAAGATAGCGCCGTTCGGTTGCTGAAAATCGGGCATGAAAATCGGACGTGGCATAGGCGCACCCCACGATAGCGACAGGGTGAGGCTTGAGGTGATAATTCAGCGCTTCGGACAGCCGGAATGGATCCCATTGGCGCGTCATGTCGCAATGGGCAACCTGTGCCAGCGCGTGAACCCCCGCATCCGTCCGTCCCGCGGCGGCGATCCTGTGTTCACGAGGTTCTATCTTGGCCAAAGCTGCTTCGATCGCGCCCTGCACAGAGGCAAGGCCGACTTGACGTTGCCACCCGACAAAAGGGGCACCGTGATATTCAACTTTCAAGGCATAGCGATGCATGGCGACCATGTACCTCGGGGCAGCCCATCTGGCAATCCCTGAACCCTGTGCTTATGTTGATCCGCAACAGCAGATGAAGGCGGGCGCGGGCTTTGGTACTCTCAAGAATTGCCGATGGAATTTGGCGGCAGGTCGAAAACGTTCAGGACGGTGTGGCCGAGACCTTTTTTGAACCGGTCATCCGTTTGGGGGTGACCGGGCTGGCGCGCTCCGGCAAGACGGTCTTTATTACGTCGCTCGTTGCGAACCTGCTGGATCGCGGGCGGATGCCTGGCCTGTTGGCCGCATCCGAGGGGCGGATCGAGGCTGCGTTCTTGCAGCCCCAACCTGACGACACCGTGCCACGGTTCGACTACGAAAACCACCTTGCCGCATTGACGGGGCCGACCCCGCATTGGCCCGACAGTACGCGCGCCATATCCGAACTGCGCCTGTCGCTGCGGGTGCGGCCGAACGGGTTGCTGGCCGGGTTTCAGGGACCGCGCACGGTTCATCTGGATATCGTGGATTACCCCGGCGAATGGCTGCTGGATCTAGCGCTGATGGATGTCAGCTATACCGAATGGTCTGCGCAGGTATTGGCGCGTATCGTCGACCGACAAGAGGCCGCCGCGTACCGCGTCCTTGTCGCGCAGACAGATCCAGATGGCCGCCTTGATGAACCTGCCGCACAGGCATTGGCCGCCAGCTTCGCGGAATATTTGCAGACCGCACGGGCCAATGGTTATTCAGACTGCACGCCGGGGCGGTTTCTGTTACCCGGAGACCTTGCCGGATCGCCGGTGCTGACCTTTGCCCCACTGCCGGGAGGTGACGGATCACGTGGGTCGCTGGTTCGTGAAATGGCAAGGCGGTTCGAGGCTTATAAACGCAAGGTCGTGCAACCCTTTTTTCGCGATCATTTTGCCCGTATCGACCGTCAGGTTGTGCTGGTCGATGCTCTGGGTGCGATCAATCAAGGCCCGCGTGCTGTCGAAGACCTGCGCGGCGCAATGAGCGAAATACTCGGCAGCTTCAAACCCGGCCGCAATGGTTTTCTGACCCAGCTCCTGCGCGGCAAACGCGTCGAGAAGATATTGTTTGCCGCGACCAAGGCGGACCATCTGCATCATTCGCAACACCCTAGCCTTACAGCGATCATGGAAGCCCTCACCCGGGATGCCCGCGACCGGGCGCGATTTGCCGGGGCCGATACATCCGCCATGTCGCTGGCGTCGCTTCGGGCAACCACAGAAACAACAATGATCCACGACGGCGAAACACTGGATGTGGTGCGCGGCAGCTTGCTTGAGACCGGCAAGGAGGCCGCGTTTTACCCAGGTGAGTTGCCCAAGGACCCTGCGCACCTGCTCAGTCCCGCCCGGGCGGGGGCAGATAAATGGCTGGATCAGGATTATCAGATCATGCGGTTCGCCCCCGCGCGGCTGACCCTGCGCCCGGGCGACGGGCCGCCGCACATCCGGCTGGATCGTGCGGCGGAATTTCTGATCGGTGACCGCCTGTGATCCTCTCCGACCTGACAATCGCGCCGGCGCGGGCACTTGATGCCGGCAGGTTATCTGATGTGATGACGTGCGCCAATGCCCAGCATGAATGGCTGCCCCGGGCCCACAGTCGTGCCGAGGAAATCGGCACCTTGGGCGACATGATAGATGTCGGCTGGGTGCAGGTTGCGCGGACCGACGAGGCAGTGGTCGGGTTTGTGGTGCGACGGGGTGCGGAAATACACGGGCTATATCTCCACCCCAAGGCGCAGGGCAAAGGTATCGGGCGTCGCCTGATAAACGTTGCCAAGGATAACCGTAGTCACCTGGGGCTTTGGAGCTTTGCCGCGAACGCGCGCGCTTCGCGGTTCTACCGGCAGGCGGGGTTCGTGGAAGTCATGCGCAGCGACGGTGCTGACAATGAATTCGGTTTGCCGGATGTCCGGTTTGAATGGCAAAGGAGAGCAGCGTAATGTCGAAAGGCCCGGTTTTATTCGACCTGGAAGCGGAAGCGTCGCCGCGCCCCTCGGTCTCGGACGCTCCGCCCGTGCCTGACGTGGGCATCGCGGCCCCGCAAGGGCAGGCGATGCAGATCGCGGCGCGGCTGGCTGCGCGCAAGCCGTCAAAACTGGTGCGCCTGTTCTGGTGGCTGCTGAGCACGCTGATTGGGGCACTGGTGTCGATTGCCGCATGGAACTTTGTGATGGGGCTGATGGCAAGCTATCCGATCCTGGGGATGGCGATGACCATCCTGATCGGCGCTGTGTTGCTGGTACTGGCCTTGTTGTGCTTGCGTGAATTGGCCGCATTCAGCCGTCTCGCCCGGCTCGATGGTTTGCATCACGACGCGGGTCAGGCGCTGTCCCAGGACGATCTGAAGGCGGCGCGGTCAGTGACCGACCGCCTGGTCGCATTGTACAAAGGTCGCGAAGATACCCGCTGGGGTCGTGACCGGCTGGCGGAACTGCGCGGCGACCAGATGGATGCGCAGGCGCTATTGTCCCTGGCCGAGGCGGAACTGCTCGGCCCGCTTGATATTGCCGCAAGCCGAGAAGTTGAGGCTGCGGCGCGTCAGGTCGCGACGGTGACCGCGTTGGTACCTCTTGCCCTGGCCGATGTCGCTGCTGCATTGACCAGCAACCTGCGGATGATCCGCCGGGTGGCCGAGATTTATGGCGGGCGTTCGGGTTTCTTTGGCTCGTGGCGGCTGACGCGCGTGGTATTGTCGCATCTGGTGGCAACAGGAGCGGTTGCGGTGGGCGACGATATGCTGGAGCCGATTTTAGGCGGCACGGTGCTGGCAAAGCTTTCGCGTCGCTTTGGCGAAGGGCTGGTCAACGGAGCCTTGACGGCGCGAGTAGGGGTGGCCGCCATGGAAGTCTGCCGCCCGATGCCATTTAGCGAAGGGCGCAGACCCAAGGTGCGCAGCATTGTCAAACGCGCATTGTCGGGGCTGTTTTCCAGAGGAACATGATTGCCTGGGCGAGGGGGCTTGTCGGTGGTTCTGCCGCGGCCTATAAGGCGCTATGACCCGGATGTCCGCGATCATTATACGAATTATTTTCCCGGCGCTCTGATTCCACGAGACGCCGGGCCGAGGTGTTTGAGCCACTCGCACCATATCTGATCATCCATTCCCATACTCCGTTTGCCAAAGGACGCCTGCCATGTGCGCCGACACCCCCGAAACGCTCGATTACAAATCAACGCTGAACCTGCCCAAGACCGATTTCCCCATGCGCGCGGGGCTGCCCAAGCGCGAACCCGAATGGCTGGCCCGGTGGGAAAAGATCGGCGTCTATGACCGCCTGCGTGAAAAACAGGGGCGCAAGCCTTTTACGCTGCACGATGGCCCCCCCTATGCGAACGGCCACCTGCACATCGGTCACGCGCTGAACAAGACGATCAAGGATATGATCGTGCGCAGCCATCAGATGATGGGTTTCGATGCGCGTTATATCCCCGGGTGGGATTGCCACGGTCTGCCGATCGAATGGAAGATCGAGGAACAGTACCGTCAGAAGGGCAAGAACAAGGACGACGTGCCGATCAACGACTTCCGCGCCGAGTGCCGCAAGTTTGCTGCCAGCTGGGTCGATGTGCAGCGCGAGGAGTTCAAACGCCTGGGCATCACCGGCAATTGGGACGATCCCTATTTGACGATGGATTTCCACGCAGAACGTGTGATCGCCGAAGAATTCATGAAGTTCCTGATGAATGGCACATTGTATCAGGGGTCCAAGCCCGTGATGTGGTCACCCGTAGAGAAAACCGCTTTGGCCGAGGCCGAAGTTGAGTATCACGACAAGGAAAGCTTTACGATCTGGGTGAAATTCAAGGTTGTAGGCACCGGTGATGATACGTTGGACGGGGCACATGTGGTAATCTGGACCACGACCCCCTGGACCATGCCCAGCAACAAGGCCGTGGTCTACGGTAAAGACATTTCGTATGGCCTGTACGAAGTCACCGGCTGCCCGGAAGAATCCTGGGTCGATGTCGGTGATCGCTATCTGCTGTCGGATTCCATGGCGATGGACGTGTTCGCCAGGGCGCGTCTGGAGGATACAATGGTGCGCCGGCTGCGCGATGTGTCGCAGGACGAACTGGCCCGGATCCAGCTGCAACACCCCTTGGCCGGGGCAGAAGGCGGCAATGGCGAATGGGATGATATCCGCGATTTCCGCGCCGCTGATTTTGTGACCGACACCGAAGGCACGGGCTTTGTGCATTGCGCGCCGTCCCACGGCCTTGAGGAATACGAACTGTATCGCGATCTCGGCATGCTCGAGCAGGTCATCACCTACAATGTGGTCGAAGACGGTTCCTTCCGTCCCGATCTGCCATTCTTTGGCGGCAAGGCGATCCTGAAGCCGAACGGTAAGGAAGGCGACGCCAACACCGCTGTGATCAACAAGTTGGCGGAAGTCGGCGGGCTGTTGGCGCGTGGCAAGATCAAGCACAGCTATCCCCATTCCTGGCGTTCCAAGGCTCCGGTGATCTATCGCAACACGCCGCAATGGTTTGCCGCGATCGACCGCCCTGTCGGCGACGGGCAGGACACATTCGGCAAGACCATCCGCGAACGCGCCCTGACCGAGATCGACAACGTCAACTGGGTACCGAAGAAAGGCCGCAACCGTCTGCATTCAATGATCGAGGCACGCCCCGACTGGGTGCTGTCACGTCAACGGGCATGGGGTGTACCTCTCACCTGTTTTACCAAAAAAGGCGCATTGCCGACGGATGAGGATTTCTTGCTGCGCAATTCCGAGGTTAATCAAAGGGTGGTCGACGCGTTCGAAGCCGACGGTGCGGATGTCTGGTACGAAGAAGGTGCAAAAGAACGCTTCCTGACCGGTATTGTGAACCCGGATGAATATAACCAGGTGTTCGACATTCTGGACGTGTGGTTCGATTCCGGGTCTACACACGCTTTCGTTCTGCGCGACCGCCCCGATGGGTCCGAGGACGGGATCGCGGATGTGTATATGGAAGGCACCGACCAGCACCGGGGCTGGTTCCATTCGTCGTTGTTGCAATCGGTCGGCACCACGGGGCACGCGCCGTACCGCAACGTTGTGACCCATGGGTTTACCCTGGATGAGAAGGGCATGAAAATGTCCAAGTCTCTCGGCAACACCATCGTACCGGAAAAGATCGTGCAGCAGTATGGTGCTGACATCCTGCGCTTGTGGGTGGCCCAAACGGACTATACCGCCGATCAGCGCATCGGGGCCGAGATTCTGAAAGGGACCGCCGATAGCTATCGCCGCTTGCGCAACACGATGCGCTACATGCTTGGCGCGCTGTCGGATTTGGAGGAAAGCGACCGGACCGAACCCGCCGATATGCCGGAACTGGAGCGTTGGGTGCTACACCGCGTGGCCGAGCTGGACCAGGTCGTGCGCGACGGTTATGCCAAGTACGATTTCCAAGGCGTTTTCCAAGCGGTTTTCACCTTTGCCACTGTTGACCTTTCGGCGTTCTACTTCGACGTACGCAAGGACGTGCTCTACTGCGATGGCGACACCTTGCGACGCCGGGCTGCACGTACCGTGCTTGATATCCTGTTCCATCGTTTGACCGCATGGCTGGCACCGGTGCTTGTCTTTACCATGGAAGAAGTCTGGCTTGAGCGGTTCCCCGGGGACGAAAGTTCGGTTCACCTGACTGATTTCCCCGATACGCCCAACGACTGGCTGGATGCCGAACTGGCCGCGAAGTGGGCAAAGGTGCGTGCTGCGCGTCGCGTTGTGACGGCTGCATTGGAAGTGCAACGGGTCGAAAAGGTTATAGGCGCTTCGCTCGAGGCAGCGCCGACCGTGTTTGTGGCGGATGACGCGCAGCGGGCGGCATTGGAAAGTGTCACCTTCGAAGACGTGTGCATCACATCTGACGTGGCAATCACCGGTGACGATTCGCCACCCGAAGCCTTCCGTATGCCTGAAACCGATGGCGTCGCGGTGGTGTTTGAAAAGGCGCAGGGTGACAAATGCGCGCGCTGCTGGAAAGTATTGCCGGACGTGGGCACCCACCAGCACGCAGGCTTGTGCGCCCGTTGTGACGAAGCGGTATCCTGAGATGGAGCTGCGCCGCTTCCACCGGAGACCGGGGTGAAGCGGCGCAGCGTTCAGACGCGTTTTGGTTCGCTGGTCGTGACCGAAGAGCAAGATGCGGTGACACGGCTGGAATGGGACGAGGGTACTGCGTATCACGACGTCAGCGCAGTGCTTGATGAGGCGGTGGTGCAACTGCTTGGCTACGACGCAGGGACGCTTACCGCCTTTGCACTCCCTATGCGCATTGGCGGCAGCGATACATTGCGAGCCGTCTGTGCGGAAATCTCTGCGATCCCTTTCGGCGATACCCTTACCTATGGCGATATCGCCAGAAAGCTGGGTGTCCCTGCGCAGGTCGTCGGGCAAGCCTGTGGACTGAACCCGATTCCCGTCATCGTTCCCTGCCACCGTGTGATGGGGGCAAAGGGGCTGACCGGCTATTCAGGCGTCGGCGGTATCGAAACCAAAGTGGCATTGCTGCGACACGAAGGCGCGGCTGGGATTTTGATCTAGGGCGGCGGTCAGACTTCGCGTTCGTACATGTACTGCTGCACAACACCGGCGAAAGTCAGGTAAAGACTGGTAATCACCAGCCCCCAATGGGCCCAGCTTTGCGGATGAAAATCGACCCAGGCGGCCCAGCCGGCAAAGAATGTCCACGCCAGCGCCATCGGCAACGTCACGCTGCGCCAGCGCTCGGTTCGCACCGGATGCACGAATTTGAGCGGCGCGAACATGGTGATGGCAAGAAACGTCACGAGAATAAGCGACACCCACCATGGTGGTGACAGGGCGAACAGCACCAACACCAGCATGTTCCAGCAGCCCGGAAAGCCCCAAAACGAATTATCCTTTGTTTTCATGCGGGTGTCACAAAAGTACATGGCACTTGCAAAAGTGATGATAATGATCATCACCCAGCCGCTCCACCCATCCATCAAGCCGGATTTGAACAGAGCGAATGCAGGAATGAAGACATAGGTCAGGTAGTCGATGATGAGATCGAGCAGGACGCCGTCAAATTCGGGCGCATTGTTCTTTACATCGTATTTTCGGGCAAGAGGCCCGTCAAAACCGTCCACGAAGAATGCGATGACCAACCACAGGAACATCATGTCCCATTCCTGATCAACGGCGGCGAGCATGGCCAGCATCGCGAATATCGCACCGGTGGCGGTGAACAGGTGAACAAGAAGGGCGCGTGTGTGAATACTCATGTGTCACAGATGACAAATCTTTTAGCATGATGCAAAAGGAAAAGCGTGATAAGCACAGCAGGCTTGGGTTGACCCCGCCCGCGATTCCGCCTAAAGCCAGCAAACTAATTCAAGGGTCGCCATTGTGCGTCCCATACGGGTGTCACACCGCATCGCCGGAATCGCCCTTCAGCAAAAGGATGAACCCATGTCGCGTGTTTGCGAATTGACCGGAAAAGGCCCGATGACGGGCAACAACGTAAGCCACGCCAAAAACCGCACCCGCCGTCGGTTTTTGCCGAACCTGAATGATGTGACCCTTCAGTCTGAAGCGCTGGGTCGCGGTTTCAAGTTCCGCATTTCTGCTGCTGCGTTGCGCACTGTTGACCACCGCGGTGGCTTGGACAAATTCATGGCGAAAGCCAAGGACACCGAATTGTCCGACAACGCGTTGAAGGTCAAAAAGGCTATCGCCAAGTCCAGCGCGACCGCAGACGCTCTGTCCTAAACGCTTTGTTAAACGGTATTTTTCAACCCTGGCCTTTGGCCGGGGTTGTTTCGTTTGGCGCTAAGGTCACCCGAGGCGTTGCGTGTATAACGTATCAGGAAAACTTCCCCGCGTTTCGTACATGTTTTGGTCTGGCAGATCGCACCGGTGTCCGGGTGTTAACACGCCGCATTGAGGGGCCGTTTGTCGACTGCTAATGCTGCCTTTGACCTGAACCGCCTTTCAACTACGTATCCTTAAGCGTGGACCCCTTGTAAACGCTTGAAACAGAACAGAGATATCTTGATGAATATTGCTTTTCTCGCGCGCGCTTTTTGCACGTTTGTAATCCTGTCTTCCGCGCCGCTTGCCGCGCAAGGGCTTGACGTGACCGACGCTTACCTGCGGAGTTCGACCCCGCAATCGACATCTGGCGCGGCATTCATGAGTGTGACGAACCACAGTGGAGCAGACGACAGGTTGATCGGGGCATCAGCGGATATCGCTGAGAAGGTTGAATTCCACAGCCATAGTTCGGATGCCAACGGGGTGATGCGCATGGGTAAGATTGACGGCGGAATAAACTTGGTATCAGGGGGAACGCACGTCTTTAAACGTGGGGGCGATCATTTGATGTTCATGGGGTTGAAGCAGCCGCTGGTGCAGGGTGATACAGTTACCGTGATGCTGGAGTTTGAAAAGGCCGGCACCGTCAGCGTTGCGGTTCCCGTGGACCACGAGCGCAGGCCGTAACACGGAGCGACCAGGCGATTTTGAAGCCGACCGTAAAGCTTTCGATGTCCAACGGCCGGATCAATGATCATCCCCCGATCTGAAACCGCCGCGGGGCTGCTCGGGCTTGGCCAGCAACTCGTCGACCCACTCGGACACGACACGGGTCGCTGGCCCTGTTCGGTGTTCGGCAAATTGTCCACCCACCGCAGAACGCTCCAGGTTCAGTTCGACCGTGTGCGCACCGTTCCGACGGGCTTCAGCGACAAAACCCGCGGCAGGGTATACATTTCCCGACGTGCCGATAGCCGCGAAAATACGAGCCTCGGCCAGATGGTCGAAAATTGCGTCTATATCATAGGGCATTTCGCCGAACCAGACGATGTCAGGTCGCGCTGCCGGTGCCAAGCACTGCGGGCAAGCATCACCGGGAGCCATGACCATCGCAGCGGGCCAGCGGTGTTCACACGCAGCGCACATCGCAGAGTTCAACGCGCCGTGCATATGTATCACATCCCGAGCACCGCCTTGCTCGTGCAAGTCATCCACGTTCTGTGTGATTATGACGACCTGACCGGGGTAGCGCTGTTGGAGCTTTGCAAGGGCCTTGTGGGCGGCATTTGGCGTTGCCTCGGCAGCCTGTCTGCGACGTGCATTGTAAAAATCGACGACCAGTGCCGGATCGCGCGCAAATCCTTCCGGGGTGGCGACGTCTTCGACACGATGTTGCGCCCAAAGCCCGTCTTCCGCGCGGAAGGTTTCTAGTCCGCTCTCGGCAGAAATTCCTGCACCCGTAAGAATGACAATCTTGCTCATATCCGTGCCTTTCCCATGTGGAAGTGAACCAGCAATACCGCGCGGTCGCAAGGTCTCATGTCTCGAGAATTTTGAACCTGCCTGCAAGCCATGTCAGTTGTGCAAGGGTCGGCGCAATCATATGCGTATGCAGAAGTTGTCGCATGGTGTCAGCGATATCGTGTGGGACCGACCCGGTCCAGTCCGACCCGGCGAACAGCGAAATTTGTCGCGAGAACTCCGCCGTAGGGAAGGGCTGCGTCGCAAGCTGGCTATGAAATCGTTGTGCCCGGCAATAGCCGAACGACGTCGTGATCGTCCACCCGATGCCCCGGGCGACCATCGCCATCAGCGCAAGGTGACTGCCAATTTCAAACTGCGACGTCAGATTGATATTGTGGCGCGAAAGCTGGTTGCTGATTTGCCCTGCGATTAATTGATCGGCCTCATATCTCAGAAACGGCAGGCCAGTGCGGCCGCCGAGCAAGTCAGCCCCGTCTGCTTCAATCTCCGCAGGCGCAACGATGATAAAGGGATCGCGGGCCAACGGAATTTCGATCAATCCTTCTTTTGCGTCACCGTCGGTGGCAGCGATGGCGATATGCAGCGCTTTGTCCTGAACCGCCTGCAGCAACCTCTTGCTGCTGTCGGTGACCATGCGAAACCTGCACCCTGCCATGCTGTCGGCCAGGATCGTGGCCAGACGGGGGGTAAGATCGTTGTCGAAATCATCAATAACCCCCAGATGCAGGTCGGTGAGGCTGACCAGATCCATCACGGTCAATTCTGATTGCGCCTGCCGGACATGGGCCAAGGCCAGACTGCTGTGCCTCAGAAAGGTTTCGCCTGCGGCTGTCAAACGCATCGGGCGACAACTGTGATCGATTAGCTTGGCACCTACGGCGGCTTCAAGGTTGCTGATCTGTTGGCTTACTGCAGGTTGGCTGAGACCGGTCATCGCCGCAGCATGCGCAACGGATCCGCGCCCCGCGAGCGCCTCGAACACCTCGATCCCGCGCAAGGTGACGCCTTTCTTGATCATTTGAGCATCCCCTGTTGATTTCAAATTAGTGAATTGTTTCCACGTTTTTTGCAAGGAGCATGAAGATCGGCCATGGTGTTATTCAGAAAGTGAAATACGGTTGATTTGGTTTCGGACCCTTGCAGCATGGGCTTTATGGGGGCACCATGAGCGCAAGAACGCACACGCGGAGCAGGGTATGAGAATCGCGACAGCCGCCTATCCGTTGGATATCTTGTCCAGTTGGGCTCATTACGAAGACAAGCTTGCCGCGTGGGTCGCTTCGGCTGCCGCCAGTGGCGCTGAATTGCTGGTCTTTCCCGAATATGGCGCGATGGAGCTGGCAACGCTGGCCGGACTGAACGTGGCCGGGGACCTGGAAGCGTCTTTATTTGCGGTGTCGGATCGATTGTCGGACGCCGATACGGCACACAAGGCGCTTGCGGCGGAATACAACGTGCACATCGTGGCCGCGTCGGGGCCAGCCGCCACCCAGGGCCGCCCGGTAAACAGGGCACGTCTTATCACGCCGTCAGGGCAGACCGGGGTCCAGGACAAGCAGATCATGACCCGGTTCGAGCGCGAAGTCTGGGGGGTGGTTGGCGGCAACTCATTGCAGGTATTCGAAACCGCGATTGGCAAAATAGGCATTCTGATATGCTATGACAGCGAATTCCCATTGTTGGGAAGAGCCTTGGCACAGTGCGACATCATCGCGGTCCCCAGTGTCACAGAAGCGCTGGCAGGCTATTGGCGTGTGCGTATCGGGTCAATGGCGCGTGCACTCGAGAATCAGTGCGTTACGGCGATGTCGTCATGCGTGGGGGCTGCTGATTGGTCCGATGCGTTAGGGCAATCGGTTGGTGCCGGTGGCATATTTTGCCCACCTGACGTCGGTTTTCCGTCAACCGGCGTGCTGGCAGCCGGCCAGATCAACGTCGCTGGTTGGACATTTGCAGACGTTGACCTGGAACAGATAGCCAAAGTGCGTGAAGATGGGGTCGTGTTGAACCGAAACCACTGGTCAGACCAATTTGGACGCGACCAAGACGCGATAAACGTTTCCTTGATGTGAATAGCCCTTGAAAAAGAGAGAAATTGGGCCCATTTAGGCCTGCGCCCCGAAATTGCGGGGTAAAGTGTTCAAGGAGAGACCATGGCCAAGGAAGACACGCTCGAATTCCCCGGTATCGTGAAGGAACTCCTGCCGAACGCGACGTTCCGGGTCGAGCTTGAAAATGGCCATGAGATCATCGCGCACACGGCAGGGAAAATGCGCAAGAACCGCATTCGGGTTCTGGCTGGCGATAAGGTGCAGGTGGAAATGACCCCCTATGATCTGAGCAAGGGCCGGATCAATTACCGCTTTAAGTAACGCGCTCTTCCGGCAGCTTCGCGCTATCCGGTCAGTGCATTGAGGTTAGTATGACCTTTATTCTCGGATCAGGCAGTCCGCGCCGCAAGGAATTGCTGGCGCAAATTGGCGTTGTACCTGATGAAGTGCGGGCTCCCGACATAGATGAAACGCCCTTTGCCGCGGAATTGCCTCGGCCATATTGTGCACGGATGGCGCGCGAGAAGGCTGCGGCGGTGCCGTCGGGCGAAACGGATATCGTTTTATGTGCGGATACGACTGTCGCGGTGGGGCGCCGTATTCTCGGCAAGCCCGTTGACGTTAACGAAGCCGCCGATTTCTTGCGGCTTATGTCGGGCCGCCGGCACAAGGTGATTACGGCTGTTGCCATTCGGCGCGGCACACAGCTTTGGGAACGTGACGTGGTCAGCACCGTGCGCATGAAGCGCTTGTCCGAGACCGAATTGAAGGCATATCTTGCCACCGGCGATTGGCAGGGCAAGGCCGGTGGATACGGTATCCAAGGGCCGGCGGGTGCGTTGATACCATGGATCAGCGGCTCTTTCACGGGCATCGTTGGGTTGCCGCTGGCCGAAACTGCGAACCTGCTGCGTACCGCAGGCCATCCTATGGACGGAGAAGTATCATGAAAGGTCGTACGATCGTTCTCGATCACCTTAATGGCCTCGAAGCCGCCGCCTTGATCGTTGACGGCAAGCTGGACGACCTGCTGGTCGACAGCGACGGCCCGCGCCCTGGGACCATTTACCGTGCCATTGCCGATCGGCCCGTGAAAGGGCAGGGCGGAATGTTTTTGAGAACGCCCGATGGGTCGGCCTTTCTGCGACAAATCAAAGGCCTTGCGCCCGGGCAGCCGATCCTGGTGCAGGTCACAGGGCACGCCGAACCGGGCAAGGCGATCCCCGTTACACAAAAGCTGCTGTTCAAAAGCAGATATGTCATCGTGACGCCCGATGCGCCCGGAACGAACATTTCCCGCAGTATACGCAACGAAAGCGAACGCGACCGACTGTTGGAAATCGCGCATGAGGCGGCGGATGGGGCGACACACGGGTTGATCCTGCGGTCTTCGTGTGCGGATGCAGAAGCCGACGACATCGCCGATGATATCGACGCGATGCTGACCCTTGCGGACAAGGTGCTGGGGGACGATGCGACGCAGATGGAGGTGTTGGCGGAAGGAGATGGCCCGCATATCCTGGCCTGGCGTGATTGGGTGGACCCCGCAGATGTCGTGACAGATGCCGGCAGTTTCGAAATTCATGAAGTGCTCGATGCGATCGAACGCCTCTCACAACCGCAAGTCATTCTGGACGGCGGCGCGTCGATGTTTGTTGAGCCAACCCGCGCCTTGGTGGCCGTTGACGTCAACACCGGCCCGGATGTGTCGCTTGCCGCTGGTATCAAGGCAAACATGGCATGTGCACGCGCGCTGCCTCGGGCGTTGCGTCTGCGGGGACTTGGCGGGCAGATCACGCTTGATCTGGCTCCGATGCCAAAGAAGGACCGTCGGCCATTTGAAACTGCGTTGCGCCAGGCGTTTCGTACTGACAACGTGGAAACCACGTTGATCGGCTGGACACCGCTTGGCCACTACGAATTGCAGCGAAAGCGCTCTCGCTTGCCGATCTCGGAGCTCCTCAAGTGAGCTGTCCGATCTGCAAGGCGGAAACATCGGTGCAGTACCGGCCGTTCTGCTCGCGCCGTTGCGCCGACATCGATTTGGCGAAATGGTTGGATGGAAGCTATGCCGTGCCTGCTTCTGAGGCAGACCAAGACGATGGCCGCGAAGGCATGGACGACGATCGGGTGGACCCCTTTGGAATGCCACATTAAAGCAAATACAAAAAAGCTTTGCCTGACAGGGAAAATCCACTGGACACCCCTGCTGCAACCTCCTAGAAACCGCTCACCCGACCACTGCGGTGGTCTCCGGTGCCTGGGTAGCTCAGGGGTAGAGCAGTGGATTGAAAATCCTCGTGTCGGTGGTTCGATTCCGCCCCTGGGCACCAATTTTATCAAGCGAAAGTAATACCTTAAGTGCATATGCATCTAGGTTGCTCATTGCAACATTTGTGCTGGGTGCCATATGGGTGCTGTTTGACCAACTCAAAATCTTTGGAGATTTGCGTATACACATTTGATGACTTCGCCACATCACTAATTTGTACTGTCCGTCGTCAGGGTTTTTGGGACCAATGGCGGCCTAAACTAAGAGAGAGTTCGGCTCATCTGGTTGGTTTGATTATGCGGCGTGCTGTCGGTGATGCAAGCGTCGCGTTTCGAGCGTCTTACGTTTGATCCTTTCCC
>NZ_JBSXOD010000054.1:0-43529 GCF_056859255.1 Sulfitobacter sp. L-8
CGCAACCGGATCGAAATCATGTTCGGCAGGCTGAAGGATTGGAGGCGCGTTGCAACCCGGTACGACAGATGCCCGAAGGTCTTCCTGTCCGCCATCGCACTCGCAGCCGTCGTCATCTTCTGGCTATGTGTCCTGACCCTAGCGGCATAGCGCCCTAAGCCGTTTTTTTGTGTCTGGTCGGTGCGCGGTCACGATACCTTATTTGACCGCATCTGTGCCCACCATCTGCGGATCAGGATACGTGCCATCCCTGGGGTCTTTGGGATTCTTTGTTCATTGAAATCACGACAAGACCATACTGTCGCGTCCCGGGGCGTGACCGGCTTTGATGCTGGCTACGCTCCTGCCAGACGCCGACCCGGCCGAACCCGTCTTCAGGTCAGCTCTCCTCGCCTTGCGAGTGCTGGGATATCTCGGCACTTAGCCGCCGGGCCAATTCGGAAGGAGTGGTCGGTTTGGTGCACACAAGCAGTTCAGGATGAGCCTTGCGCAGGAGCTCCGGCAGACCCACGCCGGTGTGCACGACGACCGGCACCATGGGGCGAAGCGCGGCCAGCACCGGGCCGATTTTTCCGTCGGGCAGGTCAACATCGACGATGGCTGCGTCCGGCAGCGCGTCTTCGATCAGCTTTAACGCCTGCGCGACAGACGAGGCCGGTCCCAAGGGGATTCCGCCTGCGTCCTCAACACCGAACGCGAGATCGAGCGCAATGAAGGGTTCGTCCTCCACGATCAGAACCTTCAGGCCAGCGAGATATTGATCGGCTGCGGACATAGAAACGCTCCTCACTTTAATGAATCAGACGATCACGTGCGGCGGTCAGGTGAACCTCTACGCCGCTCGGATGCCAAACATGTTCGATCCCACCGCCCAGCTGTCCGGTCGCGCTTAGCCGCGCGAGCTGGCTGCCAAAGCCATTCTGCACCGGCGGCCCTGCCAATTCCGGCCCACCGGTTTCCTGCCAATCCAACGTCAACAGGTCTCCGACGAGGTCCCAGGTAATGCACAGCTTCCCCGGTGCCACCGAAAGGGCACCGTATTTTGCGGCGTTGGTTGCCAATTCGTGCAGAATGAGCGCAAACCCTGTCGTGGACGTGGGTCCAAGTTCAACCGGGGGCCCAACGAGTTCAAGCACCCCTGGCCTGCCCTCTACATGCGGCTCCATCACCACCTCTATCAACTTTTCAAGGCTGCTGGGGGCCTCGTGGTTTTGGTGTGAGGCGATCGAAGTGCTGATCAATTCATGCGCCCGGGCAAGCGCCAGTACCCGGCCCGTCAGTGACGACGACATTTCCTCCACGCTGTCCACGTGCCGGGCAGTCATTTTAATCATCCCGGCGGTGATTGAGAACAGATTTTTCACACGGTGGTTCAGTTCGCGCATCAGCAGCTTTTGTGCGTCTTCGGCACGTTTCCGTTCGCTGATGTCAACAACGTTGCAGACTGCGCCCTGCAATTCGCCTTGCCAGACTACGGGGCGCACCCAGTACTCCACCGGGAAGGGCGTGCCGTCCGTCCGAAAGAACACCTCATCGTCGACATGCGCCATCTCACCGGACGACGCCACCTGGTAGATCGGGCAATCTTCATGCGGGTAATGAGAGCCGTCAGCGTATGAATGATGGATGATGTCGTGCAACTGCTTGCCGATGACATCGTCTGCATTTTCAAAACCAAGCATACGCAGGAACGCCGCGTTGCATCGGGTTGTATATCCCTTTTTGTCCACGGCATAGAAACCGTCGGCCGTGGCATCCAGCAACAGCGCAAGATCAGCTTCGCGGCGCTTGAGATCGCTTTCGATCTGGCGGCGCTGTTCGATATTCATCAGAACACCCGGAAAACGGATCGCCCGACCTTCGCTGTCATGTTCGCAATACCCGCTGGCCTCTACCCAGCGATAGCATCCATCCGCATGCTTTGACCGGTATTCAGCTCTGTAGGTCCCGCCGGTTTGGACAGCGGCCTCGAACCGGGATTTTACCCCATCCCAGTCTTCGGGGTGGATCGACCCCGCCACATCGTCAAATGGCATCCCCTCTCGGCAGCGGTCGACCGGCAGCCCAAAGGCCCGTGCAAACTGGTCATCGGCAGTGACGATATCGGACCGGATGTCCCAGATCCACGTGCCGACGATCGCACCCGCCTCCAGGGCCAACTCGACTCGTTCCTGCGCCAGTTCCAGATCACTCTTGATCTGGATCAGCTCTTCTTCGGCGCGACGCCGCACCTCGATCTCGCTTTGCGCTGAGCGATAGAGGCGTGCGTTGTCCAGCGCGATAGAGGCCTGGCCCGCAAGCCCGTCCATGAGTTTTTCGTGATGCACCGAGAACTGGCTGGTTTTGTCATGGCCGAAAAACAATCCGCCCAGAACCTCGCCCGACCGCGAGACCACCGGGACGGCCAAATAACTGCGCACCGGCAGGTGGCCTTCTGGCATGCCGCGAAAAGGCGCGTTCTGGCCATAGCGCGAATCCGCGGTGATGTCTTCGGATCGCACGATACCATCACCGGCGAACGTCGGTGCAAAGACCCCGGTGTTGCGCGGCATCGGGAAATTGCTGAAGGCCGACTTGTCGACGCCAGACAGGGTATAGAGCATATAGCTTTCACCCGCCGCATCGGTGACATTGTAGAAGAACGCGCCAAACTTCGCGCCGGTCAGCTCGACGCCAGCGTCGGTGACCATTTGAACCAATACGTCTTGATCCAACTCGGCCGCGACTCCGGCCCCGGTACTGTTCAACGTTTGAAGCAGCCGTTTTTGGCCATTGAGCTCTTCCTGGGCCGAATACCGTTCGAGGATCAGCGCGGTGATCCGCGCCACCAGATCAAGAAAATCTTCTTGGCGCGCGGTGGGCAAACCGGGCTGATGCCTGTAGATGGCAAATGTCCCAAGGACCGTGCCCCCGGTCCCGACGATGGGGTGCGACCAACAGGCGCGCAGGCCGTGCGCAAGCGCCGCGTCCCGATAATCCGCCCACAAACTATCCTTGGCGATGTCGCCCACGACGACAGGGGCTTTGCGATAGGCGGCGGTCCCACAAGATCCGTCGTTCGGCCCAATCCCTACCCCGTCGATGGCGTTGGTATATGCCTCTGGCAGTCCGATTGCAGCACCGTGAAAGAGCTTGCGGCCTTCCTTGTCGGCCAAAAGGATCGAACAGGGCGACCCGTGGCCGATGAACGTCCGAACCGCACGCATCACCTCATTCAGGACCAAATTCAGCGGCTGTTCCTGAAGGGTCAGTTCCAGCAGCTTGTGCTGCAAGGATTGCAGGTCCCCGGACTCCTCTGCATTGGATTGTTCGGGCTGCGTGTCGAGGACGGTGCAAAGAACGGCGCTTGACTGCCCTTGATCATCTGCCAACGGGGTGAGCGTCAGCGCACCCTGAGCGGACTGACGACCCGAAGCGCACGGGATTGTCGTCGTCAGGCGCGCTGCTTCACCCCGGTCAACAACTTGCCCGAGGGCCGGAGCCAGGTCAGGCCACATGCCCCCGAGGCTCTGTTCAGCGGGTTGCGCCAACGCCTCAGGATGGGCCGCGCCCAACAGGGATGCAAAGGCATCATTGTAAAACAGAAACTGGTCAGACCCCCAGCAGATAAAACTTGGCGAGGGGGACGCCCATATGATCTGAAGCGCCGTCTTGAGGCTTTGCGACCAGTCCTGAGGCGCGCCCAAGGGATGCCCATGCCAACTGCGTACCTTGATCAGTGACGCAACCTCCCCCCCGACGGAAAGGAACGTCAGCCGTTTGTTCATGTTCACAAGCATATACGCTCCCTCGTTTACTAAGTAACCTGCAAACGTGCTTAGGCAAGAGCGGGGCTCCTTGCAACAAGTCGCTTTCGGAAGACGACCCACATCACCCTCACCCCCCCGGCTACGGGCGGTCCGACGTTGGACAGCAGTGCGATAACCTCAAGGAATTCACCTAAAGCTGGGGAGGTTCAGGGCTTAGATCGGATTGTATGTCCAGCGGAGCATTATGGATTCACAGCCTTTATTTTATAGGGTAGATCGTGAATGCGTAGGGAATACACGTCCGGTCATCATGCCAGAACCGATACTTCCCGCGAGATGGCAAGGCATAGGCATTAATGGAGAGCTTATCGTGACCGCTACTACCGATCTTATCAACGCCGTTGAAATCTATTTCGACGGTATTCATGAGTGTAACACGGAAAAACTATCGGCCGTGTTCCACCCCGCATCAAGCTTGTTTGACGCAGACAACGGCACCGTGTTTGCAGAACCCATCGACAGCTTTGTCAAGGATGTTGGCACTCGGACGTCACCGGCAAGCGTTGGACAGGCGCGCGATGCCGAAATTCTCATGATCGACTATTTGTCGCCCATAAGTGCCACCGTCAAAATTCGTATACGTGCGCATAAGAATGTTTTTGTCGATCATCTTGGCTTTGTAAAAGGCGACGCGGGCTGGCAGATTGTCTCAAAAATCTGGCATCTTGAAAGCGTCGTTGATGGCGTGGCTGATCCGAATGCCGTTTAAGTTTACGGTAAATCAAGCGGTCATTCTTGAATGACCGCAAAGCTCTGCCCGTGCTGCGCCCGTGAGAAACAAGATAAGGGCGAGCTTTGGTGTGAAAATCGGCCATACCCTCAGCGCTATGTCATTGGTGCCAACCGATGATCCTCGGTCGCTCGGGAAAACGTCACATGCGTCATGGCCAACCGCCAGCGACAGAGTGAGGCGGATGTCTTATCCGGAGAGACGGCCATCCGCTGATTTGCCGACCTTGTTCAAATACAAGGTTCGCTCATCTTTTCTAATGTATGTCCATGCAATGAAACGGCTTGTCTTTTGGCCCTGCGCCATTTCGACTACCCTAAGGTCGGCAACTCGCGCTTTCTTCAAAATTCTACGGAGTGGCTGAAGATTATCTTTTTTGGATACTAACGAGCTAAACCACAGACACTGTTTTGCGAACTCCCTGCTCTGTTCAATCATGCCAGCGATAAACCTTATTTCGCCACCCGGGCACCAAAGTTCGGCATTCTGACCGCCAAAGTTGAGTTTTCTGGAATGTCCCTTGCCGAGGTTGCTCCATTTGCGTTGGGTACCTTTAGTCGCTTTCTCGAGGGAACCATGAAAAGGCGGGTTGCAGAGGGTGACATGAAACATCTCTTGAGGGCCGATCACTCCTTTGAATATATTCTCGCGGATATTTTGACGTCTAACGTCAATTTTTAGCTTGTTGATGTGACATATTTGCTTGGCTGCCCTGATGGCGGCGAGGTCTATGTCGACACCAGTAAAGTGCCAGCCATATTCGCTTTGGCCAATCAGGGGGTACACTAAACTGGCACCGGTCCCTATGTCGAGCGCTTTGATACCGGGCCCACGCGGGATTCCCTGATCATTGCCGGAGGCAAGCAAGTCCGCCAAATAATGGATATAATCGGCGCGACCTGGGATCGGAGGGCATAGATAACTGGCCGGGATATCCCAAAAATCAATGTTGTAATAAGTCTTTAGCAACGCACGATTCAGCATTCGGACGGCGCCTGCATCTTGAAAGTTTATCGTCGTTTGACCGACAGGGTTAGTGGTCGTAGATGCCGCGAGGTCAGGTGTATCTGCCACCAGACGCGCGAAATCGTACCCGTCTCGGTGTTGATTACGCGGGTGCAGCATCGTCTTGGTGGCCATGGGGACGCCCTTTTAAGGTTGGTGGAAGTACCTAGCCAGATCGCCGGTTGAATTTAAGCCCTAACATAAAAATAGTAAAATCGGTCGAGCTTCGGACAGAGTTCGTAGACTGCCGGTGACCGAGGCGCGGCCTATGCGGTTTTTCCACCCGGTTTCGGCGGATATTTATCAGCCGGGCGGCAGGTAGCATGGCACTCAGGTTTCGGCCAAAAATCCATTCTCTGACACCGCGCCCGACTGTTCAATCTGGATGCAGTACCCGTCATTTCCGGGACAATCCCCGCCATCGGCCGCACGATGGATGAAACACGATTGATGAAAGTCGGATGCAGGCCGTCGGAAACCGAGCCATGATCGCTGTCGCGTCCAATCCAGCGCCGAGCTAGAAAACAGAAACGGAAGTGGACACTGGCATTGACCACCCATTGACGAACAAAGCATAACGATTGAGCGGTTGAAATCTCGGTGATAATACCGCGTTAGTTGCGAGTGACATCAACAGTGAGAGTATCTTTAAATAAGCGGGCGGCGCATGAAGGCCGAATCTGACCCCGACCCAAGACGCGAGATCGTCATGACCCATGGGGTGCTCAGCCCCAATCCGGAAGACCTGTTCCACCGCAGGGGCTTGCGCGCGATGCGAGCCGTCCTGCAAGAAGCCACCCTGAGACTTTGGAGCGACGACGCCTTTGGACTGGCGGGCAACGTTGCCTTTCGGTCGCTGCTTGCCGTGTTTCCGTTCCTGATTTTTACGAGCGCGATGACGGCTTTCATCGGCGATCGGTCAATGGCCAAAAACCTCATCGATTTTCTGATAGCCATCGTGCCCCCGCCGCTGATCGAACCGATCATATCCGAGGTCGAGCAGGTGATGACCGTGCCACGGGGCGGGATACTCAGCATCGGTATCCTGCTGACGATATGGTTCGCGGTCGGCGGCGTCGACAGTGTGCGTATCGGGTTGAATCGCGCCTATGGGCTTCGCGAAACCCGGTCAACTCTCGTCCTGTTCGGTGTCCAGATTGCCATGGTCGTCTTTGCCAGCCTGGCGCTTGTATTGGTCGGCTATCTTTTGGTGCTGGCGCCGCGCGCCGGCTCCTGGTTGCATGCGCTCATTCCCGGCTTTGACCCGGCGGCGGTTTCTATCAGGCTGATCCGATTTCCAGCATCCGCCACCATCTTTATCGTCGTGCTTTTCGCCGCGCATGTCTTGCTGCCGGCGCGCCGCACCGTTTTTTCCAACCTTTGGCCGGGCGTGGTCTTCACCGCGGTCGCATGGACGCTGCTTGCGGGTGCCTTCTCGTACTACGTCGAGAATTTTGGCACCTACGCCAGTTACTACGCCGGCATGGCCGGTATCATCGCCGCGCTCTATTTCATGTATCTCGCGGCACTGCTTCTGATCTTTGGGGGAGAGCTAAATCGGGCGCTGCGGATCAGGCGGCTTGCGCGCATTTTGAACAACTAGCCTTTCGCGCACGGCAGTTTGGATGTCCCCGTTCCGTATGGTCACAGGCTAAGCGCTGCATTTCGGGGCTTTATTCGCGAAGCCAACCATATCTGCATAATGACGGGTAACCCGCGCGCCGTCCGATGGCTGGGCGTAGCAGTCAAGGCCGCTCCGGTTCCCGAATGGCTAGATATGGACGCGGTGGCAAATCACTTGCCGCCGACGCGTTTCAAACCATCGCCACGCTAAATCCTGCATGGTTCACACAAGAGGTCGCAACGACCTTGACCTCGACCCTTTCTTTTGTCCGCAGATGTCGGTACCGGATCGTGAAACTGGGGTGATAAACTGGGGTGATACTGTCATTTCGCTCTGCATCGGTGTATAAATACACTGATAAAGCATGGGCACCTTGCGAATTCGCAAACTGATGTGACACCTGTGCCTTGCAAGATAGCGGTTGGCAGGCAAAACCCCTGTGCATTGAAAAAACGGTACCTCTTGTTGCTGAGGGGCGCATACCTTGAAGAAATGGGCTATTCCTCGGCAAACTGTACCGGCGACCGAAGCCAGAAGGACAATTGCAATGCGGATGGATATTCATAATTCCGAAATCCCCGTGCTTTGTCTGGCCTGCAAGGCCCGTCATGGGGGAATCTGCGGGGCGCTTGAGCCTGATCAATTGCTGCGGCTTGGGCGTCAGGCTGGGCGGCGGGAGGTGGCTCCGGGTACCGAGTTGATCGCAGCCGGTGTACAGATCGATGGATATGCCAACATCCTGAGCGGGGTGGTCAAGCTAACCAAACTGTTACCGGACGGCCGTCAGCAGATCGTCGGCCTTCAATTCGCGCCGGATTTTTTAGGTCGTCCCTTTGCCGAAAGCAGCGATGTCAGCGCCGAGGCGGCAAGCACCGTTCGCCTGTGCCTGTTTCCACGGTCCGCATTGGAAGAGATGGTGCGCCAGTCGCCGGGACTGGAACATAGACTTCATGAGCAGGCGCTTCGCGAACTAGATGACGCGCGCGAATGGATGATGATTTTGGGTCAAAAAACCGCTGCCGAAAAAGTCGCGTCTTTTCTGCTGTTGCTGGGTCGGCACGTCGATCCTTATGCGGCCGGGTTCTCTGGCACGTTCGAGATCCCTTTAAGGCGGGCCGATATCGCCGATTTTCTTGGACTGACGATTGAAACGGTCAGCCGGCAGTTATCGCATCTTCGGAAAGCGGGGATTATCACGATTCAAAAGAACCGTAGCGTGACGGTGTGCGATATCTCTGCTCTGGAGTTGGCGTCGGGGGCCTGATTATCATTGCGATGCGGTGGGCCTTAAAATAGGCAGTACATAATCACATTCAAACGCCAGGTGTCTGCGCAACGGCATGAACATACACCGCAGCATATACCCCAGCCTTTCCGCATCCTGCCTGTGGGCCGCCGTGACGAATGCATGGACAGAGTCGTGTATGTCGCGGGCGTGGTCTTCGTCTTCCTGATGTTCTTGTCGAAGCCGATCAAGCACCGTTTGGATCCTTGAATCTTTCCTGAGCAGCAAAGGAAAAACCACCCTTTCCTCAAGCCGATGACAACGGAGCAGTGTCGTCTGAAGCTGTTTTGTAAGGATCATAGCGGCCCAGGTGTCGACCTGCGACGGCAGTGAATCGGCCAAAGTTTCCAGCCTTCGGCACAGGTCAAACTGCGCCAGGATACAGGCATCAAACACAGATGCCCCTTCAAGATAGACGCATTCGGGCCTGCGCGGCATGAGTTTCTCTGTGCTCCTTGTCGCGGTATGGTTTGAAAAGTACCGGGCAACCTACGCTGCAAATCGCGAAAAACCTTGATCCAAATCAAACTTGCCTCAGTCAGCTCGTGGCATGGGTGGTTTCACACGCCGCATATCGTCGACAGGCAGGCGGCAAAAATCAGATCCTGGGAAAAGAAACGATGCTGAACACCCGATCCGACGATAGTGCAGCAACCGCGCGCCCCGTGTCCGGATCTTTGGAACGTGCCGAGACCCGAGCCCGCATCCGGCCCCTGCGCAATGGGGACGGTCACATCGTCTTTTCGCTACCCGGCATCACGTGTGGCGGATGCGTTTCATCAATTGAACGCGCGTTGAACGCGCGCGATGATGTGGTATCGGTTCGGGTCAATCTGACTTTGCGCCAGGCGAGTGTCACTCTTGCCGGATCGGACGCAGATCCAGCGTTGATCGTCGATGACCTTGCCAAGCTTGGCTTTGATGCCGTTCCAACCGAACTGAGTGATGGCGATAGTTGTCCCGACGACGCCACGGGGCGGCTTCTGTTGCGCGCCATGGCGATTGCAGGTTTCGGGGCCGCAAACATCATGCTGCTGTCGGTCGGTGTCTGGTCAGGTGCCCAAGGGCAAACCCGCGATACGTTTCATCTTGTCTCGGCCATGATCGCGGTGCCCGTGGTGATTTATGCGGGGCGACCATTCTTTGTATCCGCCCTGAATGCCTTGCGCGCCGGGCGAACCAACATGGACGTACCGATTACGCTTGGCGTGATATTGGCGCTTGTGCTTAGTCTGACCGAGACCCTTCGTGGCGGCGAGCATGTTTTCTTCGATGCGTCAGTCACGCTGCTGTTTTTTCTACTGGCGGGGCGGCACCTTGACCACCTGATGCGGGAACGGGCCCGCAGTGCGGTCACGGGGCTGGCGCGGTTGATACCGCGCGGCGCAATGGTACGTCAGAACGATGGGCGGTTTGCCTATGTGCGCCTGACGGACGTGGCACCCGATGCAATCCTGTCGGTCGGTCCGAATGAACCTCTACCGACCGATGCGGTTGTCGTTGCCGGTGCAACTGATATCGACCGCTCTCTTGTCTCCGGTGAAGCAATGCCGGTGACGGCAAAGCCCGGCGATACGCTCGAGGCGGGAACGCTCAACCTGACCGGCCGGATCGAGGTCCGTGTGCTGCGGAGCGCCGGTGAATCGTTTCTGGCGCAGATGATGCATATGCAGGCCGCCGCAGAGAACGGGCGCGAGGGTTATGTCCGCATCGCCGATCGGGTTGCACGACTTTACGCCCCTGTCGTCCACATCCTGGCGCTTGCCACCTTTGCAGGCTGGATGATCATGACCGGCGGTGACTGGCAGGCTTCGGCTTTTGTTGCCATCAGCGTTCTTATCATCACATGTCCCTGTGCCCTGGGATTGGCAGTGCCGGTGACGCATGTTGTGGCCGCCGGACGCTTGATGCGCATGGGCGTCTTGATGAAAGACGGCGCGGCGTTGGAGCGGCTGGCGGCAGTTGACCGGGTGGTATTTGATAAAACCGGCACGATAACCACAGGGACGCCGATTGTCGGTGTTGTACCCTCTGACCCGGGGGTGCGTTCAGCTGTAAAGGCATTGGCGCTTCATTCCGTCCATCCCGCGGCACGCGCGATTGTTACGAGTATGGCGGATCGCCCAGCGCATATCCACCATGTAACCGAGGTGCCCGGTTTTGGCATTCAAGGCAGTATCGGGGGCCGTCGCGCACGGCTGGGCCGGGCAGACTGGGTGGCAGAAATCGCAAACCGTCCAGGCACCACCGTAAGCCCGGCATTCAGCTTTGAGGGCGACAAACCGATTTCCTTCGGTCTGACCGAAACGCTACGCCCCGGTGCCAAAGAGGCTGTCGCAATGTTCGAACGATCCGGCGTTCCTGTCACCATGCTGTCCGGTGATATCGCGGACCGTGTGCATAATATCGCAGGTCTGGTCGGTATTTCCAACGTGCGGCACAGCACCAGACCGGCGGAAAAGATAGCGATGCTCGACGCGCTGCGCGGCAAGGGTCACCGGGCGTTGATGGTTGGCGACGGGCTGAACGATACCGGCGCGTTGGCGGCGGCCTATGTGTCGATGGCACCTGCCAGCGGCTCGGACGCAGGGCGCACCGCGGCGGATTTTGTGTTCCTGCGCGACCGGCTGGATGCGGTACCGGTCGCATGGCAAGTCGCGCGCGATACCGCGGTTGTTGTTCGACAGAACTTTGCGCTGGCTATCGCCTACAACTGCATCGCGATCCCACTGGCTGCTGCCGGGATGGTGACGCCTCTGATCGCGGCTCTGGCAATGTCGGGCTCGTCTATCGTTGTCACCCTGAACGCCCTGCGGCTCAACAAGATGGAACGGCGCGGCCCTCGTGCAGCAGCGTCGCGCGACCCCGTTCAGGTGCCAGCATGACGATCTTGGTCATTCTTATCCCTGTCACGTTGCTGATGGGCATCGTCGGAGTGGGCGCGTTCTTCTGGGCCCTGCGCAGCAACCAATACGAGGATCTGTCCGGCGATGCCGAACGCATCCTCTTTGATGATGATCGGCCCCTGCCTGCGCAAAATGTGCAGGCCCCTGCCAAACTAAAGGAGACCCCCTCATGATGTCCAACCTGACAGGTACTGAACGCACCAGCGCAATGCTGATCTCGGGCATGGGCGTGGTCATCGGGCTGACCATGGCCATCGTCGGGCGCACCGATGTGATGGGCGCTCAGGGCTGGATTATCCTGGCCTTCAGCGCCGTGGTGTTTTTCATGGTGGCCAACGCTCTGTATCACCCGGAACCCACGGAAGATCGCACAACGTCCTACTACGACGACCCCACCAAAGTAGGCATCGTTCTTGCGCTGGTCTGGGCGGTGGTGGCGATGGGAATAGGTGTCTGGGTCGCGGCGCAACTGGCGTGGCCCGGTTTACGTTTCGATGCTGCCTGGTCCAGCTTCGGGCGGATCCGCCCCGTGCATACGTCAGGTGTCATATTTGGCTTTGGCGGAAATGCATTGATCGCGACATCGTATCACACCATGCAACGAACCAGCCGTGCCCGAATGCCAGATCAGGTCACGCCGTGGTTTGTTCTGTTAGGTTTCAACCTGTTCTGCATCATCGCCGCCAGCGGCTATCTGATGGGCGTGACCCAATCCAAGGAATACGCTGAACCCGAGTGGTATGCCGATATCTGGCTTGTTGTCGTGTGGGTGGCGTATTTCGTGCTGTATATACGCACGCTCGCACGCCGGAACGAACCGCATATCTATGTGGCCAACTGGTACTATCTGGCCTTCATTCTGGTCGTTGCCGTGCTCCATATCGTCAACAACCTTGCGATACCCGCGTCCCTTGCCGGCGCAAAAAGCTATTCAGCTTTTTCCGGCGTCCAGGACGCGATGACGCAATGGTGGTATGGTCACAATGCAGTGGCTTTCTTCCTGACCTCCGGCTTTTTGGGGATGCTGTACTACTTCCTGCCCAAGCGGGCCGAACGTCCGATCTATTCCTATCGGCTGTCTATCCTGTCGTTCTGGGGGATCACGTTTTTCTATATCTGGGCGGGTTCGCACCACCTGCATTACACGGCCCTTCCCCATTGGGTGCAAACCTTGGGGATGACGTTTTCTGTGATGCTGTTGATCCCTTCATGGGCAAGCGCGGGCAATGCGCTGATGACGTTGAATGGCGCGTGGCACAAGGTTCGCGACGACGCGACGTTGCGGTTCATGATGGTGGCGGCGGTTTTCTACGGACTGTCCACGTTCGAAGGCTCATTCATGGCAATCCGCCCGGTGAATGCTCTTTCGCATTATACGGACTGGACCATCGGGCATGTTCACGCCGGTGCCATGGGGTGGGTCGCGCTGATCACCTTCGGGTCGATCTATGCCCTGACGCCAGTGCTGTGGCACCGCGAAAGGATGTATTCAGCAAAGGCGGTCGAGTGGCACTTTTGGTTGGCGCTGGCTGGCACGGTTATTTACGTTTTCGCAATGTGGAACAGCGGCATCACCCAAGGGCTGATGTGGCGAACCTATACACAAAGCGGCACGCTGCGCTTTTCGTTCACCGACACGCTGATTGCGATGCATCCATATTATGTTGCGCGGGCGCTGGGGGGGCTGCTGTTCGTCACCGGGGCCTGCATCGGATTTTGGAACGTCATCATGACGATACGCCATGTGCCGAACCAGAACCGGGAACTGGACCATCCGACATCACCCAAAGCCACGGAGCCGGTGTTGCCGGTCGCGGAGTAACCCCATGATCAAAACCATACTCAAACCCTTCGCAAAGTTTTTCGAGTTGCAGGCAAGGACTCATTATCGGGTCGAACGTCACTCCATGGCACTTACATTCGGAATCATTTTGGCAGCCGGTGTCGGCGGTTTTGTCGAGATCGCGCCGCTGTTCACGATTGACGACACGGTAGAGATTGACCCGGATATGCGCCTTTACACCCCTCTGGAGCAAGCGGGACGCGACATATATATTCGCGAGGGCTGCTATGCCTGCCACAGTCAAATGATCCGCACGCTGCGCGATGAAGTCGAACGGTATGGTCCTTATTCGCTGGCAGTAGAAAGCCAGTATGACCACCCGATGCTTTGGGGGTCGAAACGGACCGGGCCTGATCTGGCCCGTGTCGGAGAGAAATATTCCGATGACTGGCAGGTCCGACATCTGGTCGATCCCCGCGCATTGGTACCCGAATCCATCATGCCGCACTATGCGTTTTTGCTGGACGCGCAGCTTGAAACCGACAGCTTGCCCGATCGGCTTTGGGCGTTGCGGATGGTGGGTGTTCCATACACGGACGACATGATTGAAAACGCAGCGGGTGATGCCGTTGGGCAAGCCCGGCCAGACTCTGACGGTGTGAACGGGGTAGTTGAACGATACGGCCAACAAACTGCCGTACGCACCTTTGACGGGCGGTCCGACATGGTGACTGAAATGGACGCGCTTGTCGCCTATTTGCAGATCCTGGGCCGCCTCACCGACCTGCCACAACAAATTCAACCGCAGCCGGAGGAATAACCAATGGAGTTATCTCACGAGCTTCTTGTGGGTTTAGCCAAATCGTTCGGTCTGTTCTGGCTTATTGCCCTGTCCATAGGGATAACTGCCTACGCTTTCTGGCCATCGCTGGGCGAGCGATTCGATACGGCGGCAAACAGCATTTTAAATGATGAAGGCGGCCCGGCATGTGCCCCCACGAAGCACAAGGAGGACAGTTCATGTCGGTAAAAGACCGCGACCCGCTTACCGGGCATCAAACCACCGGGCATGAATGGAACGGCATCACGGAATTGAATACGCGGGTACCGCGCGTGGTCTGGTTCTTTATCATCGTGACACATCTCTGGGCGTTGGCCGTCTGGGTTTTGCTGCCAGCATGGCCGTTGGTCACGACCTCCACCAAAGGTATCCTTGGCTTAGACCAGCGCGAGGAAGTCGCAAAGAAGGTTGTCGCCGCGAATAGCGACCGCGCTGTTTGGGGTGAGCGGATCAAATCGCTGTCGGCCGATGAAATCCTCGGGGATCCTGAACTGTTCGCACGCGTGAGTGATACTGGTCCTCAATTGTTCGGCGATAATTGTGCCGGCTGTCACGGCGCGCAAGCAACCGGCGGGCTGGGCTTCCCAAATCTGATAGATGGGGCTTGGCTGTGGGGCGGTGACACCGACACGGTGATGGAAACACTTCGCGTCGGGATAAACGCGCCCCACCCCGATACCCGTTGGGCCCAGATGCCTGCATTCGGGCGTGACGGTCTGTTACCGCGCAACGATATCCGGATGGTCGTCGATTACGTCCAATCGCTTTCTGGGGCCAAATCCCCTGCGGACACGATTGCGGCGGGTGCCGAAATTTTCGCAACCAACTGTACCAGCTGCCACGGCAATGACGGCACCGGCAATCCGGACGCCGGGGCACCTGACCTTAGCGACGGTTTCTGGATCTACGGCGGAGATGACGAAGCGATGTTCCGGACGATCTGGGGAGGCCGCCAAGGCTGGATGCCTGCTTGGGAGGACCGTCTGACGGAAACCGAACGCAAGATCATCACCGTCTATCTTCAACACGTACGACAGGACACTGTAAAATGACCGCAATTCACCAAACGCGTTTCTGGACGGGGCCACGCCTTTTTGCCTTTGCGACCGGCAGCTTGGTCACCGCGCTGTTCATTGGTGCCAACGCGCACCTCATCGCCGTCGCCTTTTCTTCCGAACCCGATTGCGCCTTGCACCCACTTGCAGAAGGCACCGCTGCCTTGCGCGCGGCGAAACCATCATGCTGAGCGGTCGCACACGCGGTCCACACCACCGTGCAAACCGGCCCGCCACAAACGCAAGCGGTGCGATTCCCGATGTTGTTCCCGCATTGCCGCGCGACAACGCCCGCGCCCGTAATCTGCCTTGGCGCACCGCGTTGCAGTGGCTTCGACTAGGGTGGTCGGATCTGTGGACCAACCCGGTGCCAAGCCTGCTTTATGGGGTGGGCGTATATGCGATTTCAACCCTGTTGGTTTGGGCGTTGTTTCTGTTCAACTACGAATATGCCCTGTTTCCCGTTCTCGCTGGCTTTATGGTGATCGGACCGATCATTGCCAGCGGACTTTATGAAAAGAGCCGAATACTGGAAGCAGGCAGGCATCCGACCTATCTGCGCATGTTGCTTGTCCGCCCGAGATCTGAATATCAAGCGTGGTTCATGGGGGTGCTTCTGCTTGGGTTGATGCTTTTGTGGTTGCGCGCCGCGGTACTGATCTGGGCGTTGTTTTTTGGCGTTGTACCGTTTCCCGGTACGGACGAAATCGTACCGATGTTGTTCACAACACCCACAGGCTGGTCGCTTTTGCTGGTCGGTGGCCTGGTCGGCGCGCTGTTCGCGGCGTTCTCGTTTTCGATCAGTGTCTTTGCGATGCCAATGCTGTTGGCCGAACGCACGGATGCGCTGACGGCAATGGGCCTCAGCGTCGCTTTGGTCTGGAATAATTTGCCCGCCATGCTCGCTTGGGGGCTGATCGTGCTGACGTTGTTTCTGGCGTCACTTGCCACTGGCTTCATTGGGCTGATTATCGTGTTTCCCATCCTTGGCCACGGGACATGGCACGCCTATCGCGCGATCCGAGGGGCCGAGCACTGACAGAAAATTCCGCAAGCAGGTTCTGAACCCGGCTTGCGGATACGGGACGGGAACCGGAGCCCCCTGCCCGCCGCATATGCAAAACGCTATATCAAGGGGTTGCCCAACAGTCATAAGGCCAGAAATCCAATATCGGCCAAAAGATGAGAGCGGCCCCAAAACCCGTCAGGAACAGCAAGACCGCAAGCGCGATGATCGCGCTGGTCTTGAGTTGCGATTTCCAAGACGAGCGTCGATCAACGCGCTGATTGAGTTGCGCATCGGTGAGGTCATAATCGTGGTAAACCATAGGTATGTCCTTCGTTAGTTGGTTCAGTCATCAAGCTTTGACGTCGCGCCCCGGCACCTCGCACTTGCGTTCAACGATCCCCCAGCCGCCTGGGGCCACGACGATGGTTCGGACGCTTGTCCAGCGGAGGTGAGAGAAGCGAACCGTGCAGGCAAGCCTTGCCAAAGATTCCCCCCGACCACATGGAAGGCCGACGTATAGTTCGGGCCGCCCGCGCCGAAATAGATCCGCACCGTTTCGCCGACCTTGGCCCGCAACGGGTAGTGGGGGGCGGCACATTCGCCGGGTTATCACTTATATCCGCGCGTCCGGGGTGATCGGGGTTGGCGCTGTAAATCCGGCTTCCCAGACTGGCCGAAGGGCGCACATGTGACCCGTCTGCTGGCGGTTCGATCTGCGCGACGGCCGGTGAACTGCTCAGGACGCTTCCCACCCTTATCCGCGCCGACTCCGCAAGAAGGGTGCGCCGGCTCAGACCATTGAACTGGGCCGGAACATTCTGCGCCGCCAAGCTCCGGATACTTGGTTCATCTGAACCTCTACGTAACATTGAAATTCTCCCTTTGATTCAGGTGCGGCTTCTGCACAATACGCGTCGGGCGAATTTCGACTTTGTTCTCGATCAATAAATAGACGCTTTTCAATGGAAGGCGCTGATACAGGGGTTCGCTTTTTCGCGGGGGGGCCGTGGCGCGATCACCCGTCGAATTCGTCGGGGTAGCGTCGCATCCTTACCGACGAACAAAAACCGCATTACCGACATGAAAAAAGCGGAGCACCAAGGCTCCGCTTTCGTTTTCTCAAATCATGGACGTGTGATCAGCCGCTGATGCTCTTGGCCGAAGCAAGACCCGGAGCCTTGGATTCTCCTCCGAGCTTTTCACGCACGCCGGCTTCGATTTTATCGCCAGTGTCTTGATCAATGTTTCGCCAGTATTCAAAGGCGCGTAACAGCACCTTTTCACTAACGCCATCGCAGAGATGCCCGACAACGTTGTCAACCAACCGGCCACGGGCAGCATCGTCCATGACTTCGCGTATCAGGATACCAGGTTGCGTCCAATCGTCATCGTCCTCGCGTAACGTATAGGCTTGCCGGACCAGGGCCCCGTCTGTTTGCCATAGCCCGATATCGCTATCCTGCTCGGGCTGCGCGGCAGGGCCGCCATAGGAGTTTGGCGCATAGACTGGATCTGCGACCTTTACCGTTCGGCCTGCGCCATCCTTTGAATAGCTGTGAACCGGTGACTGTGGGCTGTTCACCGGGATATGTTTGTAATTCACACCCAAACGTGCACGGTGTGCGTCAGCGTAAGAAAACCCTCGCGCCATAAGCATCTTGTCAGGCGACAATCCAACGCCCGGCACCATGTTATTGGGCTCAAAAGCAGCTTGTTCGATTTCGGTGTGAAAATCGGTCGGGTTGCGATCAAGCCGCAGTTTGCCAACCTCGATCAACGGGTAATCCTTGTGCGGCCAGACCTTCGTCAGATCGAACGGGTTCAAGCGATAGGTTTTGGCATCCTCGTAAGGCATGATCTGCCATTTCAACGTCCAGCTGGGATAATCGCCGCTGTCGATCGCATTGAACAGATCGCGTCTGTGATAATCGCCGTCCATACCCGCCATCTTGTCGGCTTCATCTTGGCCAAAATAGGCGTTTCCGTCACCTTGGTCGGTATGAAAATGGAACTTGACCCAGAACTTTTCACCTTCGGCATTGATCAGCGAATAGGTATGGCTGGAGTATCCGTTCATCTCGCGCCATGTCTTGGGTATGCCCCGATCCCCCATCAGGTAGGTAACCTGATGCGCGCTTTCTGGGGACAACGTCCAGAAATCCCACTGCATATCGTGATCGCGCAGATTGTTGTCGGCACGGCGCTTTTGACTCCGGATAAAGTGTTGAAACTTCATTGGATCACGCACGAAAAACACCGGTGTATTATTGCCGACCATGTCAAAATTGCCGTCTTCGGTGTACATCTTTATGGAAAAACCACGGGGGTCACGCCAGGTGTCCGGGCTTCCTCGTTCACCGGCGACCGTAGAAAACCGCATGACGACATCGCACTTGGCACCAGGCTGGAATATCTTGGCCTTGGTATATTGAGAGACATCCTGAGTGGTTTCAAACGTTCCAAACGCCCCCGAACCCTTCGCGTGAGGTTGACGTTCCGGGATCCTCTCGCGGTTGAAATTCGCCATCTGCTCCAACAGATAATGATCATTCAAAACGATCGGGCCGTCCGGACCTACACTGAGCGAATATTCGTCACTCTGGACACGGATACCTGCGTCTGTGGTCGTTGGCGGTACATCTTTTCTGCCAGTCATAATACACCTTTCCGGAATGTTTCGGGGATCAACTGTCCAGCATTTGAAAAGTTCCCTCTTGCGCACGTTTGAAATGAGGTGGCGACGTATTCGGTGCCCATTCAGAGCGCAGCCGTGCGTGACTTGCCCCACGTCTTACCCAGATCCGATTAGGTGCATCCATTGCCCGGCAGGCGCTTGCAGGGCAATCGCCGATAAGGGACCTAGAACTAACGATCCACCGTGTTGTCGACCGCAGCAGTAGACTTGCCATCATAACGCCTAGGGCGGCGTTTGTAGCCGATCTGCGCCGCTACGCCCGCTAACGCGGCCAACCGCGCAACAAGGGTTCCGGGTCGTGCCTCGTCTTGGTGCTGATCCCCCGGCGCTCAGCAACCTCGCTGATTCCATATCCACACGCGACAACTTGCGCCACGGCGGCCTGCTTGAACTCGTCCGTAAATCCTATTCCCTTGCTCATATCCGTCTCTCCTTGGTTCCAAAATTACCAAGCAGTGCGTCTACAAATCTTGGGGCACTTCAAATCCCTTCACAAAAGGCGTTTTCCCTCGCTTAGTCGGCACCACATATTTCGCATGCAGATTTTGGAAAAAACGCGGCATGTAAGCTTAAGTATTTTTGCACTCACAGGACTTCGAGTTTAAGTTTATAGATCACTTTGGTAATATGCCATCATGCAACCTAAACCCCTTATCTGTTTTCCATTGGCTACATCGCGTGTCCATGAAGCCTGTGGTGCCAATGCCTTTAAGTTCGCTGCCATTTCGGGGGCACAAAACCATACGCGTGTGCTTTGGGTCCGCCAGGCGTGGCAGTCCGATATATTACACCCTATTGGGCTTCTACCTTACTATGATCCATCCAAGACATTATTGGCGCAGGTCAAAAATCAGGTGGAAGGGCTTACCGTGATGGAGGAAGCCTTGCGCGATGGCAGTGTATCGTTGGTCATCATTGAGCTGGATCAACCGATTAATCTGACGGTCGGACGACGGCTGCAACTGGCTGCGAAAACCGGGAAAACAACCGGACTGTGTATCATTCCCGAAGGCATGGGCAGCAATGCTGCCGAAACCCGTTGGCAGTGTGATCCTATGTTTGATCCTGAACGAGCGGACTCGACTCTGATGTGCTGGCGCCTTATTAAGAACAAATCAGGAACATTGTGTGATTGGTATGTTCGATGGGACGCGACAAAATCAAACCCGGCGGATCGTATCGTTGTGGTTTCCCCGCCTGGCGAGTGATCGGGTTCAGCGTGCGCGCGCAATAGAGGGACCTTTTGCGTTAACCCTAATGGAGCGCAACGCAAATCGGATTTATTGCCTGAATAAAGCAGCAGAAAAGCAGGGCCTCCACCCAGGCATGCCATTTTCAGATGCCCGTGCCTTTTGCCCAGAGCTGTATAGCATGCCGGCAAACCCAAAAGCGGATCAGGGATTTTTGCTCGCATTACGCCGTTGGGCGACGCGTTATTGCCCATGGGTTGGGCTGGAGGGCGCTGATGGTCTGACCTTGGATATCACGGGATCGGCCCATTTATTTGGCGATGAAACCGCGATGCTTGCAGACATGCATCACCGTCTGAAGCGTGCGGGCATCGCTGTGCGTATCGGGCTTGGTATCAGTCGGGGTTCGGCGTGGGCGTTGGCGCATTATGGCACTACGTCCGCACCAAATGACATGCAGACCGCGTTGGCGGCCCTACCAGTCGCAGCGCTGCGTATTGAGCGTAAAACGGATGTGGCGCTGCAACGGCTTGGCCTGCGCACAATTGGCGATCTAACAGCCACAGAACGCGCGCCGCTTGCACGACGTTTTGGACCGGAACTTTTGCTGCGTTTAGACCAAGCGACTGGGGTGCAATCAGAAGATATCAATCCTCTGAAGGCCCCACCTCATTATGCCGTACGCATGAGTTTCCCCGAACCGATTGGTCTTTGTGCGGATGTGATGGCGGGGGTGGAGCGTCTTTTGGTAAAGCTTTGTGAACAGCTTGCCCTTGACGGAGTCGGAGCGCGGACCTTGCTCTTGTCCCTGCGCCGCGTGGATCGGGATACGCAAGAGGTTGAATTACGGCTGGCCCGTGCCTTGCACGATGCCCCTCGTATTTTGCCCCTGTTTCAACGCGGGATTGATACGGTTGATGCGGGATTTGGAATTGACCAGCTGCGACTGATGGCAATCCAAGTTGAAAAGCAGCCCGTGCAACAGATCAACCATGTTTCAAGCGGCAGTAAGGATCAGTTTGACGATCTGCTCACACGCCTTGGAGCACGGATAGGGCTTGAGAACATTCAGCGCTTCCTGCCCGCTGATAGCCATATACCCGAACGTAGCTTCATCAGTGCCCCTGCGGCATTTTCATCGCCTAACGATGCATGGACACACGCGCAGCCCCGCCCCATTCGCCTGTTCCCCCCTGAACCCATTACTGGGGACGGGCCACAACCGCCCCCGCGCTTTCGGTGGCGTCGCATGACGTTGACGACAGGGCGTGCCACAGGGCCGGAACGCATCGCACCTGAATGGTGGATGGCGGATGAAAATTGGCGCTCTGGCTTACGTGATTACTGGCGGGTCGAAACGCAACAAGGGCGCAGGCTGTGGTTGTTTTACACGCCGCAAAATCCTGGATGGTTTGTTCACGGAGAATTCGCATGACTTATGCCGAGCTTTGTACCACCAGCAATTTCACCTTTCTGTGCGGGGCATCTCACCCCGAAGAACTGGTGATGCGTGCCGCTGATTTGGGCCTTGCCGCGATTGCCATCACGGATCGCAATTCGCTGGCCGGTGTCGTGCGAGCCTATTCCGCGTTGAAGGTTCTGAAGGATGATATTCCCGCAGAAAAGCTGCCGAAGCTGATTGTTGGCTGTCGGATAGTCCTGCGCAATAGCAGCGTTGACTGGGTGGCGCTGCCCACAGATCGTGCAGCTTATCAACGTCTGACACGGCTGTTAACATGTGGTAAACGACGCGCATCAAAAGGAGAATGTCATCTTGACCTGAATGACTTGATGGATCACGCCAAGGGAATGATCTTGATCGCAATACCCAGTGATCTGGATACGGCGCAGCGGGATATACATCCTGTTCAGCGCCGATTTCCCGGGCACGTCTTTATGGGCGCAGCCCCGCAATATGATGGCAGCGATCAGGCCTATTTCACTGCCTGCGCTGATCTGGCTCTGCGCTGCTCAACCCCTATGGTCGCAGTGGGCGATGTGTTGATGCACCACAGTAAGCGCAAGCAATTGGCGGATGTGCTGACCTGTATGCGCCACCATATCACAATTGACCAGATCGGAACCCGTGCGCTCCCAAATGCAGAACGTCGCCTGAAAGGCCATGTCGATATGGCGCGGTTGTTTCGTCATCACCCGGCAGCAATCAGGCGCACGATGGAAATTGCCGTGCGCTGTAGTTTTGAGCTGAGCGAGCTGAGCTATGAATACCCAGATGAGATTGCGGATGGCGAAAGCCCCATGGCACGGCTGGAGCGTCTGGCACGAGAAGGGTTGAAACGCCGTTATCCCGATGGGGCCAGCGTCAAGGTCAAAGCGCTGCTTGAAAAAGAATTGAAACTTGTCGCCAAGCTCGATTTCCCAGCCTACTTCCTGACCGTGCATGACATTGTGCAATATGCACGGTCGCAGGGAATCCTATGTCAGGGGCGCGGATCAGCGGCGAATTCGATCATTTGCTATCTACTGGGTATCACCGATGTCCGTCCTGAAACGATCGCCATGGTGGTGGAACGTTTTGTGTCGGAACATCGGGGCGAGCCACCTGATATTGACGTCGATTTTGAACATGAACGCCGCGAAGAGGTGATTCAGTGGATTTATCACCGTTATGGACGCCATCGCGCCGGGCTTTGCGCGACCGTCATCCATTTCCGTTCTCGTGCCGCCATTAAAGAAGTCGGCAAAGTTATGGGACTATCGCAGGATGTCACCGCCAGGCTTTCAGGTCAGATTTGGGGCATGTCTGATGGTGGCGCAGACCCAGAGCATATTCGCGAGCTGGGCCTTGACATGAATGATCGTCGCCTTGCGCAAACGATCCGCCTAATCGGCGAGATCATCGGGTTTCCGCGACATTTGTCGCAACATGTGGGCGGGTTTATCATCACAAAAGGGCGACTGGATGAATTGTGCCCCATTGAAAACGCCGCGATGGATGACCGTACGCTTATCGAATGGGACAAGGATGACATCGCCGCCCTTGGTATTCTGAAAGTCGATGTGCTTAGCCTTGGGATGCTGACCTGTATCCGAAAAAGCTTCGATCTTCTGACGCAGCATGAGCATCTGAACCTGAGCATCGCAACCGTGCCTCAGGCTGACACAAAAACTTACGATATGCTCTGTGTTGCCGATGCAGTGGGGGTGTTTCAGGTGGAAAGCCGCGCGCAGATGAATTTTTTGCCGCGCATGCAGCCACGCGAATTTTATGATCTGGTGATCGAGGTCGCTATCGTGCGCCCCGGCCCCATTCAGGGCGGCATGGTGCACCCCTATATCAATCGCCGCCAAGGGCGCGAAAACGTCAACTTTCCTTCCGAAGAACTGCGCGGGGTTTTGGGTAAAACCCTTGGCGTGCCTCTGTTTCAGGAACAGGCAATGCAAATTGCCGTCGTTGGCGCGGGCTTCACCCCAGAAGAGGCCGATAAACTACGCCGTTCGCTCGCTACTTTTCGCAAGATGGGCACTATTGGGACCTTTAGGGACCGGTTTATAAATGGCATGTTGGAGCGTGATTACGATCTGGATTTTGCCAATCAATGCTTCAGCCAGATCGAAGGGTTTGGTGAATACGGTTTCCCCGAAAGCCACGCCGCCGCCTTTGCGATGCTTGCCTATGTGTCGGCATGGCTAAAATGCCACCATCCCGCAATCTTCGCCTGTGCGCTGCTTAATTCCCAGCCGATGGGGTTTTATGCCCCCGCCCAAATTGTCCGGGATGCCCGTGAACATCAGATTGAAGTGCGGCCTGTTTGTGTGAACGCCAGTAAATGGGACAATCACCTCGAACGGCGTACTGATGGAGCGCTTGCCATACGCCTTGGCTTTCGCCAGATAAAAGGATTTCGCGAAGAAGATGCCAATTGGATCGCGGCCGCGCGGCGTAATGGCTATCAAGACCCCGAAACCGTCTGGTTGCGGGCTGGTGTTGCCCCTGCGGTGCTGGAGCGGTTGGCTGAAGCCGATGCGTTCATTAGTATGGGTATAACCCGCCGTGACGCGCTTTGGCAGGTGAAAGCCATTCGCAGCCAAACCCCTTTGCCGCTGTTCAATGATCTGGTTGATGGCGAAAGCATTCACGAGCCAGAAGTCACCTTGCCCGCTATGCATCTGGGCGAAGAGGTTGTTGAGGATTATCTCTCTACTCGCCTGACCTTGCGCGCCCACCCCATGGAGCTTTTGCGCCCTACGATCCCCGGTTTGACGCCACATGATCAGTTGCAACACGTGCCACTGGGCCGCACCAGTGTCTGCGGCCTTGTCATCACCCGTCAACGCCCCGGCACCGCATCCGGTGTGATATTTTTGACCCTTGAGGATGAAACCGGGGTGTCAAATATTGTTGTCTGGGCAGAGATATATAAGAAATTCAGGCGCATTGTGATGAGTGGGCGCTTGCTGCATGTGAATGGATATTTGCAACGCGAAGGCATCGTTGTGCATCTGATCGCCCAGTCCATTGAGGACATGTCACATCGCCTGACAGACCTTGGCCACCCGATGGAAGAGGTGATTGGCATCACCCGCCCCGGAACCGATGATGTCCCGCGCGGCCAGCATACGAGTGCCCGCCATCCCCGAGAACAGGCCAAACGGCTTTTCCCCAGTCGCGATTTTCATTGATGTCGCCATGCACCTGACCCTGCATCCTAGAGCAGCCCGCCCCACATGGCAGAGACAGGCGCAGAACATGCGCCCGCTTGCCCTCTTTCAGAGGACGAGCACGTGATCCGGTGTCTATTCCGGATCAGGGCATTCGGCGACCCATCCGGTCGGATCGACCGCAAAGGCGCGGCCTCCACCGCCCGGATAGCGGCCAGCCTGCAACGCGCGCATGTCAGGCACTTTGCCGCTGAAATCAGCATCGACTTCATAGACGCCCGGCTCGAAACCGGTCGGTGCCGCACGACTGTAGACCGTAACGACAAAAGGCTGACGGCCAGGCACGCCCGCCAGCATGACCTTTTCGCGGCCCATCGATGCACCGGGGTATTGTGGGCAACCGAGTGATTGCAGAGTGACACCACGACTGCGCAGGGCACCGGTGACATTGTAATGGCCCTCCGAGCCTGGCTTTTGCCAGTCAAAGCGGATGCCCGCCGCATTGTGCGATACGGCAATGCCCGCAGGCATGGCCGACCCTGACATGGAAGCGGTTCCTTGCGCCGCATCGCCATCGGCTTTGCTCATCGCGATTATGACATCTGCCATCGGCCCCGCCGCCAGGGCCCATCGCCATTTGATCTGGCACTCGGCCCGCGCCCAAGGGGCAGAAGCAGGCTCTCGCTGCACCCGTTCCTGTTCGCACACATCAAGAAAGGCGGTCTCTGTCTGAACCACGGGAAATGCTTTCGTCTGGGCCGCTGCGCACCCGGCGCTCGCGATCAGCACCGCAACCGTAAGTATAGTTTTCATGCGACACCTCCGATCGAAATCTTGGCATTTGTAGAGACGGCCTCGCGCAGATCGCGCTGTAAGGCGTGCGCGCAATCGAGCGTCAGACCACCGCTTAGAACCGTTTCATCGCTACCCGCGCGCGTGCGCAAACTGACGAAGTAGGACCGCTCGATCATGCGCCTGTTCAGTACGCGCGACATCATCGCGAAAGACGACCTGCCATAGATCAGCCCGCCGTCCGGCGTTTGATGAATGCCCAGTGGTGGCTCGTCCGTATTGATCCGGCTTCCCTGCCGAACGTTGAAATCCGCAATCTCGCCAAGCCCCCAGGATTTACCGCCACTGCTGACCGCCTCATCCGCGATCGTGATGGTGGCCGATTGCCGGTATCGCGCCCCGATCGGGAAGGCAAGCAACCCCATGGTAAGTGGCATCAGACCGAAAAACGCGAAAATCCCCAGCGTCTCCACGTTCATCAGAAAGGTCAGACCCACTGCAATCGCGGCCAGCGCAGTAAGCGAAGGCCGTGCTGGGGTTACGCGAAAGACAGTCTCTCCAGCAGATCCAGATCGACGAAAGCGGCTTCTGCCCGAATTGCCCAGCGTGAGAAGCAACCCCAGCAGTCCGAACTTCTTTGCCAGGAAGAATCCTGCCACACCCAGCACCACAAGAAGAATAAGACCCATGCCCATGGCAACACCCCCCATCCTGACTTGAAAGACCGGCACCGCATCGGCGGGCCGATATCTCGGTAGAATACGCTGATCAAACTTTGGTTTCGCCCCCAGTTCAGGGGAGAAAATCAGGTTCGTTGATCAAGGGCGGCCACGCTGCGGGCAATCAGCGCCACGGCTTCTGCTTGCCTGTGCGTATTGGTTTTGGAGAGGATGCGTTTGAGATGCGAGCGAGCGGTAGCAGCCCCAATGCCGCGCTGCTCTGCCACATCGTCAAGAGAGAGACCGCTGGCAAGGTCACGCGCGATCACCGCTTCCGACCGCGTGAAGCCGAAGAGTTCCCGCAAGCCCGTTGTACTGAGTGTGGCCGCTTCCGGGTCACGTACGATGACAAGTGCCAGGGGCTGGGTCTGGGTGCCTATGCCTGAGGGCCGCAATGGTGTCACGATCATCGTCAGGGGCAGACGGCCGTCACGCGGAACCACCATGGCGGCCCCTGGCGGCACAGGGTGTCCCGATGCGGTCGACACGCTCGTCTGTACCATCTGCGCCATGCACTGATCCAGTAAACCATCTTGCAGTCTCAGGCGGCCGTGTGAGACCGCAAGGCCGCTTGCCCCATCCAGCAGAGCCTCACCGCCCGCATTCAGCGACATGATCCGACACCGCACATCCACGGCAAACACACCCGCATCGATCCGCGCGAGCACCTCTTCGGTCACGGCCTGACGTGCCGCCGTGATGGCGAGTTGCTGGCCGAGCCAGATTGCGCGTTGAAGGTGCGGCAGGAGGATCGAGACTTTATGGCGGTCGGTGTCGTCATAGGCACCCGCCCGTTTTGGCCGGTGCACCCCCAGGACGCCGAGAGCACCATTGCCACCCGGAAAAACGGCACCAACCATGTGGTGAATATCAAGTTCGCGCAGCCACTCCTGATAGAAGCCGCTTTTGCGCTGTTCGATCGGCGAGACGAGATCATGATCGGTGACAACGCGCGAGACGCCGAAACTTGCGGCGCGCTCCACCCATAAATCTTGCCTGTGCCAATGCGTCGCCCAGGATTCTTGGCGATCCGAAACGTGCAAATTTACGGTGCTTTCAAGAAGCTGGACGGTGTCGTCTGCGCCATGGAGCTTCAACACGGCACTGGTGGACTCCAGCGATCCCGCCACATCATCGGCCATGCCCGCCCACAAAGCGTTGTCCGCCGCCGCATCGTAAAAGCGACCGATCAAGCCGGAAAGCCGATGATCAAAGGCATGAGACGATGACATGGCGCAAGTTCAGTCTGCCGGTATGCTCACTTCGGAGCGGGTTGCGGATCAACCGAGACATTGGCGCGCAGCCATACGGCCAGTTGATCCAGTGAGTGTATGTCGGTCTCTGAGAGGCCGGTAATGAAGGCGTAGGTGTCCTCGGCATCGGCAGTGATCCGTGTGCCGTTGATCGCAAGAAAGGTATATGTGACAGCGAAAGCTGTGTGTTTGTTGCCATCGACGAAAGGCCGGTTTTGCGCGAGGCTTTCCCACAGCGCCGCCGCCTCTTCGATCAGGTCGCTCAGCGCCTTATCCACCAGAGCTTGCAACTACCGCCCTTCGTCCTGCGTCAGGTCACGCACTGCGGACAGAATTTCCGAATTTACGTGGGTTGCGAATTTCTCTCGGGTTTTGGTCGCTATAGCGCAGCTCCAAATTCTACAATCAAAATATCATGACGGATCATGAAATGTCAAGATTTTGGCTCTCGCGCTGGAACGCGATCAATCCGCGCAGAAACCCGCCTGCCTGACAGGTTCGTATCCCGCCTCATCAAGCAAACAGCGCTGAAAGCGGAACACTCTCAAACTGACTGAAAAAATGGAATTCCGAATTATCCGGCCACGGCTTGCGCACGGATCTGGCCAGCAACAGAGGTCGATGAGCGCCGCGTTCAAAAGCACCTCGGGCGCGCGTCGGCCATGTTGGCCCGGCGATACCAACCTTGCCCGTTCAGGTTCCGGGTGGAAGATCAATCCGAATAAGACCTATCGCGTATACAATGGGTTGCGCACCCATCTCAGCACCAAAACACCGAAACGCCGCGTGAAGACCGCGTCATGCGATCGGGGACAACGTGCCAGCAGCGGTCATGAAATTGCCAGACGTGTCCAACCCGACTGCGTAAGCAAAGCGCGGGAAAACCAGCCCTGATCGGGGATATTTCCGGGAACCCGTCAATGAACTGCAGTTTTCCATATGAAGGAGCGACCAGCAGCGGGCGGATCCGTCGGGATCTGGTCAACTTCCCTGCTTTGACCAACTTCCCTGCTTTGAATCGCGTGGGGGCAGCCTGGATCACAGTAAGCGGTACTCACTTGAACGACTCCGACTTGAGTTCGAACGGAACTTTTTGACGCGTACTGTGTTTTACCAGTCCGACCATATCCGGCTGTATCTCCAATCCTTTAGGTTGCGCGTTGCATCGCCGGTGTTCTTGGACCAATAATTGCAGGCAGGTAATCGCATCGTGAACCATATAGACGCCGTCGCACAGCAAGTGCCCTCCGTACCGACCCTCTTTGACCGGACCCGCGCTCGGACTACGCACTTGGTGTCACCATTGCTGCCCGAGGACATGATGTTGCAATCAATGGAGGATGCGTCTCCTGCAAAATGGCATTTGGCGCATACCACATGGTTCTTCGAAGAGTTCATCCTCAAACCGTTCTTGCCCGATTATACGAGCCCGGACGACCGTTTTGCATTTCTGTTCAACAGCTACTACGTCACCGCAGGACCGCGCCATGCACGCGACCGTCGCGGTCTTGTCAGCAGGCCTGACCACGCAGACGTGAGAGCTTACCGAGAACATGTTGATGGCGCGATGGCAGAGCTTATCGACCTTGAAAGAGACAACACACCGGAAATTTTCGATCTGATCGAATTGGGCTGCCACCATGAGATGCAGCATCAGGAGCTGCTGGTCACAGACCTGCTGCACGGCCTTTCGTTCAATCCGTTGTTGCCCGTCTACCGCGATCCAGAGCCGATGCCAGTGACTGCCGAAGTACCGCTGACATGGTCACACCACGACGGAGGTGTGATCGAAATCGGCCATGACGGAAATGGGTTTGCCTATGATTGTGAAGGCCCTCGGCATAAGGTTTACGTCTATCCCTTTGCCATCGCTGATCGTGCTGTCACCAATCGGGATTGGATCGCGTTTATGGACGACGGTGGATATGGCGATCCGCGGCATTGGTTGATGGAAGGCTATGCTGTTGCCAAGAAGGAAGGCTGGACGCATCCGCTTTACTGGTGGCGGCAGGACGACGAGTGGTGGACGTTCACCTTGCGCGGCCCGCAGCCCGTCGCGTTGGATGCACCCGTAGTCCACGTGAGTTACTACGAGGCCGATGCCTTTGCCCGCTGGGCAGGCGCACGCCTGCCGACCGAAGCGGAGCACGAGCACGCTTTTGCACAGCACCAGATACGCGGCAATTTCCTTGACGAGGGTACCCTGCGCCCGATGCCGGGAACAGGTGTCTGGGGGGATGTCTGGGAATGGACGGCGTCACCATTTACGCCTTATCCCGGCTTTAAGGCACCAGAGGGTGCTTTGGGTGAGTACAACGGCAAGTTCATGGTCAATCAGATGGTGATGCGCGGTGGGTCCTGTGCGACGGCGCAAGAGCAGATGCGGGCAAGCTACCGCACCTTCTTTTATCCGCATCAGCGCTGGCAGATGATGGGGTTACGCCTTGCTGTTGATGGCTGATCAACGGCTAATACGGCGACGCGGTCGGTCTTCGATGCACGGCGACCAGGGTTGATCCACCTTGACGGTTTGACGCAGCGGGTTGATATCCTCGGCTACATTGGAAAAATGATCCTCCGTCGCAAAATACAATCCGCCTTTTATACGCCGAAGCGGTGCGCCAACGCCTTTCACGAGCCGCTCTCCATGCGCAAAATTTTGAAATTTATCGGCATCATCCAAGACAATGCGGGCCGGAATCTTCAGCGGCGACAACTGCCCGGCGACAGACTTGGTATCTGCCGCCTTCCTCGACTAGGCTTGACGTACGACCGCTTCGGCTTCCTGGATCTGGCGCAGGCCTTCTTCGCCAAGGCGGCGATGCTGGACGGCCCGATACAGACGCTGATCGGCGCGGCGATGCGGGCCGGCGCGCTGCGGCGGGCCGAACTGGGTTTGGCCGGCGGGCAGCTCCTGCCGATGATCAAGCATTTCCTGATGTGGCCCGAGTTCCTGCCGGGCGCAAAGGCTGATCTCGACTCCGGTGCCGTCATTGCCGACTGCGTTGACATGTTCCTCGCGCATTACGCCGCGACGGTTCAGGCCGCCTGATCGGCGAACGCCTTCCATAGGTGGGTGGCCACGGGTCCCATCGCCGATCTGCGTTGGCGAAAGACGAAAACCTCGATCTCGAAATTGAGATCGGTATGGGGCAGAACGATATCGCGCAAGCGGTCCTGCGCCAGTTCCTCGGCGATCAGGTGCTGCGGCAGGCGGCCCCAGCCAAGCCCCGCCACCAGCAGTTGCTTCTTCATGTGCAGGTCGCTGACATACCATCGCCTCTGTCCCTTCTGAACGCCAAGCTCGCGGTCGAACAGGCCAGCGGCCTGGCCGCTGTCGCGCGCGATCACCTGGTGGAATCTTCGAAGGTCGGCCAGTGTGCGGGGCGCGTCCATCGCATCGAGCAGCGTTGGTGCGGCGACATTGCGCATCACCGAACCGGCCAGAGGCATGTAGTCGAACCCTTCCTCTTCCAGCATGACCGGGATGGCCGGAGCCAAGGCAAGCGCCGCTTCGCCGGACCGCACGGCCTCGATGGCACCAGACAGGACCTCGGCACGAAGTACGACGCGCGTGTCGGGAAAGCCGACCTGAAGCTTGGCCAGCACGGGCATCATGACATTCGGGTCGGCGGCAGCGTCGATGGCGATGGTAATGGTTTCTTCCTGCCCCTTCTCGAAATGGCGGACCAACTGCGTCAGATCCTCGGCCTCGGAATGTACCCGCAGGGATTGCAGATAGACCCGTCGGCCCACCGGCGTCAGCTCGAGCCGATAGCCCGAGCGGTCGAAGAGCTCGGTGCCGGTTTGAAATTCCAGCGCCTTCAGGGCCTGGCTCACCGCCGGCTGGGTGCGGTTGAGGCTTTCGGCGGCGGATTTGATCGTTCCGCTTTCGACCACGGCCCGCAGCACCTTCAACTGGTCCAGCTTCATCTGCATCCCCACTTCATAAGCATATCTTATATAGATACGCATAAAATATAAATTTCAATCCGTCGTCCCCACCCCTACTTCTGGATCAGCACAAGGAGTTCACAAATGAGACAGGTTATATCGCAACTTGATATCCAGCCCGATAAGGTCGGGCCCTTTACAATCGCCCGCGCCCTGCCCAACAAAGCGGTGCAGTTCGTAGGTCCGATCATGCTCCTCGATCACCTGCCGCCAAAAGACATCGCACCGGGAGTGTTGCCTGACCACGACGGGTCCTTCGCGCATCCACACCGGGGCATCGCCACCTTCACCTACGTCCTCGAAGGCGCACTGACCCATGCCGACAGCACGGGCGGGCATGGCACCATCTCTGATGGCGGGGTGCAGTGGATGAAGGCGGGCAACGGCATCGTCCATGACGAAATGATCTCGACGGATCTGCGCAAACACGGCGGCAGACTGCACAGCTTTCAGTTCTGGATCAACCTACCCGCACGCAATAAGGCAGAGCCAGCCGAATACATGCCCGTTCAGGCCGAAGACCTGCCTGTCGTTCCCCTGCCGGGCGGGCGGGCCCATCTCAAGGTGCTTTTGGGCGGATACGACGGCCACACCTCACCGATCCCAACCTTCGCTGAGGAGTTCATATGGCACGTCCGTGTCGAGCCCATGGGTTCGGCTCGCGTGGCACTGTCCGCCGACCTGCCTGTGGCGGGCTTCCTGCCCACTGACGGCGCGATCGTGAGCGGAACGAAGATCGCCGCACAGCGATCCTTCGTGCTTGGCAATGAAGGGTCGGAGATCGAGATCAACAATCGTAAGGCTCCGGCGTCGGCCGCCTGATATCGGGATCGATCCGATGGTAAGTCCGGCCTTATGTCCGACTTCAATAATCGCCCTCAAATCGAAGTTCTTTCCGCTGCCGATGGTGATCGCCGCCGGTATTGGTCAGATGATGATAAACTGCGCATCGTGGAGGAGAGCTTTATCGGCCACCGACAAGCGGCAGCCACAGCTCGACGGCATGGCATTTTGCCGGTCGCTCCTGACCACTTGGCGGCGGCAGTATCGAAACGGTGAGCTTGGGTCCTTTCGCCCGGTGCCGTTCGCGCCGGTTACCGTGCAAAGGGAGCTACCGCGTCGCAGGCAAGTCCGGTTGATCCCTGTCCGCCTCCGGACTGTCAGGTTGAGATAGCCCTGCCGAATGGGCACCGGCTCATCGTGCCGGTGGGCGTGGAGCCCGAAGCACTTGCACGGCTTCTGGCAGTGTTGGATCGGCAATGATCGCGTTTCCGGCTGGCGTGAAGGTGTGGATTGCGGGCGGCGTCACCGACATGAGGCGGGGCATGAACACCCTGGCGTTGTAGGTGCAAGAAGGGCTCGGCCGCGATCCCCATGCGGGCGAGCTCTTTTGCTTCCGGGGCCGCAAGGGCGATCTGGTCAAGATCCTGTGGCATGATGGCGTGGGTATGTCGCTGTATCTGAAGCGCCTGGAGGCGGGAAAGTTCATTTGGCCGGTGAGCCGGTCCGACGAGGCGGTGCAGATCTCTGCGGCACAACTGGGCTATCTTCTGGAGGGGATCGACTGGCGCAATCCGCGCTGGACGCAACGTCCTGCAAAGGCTGGATAAATTTTTCGTCAAGCCTGTTTTTATTGGCACCCCTCGAACACGGATGATAGACATCCGCCATGTCGAATACCGCTTCCGAGCTTGCGAGATTACGCGCCGCCCTGGCCGCTGCGGAGGCCCGCGCAGAGGTTGCGGAAAGCGAGCTGGCACAGACCCGCGCCGTCGTGTCCTGTTCGGAAGCGATGATCCAGGAACTCAAGCTTGAGATTGCCAAGCTGCGCCGCGACAAATACGGCATCTCGTCGGAACGGCGCGCGCGGTTGATTGATCAACTGGAACTGCAGCTCGAAGAACTGGAAACGGCGGCAACCGAGGATGCCCTGGCCGCAGAACAGGCGGCTGAAAAGGCCAGCAAGGTGCGCGCCTTCACGCGCCGCCACCCTGTGCGCAAGCCGTTCTCTGATCACCTGCCGCGTGAGCGGGTTGTTGTCGAGGCACCTGCCGCCTGCACCTGCTGTGGTTCGGATCGGATCGTGAAGATGGGCGAAGATGTCACTGAGACGCTGGAGGTGATCCCGCGGCAGTGGACGGTGATCCAGACCGTGCGCGAGAAGTTCACCTGCCGGGCCTGCGAGAAGATCAGCCAGCCACCGGCCCCGTTCCATCCGATCCCGCGCGGATGGGCCGAGCCCAGCCCGATCGCCATGCTGGTCTTCGAGAAATATGGCCAGCACCAGCCGTTGAACCGGCAGGCCGAACGCTTCGCCCGTGAAGGCGTCGAATTGAGCCTGTCGACCCTGGCGGACCTGGTCGGGCATGCCACAGTCGCGTTGCAGCCCATCCATGCCCTGATCGAGAACCATTTGCTTGCCGCGCACCGCCTGCATGGCGACGACACGACCGTGCCGCTCCTGGCGCGGGGCGGTGCAAAAAAGGCCCGTCTCTGGACCTATGTGCGCGATGACCAGCCCTGGAATGGTGGCGTGCCACCGGCCGCGTTCTTTCGCTTCTCCCGTGATCGCGCGGCAACCAATGCCAATCAGCATCTCGCCGGATGGCAAGGCGTGCTGCAGGCCGGCGCCCATGGCGGATACAACGATCTTTACCGCGCTGACCGTGATGCGGGCCCCGTGACCAGCGCGCTGTGCTGGTCACATGCGCGCCGGAAGTTCTGAGAACTTGCGGATGTAGCCGGGAATGTCCGCAAGGGCAAACCGGCCGATCAGATCTCGCCGACCGCGCTGGAAGCGAGGAAACGGATCGACGCCATCTTCGCTATAGAGCGCGAGATCAATGGGCTGGATGCCCATGCCCGGCTTGCCGCCCGTCAGGAACTCTCCCGTCCCCTGGCCGATAATCTCCATGACTGGCTGCAGGAAGAGCGCGCTAATTTGTCCAGGCACAACAAGGTGGCCAAGCCCTCTACAGATCTGACAGATGTTGGGTACTTTCTCAAAAGCTCTGCGCAGAGAGACCCCAAATGGCGAAATCCTGGTTGTTGCACCCGGACGATAAAGCTTCTTCCCGTATACCCGCCACTTCGGGTTGGTCCAGATACATGTACTTTGGACGTCGATCCACTTTCGGCGAGCATCTTGCTTGCCGCCCTCTGGATATTGATCGCTTGGTGCACGCCAATCGCCTCGATCTGAACCTCGATCCAATCAAGAACAGCGTGACATCGATACCGGTTGAGGTCGATATCTGGCTTCAGGATCAGTCGGTCGTTCAAGATGGGTTATGGGTCATCGCCATTGGCGCGCATGTAAGCGCTTGAGGTGTAATGAAGGCTCGGTGGATCCAGCAGGATGGGCCAGCTTGGCTTCTCGTTGAACAACAGCGGAATTTCAAATCTCTCCAAGTTGATACCCTCAAGTCCACACACCCAAACTTCGCGCTGACATGTCATTCAGCGATCAGCAGAGACGAAACAACATTTGCCAGGAATTTCAAGTAAATATCGAAGCAAAAAGCGATTAATATCCACGTAGTTTCCCCGAGTGAATTTAACGTTTTTTACAGTTCACCCCCCTAAAAAGAAGTGTGGAGTTGTTCGAATTATGCTCAGTGGACCTGTCGCGGTTTGGTGCCGCTCCTTTGATAGCATTTACTGCAACAAAGGAGACTGACTATGGGACTGAAACGGAGGGACGAATTCCGCCAAGATGCAGTGCGGATCGCGCTGACAAGTGGGCTTACGCGCACGCAGATGGCTGACGATCTGGGTATTGGAATGTCGACGCTGAACAAGTGGATCACGGTGCATCGAGACACAGATTTGGTTTCGAAAGAGGATTTAGAGCTCGTCAAAGAGAATGATCGACTTCGACGTGAAGTCCGGCTTCTCAAGGAGGAGAGGGAGACCTTAAAAAAAGCCACCCAGTTCTTTGCGGGCCTAAAGCAATGAGATTTAGGTTCATTGAAGAACACAGGGAACATTTCCCGGCCAACCGTCCATGCAGTGTCGTTGGTGTCAGCACACGTAGATTACGTGTTTTCCGCAGCCGCCCGGCCAGCCGCAGACAGCGGTCTGATTTGGTCGCGCTGGCCCACATCAAAGAACAGTCGCGTCTCAGCCTCAGCAGTCATGGTCGGCCTCGGATGACTGAGGAACTGAAGGAGATCGGTTTAGATGTTGGGCACCGTCGGGTTGGCCGCCTCATGCGCCAGAACGGCATATCCGTGGTGCGAACGCGCAAACACAAGGTCACGACGGATAGCGACCACAAGTTCGATATCGCGCCGAACTTTCTGGATCGGGACTTCGCAGCTAAACAACCTAACCAGAAATGGGCAGGCGATATCAGCTATGTATGGACGCGCGAGGGTTGGTTGTATCTGGCTGTGATACTGGACCTGCATTCACGGCGGCTCATCGGCTGGGCGGTGAGCAATCGCATGAAACGTGACCTCGCGATCCGAGCGTTGAAGATGGCCATCGCGTTCCGGCAACCGCCCAGGGGCTACATCCATCTCACGGATCGCGGGTCGCAATATTGTTCTCACGACTATCAGAAAATCCTGCGCCAGCATGGGTTCGAGGTGTCGATGTCTGGGAAGGGAAATTGTTACGACAACACTGCTGTCGAGACGTTCTTCAAGACAATCAAAGCTGAACTGATCTGGCGGCGGTCATGGGAAACGCGACGGCAGGCAGAGTTGGCGATCTTCGAATATATAAATGGGTTCTACAATCCGCGAAGACGCCATGCAGCATTAGGTTGGAAAAGCCCGGTCGCCTTCGAACGGAAGGTGGCCTAAACGTGCACTTGGGGCGGCACAAAAGCGGGACAGGTCCAATCCACTCATCTTCAAGATCATCTCCTGCTGGCGAAGGAAAACCGGCGCTTACTGGTGTGCTGACAATTCGAACAGATTGGGATGGTATGTGGACGGGTTCATCAACTGGGTAAACTGGCATGGGAATCCTAAATGTTCTTTATTTGTTCTAAATCCACTAATCACCTGCCCGATGTCAAGTTTGGTTAATGGTGTTCCGGACAAAGGCGAAGTCAGACGACACTGCATTTGTGCGCTCAACTCCCTCAATCGAAGGCCGACTTGCAAGAGCACGGCACGGTATCGCGCCCTCAAAGAGGTATGCCAGGACTGAGCAGGCTCCGATTACGTGGCCTATGCGGGGCGAATGACGAATTCCTCCTCGCCGCTACCGCCCAGAACCACGGCAAACCGACCAATATCCTTTCCGCACGGCAGCAACCGCGAAAAACCCTACAAGAAAGGCGCTCGTGCCCAACTCAAGCGACAGAATTCTGCGTCCGCGAACAGGTCTTTTCCACGAAATTGACGGAAACCGGACTTCGCTGCAAAAGTAAGATTGAAGCCTCTCAACCTTCTAGAAGACCTTCGGGCCACGAAGTTACTCTTAAGTTGGACGCCCATTGCACTAATAATTCGCCAGAGGCCAGGTAATTAAATTGTTCACATTCTTCCAAGCAAAAAGCGCAGGCCGTAGCCTGCGCTTCAATGTGGTGCAATCGAATGCTTGTTAACGGCTCGACCGCGAATTTTGAACAGGAGTAATATTTTGGATTTTGTCCGAGTTGTCAAACACACTTTTAGATTGTGCACCCCTGCTCCAAGTGTATAATATCCTCATTTTTGTGGGGATGCGCCTATGCGCTTGGGTCTTGATATTGGAACGAATTCCATTGGCTGGTGGCTTTATAGCATGAATCGAGGCCAGATTCCCGAGGTGGTGGACGGTGGCGTGCGCATTTTCTCGGACGGGCGGGACCCAAAGTCCAAGGCGTCATTGGCAGTGGATCGCAGGGCTGCACGAGCGCAACGGCGGCGGCGTGACAGGTATCTGCGGCGTAAGGCGGCGTTGATGAAGCGTATGGCGCAGGTGGGGCTGATGCCTGCTGACCCCGTCGAGGCCAAGGCGCTTGAAGCGTTGGACCCTTACGAATTGCGGGCAAGGGGTTTAGACGGACCGCTACCGCTTACACATCTCGGTCGTGCGCTGTTTCACCTCAACCAGCGGCGGGGGTTCAAGTCCAACCGCAAGACGGACCGAGGCGACAACGAAAGCGGCAAGATCAAGGATGCAACTGCGCGATTGGATCACGCAATGATGGCCAAGGGTGCGCGCACCTATGGGGAATTCCTACATATGCGACGTGCTGCTGCCCCTGACCCCAGGCGTGTGCCGAGCGTGCGCACGCGGCTGACCGTGGCGCGACGCGACAACGCGGACAAGGAAGAGGCAGGATATGATTTCTATCCTGACCGAAAACACTTGTCTGAGGAGTTTGGCAAACTGTGGGCGACGCAGGCCCATTACGCACCAGATGTCCTGACCGACGATCTGCGCGACGAAATTGCAACGATCATCTTTCACCAACGCCCTTTGGAGAGGCCGGAAGTCGGGCTGTGTCTGTTTACTGGGCAACATGACGTTCCTGAGCGCGACAAACGCATTCCCAGTGCCCACCCGCTGAACCAGCGACGGATCCTGATAGAAACGGTCAATAATCTGAAGGTTGCAGCACGGGGAGAGCCGTCGCGCCTGCTAACGCGCGAGGAGCGGGACCAGATCGTGCATGCCTTGGACAACAAGAAACAAACGAAATCCCTCTCTGGTATGACGATGAAGTTGAAGGCGCTCGCTAAGGTGATCAAGCTGCGGCCTGAGCAAAGCTTCACGCTGGAAACGGCCAACCGTGATGCGATTGCCTGCGATCCAGTACGCGCCAGCCTATCCCATCCAGACAGGTTCGGCGCGCGGTGGTCGACGCTGGAAAGCGCAGGTCAGTGGGATGTGGTGCAGCGCATTCGCGCCGTGCAGAGTGATGCCGAGCACGCAGATCTGGTTCGCTGGCTCATGGATGTGCATAGGCTGGATCGAACCCATGCAGAGGAGACCGCGAAGGCACCGTTGCCCGACGGCTACGGGCGGTTGGGCCTGACGGCGACCACGCGGATTTTGGAGGCACTTGAGTCGGATGTCTTGACCTACGGTACCGCAGTTGCTGCCTGCGGATGGCATCATTCGGATGGCCGTACAGGAGAAGCGTTGGAAAACCTGCCATACTACGCCGAAATCCTTGAACGCCACGTCATCCCCGGAACGGGGGATCCAAATGATGATGACGTGAAGCGATATGGCCGTATCACCAATCCCACAGTGCATATCGGGTTGAACCAGCTGCGCCGCTTGGTGAACCGGATCATCGAGGTGTATGGCAGGCCGGACGAGATCGTCGTGGAACTGGCCCGTGACCTGAAGCTGTCCGAGGATCAGAAAAAAGACGTCCAGCGCGACATCAAGAAGAACACCGAAGCGGCGATTGCGCGAGGCAAGAAGCTGGAAGAACTGGGCGTTCCGAATACGGGCACGAACCGAATGAAGCTTCGAATTTGGGAAGACCTTGGCCCCGCGATTGGCCCGAGACGTTGCCCATACACAGGACAGCCGATCTCTGTTTCCATGATTTTCACACCCGAAGTAGACGTCGATCACATACTTCCATTCTCCCGCACCTTGGACGATGGGTTCGCCAATCGCACGCTCTGTTTGAAAGAGGCCAACCGACAGAAAACCAACAAGACACCGTGGGAGGCATGGGGCGGGACTGACCAATGGGAGACGATTGCCGCCAACCTCAAGAACTTGCCCGTCAACAAGGCCTGGCGCTTCGCGCCCGATGCGATGGAGCAGTTCGAAGGGGAAAATGATTTCAGTGCACGCGCCTTGAAAGATACGCAATATCTGTCTCGGATCGCGCGGGCTTATTTGGATGCGCTATATGACGGAGGCGATGGCAAAAGCCATGTCTGGGTCGTGCCGGGTCGTCTGACAGAGACGTTGCGTCGACATTGGGGGCTCAATGGATTGACGGTATTGACCGATAGCGACGCACAAACCGTTAAGGCCAAAAACCGCACCGACCACCGCCACCACGCGATTGACGCCGCCGTTGTAGCCGCCACGGACCGTGGTCTGATTAAGAGGGTTGCCGACATGGCACGACGGGACGAACTGAACGGCGCTGAGGAGGTCGCACGCTCGGTTCCACCACCATGGGAGGGCTTTCGCGACGACGTCAGCGCGCAGGTCGCGCAGATCATCGTTAGCCACCGCGCCGATCATGGACGCATCGACCCGACCGCGCGCAAATCCGGGCGTGACAGCACATCTGGCCAACTGCACAACGACACCGCCTATGGAATTGGACAGAACGGCACCGTCGTTAGCCGTAAGCCCCTAGCGTCGCTTAGCCCGAACGATGTTGCCGTCACCAAACGGGGAGCAAATCTCCGTGATGTTGACCTGCAAAGACACCTCGCGCGCGTGACCCGTGGGCTGGACGGCAAGGCGTTCGAGGCCGCACTGCTGGCCTTTGCCGCCTCGCCAATTTTGCCGGATAACACCGATAATCCCTATTTCGGCCTGCGCCGTGTCAGGCTTGAAGAAACCTTGCAGGAAAGCGCGCGTGTCGAAGTCGCGAACCAAGAGGGGCGGCCCTACAAGGCGTACAAGGGCGACAGCAATCATTGCTATGAAATCTGGTGCTTGCCCGATGGCAAGATCAAGCCACAGGTCGTGACAACCTACGAGGCACACCAGTCCGGTGCCGAAAAGAAACCTCATCCGGCGGCGAAGCGGCTAATGCGCATCTTCAAGCGTGACATGGTGATGCTTGAGCGGGATGGTGAGACCATTATTGGCTATGTGCGGAAAATGAAGCAGAACGGGAGCATTTTCGTTGCGCCTCATACCGAAGCAAACGCCGATGCGAGAGACAGAGACCCCAAAGATGATTTCAAACTCATTCAGTTGGGGGCGGGCTCCCTCCTCAAAGCTAAAGCACGCAGAGTCATCGTGGATGAAATGGGCCGCCTGCGCGATCCTGGGCCGCCTTTATAGACGCCTGAATTTGGCGAAATGGTAGGGCGGCAGTATAATCAATGCGTTAGCGATTCGCGTGCGGGGGGGGGTTAAGGGGTAACGTGTGGACCAGATCATTGATATCGCGACTGACGGGCGACACCTGTCGCGCGACCGTGGATTCCTGAAGGTTTCCGAGAACGGGACAGAGATCGGCCGCACGCAATTGGATCAGATCGCGGCCGTGATTGTGCACGCACACGGAACAACTTGGTCGACGTCGCTATTGACGGAACTGGCCGACCGTGGGGCACCAGTCGTCTTGTGTGCTGCCAACCATGCTCCAAAATCCGTTTTACTGCCGCTAGAAGGGCATCATTGGCAGGGTGCCCGAATGCGCGCCCAGTGGCAGGCGAAAGCGCCACTTGTCAAACAGGCTTGGAAGCAGGTGGTTGCCGCAAAGGTCGCCATGCAAGCCGCCGCGCTCGATGCAGTTGGCGAAAAATCTGCAGCGTTGTCGATGATGATCCGTAAGATCACGTCGGGCGACAGCACCAACATTGAAGCCCAAGCCGCGCGCTATTACTGGCCGCGTATGATGGGGCCGGACTTTCGCCGCGATGCTGGGCACGGGGATGAAAACGCGCTTCTAAACTACGGCTACACGGTCTTGCGCGCGGCCACGGCGCGGGCTGTTGTTTCCGCTGGTTTACATCCAACGATCGGGTTGTTTCATGCCAACCGTGGTAACGCCTTCGCGCTGGCTGACGACCTAATGGAGCCGTTCCGCCCGCTTGTCGATTGCTCCGTCAGAACGCTCGTCGCCCGCTCCGGTGTTCAGGTCGACACCAACGCCAAGCAAACCCTTGCACGCCTGATCGCGACCGACCTGCCCTTAGGCGATGGCGTGACACCGGTATCGGTGGCTCTCATCAAACTGGCCACGTCGCTGGGGCAAAGTTTCGAGGCCGGCAAACTTGCCCTTGCCCTGCCGCACCCGCCCGATGCGTTGACGCTCGCGGGGCTAGGCGCATGACCCATACTGGTACCTATTTGTCAGGATACAGATTGATGTGGATACTTGTAATGTTCGATTTGCCGACTGATACCAAGCCCCAACGCAAGGCTGCGACGGCATTCCGCAACTTTTTGTTGGACGAGGGTTTTGAGCGGAGCCAGTTTTCCGTCTATACGCGGTTCGTTAATGGCAAGGAAGCCTTTGCAACACGGGTCAACCGGATCGAGCGGCATTTGCCCGATGCGGGGGACGTCCAGATCTTGAACTTCACCGACCGCCAATATCGTGATATTATTCAATTCTCGGATCAGGGCCGCAAGCGCGACCGTAAGAATCCGGAGCAACTAGTGATGTTCTGATGCGATTCGCTGTGGAAACTACGAACATAGTCCCGCTAATCTTTATGTATAACAAAGGCTTAGCGGGGGATCTATTGTAGCTGTTCAAAATTCGCGGTCCAGCCGCAACGCACGCACGAGGTTCGGCTTGCCCGCCCACATTGTAGCTGTTCAAAATTCGCGGTCCAGCCGCAACGACTTCCGCGCCATCGAAATCTACGGCAGCATTGTAGCTGTTCAAAATTCGCGGTCCAGCCGCAACAAAAAAGGCACTCTTGCAGAGGTTGAATTATTGTAGCTGTTCAAAATTCGCGGTCCAGCCGCAACAGATGTGCAGGCTGGACGTGTTATTTTCTCATTGTAGCTGTTCAAAATTCGCGGTCCAGCCGCAACCCCCCATGCGGTCCAGCTCGCGCCCGCCTTATTGTAGCTGTTCAAAATTCGCGGTCCAGCCGCAACTGTGACGTCCAGACGGCCCGCAAGACTCCGATTGTAGCTGTTCAAAATTCGCGGTCCAGCCGCAACCCACCACCCATCTTTCGCATAATGCGGCTATTGTAGCTGTTCAAAATTCGCGGTCCAGCCGCAACGTCGCATAGTCACAGCGCCTGGCAGGTACAATTGTAGCTGTTCAAAATTCGCGGTCCAGCCGCAACATGCGGGATTAGCCTCGGCGCATGGCTAGGATTGTAGCTGTTCAAAATTCGCGGTCCAGCCGCAACCCGCCGGTTGTATCGGTTGCAGGTGACTTGATTGTAGCTGTTCAAAATTCGCGGTCCAGCCGCAACATATAGCCGTACACCCCGTTGCGCTCTTTAATTGTAGCTGTTCAAAATTCGCGGTCCAGCCGCAACAGGTTGATGCCGCCTTTGATGAGGATCGTCATTGTAGCTGTTCAAAATTCGCGGTCCAGCCGCAACGTTGTTGCGACCGTGGAGCTACCTACGCCGATTGTAGCTGTTCAAAATTCGCGGTCCAGCCGCAACTGGTTCTGTTCACGTCACAACCGCGATATGATTGTAGCTGTTCAAAATTCGCGGTCCAGCCGCAACCCACACCGCCGCCATCCTATCAGCCCTCGGATTGTAGCTGTTCAAAATTCGCGGTCCAGCCGCAACCTGGCGTTGTATAGGCTGAGACACGGTTGAATTGTAGCTGTTCAAAATTCGCGGTCCAGCCGCAACGCAAGTACTATTCTGGCGTGTGGAAGAAGAATTGTAGCTGTTCAAAATTCGCGGTCCAGCCGCAACTTGACCTCTGACAATCTGAACTTGGCCGACATTGTAGCTGTTCAAAATTCGCGGTCCAGCCGCAACTGGGCGGTACGCTGGAACAGTTGGGCGGTGATTGTAGCTGTTCAAAATTCGCGGTCCAGCCGCAACTTAGAACGCAAGGTAGCCTCCCACGCATTATTGTAGCTGTTCAAAATTCGCGGTCCAGCCGCAACTCCAAACCGCGCCGGCACTCGACGACAATTATTGTAGCTGTTCAAAATTCGCGGTCCAGCCGCAACTGCGGATGACCCGCCCCGAAACGCCGCGATATTGTAGCTGTTCAAAATTCGCGGTCCAGCCGCAACCCTGCGCTTTATCGCAGCAATGCCAGCAGAATTGTAGCTGTTCAAAATTCGCGGTCCAGCCGCAACCGCCGCCGCGCCGGTCAGATAAGTACAATCATTGTAGCTGTTCAAAATTCGCGGTCCAGCCGCAACTAGTCTATCATCCACGCCGATCACGTCTGCATTGTAGCTGTTCAAAATTCGCGGTCCAGCCGCAACGACCGTCTCGATCTTCCCGACGCCGACCTCATTGTAGCTGTTCAAAATTCGCGGTCCAGCCGCAACAGAGGCCACGTTGACTGTCTGACGTCAGCGCTTATGGGTCCAAATAGCGTTATTTGATAAGAGAGTGTTGTTGGCTCATCATAACCACTGAGGAGTGGCCGATGAGACAGACAACTGGAACACGCAAAAGCCCTGGCGAGAAGATCGTCAAAG
>NZ_JBSXOD010000055.1:0-8160 GCF_056859255.1 Sulfitobacter sp. L-8
GAGCCACGTCTGCTTGCCGCAGTTGATCATGTTGCGCAACAGCGCGCCAGAAGCACAGGACCAAAGACAGCCGAATCTCACAGTTAAGGACAAAACTCGACGCTCAAAGCGCCATGTCTCAGATTTAAAGGCAAAGCGACACGGCGTAAAGCTCGCCATTCCGATACTGCCGCCGCCACATAGTCAGCAGGAAGCGCGATACCATGCCGACGTGTCGTTACCGCCACCTCACGTCGCCCGACGAAGCTCCCCTCCACGATCTGGAGGTTGTCCGCATCACCCCAGTATCGCCGCCGCGGCACGTGCCCGTCATTCCCACGCTTGACAGCATAGGTTTTACGGCTAACAATCCAAAAGCGCGAATTTCGGATATTGTTCGAATAACGAACATCGGTTTTTTTGAGAATGAAGCTACCTAAAACGGCGAAGAGCCAGGATCTACCGGCGACGCGACGGAGGATGCGTTTCGGTAGAGGGTTGCTGGAGCAATTAAGGGCATTCGCCGCCCGCTGTGCGAGTGCGTTTGATTTGTTGAAGCGATTCCGGGGTGCGCAGGAGTGACAAAATGGAGGAGAGTAAATGCCAATTATCAGATCAACTACGGCCCTTGCAGCAATCGCGAGCGGTTTCTTCTTGACGGGTGTGGATCATGCCGATGCCGCTGTCGCCGGAGATTTTCCCAATCAGTTTCTATCTTGCTTTGACGCGGCGAATCTCACGGAGATTGAGCTTCCAGCGGATGTCCAAGGTTTTCGCCTGATCGAAATTGCAGAGCATGCCGGAGATAAGGGTATGCCGGCGCATTGTGAAATTGTCGGTGCGATCAATGATCGGATCAGCCCTGTGGACGGGCAACATTATTCGATCAAGTTTCGACTCAGGTTGCCGCAGGACTGGAATGGCCGCTTCTACATGGAGGGGGGCGGCGGCTCGAACGGCGCATTGAAAGACGCCATGGGGCCTACGGGGCTCAACCAAGAGGATTCTGCTCTTGAGCGTGGCTTTGCGGTCGTGACAACAGATTCAGGCCATGACAATGACACCAACTCCGACAGCAATGCCTCGGGGCGCTCCGCATTCGGCATGGATCCGCAGGCGCGGCTTGATTTCGGCTACATGTCCTATGATATTGTGACACGTGTAGGGAAGGCAATTGTCGAGAAATATTATGGTGCTGCACCTGAAAAGTCCTATTTCATCGGTTGTTCGGAAGGCGGACGCGAAGCTGCGCTGATGACGCAGCGCTATCCCGATCTGTATGATGGTATTGCGGCCGGTGCACCGGGGATCCACTTCTCATACTCGGCAGCCTATGCGCCGTTTCTGCTCAGAATCTTTGGGAACCTAGCGGAAACGCGGAACCAGTCGGGGCCTGACGGAATCCCGCTGCTGAACAAGCTTTATTCGGACAACGACGTTCAACTGATCGCTGACGCGGTTGTTGGTGCCTGCGATGCGCTGGACGGGTTGGAGGACCGGATGTCCAATAATATTGAGGCCTGTACGACTGTTACAGTGCTTCCGCGACTGAGAGCACTTACTTGTTCTGGTGCAAAGGAAGAAGGTTGCCTGCTGGAGGATCAGATCGACGCCTTTGTCGCCGGGATGGCCGGACCCGTGACATCAGACGGGACAAGGCTGTATCCCGGCCATCCCTGGGATCCCGGTATCGGCGGGCGGATCGGCGACAGCGTGAATGACGGATTCCGGTCGTGGTGGTTCGGTTCCTATGACAGCGACCAAAACAATGCCCGCAAAGTGACCCTCAGCACTCCGCAACACGCAATGCTCTGGCAGACCCCACCGGTGCCTCTGCGCCCGGATGAATATGTGCGGTTCGAGATGAACTTCAACATAGACGAGACGCCGGCGCTCGCCTATGCGACTACCGATCTTTACCCCGTCTCGTCGGCCGAACTTGGTAACGCGGATTCGCCGGACCTTTCCGATTTCGCATCCCGCGGCGGAAAGCTCGTGATCTATCACGGAGCGGCAGACGCAGCATTTTCCGCACTTGATACGATCAAGTACTGGAATGCCGTCAACGAGACAGCCGATGGTCAGGCAGCGGACTTTGCGCGGCTATTTATTATCCCCGGGATGAACCATTGCCAGGGAGGTCCGGCAACAGACGATGTCGACCTGCTGACCCCGCTGATGGCTTGGGTCGAGGACGATCTTCCCATCGAACGGCTTGAAGCCACGGTGTCCAACCCGGACTATTTTGGCGGCAAGAATCTTTCGCGTCCTCTGTGTCCGTACCCGCTCTATGCCGAGTACGATGGGGAAGGAGATCCGTCGAGCGCAGAGAGCTTCACCTGCGTCGCCAACTGACAAGCAACGAGAGGTGGGCGGCACAGCATATGCCGCCCACCGTGTCCTTGAGCCATCCGATGGCGGCCGACGGGGTGAACTGCCATCCCGCCAAATAACAGCAGCTATCGTTGCTGGCATTGGGGTCAGGATTCATAACCAATAGATGACGACAGCCGCGAGGGCGATGGCTGAGAGGAGCACCTTTGGGCATCGGTCATAGCGGGTCGCGACGCGCCTCCAGTCCTTTAGCCTGCCGAACATGATCTCGATCCGGTTGCGCCGCTTGTGGCGTCGCTTATCGTATTTGACCGGCGTCTTCCGCTGTTTTCGACCGGGATGCAGGCGCGTATGCCCTTGTCCTGCAATGCTTTTCGGAGCCAGTCGGCATCATAGCCGCGATCACCGAGCAGCCATTTGAAGTTTGGCAGGCCGCTGAGCAGGGCCCGTGCGCCGATGTAATCGCTCACCTGTCCCGCAGTGACGAACAGGTCGATCGGTCGTCCCTGACTGTCACAGATGGCGTGAAGTTTAGTGTTCATGCCGCCTTTGGTTCGCCCGATCAGGCGGCCACGCCCCCACTTTGACGGCCATGCTGGTCGCCGTTCGGTGGGCCTTCAGCAATGTCGCATCGATCATCACGGTCGTCTCTTCGCCGTGTGCCGCCGCTAGCCCGACCATCATCCGCGCGAAGATCCCCTTTTCGCTCCATCGCTTCCAGCGGCTGTAAAGCGTCTTGTGTGGATCATAGGCGGAAGGCGCATCTCGCCAGCGTAAGCCATTGCGGTTGATGAAGATAATCCCACTCAGCACGCGTCTGTCGTCGACCCGAGGCTTACCGTGAGACTTGGGAAAGAAACGGGCCAGACGTGCCATCTGCGCGTCGGTCAGCCAGAAGAGATCGCTCATTTCAACGCTCCGTTTTCGGAGCCGTGAATCATGCTGTGCAACCGAAATCAATGCATCCTGACCCTAGAGAACGATTGCAGGGCCGCTCGGCGGACGGATCGCGCGAGCCGGTGCGGATCATCGAGCATCCCGACGTGCGCAAGATGCTGTTGACTGGCCAGGCTCTCACCAAGGCCGGGCGGGCGCTGGCGGTCTTCACAGCCTTGCAGATGGATGTCGCCGAGCGCCACCCGGACCAGGACCGGAGGCGGAAGGCCGAGGGGCTTGTGGCGCTTCTGACGCCGGTGGTAAAGGCGGCCTTCACGGATTTCGGCTTCGAGATCACGGTACAATCCCAGCACGTGTTCGGCGGTCACGGATACATTCGCGAGTGGGGAATGGAGCAGTATGTGCGCGACGCCCGGATCGCTCAGATCTACGAAGGGACCAACGGGGTTCAGGCGATGGATCTGGTTTCCCGCAAACTGCCGCTGGAAGATGGCGCGGTCGCCCGCGGTTTTTTTGACCTGATGCGCGCAGATATCGTGAGAGCGAAGGGGGTGCCGCAGTTCGACAGCACCATACAGGCCGTCGAGGGAGCGCTCGGCAGGCTGGAGAAGCTGACCGACGAGCTTGTTGCCAAACGGGGCGACGCTGTGGAACTGGGTGCAAGCGCGACCGATTACCTGGGGTTCGTCGCGCTGGTGAGCTTCGCCTGGATGTGGGTCCGCATGGCGGCAAGCTGCGACCGGGATACTTCGGCGAAGCCACATTGCCGCAGCATATCCGCTTTAGCTCGGTTTTTCGCTGCAAGAGTCCTTCCTCAGACCCAGGCTTTGGACGCTGCAATCCACTCCGGCGCCACCGAAACAATGGCGCTGGCGGACGAACTACTCCGAGCGGACCAAAGCCGTCGATAAAGCCAAACCCCTGGGCAGGTCCGCTTAGTCGAGCCGCTTAACCCACTAGCGAACTCCATCCGAAGGCCGTGCCGTAAGGCAAATTTCACTTCCCTTGAAGCAAGACTTTTCGGGACTTTCATCGTTCAACTCTGCATCCGCGAAGTTGACATCACGCCTCAAAATGCACAAAAATAGGGAAAATGTAAATTTTTCACGGTGGCAGAATATGGGGGAAACTAAGAAATCCGTGAGCAGGACGGCGCAGACCTATGAACGTATCCGGTACGCGATCATCAGTGCGGAGATCTTTCCTGGCGAGCGGTTGAAGATCGACGAGTTGTGCAAGAGATTCGACGCGAGTTCCGGTGCCATTCGTGAGGCCCTGTCTCGCTTGTCTTCCGACGGATTGGTGCTAGCAGAGCCTCAAAAGGGGTTCGTGGTCGCGCCTATCGCGCGCCGGGATCTGATCGAACTGTCGGAGGTCCGCTCCGTAATCGAAATGCGATGTCTCGAGCAATCGATCCGCAACGGGGGGGTCGCCTGGGAGGTTGCCGTGCTCTCCGCTCGACATGAGTTGAACGCGGTGTCGCACGCTAGAATTCTGCCGGAGACAGGGGAGTACAAGGATTACTACCTTCGGCATCAGAAGTTCCATGACGCGCTCGTCTCGGCTTGCCCAAATGCGTGCTGGTTGGAAATTCGCAGCTTGCTTTATCTCCGGTCCGAGCGCTACCGCCGCATCGCGATGCCAGTGGACGAGACCGGGCGCTCGGTTGAGAAGGAGCACAACGAGATAGCCGATCTAGCGCTCGCCCATGATGTCGATGGCGCTGTCGCCGCCATAGAACGCCACATCCAAAATACCACAGATATGATGCTTCGTGCGAACCTGCCGGAACTTGCCTCTGAGTGATCTGCTTGGGCATTGTGCCCCCGAACGAGACACCGCAACCGACTGGTCTTGCCCCCGTTTCAGCGGACACTCAGGCGGTTGCGGTTTGAGCTGCGATGAACTCGCGCGGTGAGCGCATCTTCAGCCCCGCGACCGAGGTGATTTTCTACTCCATGTGGCACGAGCGAGCTGGTGACAATGTCTACGGCACTTGACCGTCTTGGCATGTAATTACCCCGCCAAGGTCGGGCCGTTGCAGATGCAGCATGGAGGCTTCAACATGGCGGACATCGGCCTCCTGCAGCTTATCTTATTGTTAATTAATAGTTAATTGTACTTCACGCGGATTGCATCGTCTCCGCCAGCCATCGATTGACTTTACTAAAAATACATTTTAGTTAAGATAATGCGTAATTTGCCGCATCCTGATTGGACAGTTGAACGGCGAGACGTGAGGGAGGAAGCGCGCAACACCGGGTCAACTACCTCAGTCTGGTTCGGGCCAGGTGCAGGCATCTGCTGTGCATGTGAGGGCGCCGGTGGACAAGGCGCGTGGTGAAGCGGTCAGCTCTGCGACAGAAGATCATTAATGGGAGGAAAATATGAACAACACTAGAACACTAGCCGCGACAATCATGGCGATTGCGATGACGACCAGCGCGGTAGGAGCGGAGACGCTGCGACTTCTCACGTCTTGGCCCTCAAGCGACACACTGACATACGCGCAGGTCGAGGGGTTCAAGGACGCGGTCGAAGCGGGCAACGCGGACTTGCAGGTGGAGTTGAACGGCCCGGAAGTGGTGCCCGCCTTCGAGCAACTCCAACCGGTGAAATCCGGGGTCTTCGACCTGCTCTACACTCACGGCGCTTATCACGCTGGATCGAGGGGGCTAGGATTGGTGACCGACGTGATCGCTCCAGACGTGGATTTGCGACGGTCCTCTGGCGTGTTCGCCGCTTTAGATGCGTTCTACCAGGAGACTCATGGGCTGAAACTCATCGCCATCTCGCCGCTGGCCCCGCAGGGGTATCATTGCTACTTCCGTATGCCGATTGACCCGGAAAACGATTGGTCCGGCCTAAAAGTACGCGGTATCTCGAGCTTTCAGGGTGTGATCGCGGCCATGGGGGCCCAGCCCGTCGCGATGCCGTTTTCCGAAACCTATACCGCGCTCGACCGCGGTGTCGTCGATGGGGCGTGTGGGCCGAGTAGTGGCATGGTCGCCACTAAACATTACGAGGTTGCGCCCTACCGCGTGATGCCGTCATTCGGCAATGTCGATGGCTTGTTCCTGATGAACCTCAATCGCTGGAACGGACTGAGCGACGCGCAGAAGGCCCTCATCGAAAAGGTCGCTGTGACACTCGAGCACGACAATCTAGAAGCCGGCCACGCTTACGTCGAAAACGAACAGAGCCAGCTGGAGAACCTCGGTGTGCAAGTTGTCAAGCTTTCCCCCGAGAACGCAGACATAGTTCAAGATGGCTGGGTGTCGCACAACTGGCAGTTGGCCGAGACCTGCTGCGGCGAGGCGGCCACAGCCCTGCGCGAACTTGCCGAGAACGCTGGTCTCACGAAGTGACATCGCTGCGCTCGTTGAAGCTGCAATTCCTCTTCAACGGGCGCAGTGAGGAGACTGTCAAATGGAAAGCCCAAGCAGTATGTCAAATCAGTTCGGAACCCTTCGAGATGCGATCACGAGCGTGTTCTACGTGATCGCCAAGTTGTGCCTTCTGGCCATCGTAGGCAGTTATTTACTCGAGATCGTGGCAAGATATTTCTTCAGCAAGCCGCAGTGGTGGGTCGAAGAGACCGTATCCTACCTGCTTCTCGCCTCGGTGATGATGTCGATGCCAAAGATCACACAAGACAAGGCTCACGTTGCTCTGTCCGCAGTGCTCGAATATCTCGGCGAGCGGGCGCGGGATCGTTGGGTGGTTGCACTGAACCTTGTATCGGGCATCGTTTGCCTGCTTATCACGGTACTTTCGCTCGTTGAGAACCATCGCCAGTTCGTCGACGGCATTCTCCTAATCAAGGTCGGCTCAATCCAAAAGGTCTTCATCTCGATCTGGATCACATACGGGTTTCTCTGGTCTGCTCTATACTTTTTCCGCGACGCATATGCCGGGCTTCATACGGCGCTACGCTGCCGCCAGGAGGTCCTGTGATGGCGTGGTGGATTCTCATTCCGTGCGGGTTCGCGTTCCTGATCATCGTCTTCGCCTCCGGCGTTCCGATGTTCGTCGGCTTTCTCCTCGCCAATATCGGCGGACTACTTCTGCTAGTGGGGTCGAAGGGATTTCCGCTAATCGTCAATTCGATCTTCGACACGCTAACCGGGACCGTCCTAGCCGCCGTGCCCCTCTTTATCCTAATGGGCGAGATACTGTTCAGGTCAGGTTCCGTAAACCGACTGCTAGACTCAGTGGACACGCTCATCCGCGGGATCCACGGTCGGCTCTACATCGTGACGCTAGTGCTCTCGGTGATCTTCGGAGCCCTATCGGGATCCACCATGGGTGTGTCCGCGATGATGGCGCGGCTGCTCTACCCTGAGATGATGCGCCGGGGTTACGACAGCCGACTCACGATTGGCGCAATACTGTCGGGTGCCTCGCTGGCCCCGATCATTCCGCCGAGCATCGCCATTGTTATCACCGCCATGCTGACGAACGTTTCCGTCGCCAAGCTCCTGATCGCTGGCATCCTGCCCGGCATTTTACTTGCCGCCATGTTCATTGCCTACATCGCCCTCCGGCTGGTCTTGACGCCGTCAGTGGCGCCACGCAAAGGCGACGAACTGCTCAACCCTATTTCTCTCAGGGACGTGGCCAAAGCCATCGCGGGGATCCTTCCATTCAGCATCATCATCTTCTGCGTAATCGGGACGATCCTGCTGGGTATCGCTACGCCGACGGAAGCGGCGGCCGCCGGCGTATTCGGAGCCACATTACTGTCGGTCGCGCAAGGCACTTTCAAGCCTAGCGTACTGTCTGAGTCCGTCGCCTCCACGCTGCAGGTGTCGCGTAGCCCTTAATTGTGAGATGAGAAATTCAATGAATTCAACGACTGTGTTTTGCCCTTAAATATGAGATTTTGCCTTTAATTCCGATATTTTTGCCCTTAAACCTGAGACAGGGTTCACAGGCTTGTGCGGCAGA